>JAVBMA010000077.1:0-5845 GCA_031553005.1 Paludibacteraceae bacterium | reverse complement strand
AGGCTCCGCCTGTAACTGACAAACGCAACTCATTCATACTTTCCGTTTCTATTATTCTATTTCTTGTCATGGCGAGCGCCGAAGGCGTGTGGCCATCTAATTTAATTTTCATTTTTAACTTTTAACTCCTTAGGCAGAGCCTAAACCATAACACGAACGAGGTAGAACCTCGTCCGAACAACCTGCATCCCTCAACCTTAGCCGAACAGAGTATTTTACTTTTAGCTTCTTCTGCTCCATCAGATTTATTCCCAATACCGGCACATACGTTGTTGTAGCATTTCTCCGATTGAGTGTAAAAGTCTTGTAATCGTTTCGCAGTTCCGGAAACTTTTCGTATCCGTTATCGAAGAAATAACTCGCATCATTGCGATCAAGCATGTCCAGCGTAACAATCGGTGGATGGTAAGGGGTGATTTTTAGAGAAGCAATGCAAACGCCTGCCGAATCCCATAATCCCAATGTATTCGTATCTCTGCTTAAACTTGCTTTCGAACAATTTAGCTGCAATACTTCACCACCCGAGATCTCCACTCCATTGAGTTTCCATTTACTACTGGCATAATCTACTTTTGAGGAAGTATCTTTTGACATTACACGTATTTCTATATTTTTATTCATATATAGAACTGAGAAATAACTTTTATTCGAATAATCATTATCCAAGATCCGTAAATAAAGTTTGGACTGCATTGTCGTATCTATCTTCCCTGAGTATTTTTCCAGTGCTGCAATCACTAGTGCATTCAATTTATCTTTGTCAGCCTTTTGAATACCTTGATATTTTGTATTAATCTCTTTCAAGTACTCTGTCAAAGCTTCGATGCCTTGCCAATATAATTGGGGACTCTCTATTAATCCCCGTTGGCTTGAGGCTCTGCCTCAACCAACGATTGGTGTTCGGACGAGGTTCTACCTCGTCTGTGCTATCACCAAAGGCTTTGCCTTGCATCACTAAACTCATAACATTCACATCCATTTAATCATTCCACACCTTTTTCACTTTTACTTCCTTAGGCAGAGCCTAAGCCGATAACGCGAACGAGGTAGAACCTCGTCCGAACAACCCGCATCCCTCAGCCTTAGCCGAACAGAGCCTCAAGCGAACTGAGAAACTTTTCCAGATTTAACCTCTTTACCTACGCCATTTTGCACATTGTCAACATACCGTTTGCCAGCACCTGTTTGAATTTCTAAATGGATCGCGTCTGCCCCCATCAATTCTTCAAATTTAGTTTCTGTCAGTTTTCCTATTTCTCTATTTTTATATAAAGTTTTGTATTTCGCTTCCCACTCAACCCTACTTAACTTACCTTTGTATCGCCCCCAGACATTATCTAATAATTTTACAAAATCCGGTGTTTCCATGTATTTTGCAATATTTGCTATTTTTAGATTTTTCACCTCTTTAATCTTTTCTGCCAATTTCTTCGACATCTCAGGCAAATCTTTCACAATCGCCACACCTGTCATCGTTGCAACAATCGCATTGCCTGTTCCTCGAGTTGCCAAGTGAGCACGTTGTCCCTCATCGGCTTTTCCATTCACAGTCGTGCGCCAATCTTCGGTCGTATTCCCGCTGACAACTGTTACAAATACCTCGCCCAGTAAACTTTTAGAATAAAAACTACCTCCTGCTAAAAGCAATAGAAAAAACAATAATATTTTAGATAAAATGTTCAAATATCTTAGTCTTTATTTTCAAAATAATGACCTTCTTGATCAAATCTAATAAGAAATTCCTCCAGAGAATCTGCTATTTTTTTATCAAAATAATATATCGCATTTTGCCCATTCCTATCTTCTCTGCTTATTAACAAATAAACGCCCTCATTTATTTCAAAAAAAATTAGTTTATTTTTCAATATATAATACTTCTCGTACAACTCCAACTCTGGATCAAATTTATAAAAATCCTCTCGTAAGTTTATCTGTTTAAAACTATATGGATCTAAAAGTCTATCAAAAGAGCTATGCTCTTGAAAAAAAAATCCGTATCCGATTTTATGATAAAACAATTTTAACTCAGATGGGATCGCTAATGTACTACCAATTTTGTTAATATCATCCTCTTTCAGAGGGAATAAAATATGTTTATAGCTCTTATAAATAAAATCATTACGTGCCTCTTCATTAGGCAGCATAAATTTCTTAAGAAAAATAAATTTTTCCATTTGTACTATTATTTAAACAATTCTTGACTTGGAGACCTAGTTCCATGAATGCCTCCCTGATGCTCATCTGGAAATTTTGCGGGATGAAGATTCCACCATTCATTTTCACCTCCATATTGAACTTCTATAATATGATGAGCATCATATTTTCGCCCTTTTCGTGCAATTAATTTTCCTTCTGAATTAAATACATCATCCTCCAAAGTAGGCCATTTTTGATTTGTCTCAATTTCCCCGTTGGCTTGAGGCTGTGCCTCAAAGCAACGCTGATGTTAGGACGAGGTAGAACCTCGTCCTTTCTATCAGTCCAGGCTCCGCCTGAAATTGCAAAACGCATCTCATTCTTGCAATTCATTTCAATTATTCTATTTCTTTTTTCACTTCTCATTTTTATCTTTTAACCTCTTAGGCAGAGCCTAAGTTCATAACAGTGACGAGGAAGATCCTCGTCCCAACAACCTGCATTCTTTTTATTTCACAGCCTCTGACCAACAGGGGTAATCCAAGAACTCGTCAATCATCTGTTCGAGGTTATTGGTATCACGAGTGGTCGGTTTTTGAGAGAATCCCAAAAACGGAAGCAGCGCAAAGAATATAAATATTAGTTTCTGTTTCATGAAATTAGTTTGTCATTAATCATTTACCAATATAATCTTAAATTCCCCGTTGTCTTGAGGTTGGCCTCAAGCGAACGGGGAATCTTCTGCCATTCGAAAAATATCTTCTTTATATTTTTTTAAATATTGAATATTAAGCATTAATGCATCCTTATATTGAAAATCATCGGGTTCAAATCTTTTTAAATCAAGTTTTGGTTCTTTTTCTTTAAATAACAACATAATTGGGAAGCGTTCTTTGTTTCTCTTAAATTCAAAATAAAAAAAATTATCTTTGTAGTCGTATCCTAAATATATTATCAATTTTTCTTTAGAAAATTCTAAATAACTACCATAATTTAATTCTTCTGATCTAATTTTTTCAAATCCCCAATCTTTCTCAAGAAAAGAAAAATTTTGATCAAGAAAATCATATACGCCTGTTAATTTATACTCTCTCATATATATTAATTTAATTTATTTTATTCCAAAAACTTCAAATAATTCCATTGAATAATAAGCCCCCCTATTAAAATCACCTAATGATGTGTAATACGGATCAAGTCCAATATCTATTACGTTATATCCATCAGATAATTTTGACTTTAGCCAAGCTCTATTGTTTGTGACATTTTCTGCCACAGACAATTTATCATTAAAACCAGTCCAAAATTCAGCGTTTATTTTCTTTGCAACAACCTGAACTCTACTTTCCATATTTCGTCCAATGACAATATACTTCCCATTCGTTCCTTGTTTTATCCTTTCTATTTTTATTCCAGCAATTTCATCACCGATTTTGAATATATTCTTTTTTGTCACATAATCAATCAACTTCTGCTTCTCCTTCACGATGTCGGATATACCAAGTTTCTGTTTTATTTTGGTGACCAATGCCGTATATTTGGGACTGGTCGCAATGTATGTAGCGGTGGCCGTGATGGCAGCCGTTAGTCCAGCACTCACAACTACCGGTTCCCAGGACATTTCCTTCACAACATCGCTTATGCCCGCCGATTTTCCTGTTTTATTTTTTAACCGAGCTTCTGCCAAATCGTATTGTTTACCTGCTTCTGTAGACATGCCTGCGAGCGCACCTCCAAGAGCTGCCATTCCCGTAGCAAACTTTTGAGCTTGTGCCGGATTCACAAAAGAAGGAAGTATTGCGCTTCCACAGGAAATACCGGCGGAGATTCCGGCTTCTGTCCAACTAAATTCGGAATTGCTTGTAATTGTAGAAAAATCGGTAAATCCGGGCTTGGTATTTACTGCATCATCAAAATAAATACTTAGCCATGTAACAGTGTAATATAGCGTAAAATCCACAACTACTGCAGAAAGGCACTGCACAGCTTGTGCTATGGCCATCACATCCTCTTCCTCTTGAAAAAGGAACATCCCACCCGGAGGGTCGTGGGCTTGATCCCACTGGTATTTGGTAAGCTTGTCTTGCCGGAAACCACCGGAAGGGAAGTCCATCACCTTGCTCATCAAATTAAAATGCAGCGTAACGCCGAACTCTTTTTCCGGATGTTCCAAGCAAAAGGCACCGTGTCCCAGTTCATGCGCCAAAATCAAGCTTGTAAAATCTGCCGTTTTTTGCAAAGCCACAAAGCCAAACTGACGCTTCATCGGCATATAGCCTTGAACGGCCGTTTGCGAAAAACGCGGAACCACAAAGATGTAATACGTCTTTTTATCGATCGGGTTGTCTTTTTTGTAATCGCGGATAATATCGTTCATCTGCGAGGAGTAGTTGCTGAAAATGGAGTTGTCGCCCACCTCCAGCTTGTCTTTGAACGCATCCGTCGTAAAAACTTCATCCACACTCGTATTGCACTCAATAACCGCCTGCTTGTACAAGTTTTTTAAGAGATTGCTCAGGCCTGTCACATCCGCTTTGTTTACACCAAGCGGAATCAGTTTTACCGTAATATCTTGCTTATCGTAAACCGCCAAATCAAAGCCTGCAAGCGGAACTTCAAAACTTTTGCTCTGCATGTTGGCTGAAACCGTATAAGCGCCTGCAGGCATACCCGAAATTGAAAAACTACTTGCGGTGTCGGAGCTTTTCAGTTCTTTCTGAAAGCCGTTGCTGCCCGTAATCCGAATGGGCTTGGCAACGGTGTCAATCAGCATTTTCTTAATCGTTGCATCAACGTTAATCGACTGGTTGGATTGTACGGAATAGTACGGAAAAAACTGTTGTTTGCTATTGATTACAACGCTGTGGTATTGATTTTGCAGAGCGATGTTCGGGATTTTGTCCTGAGAATTAAAACCTTTTGTTGGCGTGAGCGTGGCATACACCGGAAAATCCGCTGCACCTACCAAAATCATCAATGCTCCAATCACTGCGCTGTTCAAGCGGTCGCGCGTGGGGCCGATGATTTCGGTGCCGATGCTGTCGCGCAAAAAGGCGTTCATGGCATCGTAGCGGTCTTGCGGTATTTGCTTGGTTTGCTCCAGCAGAAGTGAAGGTTTAATCTCAATCGTCAGCTTGTGACGATAGCCTTTGGATTCTATAAGTTCCTGAGGCTCTAACTTTACATCAATCTGTAAATAAAGTCCATTGTCTTCTTTTTGCGATTGCTGGTAATCCTTTTTATTGAGATTCGACCACAAATGGTCTTTTTCAACATAACTCCGAATACGGATGCCGATTTTGGTTTGCTGATAAAAATAATTCGCAAAATCGCCCAGCGGAAGATTCCCACCGTCCGAAACAAGCATACCTTCAGTGATATTCGACAGTCGGCGCACCTGAAAAATTTCTTTCAAAATATGGTAATCCAAGAACTCGTCAATCATCTGCTCAAGATTGTTGGTATCACGAGTGGTCGGTTTTTGAGAGAATCCCAAAAACGGAAGCAGGGCAAAGAATAGAAATATTAGTTTCTGTTTCATAAAATTTTAATCTTCAAATATACAAAATTATCAGGAGAATTTCTTCTTCGCTTCCATTTCGACACCAATTTTTAATCCTAATACCGTTACATTTCCATACATTTTACCGGATAGAACTGCTTCCGGTTCGGAAACATAAATCAAATTACCGCCGAAATTAATCCCTGC
>JAVBMA010000004.1:0-146631 GCA_031553005.1 Paludibacteraceae bacterium | reverse complement strand
AAAACCGCCAACCCCGTCCCACACACCCCCCCCGTTTGGCCATGGCAAAACCCGCCCCTCTGTTGCCCCCCCCCCCCCCCCCCCCCCCCCCGGCGAACGCCAGAAACTGCCAGCGACAAACCACCACGATTCCTGATCACCAAATTCACCGCCTCGACCAGCGATTCATCGTCCACGCCCACCGCCACGATATTGTGCGAATCATGCGCCACGGATGATGCGATTGCTCCCTCGCTCAACCCAAATCCTCGTATAAAACCCACCGCCACCGGCGCACTCGGTGCATAACGATTGACCACGGCGATTTTCAACACGTCGTTCTCCACATCCGACACCACTCGTCCCTCCACCACCCGCGCCGAAACCAGTGAACTCCCCGTCACCAATTGACCATTCGTTGCCTCGATCACACGCATCATCCCTCCCCCCCCCCCCCCCCTGTCATATCATTTCCAATACATTTCACCGGCACGGCAAAATCCGACGCCTTCCGGAGCCTGACTCTGAAAAAATTCACCCGCCGCGACTTTTGCCTGGGCAACCGAGTGCGTCCGCCAGCCGCCACGAGCACACCATCGATGTAAGTCCTTCGCACACGAAACCGCCTCCACCCCTCCACGACAACGAAGTCCGCCCGGTCGCCCTCGCGCAACAAACCAACCTCCAATTTGTAATGCTCCACTGGATGCACGCTCGCGCAACGCAACACATCGAACCGATCCGCCCCCGCCGCCAGCGCCCGCCGGATATGATCATCGATGTGATGCTTCACCAACAAATCCGGATGCAAATCATCACAACAAAACATGCACCGCTCCGGCTCGTTGAGCAACAGCGGGGCCAGTGCCTCAAAATTGCGAGCCGCCGAACCCTCGCGAATCAAAACCCGCATCCCCGCCGCCAGCTTGTCGCGCGCCTCCTCGATGGTGAAACACTCATGGTCCGTCGAAATGCCCGCCCTCGCGTAAGCCCGCGCCTCCGCGCCCCGCAACCCCGGCGCATGACCATCCACTGGTTTGCCCTCGCGCCTGGCTGCGACAATCATCGCCAGCAACTCCGCATCCCCCGCGAGCACTCCGGGGAAATTCATGACCTCGGCCAGAAAATGAATATCCTTGCGCGCCAGCAACCGCGCCACCGCTGCCGCATCCAACCTCGCCCCCGCTGTTTCAAACCCCGTCGCCGGCACGCATGACGGCGCCCCAAAGTGAAACTTGAGCGCAGACCTCCGCGCATCCTCCAACATAAACCGCACGCCTGCCTCGCCCAGCACATTGGCGATCTCGTGCGGGTCCGACACCGTGGCCACCGTCCCATGAATCACCGCCAGCCGAGCAAACTCCGACGGCGGGAGCAACGAACTCTCGATATGAATATGCGCATCGACGAACCCCGGCATGATCAACTGCTCCGCCCCGCGGCCCCGCCGCACCCGCGCATCACGGCGCACCGCAGTTATCCGACCCTCACTCCATTCCACCGTGCCCGGATACACCTCGCGGTTATGCAAATCCACAATCTGACCTGAAATTCGTTGCGCACGTGCCGATGATTTCATCTCCCGCCCTATTTCCGCCATCTCAACGCAACAGGCAATCCGCTTTCCGCGATGGAAAATTGGATTCTCGATTTTCGCTTACGCGCCACCACACGGAACCGGATGCCAATTGGAGCGGCAGCTCCCCCAATCGAAAATCGAGAATCCAAAATCGAAAATCCAAAACCCATATCCCCAACGAACCAGTTGACAGCCAGCCAAGGCCTTATCGAAATACCACCCTGTGAGCAACGACGCGGCCCGCGAAAAATTCAAATCCTACCTCGGCACCAAAGGCCTCCGTGTGACGAACCAACGTCTCGCCATCTTTGAAGCTGCCTTCACCCGACAAGAGCACTTCACGGCGGAAGAACTCCTCGACCACGCCCGCGCCATCGACGACTCCGTCTCCCGCGCCACCGTCTATCGCACCCTCCCAATCATGACCGAAAGCGCCCTCCTGCGCGAAGTCGATATCGGCAAAAACCTCAAATACTACCACCCCAACAAAGACAACAACGCCCAAGTCGCCCAAGTCATCTGCGTCGATTGCGACAAAATCTTTGAAATCAGCGCCCCCTTCATGGAATGGTACGGCAACACCGTCTCCTCCAAACTCGGCCTTACCCCCATCTCCCAGCGCCTCCAAGTCAACGCACACTGCAACAGGCTGAAACAAAACGGCACCTGCGAAAACAAAACCTCCAGACACCACCAATAACCAGCCCGCGCTACTCAAACTAACAGTAGCGGGGGGCCCCCCCCCCCCGCGCCCCCCCCCCCCCCCCCCCCCCCCACTTCCTCTCCATTACAAGACTCAAAGAATTCAAAGTCATGTCGAACGCAGTGAGGCATCTGTTTACAAATAGGAAATAGTACGAACTAATTTATTTTTGTGTACTTATCACTTGATTTTTTCATCTTTCAATCGGTATCTTGAAGAGAATATTCATTATTTTTCAATAATTTTGTAGCTGAAGCGTTAATTTTAAAGCTAAAAAGTTTTCAAGTAAACAATACGCCTCAATCTCTGTCGGAGGATTTTACAGCTTTCTTAAACAATGTTCAACAGATCAGGCAACATCAAACGGCACTTATCCGGCCTCTTTTCATGGAAAAGGAGGTTGGTTGCCTTGTTATTATTGCTACTCTCGGCATCCCCTGCCCACTGCGAACCAACAGATCCCCAACAAATCATTTCACTTTTCGAAAATAAAATAGAAGGCATAAGCCCTGAAAAAAAAGACAGCATCAAAAATGCATTGCTAAGCAGTTATATTCAGGAATACAGGAATTATGGTCAAGAGGCAGCCTTTGATTCCCTTCAAGCAAGAGTAAACCACCTTTTAAAAAATAAAGGAGAAAGCACAAGTAAAAAAAATACACAGGTAAATAATCCGGCTCCCATAACCGAAACGGACGAAGAAGACAACCTGTCAGAAATAGAAGTTCTGCAAAAAGAGAACCAAGAACTGGCAAAGGAAATCAAGCGTTTAAAGAAAGAACTCTCTTCAAAAAAAGGACAGAACCTTGCCCGGAATACAACTCCAGCACCGGATCCTACCCAATCAATGATTTCGAAAGAGATAAAGAAAACGGAAACGATTGCAGACTCTCTCACCGCCCAGGCATTAAAAACAGGGAAAGAAGCGGTTCTTGAGCCCATTTATTTTGACTCTATCAACCATTCCGATTTTCTGAATTACATCCATACATCTAAATTAGAATACAATTCCACAACGGACACAACCAAAAACAATCCTCTTTCCCGAAAAACGGATATTTTCCTTTTTCAAAATAAACAAAGGAGAAGAACGGTCAATGCGTTGGCTATCTCCCATCCTGAGCTGATTGAATATTACAATCTCTCTGTATACGACAGCAGGTCGAGAGACATCAGGCAGTCGGGTAAAGGGGCTGTATTGGTAGATATAGATGAATACCGGGCAGCGCCCGTTTTTGAAAAGCTATCGGATTTTCTCAAACCCAAAAAACAAAGCAACTGGAGTTCCAACGGGAAATTAAATATCCAGTTTTCGCAATATTATGTTACAAAAAACTGGTATAAAGGAGGTGAACCGAATGCTACGTTGCTGAGCTTGCTTGAGTATTACAAAGATTATAACAACAATGACAAACTGATATGGAATAACGGCTTGGATGTTAAGATCGGCTTTTTTAATTCCGGAAACGACACGCTCCGGGCATTCCGGGTAAATAATGATGTATTTCAAATAACCAGCCGGCTGGGATATCAAACCTTCCTCAAGAAATGGTATTACAGCCTCTACGGAGAATTTAACACTTGTATGTTTACCGGTTATGCAGGAACCAACTCTTCAGAAGTTGTTACCGCCTTCCTCTCTCCTACCCGTATCTTTATGAGTTTGGGATTGGATTACCGGTACAACAAAAACACTTCGGTATTAATCGCTCCGTTGGCTTATAAATTGATTTTCCTGACGAGCGACAAAATAGATCCGCTTACTGTCGGTATCACAAGCGGAAAAAGTTCAAACAGCTTCGGGTATATGTTGCAGGCAAAAACCAACTGGAAATTTACCCGCGAAATCAGCGTTAATTCCAACTTCAACCTGTTTAGTACTTATGACTTCAAAAATGTCGAGTTTAACTGGGAAACAACGGGTAATTTTACGATCAACCGATACCTGAGTACCCGCCTGTCTCTTAATATGCGCTTCGACAATACTCCTAAGAAAACGGATAAAAACTATGAAAAACCGAAATTGCAGATTCAAGAGCAATTAAGTTTCGGCTTTTATTACAAATTCTGATTTTTTCCAGGCTTTACTTTTCTATTCTAAATTCCGCATCTGGTTTATTTACAACCTGCTTCCGGTGAACTTTTATCTCCTTGAAAATGTTTTTTATAAAAAAAAGATTGCACTGCAATAGTACAACTAAACCAATATGTTAACTATAAAAAACTATATATTCAAGCTATTTCTTATGCTTTCTGCCGGATTATATGTATCATTTTTTATTCTTATGATTTTCTGGGAAGCGCGTAAGGGGATTATGAGCAAACGGAGGAAAACATAAAGATTAAATATTAAAAAAAAGACTTTCTAAGTTTTCGAAACTTAGAAAGTCTTTTTTTTAATATTTAATCTTTAATATTTATTCAATTACAATCTCGCCTTAATAGCTTCTGTTTCTTTTTCGTAACCCGGTTTTTCAAGCAGGGCAAACATGTTTTTCTTATAAGCCTCTACTCCCGGTTGGTCAAAAGGATTTACTCCCAACAAATAGCCGCTGATACCGCATGCTTTTTCGAAGAAATAAAATAACTGACCGATATAATACTCATTCAACAACGGCATTTCAATATGCAAGTTCGGAACTTTCCCGTCAACGTGGGCAATCTGCGTTCCCAGTTCGGCCATCTTATTCACTTCGTCTACACGTTTACCTGCAAGGAAATTCAATCCGTCGAGGTTATCTTTATCCGAAGGAACCATCATTTTCAGGTTAGGCTCACTAACAGAAATAACAGTTTCGAAAATAGTACGTTCGCCCTCTTGTATCCATTGTCCCATAGAGTGCAAATCGGTTGAAAAATCAACCGCAGCAGGGAAAATTCCTTTCAGGTCTTTGCCTTCGCTTTCTCCGTAAAGTTGTTTCCACCACTCTCCGATATAATGCAATTTCGGATTGTAGTTTACCAGAATCTCTATTTTCTTTCCTTTCTGATACAATTCATTACGGACAGCAGCATAAACAGCAGCAGGATTTTCGGCAAAAGGAGTTTTTTCACCGCAAACGGCTTCCATCTTCTGAGCTCCGGCAACCAGTTTTTTGATATCAAAACCGGCAACAGCTATCGGCAACAATCCCACAGGAGTCAATACAGAGAAACGTCCACCTACATTATCTGGAATTACAAAAGTCTTGTATCCCTCTTGAGTAGCAAGTGTACGAAGCGCGCCTTTCGCAGCGTCGGTAACGGCAACAATACGTTTCTGAGCTTCTACTTTTCCAACCTGCTCTTCCAACTGAGTCTTCAATATACGGAAAGCCAATGCGGTTTCGGTAGTAGTTCCCGATTTGGAAATATTGATAATACCGAATTGTTTTCCTTTCAAATAGGAGGTCAATTCAGCCAGATAATCTTCACCTATATTGTTTCCGGCATAAACGATCACCGGGTCTTTGCCTGATTGCAACCATGAGAAACTGTTAGACAATGCATCGATCACCGAGCGGGCTCCAAGATAACTACCTCCGATTCCTGCAACTACAACAACTTCGCAACGGCTTCTCAAGTCATTGGCAACTGCTATAATCTCATTCATAAAATCCTCAGTAATAGAAGAAGGTAAGTTCAACCAGCCTAAGAAATCATTTCCTTTTCCAGTTCCTTTATGAAGCATTTCCATACATGCTTTCACTTGTGGTTCGTAAGCATATACACTCTCTTTTGAGACAAAAGAGAAAGTTTTCTCAATGTTTAATTTAATATTTTCCATTTTATTTTGTAGTTAAAAAGATTTTCAGGTGAAAAGATATTCAGATTTTCAGATGAAAAGATGTTCAGAAAATCGGACAATCTGCTTGTCTGAACATCTGAATATCTTTTCATCTGAATGTCTATTATCTCATATTTTCAGTCAATACTTTTATCTCTATCGGTGGAGAAATCCGTTCATACAGAATATTATAAACGGCATCCAGAATAGGCATATTTACATGATACTGACGGTTAATTTCCTTTATACATTTGGCGGCATAATATCCCTCTGCGATCATTTCCATTTCCAACTGGGCTGTTTTCACGGAATAGCCTTTTCCTACCATTGTCCCAAATGTACGGTTACGGCTGTATTTGGAATAAGAAGTTACCAATAAATCACCCAAATAGGCTGATTCGTTGATATTGCGTTGCCTCTGGTTTACAGTATTCAGGAAACGGTTCATCTCCCGGATAGCATTCGAAATCAGCACCGCCTGAAAATTATCTCCGTATTTCAATCCGTGGCAAATCCCGGCAGCAATAGAATATACATTTTTCAATACGGATGAATATTCTAATCCGAAAACATCATCATTAACCGATATTTTGACAAAGTTACATGCCATTATATTTGCCAGCATCCGGGCATTCTCGCGCGATTGGCAACCAATGGTCAGGTAAGAGAGCCGCTCCAAAGCAACCTCTTCGGCATGACAAGGACCTGCCAATACAAGAAGATTTTCATTCGGCACGTCATATGTTTGGTGAAAATACTCCGAAACAATCAGGTTTTCATCTGGGACAATCCCTTTAATAGCCGAAACAACGCATTTGTTTTTAAGGCTGTATTTCAGTTTTTTCAGGTGTCCTTTCAGAAAAGGGGAAGGGGTTGCAAAAATCAGAATATCCGAATCTTTTACAATACCGTTTATGTCGGATGAAAAAGAGATACGGCTCACATCAAACTGAACACTGCTCAGATAAGAGGGATTGTGCCCGATTTGTTTGAATGTTTCAATCTGCTCATCCTTGCGCATATACCAATTGATGGAACGTCCGGGATTTCCCAGACAAATTTTGGCAAGAGCCGTAGCCCAACTGCCTCCTCCTATAATTGCTATTTTAGGTTCTTTATCCATAACAGAATTAATTTGCAAAAGTTAGAAACTGTTTAAAATTCTTATCACAAAGTTATTGATTGTCCTCAAGCCGGACGGGCTCTTACTTTTTTATTCGTAACGAGATTATTTTAAAGGAACTCATGATTACGCTTCACGAAATTGCTACAGCTCAAAAAAGTAAGCAAAAAAAGCCGCCGCTGTGGATTCTTCGCTAAAAATCTTCTGCATTACGCTAAAACGTTTTAAACTCCTCCCTACGGTCGGTCGTCAGACAGAAAACGTTTCTTAACGCTCCATTTCAAAGATTTATTCATGTAATATCTTTTAAATTATGGTATTCATGATTTCCGCTTCGCTACAATTTTTTAACGCTACGCCTCCAAAGGCGGAGGAAACCACAGAGCTTTTGGTAAGACCTTCTTATGTCGAACTCATCTTAATATGGAATTTAAACAGTTTCTTAGTACACAAAATTAGCGCGAAAGAATACATCGGAAAACTGTTTTGCTCCCTCGCCCTTTCGCGCTAACTTTATTATTGACTCAACTTTATCCACGCCGCAACATCCTCTTTTGTAGGATTTGCAAGTTCTAATTTAAACTTTTTGTTTAATCCGCAGATATCCTGATGCAGTTTATTCGGATTGACTTCTTTCAATGACTCGACGGTTAAGAATCCGGCTTTCCGCAATACATCTATCCATTCTGCCGGAACACCTATCTCTGTATATTTTGAATCTGGATCTTTGGTTTGTGTTTTTTCCGGACGCATTTGAGGAAAGAGCAATACTTCCTGAATTGTAGGCTGATTAGTCATCAACATTACAAGGCGATCCATACCGATTCCCATTCCGGATGTCGGAGGCATGCCATATTCCAATGCACGGATAAAATCGTTATCAATATACATTGCTTCATCATCTCCTTTCTCAGAGAGGCGCAATTGTTCTTCAAAACGTTCCCGTTGATCAATTGGGTCATTTAATTCGGAATAAGCATTGGCTAACTCTTTTCCGTTGACCATCAACTCAAAACGTTCGGTGAGCTCAGGATTATCGCGGTGTTTCTTGCACAGCGGAGACATTTCGATCGGGTAATCGGTAATGAAAGTAGGCTGAATGCAATATTTCTCGCATTTTTCACCGAATATTTCATCAATCATTTTGCCTTTTCCCATTGTCTCGTCTGCTTCGATACCCAATTTATGGCAAACTTCGCGAAGTTCTTCTTCGGACATGCCTGTAATATCAATACCAGTGCGTTCTTTAATTGCATCAATCATCGAAATACGTTTGAACGGACGCTTGAAGCTAATGGTATTTTCGCCGACTTGTACCTCTGTTGTTCCATTCACGGCAAGGCAAATAGTTTCCAGCATCTCTTCGGCAAAATCCATCATCCAGTTATAGTCCTTGTAGGAAACATAAATTTCCATACAAGTAAATTCCGGATTATGAGTACGGTCCATTCCTTCGTTACGGAAGTTACGCGAAAACTCATACACACCTTCAAAACCGCCTACAATAAGGCGTTTCAAATACAACTCATTGGCAATACGCAAATAGAGAGGAATATCCAATGCATTGTGATGGGTAATAAAAGGACGGGCGGAAGCTCCTCCCGGACTAGATTGCAAAACAGGAGTATCAACTTCCACATATCCGCGTCCGTTAAAGAAATCGCGCATTATGTTGAAGATTTTCGTCCTTTTCAGGAAAATATCCTTTATGCCTTCGTTTACTACAAGGTCGACATAACGTTGGCGGTAACGAAGTTCCGGATTCTCGAAAGAGTCGTAAGCCACACCATCTTTATATTTTACTATCGGTAGCGGCTTCAATGATTTGCTCAATATTGTCAGTTCGGATGCATGAACCGAAATCTCGCCCATTTGGGTACGGAAAACGTATCCTTTGATACCGATAAAATCGCCAATGTCCAATAACCTTTTAAATACAGTATTGTACATCTCCTTATTTTCTCCCGGGCAAAGGTCATCGCGTGAAATATAAACCTGAATACGGCCTTCACTGTCCTGCAATTCGATAAAGGATGCTTTTCCCATGATACGGCGGCTCATGATACGTCCTGCAATGGAGACATTTTTCCGTTCCGCATCGTCCGAAAATTCCTTTTTTATATTTTGAGAATAATCTGTTACAACATACTCTGCCGCAGGATATGGTTCGATACCCATTGCACGCAATTCATCCAGACTTTCACGTCTCAGGATTTCCTGTTCGCTCAATTCTAATGCACTCATCCGAATAATTTATAATTCTTTGTTTTTTTATTTCAATGTCTGCAAAAATACAAAAATAGTTCGTAAGTCGGAAGCAAGAACCGATTTATACGGTAAAATATCTGCGACACTCATCCCGCCAAACCAGACGAATGCCAAAACATAAAGAGGTAAAAAAATCCCGGCTTCATGCTTTGGCGTTCGTATAAGAAAAATACCCGGAAACACCGGATTATATGAGCGGCTTTTTATTTTTTCTCTGTTTGAAAAAATAATAAAGGAATCCTATCAAAACCACAATTCCCAGTAAAATAATCCAAGGAACCACTGAACCCGAGCTTGATTGAGAATCCATAGAAACACGTTTCTGGAACGACCGGATTACAGCCTTTGAAGTAAATGTCGCACCGGAAACGGCATCAACACTCTTTTTCACGGCATCGCCTTCGGACAATCCTGTCCATTGCGAAAGTAAACCGCTGTTCAGCACCCGGTCTACATACTCGGGAGACTCCCTGTTTTCCAATAAAACAACACCTGCAATATTCTCATTTAAGTCTACACCTATCAATAAGGGAACCGCACCTGAGAAACCAACAATTTTATCAGCCCACGGGGAAGTAAGTAATACTCGTCCTATCTTTTTCTGTTCCGGATTGAGTACCCAATAAGCGGAAGTATCTGCTATTTGAACAGAGTGCGCATCCGGAAAAATACTTTTTACCTGTTCCATTGAAGCACCTGTCAACTCGTCTGCCGAGAGAGGCAATCCGGACTCTATTGAATATCCCGACTGAACGGTAAACATAAAAAACAGTATTATTGCCGGAATTAATTTGTAAAATTTAATCTTCATTCTTTTCTCTTATTTTATTTTCATCAAGTCACAAAAGTAAAGATTTAGAGAGACAAAAAGAGGGCTTACCTGTTAATTTTCAAGTTTTATATAATTTTTAGTAGACAGAGTAAACAAGTAGACGGGTAAACGAGGATAAAACAACAAACACAATTTACAAAGAATATAAAAATCTAATTTTCATAAGCTAATAAGGCTTTTATATAAAAATCAAGTTAATATTATCTTCGCGACTTTGCGTTTTTATATTAACCGCTATGCGCGCAATGTTTTCTCGCAATGAACGCGATGAAGTTTTTATTTTAAATACACTGCGTTCATCGCGTTTTTTTCTTCGCGTTCATCGCGGTTAAATATTAACGACTGTATAGAGTTTTAGTGGTAATATTGCGGACAACCATTTTTTCAATGTAAATAGCACTGATACAATCAATTTGCCAGTTAGTCAATTAGCCGATTGGTCAGTTAATCAGAATATCTGTATATCATTTTTGTCATGCATTAAGTAAAATAACATAAATTTAAAACTGGATAAAACCGGGAATAATGCAAATTTTATGTTTTACAATATGTATTTTTTTTTGGCTGTCTTCCCAAAAAGCACGACTTTTGTAAACATTAACCTGATGACACAATCTTTTTACCTTAAAAATAACAAACTAATACTAACTGAAAATAAAAGAAGAAGAATTAACAAGTTCTTCTTCTTTGCTTTTTATTATTCCCCTATTGAAAAAATTAACACTTTTTCCGTTTTTCTTTCCCAAAGAAACATGTAATATAGCCGACTTAAAAAAGGATATTCTAAAGTTTCAGGAACAGGAATAAACGTTTCTTAAATTATTTTGTTTTATTCTTGTAAACAAGCAATTATATAGTTGCACTAAACAAATTATTGCATTTACAATTATTTGTTTAAAATAATATCAATTAAATTTATCAGAGGCTTCACATAATTTTACTTTTATATGATTCTTTTATTCACTTATCTGGCCTTGGCGCTGTTAGTTTCTTTCTTATGTTCCATGATGGAAGCTGTCATGCTTTCCACATCGGCTTCTTATGTCGAAATATTGGCATCCAAAAGTAAAGGGGGACAACTGCTGAAAAAACTAAAATCAAATGTCGACCGCCCTATTTCTGCCATACTCTCGCTGAATACGATTGCAAATACAATCGGAGCCGCAGGAGTCGGGGCACAGGCTGTGGCTGTATTCGGAAACGCATATTTTGGTATCGCATCCGCAATCCTGACTATATTGATTCTGGTTTTCGCTGAAATCATTCCCAAATCAATCGGCGCGAACTACTGGAAAAGCCTTGCCGTTCCTGCTGCATGGATTGTACAGGTAATGATATACATTACTTATCCGTTAGTCAGCGCATCCAAATACCTCACCCAGATTTTTTCCAGAAAAAAGAAACAAACCGTCAGCCGCGAAGAGATAGCGGCACTTACAAATATCGGAGAGAAAGAAGGGATACTCAAATCGAGCGAAAGCAAGATTATTAATAATATGATTAAGCTCGAATCGCTCAAAATCTACAGTATAATGACACCTCGCACCGTAGTTCTTGTTGCTCCGGAAGACCTGACGTTAAAAGAATTTTTCAACAATAAGGATTTTCTTCGACACTCGCGTATACCTATATATAAAAACTCAATTGACAATATAACCGGATTTGTACTGAAATCGGATATTCTGGTACACCTTGTAAATGACAAAAAAAGCCTTAAGCTAAAGGATGTTCGCCGTCCGTTGATTATTTGCTATGAAAACACAAGCATTCCCCGGTTTTACGATTTAATGATGCAGAAAAAGGAACACATAGCACTGGTCATTGACGAATATGGAGGAATGGAAGGTATTGTTACTATGGAGGATGTTATCGAAACAATTTTAGGATTGGAGATTACGGACGAAAGTGATATCGAAACTGATATGCAGCAATTCGCCAAAGAGCGGTGGAAGAAAAAAGCCGCCAATCTGGATTTAGATATTGAGATGGAAGAAGAAGAGTAGATAAGGTTAAAGAGATAGGAAAAGAAATAAAAAAGACTTTCCAAGTTTTGAAAACATGGAAAGTCTTTTTTATTTCTTCCGTAAAGAGAATAAAAACTCCAATCCCCCTCCGGTACGGCATTTTGCTGTGATTGTCCCGTGATGTGCCAAGACGGCATTTTTGACAATTGCCAAACCGAGGCCCGTCCCTCCGATTTTGCGCGAACGGCCTTTGTCGATGCGGTAAAAACGCTCAAACAAACGGTTCAGGTGCGACTCAGGCACTCCTACCCCGGTATCGTAAAACGAAAAATAATAAAACTCTTCGTCCTCCCTGTAACAGCTAATCTGTACCGAAATATTCTCTCCGGCGTATATAATTGTGTTGTCAATCAGGTTTCGGAAGATAGAATATAACAGAGATTGGTTTCCTTCTATCTCTATGTTTTTTTGGAGTTGCAATTGCAAGGAGATATTTTTTTCATCGAGCTGCAACGAAATATCGTCAACTACATTTTTGATAACTTCATTTACATTCAGATGCTCTTTGCCGAAAAGTCCGCTCGAATCATCCATTTTATTTAGCAGAGCGATATCCTGCAACAATAGAGCAAGCCGTTGCGCCTGTGTGTAAGACCTTTCAATAAAAAATTGTTGTTTCTCGACCGATATTTCCGGATTATCTATCAACGTCTCCAAATATCCCTGTATACTGCTGACAGGTGTTTTCAGCTCATGCGAAATATTTTGCGTCAACTCTCTTTTCAGCTCTTTTTCCTGTTCCTGTTGCGTCACATCGACAATGGAAATTTCAAAATTTTTATCCTGAAAAATCACACATTGTACAGAAAAAGTCTTCCCGTTTTTCTGCAATAACAATTTCTCGGGTTCCGGAAAATTTGTTACTCCTGCTTTCAGGTTAGTTGAGATATATTTTACAATGGGCTTGAATTCAATTACATCAAAAACTTTATCCGAAGAATTGAGTCGTTTATCGGATATTATATTTATAAATTGAATGAAATGGTTATTGGCAAGTATCTCTTTCTTCTCGGGCGAGAAGATGGCAAGACCTTCCTGCGAGGTTTGCAAATGCAATATTAATTTTTCCTTTTCCTGAACTACTGCATCCTTAGCTCGCCTTAGTTTCTTGTAGTTCAGGACGATATATTTACTTATCTCGCCCAACTCATCGTTCGGGAAACGGGTATTTGTATCTATCGGTTCATTATTTTCGGCTTTCAGGGCAAAATCCCTCAACTGTGCGACTGTCCTCCCGATCGTATTGGAGATATAAAGGGTAATGAGCCCGGCAATAATAAACACCAGCAACATAAAATAGAGGAATGTTGTATCTGTTTTCAACATATTTACAATGCTTACATTGTATGGCAATGCTGTACGGATGTAACAGGTGTCGTATTTTTCGGCAAAATAGTAATATTCTTTGTTGGTGGAACCGGACAAGCGGATATCGTAACCCGATCCGTGGCGGAAAGCGTCATCTATTTCAGGACGTTTGAGATGCGACTCCAATCCGGAGAGATCCTGTATATCATTATCATAAATAACCTTTCCGGAGAGGTCGATCACAGAGAGACGGATATCCTTTTGAGGAAAGAGCCGGATAAAACGATCCAGATGGGTTATATTTTCCGGAGACTCTTTTATATAATTGTATACAAGCTCATTCTTACTTTTCAGAATAATATTCAATGTCTGTATACGGAAAGTCTTCTCCCGGTTGTACTGAAAAATTATTATTATCAGGCTGAATACAAAAAAGAGGGAAAAGAAATAGACAAAAAGGCGTTTATTAAAAGAGAGAGAAAACCGGCTTCCTTTCCGGGAAGATCCGAAAGATTGGTTATTTGCTTTTGCCCAGGATTTCATTTTTATTTTATTTTTCAAAACAATATCCGTATCCTAAACGGGTTACTATGTTTTTGCTGTAAGGTTCAATTTTTTTCCGCAAACGGGTTATGTTCACATCGACAGTACGGTCCAATACATACACTTCGTCTTTCCATACACGCTTGAGGATATCTTCGCGGGAAAAGACCTGTCCCGGATGACTCAATAACAATACAAGGATTTCAAATTCTTTTTTTGTCAGGTCAATTTCTTTACCTGCCGATTTTGCTTTTTTCTGAGGCAGGTTTACTTCCAGCGATTCAAAAGTAAGGGTTTCTTCCTCCTCGTTATCGTTCTGCAAAGATCTTCTCAGAACGGCTTTAACGCGGGCGATAACCTGCTTGATAGAAAAAGGTTTCGAAATATAATCGTCTGCACCTAATGTAAAACCCGTAAGGGTATCGTTTTCGGTTGTCTTGGCGGTTAGAAATATAATCGGGAGGTTCTTTGTCTTCGAATTTTTGCGCACAAGGCTTGCCATCTTAAATCCGGAGATTTCGCCCATCATTACATCCAGCAAAAGCAAGTGATATTGAGCAAGATCTTTTTTCATAGCCTCTTCGGCTGAGTAGGCGACATCTACGATATATCCTTCGTTTTCGAGGTTAAATTGCAAAATCTCACAAATATCGGGCTCGTCATCCACTACCAAAATACGGTACTCTTTATTTTCCATAACATATATTTTATGTTACAAATCTACCTTTTCTATACTACAAGAATATGTAATAAATATTACAATACTGTTACACGGGTAGAGACGAGGCACGCCCCGTCTCTACAACGATGGGTTAAAACAATGCCCTGAACAAGTCATTCAGGTTTGCATAAATCAGCAACGAGAATAGGAATACCATACCGATAAGCTGAGCGTTTTCCATAAAACGCTGACTCGGTTTACGCCTCGTAATAACTTCGTAAAGCAGGAATAACACATGACCTCCATCGAGCGCCGGAATAGGGAGTATGTTCATAAATGCAAGAATAACGGAAAGTAGCGCGGTCATTTCCCAAAATGCCTGTGCATCAAACGGCACAGGGAACAAACTGGCAATCATACCAAAACCTCCGATACTTTGGGCTCCCTCTTTAGTGAAGACGTATTTCATGTCGCTCACATATCCGGTCAGCTTCTTTACCCCTTTTTCAATTCCGGCAGGAATAGCCTGAAAGAGGGTGTAGTTCACTTTCCGCACAGGATAAAAGTCGACCAACGTTTTCATATATACTCCGACTTTGCCTTTATCATCGGGAGTAACGATAATCTCTTTTTCTTCTCCATGACGCATAATAGTCAGAAGGACAGGTTGTTCCTTATGAGTTGAAAAAGCAGAGATACAGTCTGAAAGGTATGCTATCGTATCATTAACAGCAACAACGCTGTCGCCGCTTATCAATCTGGCTTCTCCGGCAGGCGAATCGCTTATCACCGATTTGATTACAAACGGAATACGGTAATTGGCAAATCCTTGCTTCTCCTGAAGCAGGCGACTCATAAAATCATCGGGAACAGAAACCGTAACCGTATCGTTTTCCCTTAATACCTTTACTTCTTTGGATTCGATTATCTGGCGGAAAACATTTTCGCCAAACCGTTCCAAATGTACTCCATCCGCTGAAAGCAGGATATCTCCGTCTTGGAACCCTATATCTTTGGCAGTCTGGCTGAACTCCATCCCGGTAGTTACGCTTTGTAAAGGAATATACTCTTCTCCCCAGTGAAAAAGGATTCCGGCATAAATTGCAATTGCCAGCAGGAAGTTAAAGACAACTCCGGCGACCATAATCAATAAGCGCTGCCATGCGGGTTTAGAGCGAAACTCCCACGGTTGTGCCGGTTTTGACATCTGTTCCCTGTCCATCGATTCGTCGATCATTCCGGAAATCTTCACATATCCGCCAAACGGCAACCAACCTATTCCATACTCGGTATCGCTGTTTTTGGGTTTAAACTTGAAGAGGGAAAACCACGGGTTAAAAAAGAGATAGAATTTTTCTACCCTAACTTTGAATATGCGGGCGAATAGGAAATGTCCGAATTCGTGGACAATTACCAGAAGAGAGAGGCTGGCTATTAATTGTAATGTAACGCTGATTATACTTCCCATAAGTATCTGTAATATTATTAGTTACAAAAAAAATAAATGATTATCTGCAATATTACCACTAAAAAAAATAGTAAAAACAAAGACATGAAGTGCACAAAGAAAATAAAAAAACAAATACAACTTTGCGAATTCTTTGTGGCTTTGTGTTTATAAAACCCATTGATGTTGGCATCAGTGGTAATATTGCGAATAAGCGTAAAAATTTATTATTGCCTGAGTGACATAACAATCCGGCAATAGATTTATTATTTGCATAGAGAAGCTGCTATTTTTCGTGCTTCTTCGTCGGTCATGACATACTCTTCATATCCGGGTTTGGCGATATAAGAGACTGTCTGCATGGTCTTCTCTATGATATCCGACATTTGTAAAAATCCGATCTTCTCCTGCAAGAATGCCGCAACCACTACTTCGTTGGCGGCATTAAGGATGCAAGGCATATTTCCTTTTTTATTCATCGCTTCATAAGCAAAAGCCAAATTGCGAAAAACGTCCACATCCGGCTTCTCAAATGTAAAAGACTGGCAATTAAAGAAATCTACTCTCGGGTAGGTATTTTTTATCCGTTCGGGATACGCAAATGCGTATTGAATAGGGAGCTTCATATCGGGCAGCCCTATCTGAGCTTTTATCGAGCCGTCTTCAAACTGTACCATTGAATGGATAAGGGACTGAGGATGAATCACTACTTCAATCTGTTCGGGACGAACACCGAAAAGCCACTTCGCCTCAATTACTTCGAAACCTTTATTCATCAACGATGCGGAATCGATTGTTATTTTGGCGCCCATTTCCCAATTAGGGTGCTTGAGTGCATTTGCAGGAGTTACTTTTTCCAGAAACTTACGGTCTTTTCCTCTGAATGGCCCTCCCGAAGCTGTTAGAATAATTTTTTCTACCGGGCTGAACTCTCCGGCTAAACATTGAAAAACCGCGGAATGTTCAGAGTCGACAGGCAAAATTGCGCTTTTGTATTGCGCGGACAATTCACAAATTAAATCTCCGGCGACAACAAGCGTTTCTTTATTTGCCAAAGCAATAGTCTTTCCGGCTTTCAAAGCGTAGATAGTGGGCAACAGTCCGGCATAGCCCACCATCGCGGTAAGGACAATATCGACCGGTTGCATTTCTGCCACTTCGGCAATAGAGTTAATTCCGGCAAAAACCTTTATAGGAAGATCCTTCAGGGATTCCTTGACATAATTGTACTTTGTCTCATTGGCTATTACCACGATCTCAGGAAGGAACTTACGCGCCTGTGCGATTAGTAAATCCGCATTATGATTGGCAGTCAGGGCGTATACTTCAAACCGATCCGATTGCTCGTCAATCACCTCAAGCGCCTGAGTCCCGATTGAACCGGTCGAACCAAGTATCGCTATTTGTTTACGGGAAGGTATCTCTTGTTTCCCCGAAAGGGAAGTTTTAGTAATATTTGATTTATCTGTTTTTTCTGTCACCGACATATTTTTTTATTTTCAACATCAGTCGCTATTCGAGGTATCTTATAGCATCTTCATTTATAAAGAAATTAAAAGACTTAGAATGCAATATAGCTTTCAGGATTCAACGGTTTTCCTTTTCTCCACAATTCAAAGATTAATTTAGGAACGGAATCGTTACCAAGCGTTGCCAGAATTTCCCCTGCATTAACATTGTCCCCTACCTTTTTCAGGAAAGGTTGTTTTATTTTGTAAACGGAAATCAGGTCATCCACGTGTTGAATTTGTGCAACAAAGAGCTCTTCATCCGCATTAAATCCTGAAAATACCACAACTCCGTCCAATGTGGAATAAACGTTGGATTTTGTTCCCATATTAATGGAAATTCCGAAACGCCTGTTTTTATCATCAAACTTATCACTTACAACACCTCTGGCAGGACGATGCATAAGATAGTCCATCTCCGTCTGCCTATCGTTGTTTGCTGTCGTAACGCTGTACTTTTCGGCTTCTTCGTATTCGGAACAGAAATCAGCCTCTTTTTTATTTTTTTCGAGGTCTACTTTCGCATTTTCCTGCGCCAGTAAAGAGCTGATTGTCGCCGAAGAGTCAACATATATTTTTCCAGCCATTACATTCCGGAGCATATCAATATACTGTTCCTGTTCATGCATGACCAACATAAGCGAATCTACCTGAACAGCATCCAGCATAACCTGCTTGCGAAGGTTTATGTTTTCGGTATAACCGGGTAAGAAGCTACGTAACGGGGTCTTGATGATAAGAAAAGCTATGAGAAAAAAATAGACTATCGCAACAAAAAAAGAGGCTAAAAAAACATTCAACTTGGAAAGCCTGAGATGCCAGATCTCTTCCAATGTATTTTCATTCAGTATCGACAGTTTGTATTTAAATCGTATTTTCTGATAAAAGGAACTTTCTATCTTGCTCATTTTTTTTAGGTGAAAGGTGAAAGGTGAAAGGTGAAAGGTGAAAGTGATGAGTTCGGCTTGATAATATAAACTTTCAACTTTCACTTTTCAACATTCAATTAAATAAACTTTTTTCTAAATTCCGAACAAGCAATAGCCGTAGCTACTGCAACGTTCAACGACTCGGAGGTTTCCCTGTTTACAGGAAAACTGGGGATAAACAGTTTATGGTTCACCCGCGATTCCAACTCAGGAGAAATACCTCTCCCTTCATTTCCCATCATAAGAATTCCGTTGGAAGGCAGGGAAGCCGCATATATATTTTCTCCTTCCAGAAAAGTCCCGAATAAAGGGATATCGGGCACAGTATCAAGGAATTTACACAGATTGCAATAATGAACCCGAACCCGCCCAATTGCACCCATAGTAGCCTGAACTACTTTCGGATTATATAAGTCGACTGTCTCCTTAGAGCAAATAATATCTTCAACGCCAAACCAATCGGCAATGCGAATAATAGTCCCAAGATTTCCCGGATCCTGAATAGTATCCAGCACAAACGAAAATTTATTTTTCAGGGAAGCAGTATCTAATACGTATTCCGGCTGGTAAAAAACGGCTAAGGCTGATTGTGGTGTATTAAAACGGGAGGCTTTTTTAATTTCTTCTTTTGTTACTATAATTGTCTCTTCAGCCTCAACAGAAGGAAGTTTTTTCCGGAACTCTTCCGTCACAACCAATGTCTGGCAACGAAATAACGGCAATAAATCCGCTACAATTTTATTTCCTTCCGCAACAAATAATAAAGTTTCTTCCCGCTCTTTTCTCTGCGATAATGATAGGATATGCTTTATTTTGTTTTTGCTTAACATGTTTTTCAAGAAACTGTTTAAATACTATTACGGTGGAGGTGATTTGTTAAAGTTTTATTTTATAGGCATTCTAAATTTTAAAAATTTAGAATGCCTATAAAATAAAACTCTATTCTACCCGGATCAGCCATATTTCGTATAACATCGGAACATAGTTTGCAGCATCCGAGAAGGTTGTTCCCGCCTTCGTCAGGTTGCTTCCGTTTCCGATATTAAACGGCAGTATAATTTTACAATGACCACCCGCTCGCATGTATTTTACAGCTTCCTGAAACCCGACTCCGAACGTTTTTCCGCTTGGACTGGATGAAATTTCAAAAGACTGAGGATTGGCGGAATACTTGGCCGTACAGTCGTATATTACTGTACCGGAAAGATTAGTTCCTACATAACGGATGTATGCCGTATATCCGACTACAGGCGCCACAACTCCGGAACCTTGTTCGATCTGATGATAATACAAACCTGATGAGGAGTGAAAATAGATGTCTTTTCCATCGCTAGTTTTCCACTCGTCGGTTCCTTCGGGTTTGGAATTTTCGACATCAATATTATTTGCGCTAATGTATTTCGATATACCTTCCCGTTCTTCCTTCAAATAATCTGCATAGGTTTTTGTTTTACTGCACGATGCAATACTGAGTATTGACAGTAATGATAAAAAAGCTGCTTTTAGGCACTTAGACATATTATATTGATTTTTAATAAAAATTCCACAAATAAGTAATTGATTATATTAATACACAATCTTACCACTAACGAAAAATTGTAAACATAAAGACTTGAAATGCACAAAGAAAATAAAAAAACAAACACAGCTTCGTGTTCTTTGCACCTTTGTGTTTATAAAATTCATTGACGTTGGCATTAGTGGCAATACTGATTAACGTTTCAGTTTAATTTCTATTATGTTTATCTCGCAAAAAACCGGAGACCATGCCGGAATACAATTCTTATAGCCCGAAACTCCATACGCCAGATAAGACGGAATGATAAACTGTCCTTTACCGGAAGTTTTCAGAAGCATTATTGCCTCTTCTATACCACTTTCTATTGATCCTTTACCTAACTCAACCGTTTTTTTTACGTTTTTCAACTCTTCGCATTCTACATTGTCAAGTGTCCGGACAGAGTAACTAAAAGTCACCTTGTCTCCTTTTTGAGGAAATTCGCCCACTCCTTCTCCTATGATTTTATAACGCAATCCGGTAGAGGTTTGAGCCATATCCGGATTGAGCGAATCAACATAGTGATTTATCTCTTCATTTTCGAGTTCGGTAAACTCCCGGTTGAGAAGCATCATATCTTCGGTTATTGAAGTTTCGGTCAGTTTGTTTGCCGGAACTTGAGGTGCAGGTTCTCCGCAAGAAAAAAGAAGGCAGGAGATAAAAAACAAAATGAAGCGACAGGCAACAAATTGTATTCTATCACTTAGCGCTTTATTATTTATTATTTTATCGTTCCTCATTTGTTAATCCTCTTTTTGCATATCCATTTCAGTTACCAAAATATCGTTGTACAGAGGCAAAAGACTCTCAAACTTTTCAATTGTTTCTGCCATCGACGCATAAGACTCGCCACCCGCGGCATTCAAATGCCCGCCTCCGCCAAAATGATTTGAAGAAAATTGATTTACAGGAAAAGCGCCGCGTGAGCGGAAAGAAATTTTAATTTTATCCGTATCTTCTTTCATGAAAACACTGAATATTATATTTTCAATAGAGAGAGGAAGGTTTACAAAACCTTCGGTATCTCCCTTTTTGTAGTGAAAATTATTCAACTCGTCCCTTGTAAGGAAAATAAGGGCAGTCCCGTATTCGGGATAGATCTTCATTTTCTCGTTCAAGGCATAACCCATCAAGCGGAAACGGTCTGCTGAGAAGTTGTTGTATACCTTATTGTAAATCCGGTCTTTGTTTATACCTTTTTTTATAAGTTCGGAAACGATACTGTATATTTCAGGGCTGTTGGAGTTGTAGGTAAACGCTCCCGTATCGGTCATCATACCGGTATAGATACATTCGGCGCACTCCTTAGTGATATTCGTAAAGAATCCCATCCGGCAGATAACACGGAATATCATCTCCGAAGTGGAAGCTATCTGTGGATAAGAAATAATAAGATCTGCAAAACTACCCGGATGCGGATGATGGTCGATCAATATCTTATAGGCGGGCGAATCGCCTGCTGCCGCAGCCAGTTCACCGATACGCGATAATGTATTGAAGTCTAAGGCAAAAATCAAATCCGTTCCGGCAATTATCCCTTCGGCAAAAGCCGATTGTTCCTGATAATTAATAATCTGGCTGCTACCATGCATCCATTTCAGAAAATCAGGAAATCCATTCGGCACAATAACCGTTACCTTTTTTTTCAAAAGCTTTAAAAAATTAGCAAAGCCCAAAGAAGAGCCTACAGCATCCCCATCGGGAGACATGTGGGTAATAATCACAATTTCGGACGATTCCTCTATTTTTTTATGAAGTAACTGGATTTTGTCCTCATCTATAATTTTCGTTATCATAACCTCATTTTTAACACAGGCAAAGTTACAAAAAAATTCTATTCATCAGGGTTAAATCTTATTTTGAGTCCCGAAAGGGAATAATAGATATTACATCCGGCAGGTTACAATATTGCTTTTAACCCATCGGAAACAACATATAACAAATTTTAAATTTAGCATAAAAACACTCTAAAACTTTAAACAGTTTTATCCAGAATTCCGGTTAAAAAAAGATCAGGCAAGCTCCCTGCTCTTTCACTATATGGCAGGCAATATCCATTTCCCGGCACTGCTTTTTCCATTTATCCAACTGATAACCGGAGTTGGAGCTGTCGGCTATCAACATCTGAAAACGGAATAATCCTGATAGCTCGGAAACTGTATATGAAACATTGTTGCTCAAAACAATATAATCGACAGGCAGGGTAAAATCCGCCTGATAATTTTTGTAGGAATCATCTGTTAATAAAAGTACTCTTTGGGTTCCGGCTAAAAAATAAGAACCTGCTTCCACTATGGGCAGAGCAGCTCTGTTTTTAATCCAAAAGGGGGTTATTTTCTTGTAAATATCCGGCAATTCTCCTTTGTAATAAAGATGATTCCGCCCGTTTTCCATTTTATTTACAGCCGAAGCGCCGGGTATATTATATACGGCAAATATTTTTCTATCCATCTTCCGGCATTTATCTATCATGTCTATAGAAAAATACGCCAGAAGGCAGGAGATAAAAAGCAACGCGCATGAAGAGCGGTGCGAGAAGAGGAAGAAAGCGAACAGTAGCAAAGCTATATATGTAAAAAGAAGGTCATACGATTCGAAACTGATATTGGGAATCAGGGCGTAGGGAAACTCTTCTATGTGGCGGATAAAGAAATTCATAATTCTCAATATCAGATTTAGTATAAATGCTATTCCGGTTGCTAAAACGGGAATTCCTGACAAGGCAAACAGCGTTAGAGCCAAATAGATAATTATTCCGGAAAGAGGGATAACGACAAATCCGGATAACCAGAAATAGCTGGGAAATTGGTGGAAATAATAAAGTGTAAGGGGAAATGTGCCTAACTGCGCCGCAACGGAAACTGTGAAAAGGCTCCATGTTTTTCCGGCTAAACAGTTTTGAAAACGAATCAGCGCATAAATATGGGGTTGGAAGAAAACAATAGAAAGAACGGCTGTATAACTCAACTGAAAACTGATATCGAAAAGATAAAAAGGATTGTAAAGGAGCATGCAAAAAGCGGAGGCGGCAACGGTATTGTAAATTAAGGATTTGCGTTGAAGGACAACGCCTGCACTCACAAACGAAAACATAACGGAAGCCCGGATAACAGAGGGCGAAAGTCCTGTAATAAAAGCATATATCCAAAGTGAAAGGATGAGTATAAGCATTTTTAATGCTGCAAACCTGTTTTTCCGGAACAAGAGGCTTAACAGAAAGTTAAGGACAAAGAAAACAACTCCTACGTGAAGCCCGCTGACGGCCAGGATATGGCTGGCTCCTGTTGTTGCATACGCATCCCTCAGGTCGGACTCCAAATATTCTTTATTCCCTAAAGTCAATGCCGATAAAACGGCATATTCTTCGCCCCCAATGCCGTAAGATTCAAATATTGACATGAGACGGAGTTGTATCTGTTTTGATTCATTTAGCAAAGAAAATTTTTCTTTTACGGCAAGGAGATTCCATTTTTCATGCGGAATATAAAGGGAAGCCGAAATGCCTTTCCTGCGAAGGTACTTTTCATAATCAAATTCTTCCGGATTTAACGTTTTTGCCCGAGCGGGAAAACGGCATGAAACCAACAGCGTATTGCCATATTGAAGCCTTTTACTTAAACTGTCTTTTTGAATATATAAAATTACTTTTATGGTTTTAAAAGAGTCTTGAACAATCGTTCCGTTTTCATCCAAAAGAGAAATTTCCGCAAGGCATTCGATGCCGGAATTCCGCTCTCTTGGGTTTTCTATTATTTCGGCAAGAAAAAGCTGTTCTTCATTATTTGTATATGTTATCTCCACCATCTCTTTTTTATATGTGGAGAGAGCGATTCCCAGCGCACAGAAAAAAAACGAAACGCCGCTTCCGAATATCCAGCGGTAGCTAAACGAATAGTTTCGTCTTTCTATAAAAAAATTAGAGAGAAACAAAAAGGTGGCAAGTGCCAAAAAGAAGAAACATAATCTAAAACCCAATCCGTAGAAACCCAGAGCGATTCCTATAATTAACGGAACAAGAAAACGGACAAAAGGAAACTTTTGCAAAACAGGAAGAAAACTCATAAGTAGATTTTATGTAAAATTGACAAGTAGACGAGTAAACAAGTAAATATTTTTTTCAACTTTTCAACTTGTTTACTCGTCTACTTCTTTACTTTTTTTATAACTTTTTCAGTTTGTTTATCGTGTCTACCGGATCGGGGGAGTTAAAAACAAAGCTACCGGCAACCAAAGCATCAACACCGGCATCGAGCAGCCTTTTACCGATTTCAAAATTAACGCCTCCGTCCACTTCAATAATTGCCTTGGAATTTTTTCTTTGTATCAACTCTTTCAGTCTGATCGTTTTATCGATTGTATTTTCTATAAATTTTTGTCCTCCGAAACCGGGGTTTACCGACATCAGCATAACCAGATCCAAATCGCCGATAATCTCTTCCAACACGCAAACCGGAGTATGCGGATTAAGGGTTACACCCGCCTTCATTCCAAGCGATTTGATTCGTTGAACGGAACGGTGCAGGTGCGTACAGGCTTCGTAATGCACATTCAGCACGTATGCTCCCAAACGGTGAAACTCGTCGATAAATTTATCCGGTTCGACAATCATTAAATGGACATCCAACGGTTTCTTGCAATATTTACTTATGCTTTCAATCACAGGCATACCAAATGATATGTTGGGTACAAAAACCCCGTCCATGATATCCAGATGAAACCAATCGGCATCGCTGTTATTGACCTTTTCGATGTCGGCACGCAGATTAGAAAAATCGGCGGATAATAATGATGGAGCAACTAAATGTTTCATGTCGGAATGTCGTCTGATTCAGAGCACAAAAATATAAAAATAATTGAACTATTCCTTTATTTGATTAATCAACACGAGTCCGATATAAGAAAATTCTTAAATATCAAGCCGAACAGATTCTTACATTTATAAATTAGCACTCACTTCTCACCTTTCACTTTTCATCTTTCACCTCCCTCATCATTACCACGCGATGCAATCGCGCCGTAGCTAAGTTTGCAACACGAGTTGAAAACGGCATTTTCCCCTGTTTTATGTTTGCAACATAAGTTGAAAGGAGCTTTTTTCTTAATTTACCATTTTCAACTCGTGTTGAAACCTGTTTTTTCTTGATTTTCCGGCTTTCAACATGAGTTGAAAATGCCTTTTTCCCCTATTTGGTGTTTTCAACTCGTGTTGAAACCTCAATTTTGATCGATTTGCCGCTTTCAACTTATTTTATAGACATTCTAAATTTTAAAAATTTAGAATGTCTATAAAATTTAATAAAGATACAAGCTCTTCATCTTGTTCAAATCGACATTCAGTTGATTGGTTAGAAAATTTTCTACACTTCCATAATTACTTTCAATCGTATCAAAAGCGGCCTGAATGTATTCGCGTTGCACCGAATACACATAATACATGCAGGTTGCGAGGTTTCCCTGACCATAAGCAGCTTGCATATTTTCCAACGTTGCATTGGTACAAGCATTGGTAAGCAGGTAATCCTGAATTGCAGTTTCCTTATCTACGCCCAATGAAGAGAGGAATAGTACGGCAGCCAGTCCCGCACGGTCTTTTCCGGCAGTGCAATGGAACATAAGCGGAGTATTATCGCCCGATTGTAATATTTCGAAAAAGCGGCGATATTCGGACTGGAAATCCAGGATGAATGCTTTATTTCCCTCCACCAATAGTTGCTTGGCCGCCTCTACATCGCCTTTTACAAAAATATCGGTAATATCATATCCTCCGAGGTTTCCGGCATCTATCGGCAAATCTTTTCTGTTGACAACCGTTGAAGGCACTTTATCGGGCTCCGAAGCCTTTTCCGATTCTGACCTGAAATCAACAACCGTTTTCAATGAAGCCGAAGCCAGATATAACAGATCGCTATCTGTCAACTCATTACATTTACCCGAACGAAAAACCGTTCCCCATTTTACAACACGTCCGTCTGTAGTTTTATATCCTCCCAAATCGCGAAAATTCCTTTGTCCGGAAACCGGCAATTGACGAACACCCAAAACGGTTCTGGATCCATCCAAATCCAAACAATAGATCTGAAAATTTTTCTGCCCCGTTATTTCAAATGTTCCGGAACTTTTGCCACTCAGGATATTATTATCAAAATTAACCGAAGCATTTGTCTTTCCGGAATAAAGTTTCCAATTCCCGCTTTTGCCAATAGAGATACTTGGCGTTTTAGTCTCAGCGCTTGCGGTGATTTCAGCTTCCGATGAAATGTCTTTTCCTGAAAATAAACTGCTGTTTACCGAATCGTTTTTACTGCACGAAGCAGCCAGAAACAAAAGGAAAATCCCGGCTCCCGATACCTTAATAATGTTCTTTTTCATGTTTTTTTATTTTTTAAATTCGAATACAAAGAACATCTATTGCTGTTTCTTTTCTGTTACATGGAAATAACAATTTAAAGAATGAGTAAAGCAAATGAAAAACCGGGTTACCTCATTATTTTGCAATATTAAAAAACGAACCCGCCAATTGGTTTTTTATTGGAATTGATTCGAGCCTGCATTTAAATTTTGTGATTTATGCAATAGTCTTTTTCCTTAAGTCTACGATATTTGTAACAATGCATGGTTATTGCTCCATGAACGCTTGACTAAAAATCATTTTTATATGAACTTGATTCCGCAACATTACCACTAATTCTGAAGATTTCTCACTACACTTCGTTTCGTCCGGAATGACTGATGTTTTAAGGTATGGAGGGAAGTAGAGGGAGGAGGCAAAGCCTCCTCTCTCTACTCTATATCTTTACAAGTTGCGCTGTGATTCCGACTAAAGAGAGGAATCTCTCAAAAATAATCTTTGGTGGTATGATTACGGATAATCAAATAAAATCTTATTCAAACCCTCACTTACAAAAAACCTCCGGATTCTGTCCGGAGGTTAATAAATACAAAACAAAAATCAATATATGAGATAAAGATTATCCGCATTTGGAAGTTCCGCAACTGGTACAGATCAAACAACCTTCCTGATATTTCAATGTTGCCTGCCCGCAATTAGGGCAAACAGCTCCTTTGGCTTCGGTTCCGTCCGGCACATATTTTTTCAATGCACGCTCTACACCGTTTTTCCAGTTGTTGATCGACTCACTTCCCAATTGTAATCCGGATACCAATTTAATTACCTGATCTATCGGCATTCCATAGCGCAACACTCCGGAAATCAATTTGGCATAATTCCAATATTCGGGATCGAACTTATAAGAAAGTCCTTCGATTGTCGTTTTATATCCGCGGCGGTTGGAATATTGGAAATCGTATCTTTTAGCGCCTGTCGCTTCGTCGTCGTTCCGGATAATTTTACCTTCAGTAACCGTTTTCGGAATCAACAAACCATCTTCGTCATCGGCAAGCCCGGTAAAAATTTCGTATGGATGCCCATTCATCAAACCGACAAATGCAATCCATTTTTCTTTGTTATTCTGGAAACGTACAACATCTGCATCCAACTCTTTCGGACGAGGATTGGACGCCATATTTTGCATCGAGGCGTCTTGCTTTTTCTCTTTTTTAGTTGAAACAAGAACTCCGGAACGGGAACCTTCTCTATATACGGTAACGCCTTTGCATCCGCAACGCCATGCTTCTTCATACAAACTTGCGATCAGGTTTTCGGAAACATCTTCCGGCACATTGATGGTAACACTGATCGAATGGTCTACCCATTTTTGGATACGGCCTTGCATACGCACTTTTTCCAACCAATTAACATCCTGAGTCGTAGCTTTATAGTATGGTGATTTAGCAACTAATATATCAATCTCTTCCGGCGTATATTTTTTGGTTGTATCGAATCCGTTTGCTTCCATCCAGGTTACGAACTTATGGTGGAAAACAATGTATTCTTCCCAAGAGTCGCCTACCTCATCCACAAAATCCACGTGTGCATTGGTATCATTCGGATTTACTTTCCGGCGGCGTTTGTATACCGGCAAAAATACAGGTTCGATACCCGATGTTGTCTGAGTCATCAAACTGGTAGTACCGGTCGGGGCAATAGTAAGGCAGGCAATGTTACGGCGGCCATATTTTACCATTTCTTCGTACAATCCTGAATCGGCTTCCTTCAAACGATTGATGAACGGATTATTTTTTTCTTTCTTCGTATCATAAATTTCGAATGCGCCTCTCTCCTTAGCCATTGTAACTGAAGAACGGTAAGCCTCAACGGCAACTGTCTTATGTACCTGTTCGGAAAAATAGACAGCTTCCGGTGTCCCGTAAGTAAGTCCCAAAGCAGCAAGCATATCACCTTCGGCGGTAGTACCTACACCGGTACGGCGACCTAACGAGGATTTATTTTTAATCTTTTCCCACAATTTCAATTCGGTTTCCTTAATATCCATATTTTCAGGATCCGATTCAATCTTTGCAATAATCCGGTCGATCATTTCCAATTCGAGGTCAATGATATCGTCCATGATGCGTTGAGCCACAGCCACGTGTTTTTTGAACAAGTCAAAATTGAACTGAGCCTCGCGGGTAAATGGTTTTTCGACATACGAATAAAGGTTTATAGCCAATAAACGGCAACTATCGTAAGGGCAAAGCGGAATCTCACCGCAAGGATTGGTGGATATAGTCCGGAATCCGAGATCAGCATAAGAATCAGGGACAGATTCTTTTATAATGGTATCCCAAAAGAGGACTCCCGGTTCGGCAGACTTCCATGCATTATGTATAATTTTTTTCCAAATCGTTTCAGCATTCACCTCCTGGGTTACTTTCGGATTAGATGAATCTACAGGATATTGTTGAACATAAGGCTTTTTATTTATCACAGCCTGCATAAAGTCATCATCTATCTTGACGGAGATATTGGCTCCTGTTACTTTTCCATCCGTCATCTTTGCATCGATAAAAGATTCGGAATCAGGATGTTTAATAGAAACGCTTAGCATCAAAGCGCCACGTCTTCCATCCTGGGCAACTTCCCTTGTCGAATTAGAGTATCTTTCCATAAAGGAAACCAATCCGGTAGAAGTCAGCGCAGAATTCTTCACAGGCGAACCTTTAGGGCGTATATGGGAAAGGTCATGCCCTACTCCACCGCGCCGTTTCATCAATTGCACCTGCTCTTCGTCCACCTTTATAATTGCCCCGTAGGAATCCGCACTCCCATCCATTCCAATAACAAAGCAATTTGAAAGAGAAGCTATTTGATAAATATTCCCAATGCCGGACATTGGACTTCCTTGCGGAACGATATAACGAAAATCTTTAAAGAGGTCGAACAACTCCTGAGCAGTCATCGGATTTTCATATTTTTGTTCAATCCGGGCAATCTCGTTGGCCAGTCTCCAATGCATATCATCGGGAGTCTTTTCGTAAATATTTCCGAAAGAATCCTTAAGTGCATATTTATTTACCCAAACCCTTGCAGCTAATTCATCTCCCTTAAAATATTCAAGTGAGGCTTGATAAGCCTCATCATGAGAGTATGTTTTCTCTTTCATTTATGATTTTATTTATTAAATTTCCGCTGTTTCTTTCTATCAAATAACTAACCTTTTTTACTCATGCAATATTACATTCGATTTTCTTAAATGCAAATATTTTGCAACACTAGTTATCAACAGATAAATCTAAATTTCCGTTTTTAAAATACAAATAACTAATAATAAAGATATTAAAAAATCAAAAACAATAAAAAGTTTTCCAAAAAGAAAATTCCATAAACAAATCAGGCAAAATAAAAATCCATATTTCCTTTTTTATTATAAAAGAAAATCATATAGTATTATTTTACTTTAAAACAAAAAAGTTCATTCAGATATAATGAAAAAAGGGGGAAATTATCAACAAGTTCACAACTGATTCTTTGTTAATATCTTAAAGAATAAAAACGATAAATATTTCTTACCTTTGAAAAAAAATAAAAAGGAAGCCTTATCCTCTTCAAACAGTTAAACCGAATAAAATGAAGGGGCTGATCCAAAGCTATTTAGAATACGATTGACATAAAATGCGTAAATCAGCGCATTTAATATTTTGCCTAAAATCAAGATATTACGAATTTCATGCAATAACATTGATTCGTGCAATTTGCGTCACTTGCGTTCTTTTAAAACAGTCTTCTCCGGCAATTCATTAAAATCAGGCATGGACATTAAAAAAAATACAAAAGGAACAAAAAGGACACAGGGCGGAGGTCCTATTATTAACGAGTATGGCAAACTGCCGCCTCAGGCTCCCGAACTGGAAGAAGCCGTCCTGGGCGCGCTCATGCTCGAAAAAGATGCCTATAGCATCGTTTGTGATTATCTGAAACCCGAATCTTTTTATAAAGATGCCCATCAGATAATTTATTCGGCTATCGTTAACCTTGCGGCTAAGCAAGATCCGGTAGACATGATTACCGTCACGGAACAATTGCGGAAAGAAGGGCAACTGGAAGATGCGGGAGGAGCTTATTACATTGCTCAGCTAACCTCAAAGGTAACTTCTTCGGTGCATATTGACTATCACGCCCGGATTCTGGCACAAAAGAGTTTAGCGCGTGAACTGATCCGCTTCTCTACCGAAATTCAAAACAAAGCGTTTGACGAAAAAACAGACGTCGACGACTTAATGCAGGAAGCCGAAGGTTCCCTGTTTGAAATTTCGCAACGGAACGTTAAAAAGGATTACACCCAAATCAATCCGGTCATTGAAGAAGCCCTTCAACTGATTGAGGTTGCCGCCAACCGTCCGGACGGACTAAGCGGTGTCACCAGCGGTTTCAGGGATTTGGACAAAATCACGTCCGGATGGCAACGCTCCGACCTTGTTATTATCGCTGCCCGTCCGGCAATGGGTAAAACAGCCTTTGTCCTCTCCATGGCTAAAAATATGGCAGACAACGAAGCTCCGGTCGCACTCTTCTCGCTGGAAATGTCAAACGTGCAGTTGGTCAACCGTCTTTTGGTTAATGCTTGTGAAATAGCCGGGGAAAAAATTAAAAACGGAAACCTTGCTCCTTACGAGTGGGAACAACTGCACCATAGAGTAAGAAACCTTTTCGACATACCTATTTTTGTCGATGATACCCCAAGCCTTTCGGTATTTGAATTAAACACCAAAGCGCGCCGTCTCGTTAAAGAGCACGGAGTTAGATGCATCATTATCGACTACCTCCAGTTGATGAATGCCAGCGGGATGCATTTTGGCAGCCGCGAACAGGAAGTAAGTATGATATCCCGCTCGTTGAAACAACTTGCCAAGGAACTCAATATTCCGATTATTGCACTTTCCCAGTTAAACCGCGGGGTCGAAGGACGTACGGGGGCAGAAGGGAAACGCCCTCAACTTTCCGATTTGCGTGAGTCCGGCGCTATCGAGCAGGATGCCGACATGGTACTTTTTATTCACCGTCCCGAATATTACAAAATAACGGAAGACTCGCAGGGAAATTCCCTTCTTGGAGTAGCCGAAATCATTATTGCCAAGCACAGAAACGGTGCAACCGGCGATGTAAGGCTTAGATTCAGAAGCGAGCTTGCAAAATTCCAAAACCTATCGGAAGAATACGAAGACTCTTTCTCGTCTTCTTCGACAGGTGGTTCAATAAGCCTTGGTTCCAAAATCAACACATCGGAAGACGAGTTTGAAAAAGAAGGAACCGTTTCCAATTCCGCAAGCCCTTTTTTACCTTCGGCAAAAAATGAAATGCCGTTTTAAATAAAAGATGAACGATATGTAATGAGGAAGCTGTCCCAAAAGTCCTTTAACCACAAAGTACACAAAAGAAATTCACAAAGTTCACAATATCTTGATAATCAACCAATATTCTTTGTGTCCCTTAGTGTAAAACTTTGTGCCCTTTGTGGTTAAAGGACTTTTGGGACAGCCTCTTCATTTTTTTATATTTAAATCCTGCCAAAATTTCATATCCTCTGTAAAAAAACTGCTATTTTTTCAGTATCAGACAAAAACTTAAGACAAATAAACCTAAACACAATCTTATTTGTTCTTATGGCAAACAATTTGAAACACCTTTTCTATATAAATAAAAAAATAACACTACTAACCGAGAAAAATAAACATTTCAGACAAAAGTCTATATTTTATGGGTGATCGATAGCTCTATAATAAAATAGGAGATACATTTCTCGTTAACTTGTCTATTCATTTACTCGTCTACTAGTAAAACACAAAGCATATGAACTTTAACAATTTTACAATCAAAGGGCAGGAAGTTGTCCAAGAGGCTGTTAATCTGGTCAAAAGCAAAGACCAGCAAGCCATCGAAGCCGCACATCTATTGAAAAGTATCATTAAGGTTGGCGAAAATGTTACCAACTTTGTATTTAACAAATTAGGAGTTAATGCTGCAAAACTAAATGCCGATCTTGATAAAATCATTGATTCATTTCCGAAAGTAAGCGGAAGTGAACCTTACCTTTCAAGAGAATCAAACGCAGTATTGCAAAAAGCCGAAGAGCTCTCTAAAAAAGCTAGTGACCAGTTTGTTTCCGTTGAATATATCTTAATGGCATTGCTGACAGAAAAGAGTGAAATATCATCCCTGCTTAAAGATGCCGGGCTGACCGAAAAGGATCTTCAACAAGCTATTACGGAATTGCGGAAAGGGACAAACGTAACAAGCCAATCGGCAGAAGATACATACGATTCGTTAAGTAAATATGCGATTAACCTGAATGAACGCGCCCGTGCCGGAAAACTGGATCCGGTTATCGGCCGTGACGACGAAATACGAAGGGTTTTGCAGATCCTGAGCCGACGGACAAAAAACAATCCTATCCTTATCGGCGAACCGGGAACCGGAAAAACGGCTATCGTCGAAGGGCTTGCACACAGGATTGTGCGCGGGGACGTTCCGGAAAACCTGAAAAGCAAACAAATTTTCTCGTTGGATATGGGAGCCCTCATTGCAGGAGCCAAATATAAAGGAGAATTTGAAGAACGCCTGAAAGCAGTAGTCAATGAAGTAACGAAGTCAGATGGCGAGACCATCCTCTTTATCGACGAGATCCACACATTGGTAGGCGCAGGAAAAAGTGAAGGGGCAATGGATGCTGCCAATATCCTGAAACCGGCGCTGGCAAGGGGCGAACTTCGTGCTATCGGGGCTACCACATTGGACGAATATCAGAAATACTTTGAAAAGGATAAAGCACTAGAACGCCGTTTTCAGATTGTAATGGTAAATGAACCGGATGAAGCAAGTACAATCTCTATCCTCCGCGGATTAAAAGAGCGATATGAAAACCATCATAAAGTACGTATTAAAGACGATGCAATCATCAGCGCCGTTGAACTTTCAAGCAGGTATATAACAGACCGTTTCCTGCCCGATAAGGCTATCGACCTGATGGATGAAGCGGCTGCCCGGCTACGGCTGCAAGTTGATTCGGTTCCGGAAGAACTGGATACCAAAGAGCGTATCATCAAACAATTGGAAATAGAACGTGAAGCGATCAAAAGGGAAAACAACACTAAAAAGTTGGAGTTGCTCAATAAAGAGATTGCCGAGCTGAAGGAAGAGAGCAATATTATCCGTGCCAAATGGAGCTCTGAAAAAGAGATGATCAATAAAATCCAACAATTGAAGATTGATATCGAAAATTTCCGCTACGAAGCCGAACGCGCCGAGCGTGAAGGAAACTACGGCGCTGTAGCTGAAATCCGTTACGGAAAGATTAAAGGAGCGGAGAAACAAATTGCGGAATATCAGGAAAAATTGCAGGAGATGCAAGCTAATTCGCCAATGATTAAAGAAGAGGTAGACAGCGAAGATATTGCCGATATCGTTTCACGTTGGACTGGAATCCCGGTAAGCAAAATGATGCAGAGCGAAAAAGAGAAATTACTAAACCTGGAAGATGAACTGCATAAGCGTGTAATCGGACAAAACGAGGCTATCTCGGCAATCTCGGATGCTGTGCGCCGGAGCCGTGCCGGACTTCAAGACCCCAAAAGACCTATCGGTTCCTTTATCTTTCTCGGAACTACCGGGGTGGGAAAAACGGAACTTGCTAAGGCTTTAGCGGAGTTCCTGTTTGATGATGAAAATATGATGACCCGTATTGATATGTCCGAATATCAGGAAAAATTTTCGGTAACGCGCCTTATCGGTTCGCCTCCGGGATATGTAGGATACGAAGAAGGCGGGCAATTGACGGAAGCAATCCGCAGGAAACCTTATTCCGTAGTTTTATTTGATGAAATAGAGAAAGCCCATCCGGATATTTTCAATACGCTATTGCAAGTATTGGACGACGGGCGGTTGACAGACAATAAGGGACGGCTAATAAACTTCAAGAATACGATTATCATTATGACATCAAATATAGGATCGTCTTTGATCCGGGAAAAGTTTGAAAAAATAAATGATAACAACCGTGAAGAGGTAATAGAAACGACTAAAAACGAAGTTTTTGAATTGCTGAAGCAAACAATCCGTCCGGAATTCCTCAACCGTATTGACGAATTGATTATGTTCACTCCATTGAATAAGGAAGAGATTCTGGAAATTGTCAAAATGCAAATAAAGGGTATTGAAAAGATGCTTGGACAAAACGGAGTAAAACTGGTCGTAACGGACAAAGCGGTAGATTTCATCGCAAAAGAGGGATATGATCCTCAATTTGGCGCACGTCCGGTAAAACGTATTATTCAGCGTTATTTACTGAATCAACTTTCAAAAGAGTTGATTGCCCAGAATATTGACAAGGAGAAACCAATCATTATTGATATGGCTGGCGATGAGCTTAAATTTAAAAATTAAAAAAGAACAGGTTGACTTAAAAGTCAACCTGTTCTTTTTTATATTTATGAATCAATCAAGACTTATTTTGTTCCCGAATAAGAAAGATCAATAGTACCAATAGTTGGTATTTCTTCTACCCTTCCTGTAAATTCAATTTTTCCAACCTCTGTTACTCTCCCCATTATTGTCGTAGGAAAACCTCCAGCTGTCGAAGATCCTGAAAAAACACATACACCATTCTGTTCTGACACCACAATATCAGAAACAGTAATCGAACTCATATTCGGTATTGGAAGTGAGTTTACTGTAATATTTATTTTATAATCTCCTCCTGCAACTTTAACAACATTAACAACACTTGGAAGCTGCATTTCCATAGCCGATACATTTCCGCTATAATCACCTTCTATTCCTGCCCATGCCTCTTCAAAAGTAGCAGGATCTTCTGGACCTTCTTCAGTTGATCCTCCAGCAGAAGTACCTACTAACGATTTATCGCTATTGAACACTACCGGTATTACCGTACTACTGCTAATTCCTACAGACAAACGAACCAACAAAGCTCCATTTGAATAAGCTCCTTTCATAGTAAGAGAAACGGCTTGTTCTGATCCGTTCAAACTTACAGAAATAGTTTTGTCTTGAACTTCAAAACGAATGCTATCGCTTTTTGTTACATTTACATCATCTACAATTATATCGCCAATAGTGATTACTCCAGCGTAAGAAAAACCATTCAATTTCAATTGAATCTTGTTTGTTGCTGTTCTATTTATTGTTAATTGATTTGAAGTATAAGGGGCACCACTTATACTCAATGCACCATCATAAGTTTTAGCTATTTGCGTAGCATAATCGGTTTCGTCATCGTCTTTGCTGCAAGATGGTAATACAATAAATCCCAATACTGCCAACAATAAATAAAATACGTTCTTTTTCATACTTTTATAAATTTAAATTTTAAGTCTGTTTATTAAAAGAGAACAAATGTAACCATTATTGCGAAAATAAAAAACAAAAAAAATGAAGAACCTATTACTTTAGTTTTCAATATAGAAAAGAATATCACGGCTAAACAAAGATGTTTAAAATTCAGTTTTCGGAGCAATATATTTGCATTCCGGAAAGGTCACTGGCAAGAATTCATTATCTTTGCAAACTTCAATTTTACAGATTGATATTTTTTCTTATAAATAAAAAAATAACCCGCTCTCATAATTGCCATGTTCAAAAAAAATCAGCCCATTAATTCATCCAATGTTCATACTGAAAATTTGCAAAATAAAAAACGAACAGATAAGGTAACCTCTTTTCGCGTAAAAGAAAAAGCAGAATTATTCGATTTCATTTTAGAAAAAATGGGAAGCATGAGCAAAACTGCTATCAAATCGCTATTAAGCAGCCGGCAGGTTTTTGTTAATAATAAAATTGAAACGCAATATAACTTCGCCTTACAGGAAGGCGATCAGGTTGCAATTAACTTTTCCAAAACCAAAGCAGGTTTTCAGCATGCAAAACTCAAAATTATTTACGAAGATGAATATATTATAGTTGTAGATAAATCAGAAGGATTGCTTGCCGTTGCCACAGAAAAGAAGGAAGAGAGTACTGCTTTCCGGATTATTATGAACTACCTGAAAAAGCAGGATATTAAAAACAGGCTTTATGTCGTTCACCGTATCGACAGGGAAACCTCCGGTGTATTGCTGTTTGCCAAACAAAAAGAGACACAACTCCGTTTGCAGGAAAACTGGCATCGCGATGTGCATGAGCGGGTTTATTATGCCATGGTCGAAGGCAAGATCGAGAAAGAGAAAGATTCGATTGTCTCTTGGTTGACAGAGGATTGGAAATCTAAAAAAGTTTATTCAAGTTTTAAGGAAAACGGAGGGCAAAAATCAATTACCCATTATCAGGTTGTGAAACGCTCAGAGAATTTTTCATTATTAAGAATTGAACTGGAAACGGGAAGAAAAAATCAAATACGGGTACACATGCAAAGTATAGGGCATCCGATTGTCGGAGATAAGAAATACGGTTCCTTAACATCGCCAATCGGAAGAATTGGTCTGCACGCGGCAGTACTCGGATTGCGCCATCCTGTGACAGGTCAACCAATCCGCTTCGAATCGGAGGTTCCGAAAAAAATAAAGAATTTATAAGATTTTGATTTTGCTCATTTGGGAAATTTGCTGCCTATTTGCCAATCTTTCCGGAGTAGGCTAAATGACTAAAACAAATCAAGTAAAAGAGAATGGTAATTAATTCGTCTCTATGGTTGCAAACTGGTTTATATTCTCATCTACATAATGGGCAATAAGAGATGTCTGTTCTTCTTCAATTACAAAGAATTCTTCTTCCAGTGTGTCAAAAACTTCAAAATCAACATACATAGCATTAAATTCTTCGTCGGTTACCTCACGCTCCAACTCTTTCTTATTGTCATCATAAATCTTCTTAGCCTTATAAACCAATTTAGACAGGGCTTCAGCTCCAAAAATACGCATGGATTTAGCAAACGGATTTTCAAAAATATAATTACCGTATCCATTCTGTATCAGTTGTACAAATCCACCGGAGCAGACCTCTTCGCAAAAAATACGATAAGCCAACAGGGAGTGTTGGTATCCGTTAAGCATCGGCATCGTTTCGGCAGTAATAGCGCCTCCGATAGAGTCCATATATTTATTGGTAAAAACCGCAAGGAATTCATCCATCCCCTCTTCGGAAGCTCTCTTTAACTCGCTGTCTTTTATAATTATCTCTTTCATTCTGTACTGCTCTTTACCTATTTACCGAAATTATTCAAGTCCCAACACAAAAGCATCAGGAAATGCCGTATAACGTGCGTGCAAATCTTTCATCCTCTCATTTACCTTTTCCGGTTCCAACGAAGAGGAAAATGTTATTAAGAATTTTCCGCCTAACGGTAATACCTGCAATGTATCGCCCTGTTGCAGTTCTATCGAATTAGCAAAAGTAAAAGCATCCTCTTCCGATTCCGCCTCTTCAACAACCAAATAGTAACTTAACTCTTTCGCTTTTAAAGACTCCCGCAATGCTTTTTCCTTAAATACATTTTCAGAAAAAGAAACTGCCGGAAGCAAAGATGCCATGTCTGTTCTTCCATCATTTTTCAAAGGCTGGCAAAATAAAAACAAGGCAATAGTAGCTGCAATCCCTCCCATTATAGTGCGGGAAAGAGAAGGTGTGATTCCGTTCCGGTAACCGGAAAAGGAGACACTTCCGCTTTCAACCTTCTGAAGAGAGGGAAAATAAAACTCCCGAAGACCAAATGCCTGGGGATCGTCTATTTGAATCTCTTTTGCATGAAAGACAATTCCGGTCGGTTCAAAAGAAAAGAATCCGAAATCTCCTAATGAATATATCTTATGGGTTTCCAAATCCCTCTTTGCTGACTTCACTTTCGCGGTAATTATCTGGTTAGCCTCATCGAAGGAGACACTCTTCTCCTGCATAAAAGCATGTGCCAACAACCCGTCATTGTGAGATAAGTGCTGGTTAAATATCAGTTCTTTCCGGGGAGGAAAAAAATGATCTCCTGCCGGATTTATAACCGCACTTTTTTCATTGACAATAAATCCTCCAAAATCGGGAATAATCACACAGGTATGTTTTGACAACAAGTCTACGATAATCGGAATCAATTCTTGCATTTTTCTTTTTTTTACAAAAATATCCCTTTTTGCACACAATCAAGAAGAATCGCTTTTACAAATTATAAACAAAGTTATGAACACTTCCCGCCCGGATTGTTGGTAACTTTTAAAACTATTTAAATTTCATATCAACAAGAATTTTTTATACGGGAATTCGCATTAATACAAACTTTAAACGATATCAAAAAAAAAATGAGCAATTAATAACCAATAATCGATATTTAGAATAAAATCCAAAACCAACTACAGGCTTTTAATTGCTCATTCGTAATTTTTACATATTCATTCCGCCGCAGCAAGAAACAACCTGACCTGTTACATAAGAAGACAAATCAGATGCCAGGAATGCAGCTACATTGGCAACATCCTGAGGAGTTCCCCCATGACGCATAGGAATTTTTTCCGCCCATTCGTTGCGAACAGCGTCGGAAAGGGCATGGGTCATTTCGGTGATTATAAATCCCGGAGCAATAGCATTTGCACGTACATTGCGTGAGCCCAACTCTTTTGCTATGGATTTTGTTAAACCGATCATACCGGCTTTAGATGCAGAGTAGTTTGCTTGTCCTCCGTTTCCGGAAACTCCGACAACAGAACTCATATTAATAATGCTGCCGCTTTTCTGTTTCATCATGATTGGAGTACAAGCATGTATAAAATTGAAAGCAGATTTTAAGTTCACGTTAATCACAGCATCCCATTGGGCTTCGCTCATACGCATCATCAGACCGTCTTTGGTTATTCCGGCATTGTTTACCAAAATATCAATACGTCCAAAATCTTTCATTATTTGCTCAATGACCTGGTGAGTTTCTTCAAAATTGGCAGCATTCGATGCGTAACCTTTTGCTTTAACACCCAATCCTTCCAACTCATTTTCCAATGCTTTGGCATTTTCATCAATGTTCAAATCCGTAAAAGCAATATTAGCTCCTTCCTGAGCGTATTTTAACGCAATAGCTTTTCCGATACCACGTGCAGCTCCTGTAATAAGCGCCGTTTTACCTTCTAATAATTTCATATCAATATCTTAATTAAAATTTAAGTCGCAAAAGTAATTCTTTTTTCAGAAGTTGGCAAGTAAACAATTATACAAGTTTTTGGAAATGAATGCTTAATTAAAAGATCAACACATAATCCCGCCTTAAATAAAAACTTATAATAAAGACAAGGTAGCGATAAACAGCAGATTTTTATAAAAAATAAACGCCAAAAACCGTTTAAAAATTTTATCACAAAGTAATCAGACCTCCTCTATCCAAACAAACTCCTACTTTTCTATTCTCGACAAGTTTATTGAAAATAAACTCATGATCAAATCTTTTTTAACTTTCACCTTTTAATTTTCCCCTTTCAACTTTCAATCATTTTCCCTCCAATTGACCAGATAAAGCTTGTCCGTAGCACGGGTAAATGCAGTATAAAGCCACCGAAGATATTCTTTGTTAACCATTTCTTTGGTCAAATACCCCTGATCAACAAAAACATTTTTCCATTGACCGCCTTGTGCTTTATGTCCCGTAACAGCATATCCGAACTTAACCTGCAAAGCGTTTAGATATGGGTCTTCCCTCATTTTTATCATGCGGGTACGTTTATTCCCGATATCCATATAGTCTTCCTGTACTGCCTGAAAAAGACGGTTATTTTCTTCGTAAGTCAACGAAGGAGAATCGCTCTGAAGAGTATCCAGTAATATTTTCACATCCAACTCAACCTCATAATCGGGAAAAAACAATGTTACATCGGCAAAACGGAATCCGTACAACTCTTGTTTTCTCTTCACTCTCCTCACCTCTGCAATATCTCCATTTGCAATAAAATCAATCCCGCCGGAGGATTTAGCCCAGAAATAATTATTTTTGACTATCATCAATATATCTCCGGAGTTTAACTCCTCTTCCCGATACAAGACTTTATTCCTGATTCCGTTATTGAAAGCATTTGCCCTCTTATTGGAACGGGAAATAATAATCGTCTCATCCATCCCTTCCCTTCCGTAGGCAGAAGAGATTGTTTCAATCAGGTCTTCTCCCGAAACTTTCGCGATATCGGAAAAAGCGACATCTATTTTTGGAAAGGCTCCGGAAAAATCTTCTTCCAACAAACTTCTCAGGTAAGTTGCATTATGTAAAATACCAGACTCCTTCGCCTGCCTGACCACTTCCGTCAGCGTAAACTGGTCGACCGGAAAGCCATAACAGTCCAACTGGGATTTGTCCAGAGCCGGACTCAAAACCTGCCCGACAGGAGGCAACTGTGCTGTATCACCGATTAAAATCAACCGGCATCCATCTCCGCCATAAACGTATTCCATCAGGTCGTCCAATAGCCTTCCGGAACCGAAATTGCTTTCCTGTCCGGAATTTGAAATCATCGAAGCCTCATCTACAATAAACAGGGTGTGTGTTGACAAATTGACATTCAGATTAAACATCCCGTAAAGCTCACCTCCTGTTTTCTGGCGATATATTTTCTTATGTATCGTAAATGCACTTTTACCGGAATAGGAAGACAACACTTTGGCGGCACGTCCGGTAGGAGCCATCAACACAACAGGTTGTTTCAACTCATCCATTGCCTTGATCAAAGCGCTTATAAGTGATGTTTTTCCGGTTCCGGCAAAACCTTTCAACAGAAAAATATTTTCCTGCCCCGAAACTATAAAACAAGATAAGAAATCTACTAATTCGCTTTGCTGCCGGGTCAATTCGTAAGGAAAACAGCTCTTTATTTTGACAGAAAGAAAGTTATTAATCATTTTTTTAGAATAAAAATGTTTGGGGTGGATTGGTTAATCCCTTTTTTTCTTATTTTTGCACAACGTAATAAATTAAAAACACAAAAATATAACTAATTACTTATATGAGAATTATCTTTAAAACATTATTGGTTGTCGCCATTTTCTTTATGGCGTACCTTTGTTGGAGTAGTATTATGACTCCGATCCGGTTTGAAGAAGAAAAAGCTGTAAGAGACGAAGCTGTAAAACAAAAGCTAATTGATATCAGAAAAGCTCAAATTGAATTTAATAATATAAATCAAAGATACACAGCAAGTTTTGACACATTGATCAACTTTGTAAAAAACGCTCAAATTCCGATTGTTATGAAACAAGGCGAATTAACTGATTTTCAATTAGAAAAAGGATTAACAGAAAATATCGCTCTTACACTTACGGAAAATGATGCCGCGCAATACGGAATAGAAGATCTGGAACAATTCAGAAATTCTTTCAGACGTGATACATCTTACATTAGCGTACAGGAATCCGTATTCGGAAAAAGTTACCCTATCGATTCTCTTGCTTATGTTCCTTTCACCAACAATGCAAAATTCGAAATGGAAACAAAGATGTACGAAACGGCATCCGGTATCAAAATTCCGTTATTCGAAGCAAAAGTACCTTTCTCTATTTACTTGGAAGGATTGGACAAACAAGAAATTATCAACTTGATTGATGCAAGAAGAAGCTTGGAAAAATACGACGGGATGAAAGTTGGAGATGTGAATGTTCCAAACAATAATGCCGGAAACTGGGAATAAAAAACAAAAAAGTTATGGAGATTACTGATCGTTCATTTGATCTCTCACAAACTATAAACTACACATTATCCATTCGGTTCGTTCCGGATGGATTTTGTTTTATTGTCTTTAACCGCCAGAGCAAAAAAATCCTCTATTTCTCAGAAATTACAGAAAAAGGCAAAAATCCGGAGCAACTCCTTAAAGAGAATATTGCCGGTAATGCCATCCTGCGAAGCTCTTTCGAAGATATTGTCTGTGTATGGGATACACCTTTATATACTCTTCTTCCAAATGCTATTTTCAGTGAAGAAAACTGTACCCGGTTCTGGGAATTAAACTTCGGAGAAAGCAATAACAAGAATCTCTCTTTCTTTTCGGATAAACTAAAATTGGTAGATATTACAAACATATATGCCATTCCCACAGAGCAAGCTAACATTATTAAAAGGCTTTTTCCCTCCGTACAATTTATCAATCAGCAAAGCGTACAAATAATCGAGTCTTTGTTTGAAAATAAAAAAGAAAACAATTCTCAGGTTTACATACAAATCCACCGCGATTTTTTCGATGCATTAGTCCTTGAAAAAGGAAAAGTAATTCTGGCAAACTCCTATCATTTCCAAAACAAAGACGAGTTCCTTTATTTTTCAATCAATCTTTTCGAGCAACTCCGCTTGGATCCGTATTCAACGGAAATAATCCTGTCGGGAGAAACCGGAGAGAAGGATGAAAAAGTAATCAGCCTGCGGAAATATATACGAACGGTCAGCTTTAAGAAAATTGCAACCGATGTATCGGGTATAAACTTAAAGAAAATAGAGAATCCCGAACGTTATATCAACTTATTCAACTTGCCACTATGCGTATCGTAAGCGGGAAATTTAAAGGCAGGAGATTTTCCCCTCCTAAAAATTTAAAGGCAAGACCTACAACAGACATTGCCAAAGAGAGCCTTTTCAATATACTCAACAATACAATCGATTTCGAAGATATAAACGTATTGGATATGTTTGCCGGAACAGGCAGCATCGGGTTTGAATTTGCATCAAGAGGATGCCGTAACATTATATCGCTCGAAATAAACTCTGTGAACTATTCTTTTATACAAAAGGTTATCAAAGAGTTGGGAATAGAAGATGTTATCCACCCGCTCAAATACGACTCTTTCAAGTTCATCGAAAACACAAAGACAAAATTCGATCTTATTTTTGCAGATCCGCCATACGACCATAAAGAATTGGAAAATATACCCAATTTAATTTTTGTAAAAGAGTTATTAAATCCGGACGGATTACTAATACTAGAGCATCCGAAAGATAAGAATTTTGAAAATCATCCCGATTTTCTTGAAAACCGGAACTACGGGCATGTCAATTTTTCTTTTTTCAAAAAAAGGGTCGATTAAAAAACAACGTCTACACAAGGCGCAAATATATCAAGCATCTATTTTTCGCATTTAAAACTTCCGGACATGGGTACTATTCTTCTCGAAAATATGAAATTCTATGCCTTTCACGGAGTACTTCCGGAAGAGCAGATTGTAGGCAATACCTACACGGTAACGGTCAAACTCTCTTTTGATTTCAGTAAAGCAGCAAAAGAAGACACTTTGGGAGATACAATCAATTATGCGGAAGTATATGAGTTGGTAAAAAATGAAATGCAGCAAAAATCGAAGTTGATTGAGCATGTAGCCCAACGTATTTCCAAGCGGATCCGCGAGCAATTCCCCCAGATAAAATCGTTGGAAGTACAGTTATCAAAACATAATCCGCCGCTTTCGGGAGAGGTGGAGAAATCTACTGTTATTATTAACTCTTAATATCAGCGATAAAGAAATAAAAAAAAGACTTTCCAGATTTTAAAAATCTGGAAAGTCTTTTTTTTATTTCTTTATTTTTATTCTTTTTCCTTATCCAAATAGTAGTCCTTTGTCAACTCATTAAATTCATCCGAATAGCTATGCCGCTCTTTTTCTATCAGCAAAGTATCTTCTCGGCAAACATCTTTTATTCGCGAGAATTCCAGAAGCAGGCGTTTTTCGGGAGCACCGATACGTGGTATGACTTTCGTTTTTTTAGAACAATACAATTGAAAAGATTCCGCCCGCAAAATAAATTCATCGCCTTCCGCCACAGGCAATATCACCGACAAGCGTCCTGTATCCGACAAAAGGGCACAAGCCGCAGACATTAAATCTTCCTGGCTCAACGAATCGGTATGCCTTGCCACGGAACGTTGAGCATCGGGATTTTTCAGGGATTTATTAAAATAAGGGGGATTGCTTACAATCAGGTCAAAACGGTAAATTGTATTTTCGACAAAGGTTTGTAATGAAACAGTTTCTATCCTTATCCTGCCGCTCCAAGGGGAAGCGGCTATATTTTCAATAGCCTGTGCAGCGGCATTTTCATCTATCTCAATAGCATATACAGAAGCAGCAGATCGCTGTGCAAGCATCAATGCAATCAATCCGGTTCCTGTTCCGATATCCAATACAGACCGTACTCCGGAAACATCTGTCCATGCACCCAATAAAACCCCATCAGTGCCTACTTTCATAGCACACCGATCCTGTTCTATCGTAAACTGCTTAAATTGAAAATATGAATTTGACAATTTCCTTAGGTGAAAGTTGAAAAGGGAAAAGGGAAAGGTAAAATTATGAGGTGAAAAATGAAAGGTGAAAGTTGAAAATTTCCGGCATATTTACCTTTCACTTTTCACCTCTCACCTTTCACCTGTTTAACTCTCTGAGTTTAATGTTAGTCAGTACGCGTTTGGTATCAAGGGAGAAATTGCTCGACATAATCCAGCCGTAATAGCCGATATCTTCTTTTAAAACGTCTGTGACTTTACGCCCTTTGTATTTCCCAAAGTTAATATATTCAACACCTTTGTCATCGAATATAATTCGTCCGGCAAAATCGGCATTCTTGGAATAAGCCGAGAAATCGGAGAGGTAATTTATGTCGTTTTTCAAATCCGGATAGCGATCCAATTGGGACTTTAATACCTCATAGGTAGCTTTGGTATCGGCTTCGGCTCCATGGGCTCCGATCAGTTCCTTTTCGCAATAAAATTTATAGGCGGCAGACAAAGTGCGTTGTTCCATTTTGTGGAAAATAGTTTGTACATCTACAAACTTCCGCTTTTTCAGGTCGATATCGGTTCCTGCCCGCAAAAATTCCTCAGCCAGAAGAGGTATATCAAAACGATTTGAATTGTATCCCGCCAAATCACAACCTTCTATATCTTTTGCCAATATTTTCGCAACTTCCTTAAACGTAGGATGATTCTTTACATCCTCGTCCGAAATACCATGTATTGCCGTAGCGCCTTCCGGGATATGCATTTCGGGATTAATACGCATGGTTTTGGACTCTTCGGTTCCGTTAGGAAAAATCTTCAGGTAAGAGATCTCCACTATCCGGTCGTTTACTATATCGGTTCCCGTTGTTTCCAAGTCAAAGAAAACCAACGGATTTTTCAAATTTAACTGCATAAATTTTATAAAAAAACCTTCAAACCAACCTGAAAGAAACTCATACTTTACGATTTTTCTCTCAGATTGGTTTGAAGGAATGGTTATTCTTTAATCGTTCAACATCATAGGCATAATGAGCATCAGGGTATCTTCTTCCGAATCGGTTTCGAACGGAAGGATCAATCCGGCTCTTGAAGGGTCGGCAAGCTCCATCACAATATCTGTAGAAGAAAGGTTTGCCAAAATATCAATCAGGAATGAAGATTTAAAACCGATCTTCATTGTTTCACCCTGATATTGGCAAGAGATTTTTTCTTCAGCCGAAATAGAGAAATCTATGTCTTGTGCCGAGATATGAATTTCATTTTCCGAGAATTCCAATTTTACCAAGTTACTTGCCTGATTGGAAAAAACGGAAACACGCCTGAGCGTATTCATCAACGAAACCCTGTCTATAATTGCTTTATACGGATTGTTTTTAGGAATCACCGAGTTATAGTTCGGATAACGGCCTTCGATCAGTCGACAGATCATTTTATAGTTGGAGAGTGTAAAGCTGGCATTCTTGGAATCGAATTGAACAAGCACATCACCGCTCTCTTTCGGAAGGATATTCTTTAATAAATTAGTCGGCTTTTTAGGAAGGATGAGGGAAGAAACTTTTTCTCCTTTAGCAGAGGAAGTCTTGATGCGAACCAGTTTATGGGCATCGGATGCTACCATTGTAATATCCTCGGTTGTGATATCGAAGTATATACCGTTCATCACCGGACGAAGTTCGTCGTCGGCAGTAGCAAATAATGTCTTGTTTATTCCCGAATTCAACACATTGGTAGGGATTACCAACGAATTGAAATCGTCTGCCATGGCTGGTATTTTCGGATATTCATTTCCGTTTTGACCGATGAAGTTATAAACCCCTGTTTCGGACTTAATAGTCATTGCCAGATTTTCATCATTAATATCAAATGTCAACGGCTGATCTGAAAACTCTTTTAATGTATCGAGTAATATTTTGGCGGACAAAGCAATAACGCCTTCACCTTCAGCAGCATCCAGATCCATGCTTGTAATAAGGGTTGTTTCCAAATCAGAAGCTGTCAGGATTAATTTTTGGGATTCTATTTTGAATAAAAAATTATCCAGTATCGGAAGCGTATTTTTCGAATTTATTACGCGGCTTATTGCCTGCAAATGACTCAGCAAACCTGTGCTTGAAACCGTAAACTTCATGTGTACTAATTTATTATTTATGGTAATTAATCTACAAAATTAAAAAAGCCGGACATATTTGGAAAATATTTCCAATCTTTTTTTGACAATCGGGCAACGGGATCAAAAACTCAATGCCGAAAGCATTGTATGTTTATAGTAAAATCTCTCTTAATATATTCTTTTACAAAACCTTATATCGAACTTACGTTTTCCGGTTAAAAATCAACAAAACAATTTCCGGCACAAATCCGGATTATCATAAACTATTCTATAAATTTGCAAAGATGAAACATAAGCAACTTAAAAGGAATACATTATGGATGATAAATTTATAACTGTTTTAACTTTCACATATCCGCATGAGCTTGCAATAATCCGGGGACGCCTCGAATCGGAAGGCATAGAATGTTTTGCTCAGGACGAGTTAACAGTACAGGTAAACCCTTTCTACTCGAACGCCATCGGAGGAATAAAACTTCAGGTCAGGGAAAGCGATTATCCAAAAGCTGTCGAAATTTTAAAAGAGGAAGGATACATTACCGACAGGTCCGCCTCGCCGTCCCCCTCAAAATTCATGGTTAACTTCAATAAGTTCACCTCATCCATCCCTCTTATAGGCAAACTCCGGATCGAAATACGCTTACTACTACTTCTGTCCATCCTGGCAGCTATCGTTGTCATCATCGCCTACACCGCAATGTCCCCATCCACCCCCTAAACAATCACCTCTCTATTTTCATCTTTCACCTTTCAATTTTCACCTATCAAAAAGCCTCCGTAATCCGAAAATAAACTCCCCAGTCGTCCTTTCCAACCGCCCCGTCAATCCCGAGATTAATATGGTAATTGGAAAGCACCATGTAACGCGCTCCAATACCTCCACCGGGCAATACCGGACTAACATAATCCGTTTTCGGAGTCGTAGCCAGTGCCAATCCGAAAAAGCCGACAGCCCCCCAACGGCGGTAAAAATTCCAACGTAATTCGGACTGTATGGCATAAGTTTGATCTCCCCGGTATTCGCCTTTTGTGTAACCCCTGATATCTCGGTTGCCGACATAGCTCTGCCCGACAAAGGGAAGGTCGCCCATACCGATATTCATTGAAAGCCGCGAAGCCAGTACCTTTGAGTGGTCTATTCTCCAATAATAATTTCCTTCGGCATGAATTTTATAATAGGTATCCACATTTTCCATCCAGTCGGGGAAATAATTGAACCTTATTGTAGAATTAACGCCTTTTGACGGATTGTAAGGGCTGTCCCTTGTATCAAAAGTTGTATTCAGCGCCAATGAATTCATCCAGTTTATGCTGATAGAATCGGGAATAGGATCGGGAAAATCCAAATCGAGATGTGATTTGAACATCTGCCCTCCTACTCCTACATACAACTGATTCCAAACACGGATATAGGGTATAAAGAAAAGGAACCCGCCGTGGTTATTGTACGGGACTTCCACGCTTGAATAATCAATCACTTCTAAAGCCTGAAAATTACTATTCATATAACCTCCTCCAAACATCAGCCGGTACCTGTCTTTTGTAAAAAAGAGGTTTGCCATAGCCGATGCATACCAATTATCTTTCAGCGTGTATTTTCCCATCACCGAAATACTGGAAGGTTTGGTTTCTGGGTCACTATCCAACTTAAAGAAAGCCATAGCGATGCCGCCGAAACCTGTTCCCTTGGTCTGGTCGAAAGAGAGCAGCGGAATGCCTGCAACACTGAATTTTTTACCTTGCTTTTTTGGGGGAGCAGCCGTATCGGCATTATGTACAACTGTATCCGGCTTATTCTCCTGAGCCTCAACAAAAGAGAAAAGGCAAAATGTACAGATGATAAGGATAATTTTTTTACTCATATGGAATGGGGTATATAATTGAAGATTATCAGAATCTTATTCCGCGGCTTTGATATGAATAGGTTTTCGGAAATAAAACATTGAATTTCCATATTTTCTATACTTTCTATATTTTTATAGAAAATCATTTATAATGTGTCCTCATTTCCAACCGACACCGCTTTAAAAACAGCAAACCAACCAATAAAGTTCAAAAAACAAACAGTAGTTTTACAATAAATCGAATCAGACAGGCACAAAAAAAATTAGCAAATGACTCTATATTCCTTTTCATTTGCTAATTTACTAATTATCCAATTTGCTAATTCACTCAATAAGCCTTAACCTGCCTTGTAATGAAATGCAATCTATTCCGGACATTTACTTCGCTTACTCCTCCGTCAAAATCGAGGAACAGGATATTCATATCGGGATATATGTCTTTTATCTTCTTTTCAATTCCTTTGGAAACTACGTGGTTGGCAATACATCCGAAGGGTTGGAGGCTGATAGCCGCAAATATATTGCGTTCGGCAAATGAAGCCAGTTCGGCAGGAATAAGCCAGCCCTCCCCGAATTGTGCAGCAAGGTTAATAATCTTCCCGGCCTTCTTTGCTTCTTCGTGAATGTTTCCATTCGGCTCGTAATAGCGGAAAGCGGAGGCAGCTTTGTCGATTTTCCTTTCTATATTGTTCATCCATGTTTCGCCAAGCATCGTCAGCAATTTTCCTTTCAACGGACTTTTATGCTCCAGAAAATATTTTTCATTGAATTTCGCATTCGGGAAATATTGGGTGAAAAATTCGCTGAGGGCAGGTATTACCGGCTCAATGCCTTGTTCTACCAGCCAATCGACAACATACTGATGCCCGAATGAATTGTATTTCAAATAAATCTCGCCTACAATACCGATGCGCGGGGCATCTTTTTCCATCGCAGCATCATTAAATGCTTTGGCGGCTTCTTCCAGCGTTTTGCAGATCCCTTTCATGTCCTTTTTATCCAGACAGGCAACTGCTTTCCGGAGATACTCTTCCCTGAGTTTCAGGGCAAGTCCTTTTTCCTTTTCGCGAACAGCGGTAGCGTAATACATTTTACTTAAAGCATCGGCATATAAAACTGCATAGATAACGCCTCTGGCTGCATTTTTTACATCCAGATTAAATCCGGACTGTTCGTTGATGGTATTCATGATTGAAACCGAAACCACCGGAATATCTCCATATCCAGCTGCAAGCAATGCTTTTTTGATTAATGCGATATAGTTTGTTGCCCGGCACTGGCCTCCCGTTTGGGTAATAGCAAATGCAATGTTGTCCGGATCATATTTTCCCGACTGTAAGGCACGGATACAATCTCCGATAACCAGCGTTGCCGGATAACAGATTTCGTTATTGGCATATTTCAATCCCAACTCAGCCGACACGGAATCACTCGGAGCCATATTCTCCATGTTATATCCCATCAACTTGAATGCGGAAGGGATAAACGGGGAATAAAAATCGGAGAAGTAAGGAACCAAAATAGTTTTGTTCCGGTCTTTTTCTAAAAATTCGGGAGTAGTCCGGAAAGCTGTTGGTTCTATTTCTGTGTCGTTCTTAAACTTCAACGATTCAATCAGCGAACGGATACGCAATTTGAGCGAACCGGCATTATTTACATCATCCACTTTCAGCAGCGTCAGGTTCTTTCCTTTCCTTTTCAGTATATCGCTTACTTCATCAATAATAAACGCATCGGGGCCGCAACCGAAAGAGGTAATCTGCACAAAGTGAACATCCTGATCGGTGTTGGCAACCCATTGCGCCGATTTCATAATCCGGTTCATATACGACCATTGCGGAATCACGTGCGAGCCTGAAAGTTTATTTTCATCTTCGCGGAGCAGGTCTTCCGTAATTACATCGACACCAAAAGAGGTGATGATCTCCGAAATTTTATGTTGTATAAGCGGATCGTTGTGATAAGGCCTGCCTGCCAGAAGAATGACAAAACGGTTCTCCTCTTTGGCATGGTCAAGAAGCTGCACGGCTTTGTCGTGAACAGTGTCGGCAAATCTTTTCTTTGCCTCCAATGCACTCTCGAATGATTTTTCAAATGAAGAAGAGGAAAATTTATTCTTTAGAATATCTTCTAAATATTTCCGGCATGCCTTTTTCAATAATACGGTATCGCTGAAGTTGATGACAGGAGAATCGAATGCTATTCCGAAGTTTTTTTCGGGATTAATCGCACTCCTGATCACATCCGAGTAACCGGACACCACAGGGCAGTTATAACTGTTGTTGGCATGCGGCTCTTTCTCTTCATAAATAACGTAAGGAAAAAATATGCGGTCAACCTTTTTCTCCACTAGATCATAGATATGCCCGTGGGTTAGTTTGGCAGGGAAACAAATATTGTCCGCCATAACCGTATTAAGCCCTTTCTCGTACATCCTGAATGTAGACCGTGACGATGATTTCACCTCTATGTTGTTCATCGTAAGCAGCGTGTACCAGAATGGGAAATTCTCGAACATATTCAATACTCGGGGAATCCCGATCGTCATGTAAGGCTTTTGTTCGGGAAGTTTCAGCCCTTTCTTAAAGGCAAGTTCATTCTTGAACAAGCTCAGGTTAAACGCATGGCGCGATTTTTTCCCTTTATTGGTATATATCTTTTCACACTTATTGCCCGAATAATATACTTTTCCATTTGAAAATATATTTTTCAGCACTTGGCAGTTGTTTTCGCAACCTACACAACGGAAAGGCTCGGAAGTATAATCTTTAATATCAATCAACCGGGAAAGGCTGATATACTCTTCCCTGTTTGCCGTTTTCTTTTTGGCATATAATGCGGCTCCGTAAGCTCCCATCAATTCGGGAAAATTGGAGACAATCACGCTCTTTCCGGTGGAAAGTTCGAAAGCGCGTACAATTGCTTTATTGCGCATTGTACCTCCCTGCAATACGATATGGTCGCCAAGTTCGTCGGTATTTTTCAACTTCAAGACTTTGTACAAACAGTTTTTGACCACCGAATAGGCAAGTCCGGCGGAAATATCATCCAACGTAGAGCCTTCGCGAAGGCTTTGCTTTACCTTTGAGTTCATAAAAACGGTGCAGCGCGTACCGAGGTCGCACGGATTCTGGCTACAGCATGCTTTTTGCACGAAATCTTCGATCGGGCAAGCCAGCGATTGGGCAAAATTATCGATAAACGAGCCACACCCGGACGAGCATGCTTCGTTTATTTCCAACCTGTTGATTGCTCCGTTTTCCACAAAAATAGCTTTCATGTCCTGTCCGCCAATATCCAGGATAAAGGATACTTTCGGATTTAATTTGCAGGCAGCCATATAATGGGCAATGGTTTCGACCATTCCAAAATCGAGGTCGAACGCGGTTTTTATCAAATCTTCGCCGTAACCGGTAGAGCAACTTCCGCAGACTTGCAAATCCTTTCCGGCATCTTTTGCTTTTTGGCATAAAACGGTAAGACCTTCTTTTACGGTTTCCAGAGATTTTCCGCCGTTCTTTTTATAGAACGTAAAGAAAATACGGTCGCGGCTGTCCATTGCTACCACTTTGGTGGTGGTAGAACCGGAGTCAATACCGATATAGCAACGATTGTCTGTTAATTCTTCAATTTCAACTCTTTCAATCTTATTCCGTCCTTTTTCCGATTCCCAGTTTTCTTTCTCCTGCTCATCGCGGAAAAGGGGTGTTAATCCTGATTTGGGAACATTAACGGATTCTCCTTTATGTTGGAAAAGTTGAATATATTCTTTTATTGTTTTTTCCTGGCGGGCTTCCGGTTCGGAAAGGGATGCACCCCATGCCGGAACAACGGATGCGTATTCGGAAAGAATAATATCGTCGTCATTAAGGGCGAGTTTCTCCTTGAAGACCTCGCGCAGCGCGGGAATAAAAGCAAACGGGCCTCCACAAAGGAAGACTTTCGGGAAAATCTCGCAACCTCTGGACAAGGATGAGATCACCTGTGTTGCTACAGCCTGAAAAATAGAAGCGGCAATGTCTTCCCTTTTTACGTTCAGGCTAATAAGATTTTGAATATCAGTCTTAGAAAAAACGCCACAGCGCGAAGCTATCGGGTAAGTAGTATCGGAATGCAAAGCCATATCGCTCAGGTCGCTTACCGAAACTCCCAATATATTAGCCATCTGATCGATAAACGCACCGGTTCCGCCTGCGCAATTTCCGTTCATACGGATATCCGCCTGCATTTTACGGTTGAAGAAAATCATCTTACTATCTTCCCCACCGATATCAATCAATGTTTTGGTTTGCGGAAATTGCTTTTCAACCACTAATGTAGCAGCTACAACTTCCTGAATGAAAGGCAAATCAAACCGTTCGGATAGTCCCATCCCTGCCGATCCGGTTGTTTTAATACAAGCAGAGATATCGCCCAGTTCCTTTTCTACTCTTTGGAGTGACTCTATCAACGCTTGCGGGATATTGGCATGATGGCGGTTGTAATCTGTAAAAATAACAGACCCTTTAGAATCTGTTACAACCAATTTCAACGTAGTCGAACCGGCATCTAATCCAATGCTATAGATGTCTTTGCTCATTTACAGCCTCTTTATTTATTGATCTTGAAAAATTCATGCAAAGATAGCTTAAATACTTTTCATATTTCCAATTCATTTTATTTGATTCGGAAAAAGTTTGAAAAGCTATTTCATAAACTTTCACTTTTCACCTCTTCCCCAAAATAAGCCTCTCCTTTCTCAAACCTTCCATCTTTCCATAATATAGGCAAACGATCTCCCTTCAGACAGGATTTCCATTTTTCATAGTCATCCTTATTCATATAACTCCGGTTGTCGTTAATTACGATAATATCATCGCTTTCGGGCTGAAACTCAAAGCGGACAAAAAATATGTCAAACTTATTTTTAAACTCCTCTTCCGGTATTCCTTTGGCGGCAAGGCTGTCTCTGTCGAAAAAGTCGGTAACATCCACGCTTGGAAATTGTTTTTTACTGATCATCATCGGTGTGTAGTTATCCTTAAAGAAACTGATACCACCATCACAGGCAGGACTGCAAACCCAGAAACTGGTAATAAAAAAAGTAGTGGAGTCATTCAACGTCCATCTTTTGGCTTCAAAAAAACCTTGTCCGGAAGTCTGTACCTTGATATAATTATTATCGTCATCAAGGGCTAGCAATCTTGATATTCCGCCATAATTATTTACAACGGTACTATCTTTTTTGTTTTTCACCTTGTTCAGCAACTCCAATCGCTGGTTTGAACTTAACTGGCTCAAATAAGCATCCGGCAGAAACGCAAAAAAATCGCTTATATTTTGGGAAAAAGAAAAGAGCGAAAATGCCAAAAGGAAGAGTATTAAAGTTATTTTTTTCATTAAAATATCATTTGATTAATGCTGTTAATCTACAATCAGATAAACAGGAAAACAAATATAGAACAAAAACAGAGGAATTAAAACTCACTTTACTGAAATATATCTAAAGTACTCCTCTCATATACAGTCCGAAGGAGTAAACATACATTACCCTCAATGAAGCGAAGCTATTGAGGGGTACACCTGCTGATATCTCAACTCTCCCCAACAATGCACAGCGATGGAAGAACAGAAACCTCACCTTTAGCGACCGATATAGAGTAGAATCACTCCTAATAATACGCCACCCAATAGGATTGCCTTTATTTTTAGATTTTTTTCATGTAAAAACATAGCTCCATAAAGGAACGGAACAATGGCTCCCGAACGGCGGATTGTCGAAATCACCGAAATCAGGGCTCCATCGAGTGATAATGCCCAGAAATAGACAAAATCGGCACAAATAAGGAACAATGAAATACCGGCAATTGTCCAACGCCATTGGAACGGAGTGGTTTTCTCCCGTGTAGGAAACCATAGCAACAGTGTTACGACAATCATTATTACCGCTTGATACATCGTGCTGTAAACCTGCACTGCCATCCGGTCATACTGCCGCATCAAGTGCTTATCGTACAATCCGCTTGCAGCTCCCAAAAGAGTGGCAAGAACAATCAGCCAGATCCATTTGTTTTTTTTCCACGAAATCCCTTCCTTGAGTCCGGCCAGCGAAAAAAGGTAAAAGGATAAAATGGTAATCACAACACCCGCAATCTGAATCGGCATCAATCGTTCCGAAAAAATAAAAAATGCACCGACCACCGTCCACACAGGCTGAGTAGCCCTAATAGGCGAGAATATCGTAATAGGAATATATTTCATCCCAAAATAGGCGGAGATCCACGAGCCTAGTACAATCAACGCTTTCAGCAAAATAAAGAAATGCGTATTCCAATCGATATGGGGCACGTAAATATAGAGAGATTGAGCCTTTTCGGGGTTAACATAGGAAAACAGAATGACGGGAATAAAAAAAAGTGCAGAAATAAGGATAGAAGATGTCAATACCGGAATGACTGCATTATTTTTTAATGATACTTTTTTGAAAATATCATATACTCCCAGAAAAAGGGCTGAGATGAGGGCGAAGATGATCCACATGGGGGTAGTTGAGAGGTGAAAAGTGAAAGGTGAAAGTTATATAAGAGAGAGGGAGAAGGGTTGGAAGGGGGGTTACCACTCCAGGATGCCTTTTCCTTGGCGGACTATGACGGGTTCTTCTCCGGTACAATCGACTACAGTTGATGGTTCTATGGTTCCAAAACCGGCATTAATCACCACATCGGCAATATGTCCGCATCTTTCTTCTATCAACTCCGGATCTGTGAAATACTCCAGAATCTCGTCGTCCTTATCGCGTACAGAGGCAGAAAGGATCGGATTTCCCAGTTCCCGCACGAGTTCTCTGGCAATGTTATTATCAGGGACACGAATCCCGACTGTTTTTTTAGTCCGGAAAAGTTTAGGCAGATTATTATTTCCTTTTAATATAAACGTGAATGCTCCCGGCAGATTCTTTTTCATCAACTTAAACGTTGCATTGTCCACCTTGGCATATTCGCTGATATTGCTTAAATCATGGCATATAAACGATAAGTCGGCTTTCTTGGGATCAATATTTTTATACCTGCATATTTTTTCGATTCCTTTTGTATTGAAAATATCGCATCCAAGCCCGTAAATCGTATCTGTGGGGTAAACAACCAAGCCACCGTCGCGAAGAAACTGCACTACCTTTTCTATTTCCCGGGGATTCGGATTCTCCGGATAAATTCTGACTAACATATTTCTTATATTTTCGGCAAAGATAGGAATAAATAGGGGAAAGATGAAAAGTGAAAGGGGAAAGGTGAAAAGTGAAAGCTGCGGGGTTACTAGTCTATTAAAAATGTAACAATAAATTTAACCTGCCTCTCTAAATAAAATAATAGACCTTCCTGTTCAACATTTTTCATTGTAAATTGTTTTCTTTTAAAAGATGTTAGCATATCAATATTAACAAAACCTCATTTTCATTCTTATTATAATATGAAAAAATATACCTTACTACTACTTCTGTCCATTTTCGCTGCATCAGCCGGACATGCACAACTCATACGTTTCGGAGTAAAAGGCGGTGGAAATTTTGCCGACCAGTCCATATCTTATAATGGTAACGATTTAAATCCATCGGGGTACACCAGTTTTCATGCAGGAATACTTTCCGAAGTAAGAATACCGATTATCGGATTGGGAGTACAGGCTGAAGTGCTCTATTCGCAGAAAGGAAGCAACTACACGGTCAGCGGATTTGATATAAAAAATCGTTTCGATTATATCGATATTCCTATTTATGTGCGCTGGACATTGGGGATAATACCAATTATTAAGCCTTATATAGGAATAGGTCCTTACTTTTCGTTTCCGGTCAACATTGAAGTAAACGGAGCCGACAATTCGACCGAATGGGTAAGCGAAGATTTTGACCGCTCTGATTTTGGTTTCGGAGCAACATTGGGAGCGGAGATTTTCAATAAACTGCAAGTCAGTTTATGCTATCAGTTGGGAACCAAAAACCTATACAATGGCCCTTATGATATAACTACTAAAAACCGGAACTTTGCGCTTTCCGTAGGTTTTTTAATTTTCTAGAAGCGGGAAAATATTAGCTACTTCAGGAAACTAATTAAAAGCATCTATAAGTTTTCTCTGTCTCAAAAAAATGCGGAATTCTAAAAAACTTTTGAGACATTTTTTATTCTTCTCGGAAAATTCAAGTAATAGAATAGGTCTGTCAAAAAAATACAGATAAGGGTGGGAATTGGTCATTGGAAACAGAAATTTCCGGTTCCTTTATAGTAAACAAAAATCTAGGAATCCGGCTCTTTTTCGATTATCTATTCAGTAAAGCTGATGTTTCTTAAAAAAAATTGAGGGCTTAAATGGAGCTTCTTTTTTATAAAGGCAAGTAAATCTCTTTAAATCTTAATGATTCGATTTGTCCATTTTGAAAGTATGCAAGTAACAGCTTTACTTATATTCAATTATAAATCAACACATTACAAACAAAGAACAGGTAACTTAGCGTTGAATACCATCTTATTTGCATCAAACTATAAAAAAAAGAAGCGTTAGGATCCCTCCCAACGCCTTCTTCTGCCTACAACCAAAGATTTCATAGTAAAACTCTTTTCAATTATTCTTCTAAGAGAATATGTATATCGTTTATTGGTCTAACCAATGTCTAATTCAATTATTCTAACCGAAATTATTTTTTGAAAAAATTCTCTGCTGCTATTGCAGCAGAGAATTACAAATAAAAACAAGTATAATATAATTAAGCTTCAGTTAAAGAAACAGCTATTTTTTAGTTATTCTATTTTTATCTATTTACTTAAATATCTTTTTCTATTTGCAATATTATATAAAATTTCTTTTGAACAGTATTATACTTTTGTACAATAGCCTCAAAAAACCTAATAATCAAACAATAAATCGAGCCAAAAATAATAAAAAACAATCACTTATCATTTAAATCCTAATATTTCGATAAATATATTTTCAAATATAAAACTATTTATATTTTATACAATAATATTTATACATAAAAATTAAATAATTTAGGACTATATGTATACATTTACTTATATACGCTCATAAACAATCTTTTTATTTCAAAGAAACCCGGTATATTTTCAACTTCATTTAATATGAATAACAAAAAACAAACAAAAAAGTGCGGTCAAATTTGAACAAAATCTTTATTTTTATGCTTTACCATAAAAAAAGATTAAAGTATTAGTTGTTCCGGGAAAAGTTTTTTATTTTAGAGTTTACATTTTAAAAACTTATTTCTGTAAGTTTGTAGAAAAAATTAGAAAGAAAGACAATGAATAACGATTTTAGAAAATTCGCAACCGGCCATTTAGGTATGAATGGTTTGGCATTAGATCAATACATGGGTATGGCAAGCAACAGCTATATCTCTCCAAGTATTCTGGAAGAACGCCAGTTAAATGTTACCCAGATGGATGTTTTCTCAAGATTAATGATGGATCGCATCATTTTTTTAGGGACTCAGGTTGATGACTACACTGCAAATGTAATCCAAGCACAACTATTGTATCTGGATTCTGCCGATCCGGGAAAAGATATTTCGATTTACCTGAATACTCCCGGAGGATCCGTTTATGCTGGATTAGGCATTTATGACACAATGCAATACATTGGTTGTGATATCGCGACAATCTGCACGGGAATGGCAGCATCGATGGGAGCAGTACTCCTTGTTGCAGGAACAAAAGGGAAACGCTCCGCCTTGAAACATGCAAGAATTATGATTCACCAACCTATGGGTGGTGCTCAAGGGCAAGCTTCCGATATTGAAATTACTGCACGGGAAATCCAAAAATTAAAAAAAGAACTATACAATATTATTGCAGACCATTCGGGAAACACTTATGAACGAATCGAAAAAGATTCCGACCGTGATTACTGGATGACATCTACCGAAGCTAAAGAATATGGAATGATCGACGAAGTTTTAATCCGAAATAAATCAAAATAAATCCGGCGAATAATTAAGTGGCAAAATATCTTGTATTTTTAAATACAAGCGGAATGAGTGCCTTCGTAAGGCAACTCCATTAATTATTCAAAGAGAATCTATAATATGGCAAAAACAGGTGAGAAATGCAGTTTCTGCGGAAGATCAGAAAAAGAAGTAGGCCTTCTGATAACAGGAATAAATGCTAATATTTGCACTTTTTGTGCGGAACAGGTTAATAGTATTATACAAGAAAGCCGAAAAAAAAGTTCATCGGACAATTTTGGAATAAATAAAAAGAATTTACCAAAGCCGGTAGAAATAAAGAAATTTCTAGACCAATACATTATCGGACAAGATGATGCAAAAAAGACACTATCGGTAGCAGTATACAATCACTACAAAAGATTACTTCAGAACGCAGATGAAAATGATGATGTTGAGATTGAAAAATCAAATATTATCATGGTTGGTTCTACCGGTACGGGAAAAACATTGTTGGCAAAAACAATCGCACGCCTGCTGCATGTACCTTTTACCATCGTAGATGCAACCGTACTGACGGAAGCCGGTTATGTAGGTGAAGACATCGAGAGTATTCTTTCCCGGTTATTGCAAGTATCCGATTATGACGTAAAAGCAGCCGAAAGAGGAATTGTATTTATAGACGAAATTGATAAAATAGCACGCAAAGGAGACAATCCGTCCATAACCCGCGACGTTAGCGGTGAAGGCGTTCAGCAAGGATTACTGAAATTACTGGAAGGTTCTGTTGTAAACGTTCCCCCGCAAGGCGGAAGAAAGCATCCCGACCAAAAAATGATTGCAGTAAACACGAAAAATATTCTCTTTATCTGCGGCGGAGCCTTCGATGGTATCGAACGAAAAATTGCCAACAGGCTAAACACTAAAGTAGTAGGATATGCAGCTTCCAAATCAAAAGAAAAGATTGATTCGGAAAACCTGCTGCAATATATATCGCCGCAAGACCTGAAATCATTCGGGCTGATTCCCGAAATAATAGGACGCTTGCCAATGCTCTGCCACCTGAATCAGTTAGACAGGAGCGCTCTGCGTCAAATTCTCACTGAACCGAAAAATTCTATCATAAAACAATACATAAAGCTCTTTTCAATGGATAATATAAATTTGACATTTGAAGAGTCCGTATTTGAATTTATTGTAGACAAGGCTGTTGAATTTAAACTTGGAGCAAGAGGTTTACGGTCTATTGTCGAGACAATTATGATAGATGTAATGTTTGAAATGCCTTCATCAGGAGAAAAAGAGCTACATATTACATTAGAATATGTAAAAAACAAACTCCGGAAAATGAATATTGAAAATTTGAAAGCAGCGTAATTTCTTGCAGAAAAATTTGAGAAAGTGAAAGAAGTATTTATTTTTGCTTTCTCAATCCAAATGCTGCTTTAGCGGAATCTGTTTTATCGGTTAAAGAAAACGTTCTTATGATAAAAGAAAACGAACTAATAGAGCAATTAAAGTTACATTTTGGATTTGACACATTCAAAGGTAATCAGGAGATCATTATCCGTAATGTATTAGACGGGAAGGATACGTTTGTACTGATGCCTACAGGTGGAGGAAAATCTTTATGTTACCAGTTGCCCTCCCTGATGATGGAAGGCACCGCTGTGGTTATTTCCCCTCTGATAGCCCTGATGAAAAATCAGGTGGATGCAATGCGGAATTTCAGCGAAGAAGACGGAATTGCTCATTTTATCAACTCTTCCTTAACGAAAGTTGCCATAGAAAATGTAAAATCCGATATTCTATCAGGTAAGACAAAACTCTTATATGTCGCTCCCGAATCTTTGACAAAGGAAGAAAATGTCGATTTTCTCCGACAAATAAAAATTTCTTTTTATGCTGTAGACGAAGCACACTGTATTTCCGAGTGGGGGCATGATTTCAGACCGGAATACCGGCGTATTCGCCCCATAATATCAGAAATAGGCCAACAAGCCCCGCTTATTGCATTAACAGCTACGGCTACGCCGAAAGTCCAACATGATATCCAGAAAAATCTTGGAATGACTGAAGCGACCGTATTCAAATCATCATTCAATCGCGCAAACCTCTTTTACGAAGTTCGCCCGAAAAGAAATGACGTAGATAAGGAAATTATAAAATATATCAAATCTCAGGAAGGGAAATCGGGCATAATCTATTGCCTGAGCCGGAAAAAAGTAGAAGAACTTGCTGAGATGCTATGCGTGAATGGAATTAATGCGCTTGCGTACCATGCAGGGATGGACAGTTCGACCCGCTCCGGTAATCAGGACAGTTTCCTGATGGAAAAAGTAGAAGTTATTGTAGCGACAATCGCTTTCGGAATGGGAATCGACAAGCCGGATGTAAGATATGTGATTCATTATGACATACCCAAAAGCCTCGAAGGATATTATCAAGAGACCGGAAGGGCTGGAAGAGACGGGGGAGAAGGACAATGCATCGCTTTCTATTCAAATAAAGACTTGCAAAAGTTAGAAAAATTCATGCAAGGAAAACCCATTGCGGAACAGGAAATAGGAAAGCAGCTTTTATTGGAGACCGCCGGTTATGCCGAAACTTCCGTATGCCGGAGAAAAGTCTTATTACATTATTTCGGAGAGGAGAGTAAAGAAGAGAATTGTAGTAATTGTGATAATTGTTTAAACCCCAAGAAACAGGTGGAAGGAAAAGAACTGCTATGTACTGTTTTAGAAACTATAGTAGCATTAAAAGAAAAATTTAAAGCAGAATATGTGATTGATGTTATAATGGGAAAAGAAAGTTCCGAAATAATATCCTATAATCACAATGAAGAAATAGATACTTTCGGAGAAGGAAAAGACGAAAGCGAAAAGACATGGCAAACAGTAATACAACAAGCCATGATATCCGGCTATCTTTCAAAAGATATTGAGAATTATGGTATCCTGAAAATCACTAAAGCAGGAAAAGATTTTCTGAACAAACCAAAATCCTTTATGATCACGGCAGACAATGACGACGATGAAGCCGAAGTTGACGATGCTCCTCTTAAAGGTGGAGGTTCTTGCGCTGTTGACCCGGTACTTTTTTCGATGTTGAAGGATTTAAGGAAAAAACTTGCCAAAAAGTTAGAGCTGCCGCCATTTGTCATCTTTCAGGATCCGTCATTGGAAGCAATGGCAACTACTTATCCGATATCTATCGACGAACTGCAAAATATTCCCGGCGTAGGTGCAGGAAAAGCAAAACGCTTCGGCGAAGAGTTTGTTAAACTCATACGTACGCATGTACAGGAAAACGAGATAGAACGTCCAGAAGATTTACGCGTCCGTTCGGTAGCCAATAAATCAAAGCTAAAAGTATCTATTATTCAAGCTATTGACCGAAAAATAGCATTGGATGATATCGCAGAATCCAAAGGATTGGAATTTAGCGAATTACTGGACGAGATAGAAGCAATCGTTTACTCGGGAACAAAAATCAATATCAACTATTTCCTGAATCAGATTATGGATGAAGAACGTATTGACGAAGTGTTCTCTTATTTTAAAGATGAGGCAGAATCGGACGATGTTCAATCAGCGCTTGATGAACTGGGAGAAAATGATTTTACCGAAGAAGAAATCCGGTTAGTTCGTATAAAATTCCTATCTGAAATGGGGAATTGATAATAAAAGAGAGATTAACCACAGAAGCAAGAAAGACTCAGAATATTTTAATAATATCTGAGTCTTTCTTGCCTTTTAATGTATTAATAACCTGAGTTTTGGATAAGGTTATGCATTGGTCATAGCCCGAATGGGCTTAATTTTCAAGCCTTATTGTTTGTATTATTGTTTGAGCTTCAACTCCCAATTCCAAGCCGAGCGCAAAGTATCCTCCAACGATTCTTGTGCAACCCAACCCAATTCCTGATTGGCAAAAGTTGTATCTGCCCAGACTTTTTCAATATCACCTTCACGTCTTGGGGCTATTTCATAAGGTACTTTTACTCCTGTTGCTTTTTCAAAAGCATGGATAATTTCCAATACGGAAAGTCCACGGCCTGTGCCAAGGTTGAATATCTCAACGTTCTCTTTTTCTTTTCCTTTCAATAACCTTTCAACGGCAACGACATGTGCTCTTGACAAATCCACCACATTGATAAAGTCTCGTATACAGCTACCATCTTCAGTATTATAATCATCGCCAAACACACGTAACTTCGGACGAATGCCAATAGCTGTCTGCGTAACAAACGGAAGCAGGTTGTTAGGGACTCCATTCGGCAACTCTCCTATTTCACTGCTCGGATGCGCTCCTATCGGATTGAAATACCTCAACAGAATAGCTTTCATTTGAGGAAATGCGTGAATTGTATCGGTTAGAATAGTCTCACTCATTTGCTTGGTACTCCCATAAGGAGAAGTGGCAGGTTTAATCGGAGATTGTTCGGTTACGGGAAGCACATCGGGTTGTCCGTAAACCGTACAGGATGAAGAAAAAATAAAATTTTCCACATCATGCTTAGGCATAATTTCCAGCAAATTGATAAGGGAAACAAGATTATTGCGATAATAAAGCAATGGTTTTTCGACAGACTCACCAACGGCCTTACTTGCAGCAAAATTGACAATCGCCTTTATATTCTGATATTTTTCAAAAAAAGAATTCAGGTCTGAATAATCTTTGCAATCAATATTTTCAAAAACGGGCGTCTTTCCGGTAATTTTTTTTATTCCATCCAAAACTCCAATGTTGGAATTTGAAAGATTATCTATAATAAGAGGGTCATAACCTGCATTAATCAATTCTACAACTGTGTGTGAACCAATGTAACCTGTTCCACCTGTTACTAAAATTCTGGTTTTCATAATTTTTATTTTCTTTAAAAACATAGGATTATATCCTATGCTGTATAATTTCGTCCCGTTGGGACTTAACCTTACAATTAAAACAATTTGCTTGGATAAATACCGTCTTTAATCAATTTCTCAATTTTGTCAACTACTGCCGGACGATCTTCGATATAGGTAACACCAAACCAATGGCAAGGAGTATCCAGCACTGTAATTGTCGCTGTTTTATCCTGAATCAGTTTGTTTACCATCGTAGGAATACCATATTCAGCCTTGAGGTTATTTGCATTTGCTTTTAGAAACTCCTTAAAATCGGCTTCCGAATGAACAAAGTAGTCAGGTGTAAATCCCCACATATTCATTGAAACAGGCAAGTTTTCGTCAATCTCTTCGAATTCTCCGGTCGATTGGTTCTTATGAACCAGAATGTTCTCCTTGCGTTGCACTTCATAGTGCTCTACGACAGAGGTCAAATGGTTATTGGAGTCTGTACTGCAAACACCTCTCGACACATGCCCACTCTCCGAAAGTGTATTTCCCAGACGATAGCCAACCATGCAATAGTCATTTTCCTTTCCTTCTATCTTCTGCAATGCATTAGCAAGAATCTGAAAACTCTCTTTTCCATAAAAATCATCGGCATTAATTACGGCAAAAGGCTCCTTCACAACATTTTTGGCAACTAAAATCGCGTGGTTAGTTCCCCACGGTTTTACGCGTTCGGCATTCAACGTAAAGCCTTCCGGAAGTGAGTTCAACTCCTGAAAAACAATTTCCACAGGAATAAATTCCTTATACTTACTGATTACTTTTTCTCTAAAATCGGCTTCAAAAGCATGCCGGACAACAAAAACGACCTTTCCAAATCCGGCACGAATGGCATCGTAAATGGAATAATCCATAATTGTTTCACCATTCGGACCCAATCCGTCCAACTGTTTCAATCCGCCATAACGGCTTCCCATTCCTGCTGCAAGTACTAATAATGTGGGCTTCATATAATTAAGAGTTATGAATTAAGAATTACCCCTAAATCGTAACGATTTAGGGGTAATTTCTTTAACAAAGATAAAAAAATTGTGCGTTTCTATTAAATAGTTTCAATCAATAAATTAGTTACAAATATCAGTGTTATCCAAAATATCTTTATATAACAGCAAATAGTTCTCATTTTTTCTATATTTATGGTCAATTTTTAGTGCTTAATTATTCTGTCAATATCATTTTTTTTGTATCAATTAAATGGTTATCACAAATAAGTGCATAATAATAAATACCAGCCTTTAATTCTTTTCCGTTTATAATAATGGACGATTTCGCTCTGTCATTGATAAGGTAGGATTTTATCTGAGTGCCATACAAATCATATACATAAATAAATGCCGATTGGACAGAAGAAGGAATATAAACAGAAATCTCCGTTGAATTGGAAAATGGATTCGGATTATTCTGATATAAAATAATTTCCTCTACAGTTTGTAATTCAATATTTTTTTCACCAATTTCCTTTTTCATTTCCAATTTGGCAATCCGGTTTTCCAATACCTGTCTTTTTTCATCCAATTCCTTGATCGCTTGCACCAGATAAGGAATTAATGATGTATATCTAATACCATAAGTATCTTCTTCGTGAGAGACTATGTCCGGAAATATTTTTTCCAATTCCTGTGCAATAAAACCAACTTGCTGCTTCTTTCCCTCCAATCCTAATCTTCCGGTTAGAGAATCTTTAAAATTATAAGTCACAGGACGTATTTGAGTGACTTTATTTAATATTCCCTGTTCCGGTAACTTTTTTATATTTTCTTTTGTTCTTTCATCAGACAGGATATCAGGATCCAACATGAGATAAAGATGCCCCCAACGATGATTTGAAGAACCCAATAGAGAAGAAAATGGGTAACCTTTCGGCGAATAAAAACAAACAGAACCATAATACGGACCATGTCCGGAAACAGCCTCTTGAGCTTTGGAAAATACCATTTCTATATCATGAGTACCGGTTCCGCTCCTCCTAAACCGGATAGTATCTTCCGAGTCTAAATCTCCTGTTGATTGTATATCTATGGACCTTTCGGGAGTTAAAGTTCCAATTCCTATTTTTTTATCACTTTGTACTTTGATTTGGGAAAAAACAGTTAAATAACCGTTTAACATAATCACAACAATAAATAAAATCTTCATTTTCATGGTATCAATAATTTAGAAATTAATAATATGATTTAATTCTCTATAGTTTATGCATTAATCAAAAACAGGATATTTTTAAAAAAATAAAAGAAATTTCAAAATATTATTACTGCTTTAACATCTTAATATTTTTTCATAAAAAAAGATCAAAAAACAATTGGATAGAATAGCTAAAACACGCAAATTCTTTATAAATATTGATAAACCGGCGATTGTATCCATTTAATATTCTATTTTTGAGTTACAAAATATTTTTTACATATTTCTAAAGGAGATTACCATGAAAAAAATAGCATTGATCGGCTTTTCCGTTATCGCAATAGTTATTGCAGCCATCGCTCAACAAAATATTAATTTCAGTAAAGCATGGGAGGAAGTGAAGCAGTTGGAACAGAAAGCACAACCTAAATCAGCTCTTAATAAAGTGGACGAAATCGAGAAAAATGCCAAACAGGCCAATAACCGCCAACAACAGATCAAGGCTTTGATCTACCGCTCGAAACTACAATCGGAAATTACGGAAAATACTTCCTTGCAATCTATTTCGGATATCCGGCAATTCAAAGAATCCTCGACAGACGATGTTGAAAAGGCGTTCTTATCTTCCGTATTAGCCCAGATATACAACACATATTATAATCAGAACCGTTACCAGATATCGCAACGAACCGTTTTACAAGGCTATATACCGGATGACGTAAAAGAGTGGAGCGAAAATATTTTCCAGGATACGATTATTTCCTTATTGAAGCTATCGTTGGAACCTTTGGCAAAATTGCAAGCTGTGGAAGCTACTGCGTATGCCGACTTATTGGAACTGGGAAAAGACAGCCGGACGCAACGTCCGACTATGTTTGATTTATTGAGTTTCCGGGCATTGGAATTGTGGCCTGTTCCATCAGAGATAAATTCGGACGATTCGTATCTTGACAGCTACCATAATTATATAAACCTTCCGGCCTTTTCGGACGAAAAACTGGAAATATACAGGAAATTGTTAGCCTTTCATGAAAAAGACAAGCAACCAGATGCTTTGGTTATGACCGATTTAGGACGGTTGGAGTATGTCTATAATTATTTGGATTCGGACAATAAGGATTCTCTTTATATCCTCCGCTTGGACGGACTTCTGAAACAATTTGCCGAAAATCCGGTTTCGGTAGAAGTTATGGAGAAGAAAGCCCGGAATATGTTGAACGAAAGATACCGGAACTGTAAGGAAGAGGATTTTGACCAAAGTATTCCGAAAAAAGTGTATGACCTTTGTCAAAATGGAATCCGTAAATTCCCGAATTACGGACGCATCGGTATTTTAAAAAATATATTGACGGAAATAGAGCAAAAAACGATCCAGGTCTCCATTCCCAATGTATTGCGCACAAACGAACCGGTTCGCGTTAAACTGCATTATGCCAATACGACAAATCCAACAATAACTATCTGGCGATACGAAATGGATCCGGTATCCTATCAGCAGGCTTCCGAAAAAGAGCGTAAGCAACTGGCAAAAAAGATAGAGACAAAAAGATTGGATTTAATCCCTTCTAATTTCTATATTTCCAAAGATACAACTATTGAATTCAACCCTAAATCATTTGGGATTTACAGGCTTACGGTGAGTGCGCCTTCCATGCAGGAACAATCTACGGAATTCCGCATCAGCAATTTAGTTCATGTCTTGCGGGACATTTCCGGATCATCGGGAAAAGAGATGATGATTTTAAACAATGAAAACGGACAACCGCAACAAGATGTCTCTGTAAAATTGTATCAGGAATCATACACCAACGGTTTAAAATTAACCCTACTGTCTGAGAAAAAAAGCGATAAAGATGGAAAAACAACTCTGTCGGAAGAAAAAAAACGCCAAGTATGCTTCAGGATTGAAAAAGGAGAAGACCGTTATGCCCCTTTAGCTTACGCTTATTTCTATAAACAAAACAATACGAGGGAGAACAAAGACGCTCAATACGCAATATTTACCGACCGTGCCATCTATCGCCCGGGACAAACTGTCTGGTTTAAATGTATTGCCTACAAATCGGATAAAAAACAGAGTGAAGTGGTTTCCGGCCAACAGGTACAAATTATCCTTCGGGATGCCAACTATCAGCAAATCTCGGAAAAGACATTGACAACAAATGAGTTTGGCTCTGTTGCTTCCTCTTTCGTTTTGCCAGAAAACGCAAAAAGCGGAGATTTTTCAATCATTGTAAAAAATCAGACTAAGCGGATAAAAGTAGAGGAGTACAAACGTCCGACTTTTGAAATCACGTTGGATAAGCCCGAAGGAACAAACTCATTCGGAGATAAAATTAATATTACCGGAGAGGTAAAATCGCTTATGGGTGTTGCCATACCCGATGCCAAAGTGAAATACCGGATCATACGCCAGCCTAATTTCCTTTGGAGAAGCGGATTTACACAGGAGAAACAAGTTTCCAACGGAAATATCGAGGGTGATTCGAACGGAAAGTTCACCTTCTCGTTTACTCCCCAAAAAGATAGAAAGAGTTGTTTGAAAGAAGAGTACTACCGTTATCTTATATCGGTAGAGGTAACCGATGTTGCCGGAGAAACTCAAAAGAACGACATAAGTATTTCGGTGGGAGACCGTTCTATGCGACTCTCAATGGATGCGCCGGAAAAATTGCTTATGGATTCTTTAGGAACCCTTTCGGTAAAGGCTCAAAACCTAAATGGCGAACCGGTACAAACATCTGTAAATTATTCGGTTTATATGTTGGAAGATGTAAAGCAAGCCGGAAGCGACCCGGTCAATCCCAACGAATTGAAAAAAGGAAAGAAAATAACTTCAGGTACAATAGAGTCGAATAAAGAGGACTTCTCCTCCTTGCAAAAAACGGCAGGAAGCTGGATTTCCGGATATTACCGTTTTATATTGGAGGCAAAAGACGACAAAGGCAGAATAGTTAGCGACAGTGTGAATATCATTTTGTACAAATCCGACGACAAAGCGCCTGCGGTAAAAACTCATCTTTGGACGGAAGCAGGCAAAACGGAACTGGCTTGGGGGGAAACAGCTAAAATCCGGATAGGAAGTTCGGATAATGATGTCTGGCTCTATCTTGATGCCCGTAGTAAAAACGGAGAAATTAAAAAAGAGTGGATACGCATAAACAACGAAATAATGTCGTTCGAAATACCATTCAAAGAAGAGTATGGAGAGGCGGTTGAAGTGGAAGTTTTCTTCGTAAAGGACGGTAAGTTCTATCATAAAAATTTCTCTTTCAAAAAGAAAAAAGAGAAAAAGGAGTTATCCCTTCAACTAACTACTTTCAGGGATAAATTGCAACCCGGCGAAAAAGAAGAATGGACACTTAAAATACCAAACGTCAAAAGTGCGGAAGTGTTGGCGGCTCTATACGATGCCTCGCTTGATAAATTCGAAAAAAATAATTGGACATTCCAACCCTCTTATCAAGAGCATATATATTTTCCTTCTTGGAATATGGATTGGCGCGGAGAAATGGGACTATACATCGAAGCCTCATCTCCTAAATGGACAAATGTTGCGGGATTTTCTTACGACCAGTTACCGGGAATCTATTTCGAGCAGCAATTTTCCGCCGTTACGACCGTAGGTTACGGCACAAGAAAATATAAAGCTGTAAAAAGTGAAAGTATAATGATGGATACTGACATGGCCGTACCTACTTTACGTAATACCGTAGCTGTAGAACAAACAGAAAGCATGACAGAAGAGAGTGCCGACTTGGGATTTGCAATAACTGAGGATCTTGCTATACGGACAAATTTTGCCGAGACGGCATTTTTCTATCCTCAATTAAAAACAGATGAGAAAGGTGAAGTATTGCTATCCTTCACCATCCCTGAAAGCCTTACACGCTGGCGTTTTATGGGATTGGCGCATACAACGGATTTATTCACAGGACAAATAGAGAGAGAAGTAGTAACGCAAAAACCATTTATGGTAATGCCTAACCTGCCGCGTTTTCTACGTCAGGGCGACAATTGCACGCTAACAGCAAAAGTCATTAACCTCTCGGATGTGGCTCAGGGAGGAAAAGTCAGGCTAGACCTGATTGATCCTGTTACTGAAAAAACGATAGAGACGAAAGTCAGTGATTTTGGAGTGGAAGCAGGTAAAACTGGAATCGTTTCTTGGACATTTAAAGTACCTGAAAACCTTGAAATCGTTACTTGCCGGATTGTGGGAAAAACAAGCAGCAGTTCAGATGGAGAGCAAAAGATACTGCCTGTCTTGTCTGACAAAATATTGATTACGGAAAGCATGCCGATGGTTGTCCGGGAAAACCAAAGCCGCACTTTTACATTTGACAAATTGAAAAAGAACAATTCCAAGACATTGGAAAGCAAACAATTGAAACTGGAATTTACCGAAGCTCCGGCTTGGTATGCCGTACAAGCCCTGCCTTCAATAACAATTCCCGAATCATCAAATGCATTTTCGTTGGTTGGGGCTTATTACGGAAGCACATTGGCAGAATATATAGCCCGGTCGCAGCCAAGAATATCGGCAATGATAGACACTTGGAAAAAACAGGGCGGAACTAAAGAAACACTGCTTTCGAATCTGGAAAAGAATCAGGATTTGAAAAACATCTTATTGGAAGAGACGCCTTGGGTATTGGAAGCAAAGAACGAGACCGAACAAAAACAGCAACTATCCCTCCTGTTTGATTTAAATATGCAAAAAGAAAACAGGACAGTTATGATGAATAAATTGCGGGAATTGCAACTTTCGGATGGTTCTTTCCCGTGGTTCTCAAACATGTCCGGAAGCCGCTATGTAACCACATACATACTTAATGAAATGTCTCGTCTGACAACTTTGGGCGCAGTTGAATACAACAGTCAGGAAAAAGAGATGCAAATCCGCGCATTAAACTATCTGGACAGGGAAATCCAAAAGGATTATAACAATCTTAAGAAAAACGTCAAAAACTACAAGGATACGAAAATCAATTCTGTACAGTTATTATATCTTTTGGTGCGCAGCTCTTACAAAGATATTCCATTGTATGCTAATACATCGGAGTCCTATAAATTCTATTACGGTTTGCTCAAACCGCAATGGACGGGATTCGGATTGTACGAAAAAGCAATGGCGGCACTTATCTTATATCGAAATGGCGATCAACAGACAGCGAAACAGATTGTTAATTCGTTGCGCGAATATTCAACGACTTCCGGCGAAATGGGAATGTACTGGGATAAAAACCGTTCGGGATACCTGTGGAATGAATCTGCCATCTCGACCCATGTTGCCATATTGGAAGCATTGGCAGAGGTCGATCCGAAAACATCCGAACTGAATGAAATGCGGATTTGGCTGTTGAAACAAAAACAAACCCAACGCTGGGAAAGTGTACCGGCTACGGTGGATGCTATATTTGCATTGCTTTTGCGCGGAGACAACTGGCTATCGTCCGACAATAAAGTAAGTATACGAATGGGCGGCCAAGAGATTATTCCTCAAAATCAGGAAGCCGGAACGGGTTATTTTACAAAAACCTTTACCAACTCCGAGATAAAACCCGATCTGGAAACCGTTTCCGTCACTAAAAAAGGATCGGGAATTGCCTGGGGATCACTTTACTGGCACTATCAGGAGAGTATCGACAAGGTAGAAAAGGCTAAAACGGCTCTACATATTGAGAAAAAAATGATGTTGGAACAAGTCACAAATAAAGGCAGGGAATTGACTCCAATCACAGAAAAAACGAAGTTGAAAGTTGGAGATAAAGTCATAGCCCGCCTTGTAATACGCACCGACCGTGATTTGGAATTTGTTGTTTTAAAAGACCAGCGGGCATCCTCTCTGGAACCGGTAAACCAACTCTCTGGCTATCAATTTAAAGAAGGATTGGGATATTACCAGAGTCCAAAAGATGCTTCCATGCAATATTTCTTCGACCGTCTGCCTAAAGGCACTTACGTAATGGAATATCCGTTGTGGATAAGCAATGCGGGAGAATACACCAACGGTATAACGACTCTACAATGCCTCTACGCTCCTGAATTTGTATCGCACACGGAAAGTGTCAGATTGAGAATTGAGGAATAAAAATGAACAATTCATTGATTTTAATGTAATAATTTATAATGTAAAATGTTCAATTTGTAAGCTATGTTGTAAGGTCCGAGATAAAATTTGCCGAGCGCTACATTTTACATTATAAATTATACATTGAAAAAACGTGACTTTCCGGCTCCTATTTATACTGCTGATTATTGCTCCTTTGCAGATATATGCACAAAATCCGCAACAGGATTCGGTGCAATATTATATGAGGAACATCGAGGCTTCTGATACTATCGTACAGGAAATGCCCGAAGTATACAAAAAACTGGAGGAGAAAGCCACAGGCAGTTTTGAAAAAAAGATATACCAAGCCCTTATTAAACCTCCTTCCCCCGCAAAAATAGAAGACAATACTTCTACTGATAAAGAATATCGCATTTATAAAGGAAAAAGAATCAGGGAAATCAAAATCGTCGTATTGGATCCTTTCGGAACTAATATTAATGAGATTGATTCCATTCAGGAAAATTCGCTTATCCGCATAGTAAATGGTTTACACCTGAATACCAAACAATCCGTCATACGAAAAAATTTATTATTCAAAGAAGGACAAACAGTCAATCCCCTTGTTATTGCGGAAACAGAAACATTCCTCCGCAGTTTGGGAAATATTAACGATGTCAGGATCAGTCTTGAAAAAGTTCCTTTAGCCGACGACTCGGTTGATGTTTGGGTAATAGTCAGAGACGTATGGTCAATCGGACTGAACATACACGAGCTGACTTTCTCGAATGTAAACATGGAGATTTTTGACAATAATTTCCTCGGGTCGGGAAACAAGGCTAATATTAACCTTATATATGAAAAAGATTATTCGCTCCATTGGGGATATGGGGCAGGATATTTTTATAAAAACTTTCTCGGCTCGTTTGTCGACCTGGAAGGCTCCTATCTGGATGATATTGCAGACCGGCAATTTTCGTTATCGGCAGAGCGTCCCTTGCAAATCACTTTCAACTATTTCGGGCAAATCAGCTATTTTAATAACAGAGGCAGAACCGAGGTTGTGGGCTGGGATTCTATCAGTCCGAACCGCAATAATACTTTTTCGGTTTCGTTGGGAAGGGCAATAACTCTACCTGCCAACCATACCACGAGGCGATTGGTTTTTTCAGGAAGGTATATGAGGCAAAATCCTCAATACAAGGATATCCAACTCGATACTTTACGACCTTACCAATTTGCAGGAAAACAATTGTGGCTTTTTCAGGCAAGCCTTTACCAACAAGCCTTTTACCGTGAACACCTTATTCATAACTTCGGAGTGGCCGAAGATATTGCGCATGGATTCAATATCTCATCTCAATTCGGATATGGTAAGTTATTCGGCTATAAAAGCGGCTTTTATAGTTCGCTAAGCGGCTCCATAGGCGATGAATTTAAAACCGGAGATTTTTATGTAGAAGGAAGTATCTCCTCTTATTTCAATCAAAACGAATTTTATCAAGGTGCAATAACATCGGGAATCCGCTATTTTTCGCCTTTAATGAAAATAGGCAGAAGCCGTTTCCGACAGTTTATAAATATCAATTACTCGAAGATATTGAATCCGGCTAACGTTTTTGACAGTTATGTAACTTTTAGTGCACTGACCAATCTGAATACTAATATTTTCGATAATGAAGTAAAAGGAAGAGAACGGTTGATGCTCAATCTGGAAAGCGATGTATTTTCACCAATTAATATTATCGGCTTCAAGTTTCTTTTTTATTCCTTTTTCGATTTTGCATGGGTAAATCCTTCAGGCAATTTATTTTCTAAAAATAATTTTTACGGAGGAGCCGGAATCGGCGTTCGTGTACGAAATGATTTGCTGGTACTTAAAACGTTGGATTTAAAAATCGGATATTATCCTCACTTCAATCAAAACGGCTTAGGACAGTTTGCCGATGTCAACTTCACCGAACCGAAAGCCTCGCCCAATTTTGTTCCGGATTATCCTTCGGAAATATTGTTGAAATAAATGAATAAATAAATGAAATATTATCTCGGCGTTTACACACCGAGCTGTATAATGTCAGCCCTTTGGGCTTTATTAATAAATGATGTACAATATTGATAGAAAGACGCAATGCATAGCTTCTCTACAAAGGGCACAAAATAACGAAGGCTTCACCTTAAGCGAAGCCCTCATTATCAAATCTTTGTAAATTATCAATTATTAATTATTAATTTGGAAGTTTTCACGCTTCCGCTTTCACCGTAAATCCTTACAATATAAATTCCTTTGCTCAAATTCGAAACATTCACTTGATTAGCTCCTTTATTGGTCAACATCAATGAACCTTCGACATTAAAGATTTCTACCTTTTCAATTTTATCTTTTGAATAAATTGTAAAACGGTCTTTTACCGGATTCGGAGAGATCCGAAAATCATCCTGATCGTTACTTACCAGATTAGAAGAGGTAGGTTCTCCATCAATTTCTATGGTAACATTATAAATTTTACAGTCATAGAAGGCTGTAAATGTCGTATCTTCGGTATATGCTTTGCCATCAAATATAACCTCGTCCCTTCCCGTCAGTAGCGAATCCTGTTGTTCGGGAGCAGGTTTGTAGATTTTAAAGTTTCCTGAGGCATGCAGCATTGAAAGCATATAAACCATTCCGTTGTAATAGCGCCATTGTCCGGAAGGGGCAGTTGTAGACCATAATTTGTTAAGATACTCCCTTGCCAACGTTTTATCATCCAAAGCAAAGCAGCCCACGCCATTAGCTCCTGCCATACCTTCCGAGTAACTTCCGCCCGGATTGCTTCCATTCCAATCAAATTGACCATGAGCATATCCGTCATTTTTGAAGAATGTCAATAGTTTGGTCATCATAGCCGTCTGGTTTGCCGCATCCGAACCGAACCAATTATAATCCATACCGATATTCATCGCACAGCGGATAGCATCATACATATAACGTCTGCTGTCATAATCCACATATTGTCCATTCAACGGTTCTCCGGTAAAAGAGCAATAATCCGGGAATAACCCGGTCGTTGTGTGCGATGAATTTCTTAATAACTGACGCGAAACGTCGGGAGTCTCTTTCCAAAATTCCGAATTGGTATTGCTCCATCTTGCCCAAAGTTCAAAAAAAGCAGGCAAATTGTATGACGGATCACTAAATGTACTTGAGTCGTAATACGGAACAAACGTAATCAGCTTGGTTGTAGCGTCAAACATATTGTAAACTCCTCCGCTTCCGTTTTTACTCATTACTTTTTTCAAAATATTCTGAGCTGCCTGTGCATAAGAATCATCATTCCAGCGATGAGCGGCAAAGAACAACGAAGTAATAAAATAAGCTTCTCCGTCGGGTGCACAAGATTGTCCTTTAATTGTTCCGTCGGTTCCCAATTGCCATGCAAAATAACCGTCCCAGTCCCCAGACTTATACAACATATATTTCTCTGCCCATTTCCACAGTTTGTCAAACTCTGCTTTTTTATCCAACTGAACACAGATCATCATTCCGTAAGACATTCCTTCGCTGCGGACATCCTGATTACCAGTGTCGTAAATATAAGCCATATCATTACCAACTTCATAATATACGGATGTAGCGCTTCCCGGAGTAAAGAAATGGCTCCAAATATTATTGATTTTATTTTGAACTTCAGTTTCCGTTTTGCTTAATATTTCGGCAAATAAATTCTGGTAAATTCCGGTAAAATAAGCTCCGGTTCCCGTTCCGTCACAGCTCGGCCCGGTATAGCCTCCCTCTATTGTAACAACCGGTTTCTCGGGTGGATTATTATTCGCAATCGAAACGGAAGCGCTGGTTGCCATAACTTTATTACCGGAAGCCTCTATGGTAAGGTATCCTGTAGTTCCGCCATAACTATCGCCGATTTTCCAATCATACGATCCGGTACTTGTTATTCCTGATTTCAATTCTGTTTTGATAGCACCTCCCGTTACCGTGAAGTAATCTATATTTACATTCGTTGCCGAAGTGATATATAAACGGATGTATTTTGCCGATACAGGAGAAAAAGAGGTTGTATAATCCGTTCCTATCGTCGTTCCTGTTTTTATCGTAGTATAATCAGTACCATCCGTACTATATTGTATTTCAAATCCTGTCACTACTCCACTTTGACCGCTGGTTTCTTTAATGGCAACTCCATTGATTGTGGATATTGAGCTCAATTGCAGAGCCACCCATTCGCCGGAATAACCGCTTTTTCCGGCAGCCGCCCATCTGTTATTATTCGAATCGGTTAAAATATTGGATGCTTTCCATGAGAATGAGCCATCGTCAGTCGACCATTCGGAAGAGGCGATAGCCCCTGTCACATCAATAGTTCCTCCGCCTGTGTTCCAATACAAACCATAAGAGTCTCCGGAAGAGTTTTCCACATCCCAAGAAATAGTTTTTGTCTCATCTACATTCCAATCGGCAGCAGTTACTGGATTTGTAAAGGTTACCTTAGTTACCGTAACATTGGATTCGGTAGCCAACGAAACAGTCCCTCCATCGGGAACGGCACTGAAATATATGTAGCCGGATTTTATACTGGCCTCTATCTCTTTTCCATCTTGAGTAGCATAAACGCTTGTCCATCCCGAAGGAAGCGCCCGGCGCAATGAAAGCGGATAGTTGTAAATGGTATTATCCAGATTATCGGTAACCTTCATTGTGATTTCTTTTGCCGAGTTGGATAACTCGGTTACAACAGCAGCGTTCCGCTCTTTGGAATATAATATTGCATTCCGGAATGTGGTAACCCAGAAATCGCCATCATTTTGCTTCAAATAATTTAATGCACTTTCAAGAATGGAAGTTGCCAAAGGTGAATATCCGGAGCCATTGTCAATCTCATGAATCAGGAATACAGCCCAGCCTTTTTTGTTTTTTGCCGAGTTAAATTGAGTTTGAAAAGCAGACAAGGAATTACAAGAACCGGCGCTCCCGCAAATTATAGAACCAATCTGGTAATAATTAGAGGGAGTCGAACCTTCAACTTGTCCGTTACAAACTCTTCCGCCTATGTAATATTTTGCACATGTAGCTTGGGCCGGAGCAATACAATTGGGATAAGTCACGGTATTGCAATCAAATCCCGGGATATTTTGGTTAATTGTATTTTTCGAACTGCTCAATTCGGATTCGGTCATAGCTCCGGAGGGGTGAGTTACGGAGTGGCTCCCAATCTCATGCCCGTTATTCGCCATGTTTTTTAATGTTGTCCAATTAGGCCCCCAGTTAATCACAGGATAAAAACTTGCCTTATAACCGGCACGGTCTAAAGCCGGCACGGCCGCCGAAAATTGGTTCGCACAGTTATCATCAAATGAGAACGTAACCGCTGATGTCCGGAAGCCCTCCCAAGTTCCAACCTCGTAAGCCGAACTTTGAGAAAAACCTACTACCGAACTAAAGAGAACAGTAATAATAAAAAGAGAAAATTTAGTTTTCATGGTATAAAAAATTATTAGTCAGGTTCTTTCGAAACGAATTAAATATATAACAACTTCAAAATCATTCCTTTTCAAAAAAACGCACATATAAATATAACATAAGGATTTCCAACATATTATATATCAAAAACCGGAGCAGCACCCCGGACAAATTCATATTATTAGAATTTATTCAAAAAAAATGCTTGAGCCGCGAAGTTCTAAAAAACTGTATAAAAAAGCTCAAGCAATAATATATGACCAAATCATACGATTTATGTAAGGCGCAAAACATACAGTACAATTATATATCAAATTTTGTACCAAACCAAGAACTTTACAGAAGAGAATTTATTTCCCTTTACTTCTTCCAATCCGTTACCGACTACCTCACGCCCATCGGTATAGATATAAGCCGCATATTTAAAATAACAAGTCAGGTTGGACATGGGCTGAAAACGCAAGTTAAGGCAAATCCGGTGCCCTACTCCATAATAAGCGGGAATGGAAAAAGCAGATAAAACGTCCTTTTCATAAATATAAAGCCTGTTTTCATAAGCTAGAGCATGAAAATAGGCGTATCGCGTAGAAATATTTAAAACCGTCGCTATAAGATCATAAGAAAAATCCTGTGCTACCAACCAACCGTAACTGCTCTTTGATGATTTATCAAAATATTTATTTCCATCTAAAATAGAATGGGAAGCCAACCGGCGATTCAACTTGGATTGTATACCATAACGTGCCGTATGTGTTTCATAAGAGACCACCGAATGTGACTCCGAACTGTTTTTTTCCTTCGTTTTATATTTATATTTCAGATACATGGTTGTTTCCCTGAAAGGATAAAAAGAGATATATCCCAACAAGTCGGAACCTGACGAAGGTTTATCCAAATTATATTTTACCCAAGGAAAATAATAAGTATCAACGTAAGCCGACACTTTAATACGTTTCACAGGCTTAAACTCGGCTCCTAAATAAATGCCCTGTTCATTTTCAATGTGTGAATTTTCCCCAAATCCATTTGCATAATTTGCCTGATAAGCAGGTGAATAATAACGGTAAAGCAACGATAGCCCAAAACGGGATGTAGGATAAATATTCACACCATTCAAAAATGCTCTTCCATCTTTCTTACCACAAGCCAATTCTCCGAAAAAACACATTCCATGAAACCGGAAAATATAATCCACCCCGGCATTCCAGTAATTATTATCTTTTTGAATCTTATAAATATTATATGGTTTCTCTGCCGGCTGCAACAATCTATTATAGCTATATTTAATAAAAGTTCCACCGATAGAAAAAGCTTGTTTCCAGTAATTCCAGTTACCTCCCACAATCTCTTCCGAAACATTTTGTTTTTTTTCTATTTCCCGTTGGATACGATGCAAGCCATCGGTCTTGAAAGATGTAATATATCCATCTTCGGATAAATTTGCGTCAATCTTGCGTTGCGAATAGAAAAGAGAGAGGTCTACTCCTCCGAAGCCAACAGTTGCTCCTGTTCCGCGAAAATAACCGCTTTCACCTGTCGACGTATATTTTTGCAGTCCCCGATTGCGCTGCGCAATATTCAAAACATTAGCTGATTTTCCGATAATGGAGTTAGTTCCCACGACCAATCCCTGACCGAAAGAAACCTTATAATCACCCAGCACCCAACGTTTCAGAAAGTCAATATTGGACAATTGAAAATGAAAAGAACAAAAATCAAATCCTTTATTATATCCTTCCCAAGCCTGTTCTCCGGCGTCTTTTTCAGCAACAAATCCACAATCAATTTTATCTGAAACACGGAATAAATATTTAGCATAATAATAATTGGGATCTCCTTCGTACTTTTTGTTCGGTTCCGTTGCTTTATTTATATATCCGTTTTTATCCTGTAAAAAACGATCGTAACGTAGAAACAGTTGGTTTTTGCTATATTTCAGGCTCTGCTTTAATGAAAATTCAGGTTCCGTTTCAATTGTAATAAAGGGGGAAATTTGCTGTATTGTTTGCATTCCGAGCCCCGGAATATTTTTCAGTTCGTATATAGAAAATATTTTTCCGTACTTATTGCGGTGATTGATAATTTCATGCGCATCCCTTTCGGACAGAAACGGAATACGGAGCAGATCTGCCTCGGTCGTTTTATTGATATTGATTTTATTTTCAGATAGATAATTAAGCTCTTCTATTATTATCTCCGGGTTATTTTCTTTTTCGGCATCTACAAAAAGATCTTCCATTGAGGATATGTCATCATGAAAATTTTCTGTATTCTGAGGAAAAACAGATCCGATTTGAAGAATAAAGGAAACAATGAACAAGTTGATTTTTTTCATTTTATGTGGGTTCGTTTTTATTTTTTATTGAAACAGTCAGTGTGCCACCTTGCCGGATTGTTTTCAATATAATCGGTAATTCGGTCAAATTCATTTTGATTGCGTATGATGCGATCGTGAAATCGTGTTTGCCATGTAAAATCAATATTATTTTTATGGGCAAATTGGGTCACGGATGATTTTATACCACCTATTGTTACGGATAACCAACCTTTAAACGAATCAATCCTTTGCATTTTTTCGTTTATTGACAAATGGTACTGTAGAGACGGGGCGCGCCCCGTCTCTACAATGTTGCATGTTGTAACGTTTCCACGCATATACGGTATTTTATTTTCATCGATAAATACAATGGCGTGCCAATGATTTGGCATTACCACGAACAACTGGATTTCAGCATATGGATAATGGGACGTAACATTTTGAATATTTTCGTATAAAAATTGACCCATTGGGGATAATTGAATGACAGCATTATCGATTTTACCGAAAAAATGTTTATGATCTTTTGTGCAAACAGTAATAAAATACGCACCTCCCCCATAATCGTGCCAGTATGCCCGTGCCGATTTTATGCGATATTTATTTTGAAATTTTTCATCAGGCATGGTCTTGTATTCATTTTTCAGTTTATTGTGTTAGTATTGATTTTTTTAGTTTCCATTTCAGTCCGCAGCAAAGCGAAACCCCAAGTTGATTATGATATTGTCCGGAAAGGTCTAAGGAAAATCCGGAAAAGGAAAATCCGAAACCTGCTGTAGGAATAATTGGTTTACCAAACACACCGCATCTGATGGCAAATGACTTTGTTGCATATTCGAATGCTGTTTTGGCTCTCCATGACGAACGTCCACTACTTTCAACTTCTACCGCCCATTGGGTTTCATCTGTCATGAACAAACGAAAAGCGCTAAGCACATGCAGTGGCAGCTTTTCTTTTTCTTCATACCGGTTATAAAATCCGGTCTGAAAAGGATTAGCAATCCAACATGAAAGTAGAAATTTTTCCTCCCGGTTATAAGAGGCTCCTATCCGGACTGTAAGGTTATTTTTCCGGTTCTCGCAACCGGTATAATACAAACTATAGACAGTCGCGCCCACCCCTAATGCAAAAGATGAGGATAGAGACTTTCCTAAATTGCCTCCGGCATAAAAATAATTATAACGATCATAACCATATCCGGCAAATGAGACACTAGTAGAAAACCAAGGTGTAGGAGTAGAAAAAGAACATTTCCATGAATTCAACTCGTTTGTCCAGTAATGATTTTTAAAACTGATATTCAACTGTTTATCCACAACCAGAGTAGATAAAGACGGATTTTCAATGTGATTGGAATAAATGGAGATATCTCCCATTGCGTCCGAGTAGGGATCATTGATATTCAGATCGTTTTGGTAGAATGCATAGCTCTTGAACAAAATGTTCAAAAAAGCAAAAAATAACAAAAAACGCATAAAAGTAAAGTGGATTTTGCAACTTTAAACTACAAAATAGATTATTCAGCCCGATTTATTAATTATCTTTGTATATAAAACACAAGTGATTTTCAAATGGCAAAGATAATAAAACTTTTCACATTAGCAATTATGCACCTCTTTGTCTTTAGTCTAAACGCTCAAGATGCAGAAACGGGAGTGCGACTTCCTGCATATATTGCAGAGAATGGAGACACCATTCCTCAAGTTATATTACCTGTAATATATGTCTATCCATCATTGAATTTTTCATCTAAAAAGCAAGAACAGTTTTACTGGAAAACAGTGCGTGATGTAAAGCGTACCTTGCCTTATGCTAAAGCAATCGGGATTACGCTGCGCGAGATTAACGATGAGATGAAAAACATGTCGGAAAAAGAACGCAAAGCCTATATGAAATCGAAAGAAAATGATTTGATAGGAAAATACGAACCGGAATTGAAGAAACTTACGCTTTCGCAGGGTAAAATGCTGATTCGCCTGGTAGACAGGGAATGTGATAAAACCTCGTACGAACTGATAAAAGAATACAGAGGTGGATTCAGGGCGTTTTTTTGGCAGGGATTTGCCCGTTTATTCGGAGCAGACCTTAAAACGTCATACGAAAAAGATGATAAGGACAAAATCGTAGAACGGGTAATCGTTCTGGTAGAGTGCGGCCAGTTGTAAAAGAGTTACTCTGAATGCACCGAAAATACAGAAGGTTTCATAAAAAACTGTATTTTCGGTGCATTTGTTTTTTTGTAATCTAATAACTTGTATTTCTTCGAAAAATATTGACTGAATCGTTTAAAATAAGGTAACTTTACATCTGCTTACGGTTATTTTTAACTGATGAAGATGCATCAAATCTCTTCGGAATGCAAATAAGACAGACAATATAGATCAATGCAATAAAAATCCATATTGATTAATCAAGGTTTATTTTTTGAAAAAATCCGTTTCACTTTATATTTTTTGATTCTTATTCATCGTAAAAAAGAAAAAAATGAATTATGGCATTATCGCAGCAGGAGAAGGTTCCCGCTTAGTCAGTGAAGGAGTACTAACACCCAAACCGCTTGTCCGTCTGAACGGAGAAACGCTATTGGATCGTTTGATTCGCATATTTATTGATAACCACGCAGAATCGATTTCTATCATTATCAACGAAGAGATGATTGCTGTGCAGGAGCATCTCAACAGCCTTTCGTTGCCTGTCCCTTTACATATTACTATAAAATCAACCCCAAGTTCCTTGCATAGTTTTTATGAATTAATGCCGTACATTGGAGACAAAAAATTCTGTGTAACTACGGTAGACACAATATTCAAAGAACCTGATTTTGCGTCTTACATTAAATCATTTGAAAACGCTCAGGAACAAGGCTTGATGGCTGTTACTTCTTTCATAGACGACGAAAAACCTCTTTATGTGGAAACTGACAAAAAGCTACAAATTATTGACTTTAAAGACCAATTCAAGGAAGGTATAGAATATATCTCCGGCGGAATTTATGGGTTAACACCCGCCGTATTGCCCACCCTGAAACGTTGCCTTGAAAGCGGCATACACCGAATGAGAAATTTTCAACGTGAAATGATTGCGGACGGACTATCTCTCTATGCACACCCCTTTCCTAAAATCGTAGACGTAGATCACGCCGAAGACATACAAAAAGCAGAAATTTTTTTAAGTTGAAAAGTGAAAGTTAAAACAGAAATATTGCCTTAACTTTCACTTTTCAACTTTTACTTTTCAGCTTATCTAACTAATAAGAAGCGGAATCCTATACCGAAATTGGTATTCGTTGTCGGATAGCCTTGCGAAACTTTTGGAACGGTTCTTGTCCGGTCGTAATACAGACGGATATTCAGGCTTTCGCTGAATACGTAGTCGGCTGAAAATTTGATTATAAAGGAGTTCAATCCACTACTTAACTGGGAGAAGTTTTCTTCAATCTTGCGAATAAACGCATCGGTAGTTTTATATGAGACATCAACCCTAAGGTTCAGGTCATTCTTTACCTTCTTCTGCTTGTTATCGTTCAACCGGATAATCATACCGAAATCGTCTATGCGGTATCCTGTTCCGAAAACATACTCTTCGCTATAAGACTCAACTATCTGGTTACCCGGAATATCCAATTGTGAGTTTCTTGACCTGCGGTATTCGGCCTTCAATGAAAGGCTGTTCTTCAAACTTCCCTCTGCTCCTATCAACGGATAAAAGGCTTCATTGATATTTACACTTTCAATGTAGAATGGGGATGAAACGATATTGGTTTCCGGAATATAGCCGTAGTCGCTGCCTTTGTAGAGCTCTTCCCAATTGGAGATAGATGAGAATGAGTTGATATTATAAGAACATCTGTAAGCATGATTCAATGTAAACGATTTGAAATACCGCTTAATAAAATCAAGGCGCATCAGTCCATCGTAGGTTACCTTCCAGTTTGGCAGGATAGTGAGAATGCTTGGTAACAAATCCATATCTACATTCTGAACACTGGTACCTGAGTAAGCGGAAAAAAAAGCAGGAATCATTACGTCCGCAGAATTCATATTAAACTCCTTATCCGCCGGAATGGCATTTGCTGCGGTAAGCCTCGAAGCGATCACTTGCCTGTTGGCAAGAAATTCAGAGAAAACAGATGAATTTATCTTCGGTTTCTTAAAGGCTGTTCCAATAGCGATATGAGTTTTGGAATAAGAACCATAAAACATCTCTCTTCCCGAAAACATATAGTATATTTCATTTGTATAGTTCTTCATCCATGCGGCATTCAAGTCTATCTTCAATCCGGCAAAAGGTTCTACCAGAGATTTAATCTGGAAATCCTGTGTACGGGTTCGTATCGCCGGATTTACAACGGTAGATGAGGTAGTATCCAACCATCGGTTATCAAATGATTTTTCAAGAAAATCATCCGTTTTGAAAAATCCGAATGTAAAGTCGTATCCGGGAGCTGAATATCTATTGTCCTGCCCCAGGAATCCGCTTCCCGGCTGATAACCTTGCAACGATAAGGCATCTCCGTAGCGGTAATTAGCGCTTATGTTGCGAATCATCATCAGCGTTCTGGCGGTAATATCCAACACATCGTCCTTTGCCGTGCGTTCTTTTACCACAGAAGTGATGCTCAAACTCAAATCGGAAGCATCTTCTTTCGATTCGATATTAATCGCATTAGGATCGACTACCGAATATTTTACCGGATAATCATTTCCATCTTTATCTTTTACCGAAAGAATCAATTTATTGGTATTCAACCGGTGAGTAACCTTAAATGGAGTATCCTTTTTCAAGCGGATGCTTTTCCGGTCATATGTCTTTGGCTTTTCCGGTTCTTTTTTCTTTGTTGCCGTATTTCGTGAAGAGTACTTTCTATTTATCTCTTTCAAATAAGCAGAACGATTGTAGAGAGTTTCTAAATTCATTCTTCCGTCAAAACCCCATAACCTTGATCCGGTAGCTGCATTTCCGGTTGTAGATACAGGATCTCCCAATGTCAGTTCGGCGCCCTTATTCCAAATGTAATCTGCGGTATACTGAGCATTAGCCGTAACCCAATCTAAATACGGAAGTTTGTTGACCGGAACAGCATAAGCAATTGTAAATCGTTGCTGATAAGTAATCGGAGTCCCAAAATGCTTAATGCTTGACCATACCGTGTCTTTCCATGCATCATACCAATCTATAGCGCCGATATCCTTTAAGTATTGCTTATTGATCGGAATATCCTGATATCCGTTTTCCGTACGGATTACTTCCGTAATTAGGGAGTTCATCGCAGACGAGAATGTAAACTTCAAACTCTTAGTCAGATTAAACTTAATATCGGATGTCCTGTCCCAAGTCCAGTCTTTATCATACGTCATAAATGGAAATGTAGTATCCTTGACGTAAGGCATATTAAAGCTTCTCAGTTGGAGTTCGCTATAACTCCGGTTCATGGAAGTACTGAACGCTATCTGGGTTGGCAGGTAATAAAAATTCAAATCCCGGATTAGTTTATTATATTCCGATTGTTTCATCCGGCGGAAAGGTTCAACCGGCTTCGGATTCAACGAATAGACATAATTAAACGCAGCTTTATAGTTTTGCGTCTTATCATATTCGGCTTCAGGACGGGTATTATATACTTCGCTATATCCGAGGCTGAACGAAAAGTTTGCCGGATCGTAAGGCATCGGGGTTTTACTTGCAATACCTACCCGCACATTAGAGAGTGTCAGACTTTTGTAGGTAGTCTGGTCAAGAGCGAGATTCTTGACCGAATCCCGTTGTTCCTTTGTATCCTGATTATCCAATGTCTGATCCAATTTCAAGTCGGTATTCAACGGATCGTATTCAGGTTTGGAAATCTGCTTGGAGTAAGTATAAGTAACCGGCAGGTTTACTTTTGCTTTTTCCGGAAAGAATTTACCAAGTTGGATCGAAGTCGAAATATTATATTCGTAATAGTCATCCAAGCGCCTTTCATCTACATTCTGTTCAATTCCTCCAAAACCGACGGTTTCCACCCTTCCGCCAACATTCAATGCACCCAAATCGGAAAATACAATGCCGAGGTTAGCCAATGCCCCCCAACCACCTTTTTCACTAAATCCGGTCATTCTCATCTCATTTACCCAAATCTCGGCTGCATGGTTAATATTATCTTCATTTTGTATCCCGATCATCATAGAAGTAACTTCTCCGATAGAGGGATTACCGATTATGGTAACAATATTTTTTCCATCCATTTCAGAATACCGTTCATTGAAACGGACAACTCCGGCTGCTTTCTTTTTATCCCTGTGCAATTTCAGATTAGTCAATACACTGAATGCAAAATCAAAAGCATTTTGTTCCGGCCATATTTCATAAGGGTCAGTAGCTCCATCAGGGGTGATTATCAAAGGAATCTTATACTCATAGTAATTTTGAGAAAAATCCGATCCTAAACGAAGGAATATATAAAGGCGATTATCGGGAATAGGCTCGCGATCTACCATTTTTTCTGCGTGGACAAACATTTTAAACCGTTCGTACCGGCGCATATCCAGATTTGCAGATTTATAGACAGCACGCGCATCTTCCGACTCCAGGCTATCTACACGAATAAGCATGGATTGCTCATTTTCCTGACGTAATTGTGTCTGGCTAGGATCAATCACACGCGAAGTTCCGGGAGGAAGGACATAAGGAACGGGGAATTTCCCGGCATCGTTTTCAATATTAACCGCCGATATATCAATCTTACCTGTACCTTTGAGAATAGGGGCAACAGTTGCATCCACCAGATTTTCGTTTCTGTCGTATGTCCGCCATTCGGTACGAACCAATTCCAGTGTACCAAAACGCAAATGTGTTTCTTCTCCGAATCCGGTCATATACATACGAACAAAACGGATAGATCGGAAATCGGAAATTCCTCCTTCTGCGCGTTTATTCGGAGTTTTTACCGGAATCTTAAACTGATACCATTTAATAGATTCGGTAGATCCATTTTTAAGGCTTACCAGAGATTCAACCATATTGGCGATAAAATTACTTTCCCATGCAGCAGGATTCTGTAATTTATCCCTGTCAATATCGACAATGTATTCGTAATATTGTTCTTTTTCGTTTAGAGTACGGTCGTTATTCAAGTCTTCCGTATTCGGGTAAATACTTGATGCGGTCGAATACTCGCTTGACGACGTGGATGAGTTCCCTTCCAATCCGTTATAATACTTGTAACGGTCGAGGATGGAAAGTTGCATCTGGTCATAATCTGAACCTCTGTAATGGTGGAAATTATCTCCCGCAGGGTCATTTAACGGAGAGAATACTTCCGAATTATACCTGTCGCGGGCCTCGGATGTTATAAGCGCATTAATTGCTTCGTAATACTTCCGGTAAGAAAGATCGAAAAGCATTTCATCGGCTGTAGACAATCCATCCAGACCGACATCCTGCATCGTAATCGAGTTTACGTCAAAAGAGTTCGTAATCGCCTGAATTTTAGGCACACGTCCCCAAATAGTTGTATCTGTCTCTATTAGGTTACCGGTTGTCGGAAGTCCGTTTTCAAAAGAGATACGACCATCTTTCAACACATCTTCGGATACATCACCAAGGTTAAAAACCAATTGCCCGGAAGTTGTATTCATATCTGAATATACGAATGGGTCCATTAACCAAAATTCAATATATTCGACATTTGATTTTTCAAAATCGCTATTATCTACCTTACGCATGATTCCTCCCCAGCGGTCTTCCGGATTCTTCAAATATCCATCGGTACCCATTCCGCTTACATCGAGGTTATACGGACCTCTCTCTTTAGGATAATAAGCAAGGCTCAGGGTTGGCTGAGTAACAGTCTGGTCATACAACGCTTCCTTATTCTGGAAAATTTCCCTCTCTTTTACCTCTCTCACAAAGTGATTGGATAACTGCTCATTATCATTCCGCAGATAGCTTGGAGTATTCTTGTCGGGGCGAGTAAATATCTGGTCAATATAATACCATGCTAACAAGGAACGATTTAACCCGTATCCCATATTATCAAGATCCGGGCTCTGCAAATAATCGCGCCAGAAAGAGTCATTAGGACGAATAAATTGCTTTGAATTTAACCTACCTGAGCTAACTTTCGGAGTACTTGATAACACCCACGCCGAAGGGTGCATAATATTAATAGAAGATCTGGTACCTTCAAAGTCATCAATATAGGAAACTCCCTTATCGCCCTGATCAATTACATCGGGATGTCCCGGAATCAGTTGCGCCACCTCTCCGGAGAATGCTATTGAAGAAGGAGCTGTAGCATCAATCAGCGGTATTTTGTCCACCATACTGGTCAACCATTGCCAATCGGTTTTATATGAACCGTTTAATCCCCAAATAGTATTAGACATCGGTTCATTACCAATCCCGACTTTTTGTGTGAGCGGCTTCTCGGAAAGATGCAAGATAGTACCTCCTAAAGAGAACTTGTCCGAAAAAGCATATTCTACATTGGTTCCGACAAGGGATTTCCGTTGCATACTGAAAAACGACTGGCTTTCGAGCGTTACGCTGATCGGAGAATTAGATTCCAACGCCACTTCGTCCAGAATACGGACAATACCCATATTATAATCAACAGTAAAACCTTCATTCTCAATCAATGTCCGCCCGCCTGCGGTAACCCTTACGGAACCTCTCGGTACGTTTGTCGCTCCCAGGCGAATCTCTGCCCCTGAAGAAGAACGGTACTCCCCGCTAAGGACATATTTGTCTTTTTCGGCAAACTGTTTAGCTACGGTAAGTGTTGAGTCATAAAGTTCAGGATAAGTGTATGGCCTGGCTGCTTCTGTTTTGTATCCATCCATCAAACCTTTATCAAAAGGCCTTGTAGAAGGGAATATAATACGTCCATTACTGGAATAGACAGTGTATCCTTCCAGAAAATCAAAATAACCGTCAGGGGCAGCTTGCAAACGTTTATTCAGACGGTCTAAATTCAATATCCTGAGTAAAATAGTTTTATTAACGGACGGGATATAAGGCAAATAAGCGGCAACAGTATCATTTTGGAAATAATAAGTTACATCCAGCTTAAATTTGTCCGCTTGAATATTGTATGACCCCAGCGAATAAATATTTTTCATGTAAAGATTCCACAATCTTTTGTTAGAAGGGGATACAGAGGTACTCTTCAAGAGCTTCACATAAAGGCTGGGCATATATCCGGTTTGCGTACTATCCTTGCTTATCGGATCGGTAGTAAGCTCACCTACCTGATAAACTTTTCCACCCATCGTATACTCGTAGGCAACGGCAAGCACATCGTCCGACGAAAGTGCTGTTTTAAGGGAGATATATCCTAATTGTTTATTAACGGTATATTCGGTAGATTGCAACAAACGGGCGCTATTCAGCTTTTCGAAATCCTCACCCATCGTCATTTGCCTGTATGTAAAACCATCGAGAGCGCCTGTTGCCGATTGAAACTCGCGAATAGAAGGAACATTTAAAAGTTCTCCGTAAAGCGAATCTACCCTATTGTAAGGATTGGAGCTTGATGATTCGCCCAAATCCGTAAAAGCGACGATATTCCGGCTTTGTTTATCGTAAGAAGAACGATTCGTAATCCAGACTTCTATCCGGTTAATAACGATTCCCGATGTAGGACTTGGAAGTGTTTTACACCATTCGTCATAGTTGTTATAAAAGTAGGAAGACAAGAAATAGTGCCTGTTCTCATCGTAATTGGATGCTGATATTTGAAAATCGGTGGTCTGTGCCCCTTGTGTTGTTATCGTTTTCCTTTCCGATTCTTGCTGGGACGCAATAGCCGAAATCTTTAATTTTCCGAACTGCAGATCCGTACGTATACCGAAAAGAGCAGAGCTTCCCGTAATCAATGAACTGGAGAGCGGCAAACTTACATTTCCGGCTTCTACCTTTTTGATAATATCATCTTCTTTTCCTTCATAAGAGAGTTTGATCAATTTCTGGTCAAAATCGAAAGTTGCTTCGGTGTTGTAGTTCATGGTAAAATTAACCCTGTCTCCCACCTTTGCATTGGCACTTAATTGGATTTTAGTATCGAAATCAAAAATTGTATTTTTCCTGTTGCGTTCGGGAATCGTCGGATTATCTCTTTTTGAAATTTTAAATCCGAATGAAAGGTCTATCGATCCTTGTGTTTTAAGCTGCACGCCTCCGGGACCAAAAATTTTATCTGCCGTCGGGCTTAAACCAATATGGATATTACTAAGTGACAACTGGTCTTTATCAGGTCCTCCTCCTTGGTTTTTTGATGCCCAATAGGCATTCATAGATTGTTGGAGGGAATATTCATTATACTCGCTTTCGTTCAAAACAAAAGGAGTAGCAATATCCATATCTCCCACCTTAGTCCGGAAAATATATAGTCCGGAATTGGGATCGTATTCTATATTGGAATTAATGTTTGAAGGGTCTTTTAAATCGGCAGGTGATTGATATTGCAGGTCTTCATAAGTTACAATTTCGGTTTTGTTAAGCGGATAATGCAATTCCTCATTACCATCGACTGTTGCAGGCGCATCAGCCGGAGGAGCTGCAATATCATTTTGCTGTAGTCCTTGAGCAAAGGAGACGACAGTGTAAGTGGAGAGAAGAACGACTCCACTCAATATAATGCTTAGAAATATTATTTGTTTTAACCTTTTTTTCAAGATAAGAGATATTAATAAAGGTGAAACAAGGAATTTGGGGTTAACCGTTATCCTTACTTTTATCTTTAATATTCAATTATAATCTACATTCTTTTTAAAGCTTCTTTAATAATTTTCTCCAGCGACAATTCGGGAGACTCGGATACAATTTTGTCTATCACCTTGGCTGAAGCTGCCGGATTGAATCCTAACATTACAAGTGCGGATAACGCTTCTTCCCTGCTTGTGTTGATGCTATTCGCCGGCATATTAAAGCTTGCGGCATCCGAAATTCCCCGGACTTTATCTTTCAAGTCGATAATTACTCTTTGGGCCGTTTTTAAACCTATTCCTTTGACTCCTTTTAGCTGATTGACATTATCTGATGCTATTATATGTTCCAATTCAGGAACAGAAAATGAAGACAGGATCATTCTGGCTGTATTGGGCCCAATGCCGGAAACGGAAATCAGTAACGAGAAAAGCTGCCTCTCTTCTTTATTAATAAATCCATATAAGGTGTACGCATCTTCCCTTATTGCCTCATATATATATAGTGTGGTAGTTTTTTGACTTTCCAACGAGGCATAGGTATTGAGCGATATATGAATAAAATACCCGATTTGACCCGTTTCCAATACTACGTATGTCGGTGTCAATTCTGAAATATTACCCTTAATATATTCTAACATTGTGTATGATAGATAATAATGTTCAAATCAAATTCGCAAAGATATAAAAAAGTTACGAGTTACAAGACTAGATTGTAGACAAGTAAACCGATAAACAATCTTAAAAAGATTTCCTTATAATAACGGTGAAAAGAGGAAAAGTGTATATGTCATTTGTTAAAAATTAGAGATTAGGTAGAGATAAACAATAAGTAATAAAGGCATGTAAAGCTCTGCTTTTTGCTTACAAAATCACCTGCCCGATTACTCAAAATTAAAGGATAAAATAAACAAGCGGGAAGTAAGTTTGGTTATTGCATTTGTATATTTTAAATCTGCTATATTTTGTATCTCAGGGCGGTCACGTTCCAATACGTCTCCGAATCCGAGGAACATCTTCAATTCAGGAGCCAATTTAAAGTATGGCAAATAAATGTCAAATCCTACCCCAAACTCAATTCCGTAATCCATCTGGGTCAGCATAATCACATTTTCGCTTTGGCGTCCCAGGTCTAACGTTGCACTGACCCCGCCAATCAGGTAAGGGCGGTAATTGCCATACCGTTGTCCCCTGAATTTAAGAAGCAGGGGAAAATCGATCAAACTGGATTTTACAACAACATTGGTTTCATTACCTTTATCCTGATCTATAAAAGTCAATGTCCGGTCGCCAAACAGCAAAACCGGAGTAAAGCGGAGATTCAGGAATTCAAAAATACGTAAATCGGAGATTATCCCAACCGTAAATCCGGTAGAAAGGGAAGTTTGTTCCGCATACCAGATTTTTCCGTCGGCATCTACGACACCGGAGTTTGATATATTAAAATCCATTGTATTAAGTCCCAAAATGAACCCAAAATGATATAGTTTATTATCTACGTGTATCAAATTCTGGGCGTTCCGGTAATTTCCTTGTGGAAATACATTGGAAATGGCAAGGCACAATAATAATATGCTAAAAACGATCTTCTTCAAGTCTTTCTATTTTATTTCTTACTTATAACGCTTTCTATTGCATTTTATTTTTTTAAGCATACAAATGTACAACCTTTTTTGTTTTTAATAATTAAAAATAAAGCTATCAAGAATGAAGAAATGCCAAATTTCCTATATTATTAGCTAAATAAAGATGATATCTGATTTTTTTTACGTAAAATTATATCCGGTTTGCTTTATCCTCATTCCTTAACAAATATTCTTTGAGTAAATCAACCGTATGAATAATCATTTCTAATTTGCAGATGACCAAACACCACATATCTTTTTAAACTTAAAATAAAATATTATGCGCCTGATACTCGTTGTTTTATCGTCTCTTATATTTTTTCCGTCGTTTTCTCAGGAACAGTTCTATTATCAAGGTAAAGATGAGGTTTACTCCGAATATGGGGAAGGCCGTTATTTTCATACCTATTGCGTCTGTATGGTTAAGGCTCCTTGCCAGTTTGCTAATGAAGTCTTGGATGAAGTTTTTCAGGGAATGAGGACTGCCCCGACTTCAAACCTGGAATGGGCTTTCCACGGATTGGGAGATGTGGGCGCTAAAGAAGATATGCTTCTATACGAAAAAGGCGTTTCGCACGATCCGGGTTCTTCCGAATATATCCTAAATTTATTGGTTGTTATGAAAAATGAGAAAGAGATGCAGGTTCAGATTCTCGGAGAGTTAAAAAAATATTTGCAATCTTCAGGTGGAAAAACCGTAAGTTTAGACCTTACTAAGAAGGTGAAAATTTTGCAGGACGGAATAATCTCAATTACAGCTATTCCTCACACGGACAATACATCTATTGTCACACTTCATTCGCAACTTCAGTTTGGTTGGTTCTTCAATCTCTTCTTCACTCAAAACCGGTACAAAAACATTATGGAATGGAGATTTGACGGCTTTTTAAAAAATGTCCGGAACAGAATAGAGAACAAGTCAAAAGAGGCCGGAATTAAATAGGGGAATACTCAGTATATAAGAGAGGAAGCGGCGGCAAAGCCGTCGCTGTGGATTCTGCATTACGTTAAAACATTTTAAACTCCTTCCTTCAGTCGTCAGACAGAAAACTTTTCTTAACGCTTCGCATCCAAAGAAGGTTGGAGCAGCAGTGCTTTTGGCAGAATAGGATTCCTTTATATCAAAAACTCGCGTTAATTTAACCTGCTGCATACGGAACGATTTGCGTTTTGAACGCGATGGCACTGACAAAGCGGATTTACACAAATATTAAATATAAATCAAACAAACTACCTATTTAACCCTAAAATTCAAAATTATCCTTGTTTACTCCTAAAAATGGGAATCCCATTTAGCTTGATTTTTTTATCTTTGTAAAATTAAAACGAAGCACAAATGAGTATACATATCAATCCTGCGGTTTCACAAATGACCCCTTTTATTGTAATGGACGTGTTGGAACGGGCTGTGGAACTACAAAAACAAGGCATAGACATCGTTCATCTTGAAGTAGGAGAACCGGACTTTAACCCTTCCAAATGTATCGTTGAGACAGCGCGGCAGGCTTATCTGGACAATCGTACTCATTATACTCACTCTTTAGGAGATCCTCAATTAAGGGAAGAAATTTCTGCTTTCTATAAAAAAGAATACGGAGTAACCGTCGATCCGGAATGTATTGTCGTAACATCGGGTTCATCTCCCGCTATCCTGATGGTTTTGCAAGTACTTTGCGAAGCAGGAAGCCAGGTTATCATATCCAATCCGGGTTATCCGTGTTACCGTAATTTTGCCCTTTCGTGCAATGCCACTCCGGTTTCGGTAAATATCTCGGCTGCGGACGGATTCCAATACCCGATAGAAGAGGTAAAAAAAGCAATCACGCCAAAAACGCGGGCCATATTTGTCAACTCGCCCATGAATCCGACCGGGACGTTGGTTTCGGACAATGTGTATGAAGAATTGGCAAAATTAAATATTCCGATTATTTCCGACGAAATTTATCACGGATTGGTCTACAACGGAAGGGCCCGTTCCATTCTGGAATTCACAGACAACGCTTTTGTCCTGAACGGCTTTTCAAAACGTTATGCCATGACAGGTCTTCGCCTCGGTTTTTTAATAGCTCCCAAACCTTATATGCGGGCGTTACAAATAGTACAACAGAATCTTTTTATTTGCGCCCCCAGTACCGCACAGCGGGCAGGAATCAGCGCTTTGCGCGATTCCGAGCCGGAAGTTGCAACTCGCCGGGAAATTTACAATGAGCGACGCCTCTACATGATAAACAGGTTGCGTGAAATGGGTTTTGTTATTGAAACAGAACCGCAAGGCGCTTTCTATGTATTCTGTAATGCAAGAAAATTCACAGACGACTCCTATAAATTTGCTTTCGATGTATTGGAAAATGCACATGTAGGCATTACTCCCGGAGTCGATTTCGGTTCAAACGGAGAAGGATATGTTCGTTTCTCCTATGCCAACTCCATGGAGAATATAAGCAAAGGATTAGACAGGCTTGAAGGATACCTTCAAAAAATAAAAAAACAGTAAAGTTTCCCACGCCAAATATTTTTTCAACTCTCGGCTTTCAACTTTGACTCCGTCGATTTAACAATTCACTTTTCAACTCCCATGTTAGCTTTTTCATACTAAAATGACTAAATTTGCGGCTTGAAAGAGATAAAGGAGAATAATAAGCGGCAAAGCCCGATAATTAAAGGTTATCTCCTCGTTTATAGTAATATAAATTAATTTACGCTGAATATTTATGGCTTCACAAGATGATGTATTTAAAAAATTGGTAGCTCATTCTAAAGAGTACGGTTTTGTTTTCCCTTCCAGTGAAATTTACGATGGACTTGGAGCAGTATATGACTACGGCCAGAATGGTGTAGAGTTAAAGAATAACATCAAAAAATATTGGTGGGACAGTATGACTTTATTACACGGTAATGTAGTGGGAATTGATGCTGCCATTTTCATGCACCCTACTACATGGAAAGCTTCCGGACATGTGGATGCCTTCAATGACCCGTTGATCGATAATAAAGATTCGAAAAAACGCTACCGTGCCGATATCCTGATAGAAGACTTATTGGCTAAATACGACGAAAAGATTGAAAAAGAGGTTGAAAAAGCCGCTAAAAAATTCGGAGATAGTTTCGATGCCGAAATGTTTAAACAAACAAATCCGCGTGTATTGGAAAACCAAGCTAAACGCGATGAAATACATGCCCGCTTTGTAAAGGCATTAAATGACTCGGATCTGCCCGGACTAAAACAAATCATAGAAGACTATGAGGTCGTTTGCCCGATCAGCGGTACTAAAAACTGGACAGATGTCCGTCAATTCAACCTGATGTTCTCCACCGAAATGGGATCTACTTCGGAAGGCGCGATGAAAATTTACCTGCGTCCGGAAACTGCCCAAGGTATTTTCGTTAATTACCTCAATGTACAAAAGACAGGCCGTATGAAGATTCCTTTCGGAATTGCCCAGATCGGTAAAGCATTTCGTAACGAAATCGTTGCCCGCCAGTTTATCTTCCGCATGCGCGAGTTCGAACAGATGGAAATGCAATTCTTTGTTCGTCCCGGCGAAGAGATGAAATGGTTTGAACAATGGAAAGCATTCCGCCTGAAATGGCACAAGGCACTCGGATTGGGAGACCATAAATACCGTTACCACGATCACGACAAATTAGCTCACTATGCTAATGCCGCTACAGATATCGAATTCGAAATGCCATTCGGATTTAAAGAAGTGGAAGGTATTCACTCACGCACTGATTTTGACTTAAGCAGCCACGAGAAATATTCGGGAAAAAACATCAAATATTTTGACCCCGAGCTCAATGAATCTTATACCCCGTATGTAGTTGAAACTTCTATCGGAGTAGACCGTATGTTCCTGAGCATCATGGCAGCCTCTTATAAAGAAGAAGTGCTCGAAGGTGGCGACACCCGCGTGGTATTGGCTTTACCTCCGGTACTGGCTCCGGTAAAACTTGCCATCCTTCCGTTATTGAAAAAAGACGGACTACCGGAAAAGGCAACCGAAATAATGAACGATTTGAAATATAATTTCAAATGCGTATACGAAGAAAAAGATACAATCGGTAAACGCTACCGCCGCCAAGACGCTATCGGGACTCCATTCTGCGTGACTGTCGACCATCAGACATTGCTGGATAACACCGTGACAATCCGCTACCGCGATACAATGGAACAAAAACGTGTAAAAATTGAAGATTTACAAAAGATTGTGAGCGATGAGGTAGATATGAAAAATATTCTGAAGAAAATCGCGGAATAACCGAAAAGATTATCTAAAAGTAAAAAAGCAAAAACCTACGGAAAAATAATTCCGTAGGTTTTTGCTTTTTTATTAAGGGGATTATATTGCTTTATATCTAAATAACCAGAGTTTGTGAGATACGAGTAAGCAAGTAGCGCTTATACGTTGCCTCAAATTTCAAATATGGTAATGATGCAAAACGATATCTTTCAGTGCCAGACCGCCTCCTTGAAGCCTGCTTTCATCTCTTCAATACTTTGCAGTGAATCGTTTTGGGGAGCATAATTCTCCCATTCCTTATTTATTACCCTTTTCCGTGCTTTGAGTTCTTCAACTTCGAACAATGTGTTTATTTTTTCCCCAAGTTGCTCTACATTGACACTTATATCCCAATCACCAGTAAACTACCACATAACGTCCTCATTCCTGTAATGTCGCCACAACAGCTTTTTCCCAATCTGGGGCAAAATTACCCGGATACAACCACTGAGTCCAGTCGCTCAGTTCTACCTCTTTGGCATAGTCTTCAAAGAAATTACGGGGTACCTGAATTTCCCCCATACATAAACTATTAAAATTTTAGTTAACAATATTAAATATAGATACCTTTATATATTTATTGTATATACTATTTTTATTAATTTACACCCGGAATTTCACGAATTACTAACCGGAACTTTACGAGTTACTAACCGGAACTTTACGAGTTATGACAAAACAATCCAGAAAAACAGTCGGACAAGAATTAAAATTATTACGCAAAGAAAAGCTGTTGACCCCAGAGCAGATGAGTGAAAAACTTAATCTTTCAAGAAACGCTTATTGCAATATTGAATATGGAGAGACTGACCTTACATTTAACCGTTTAGATAAAATTGCAGAAACATTAAAAGTGCCGGCGACCGAATCATTTAATAATATAAACGGAAATACCTATAATACAGTCCGTCTAGATATTGAAAAAGAGAGTACTAGAAAAGAAAATAATGCTGCCAATACGAAGTCAGACGGAGATCTTCATGAATTGTTAAAAACAAATAGCCAGTCGGTTGATTTTCTGTCCCGCCAAGTGGAGATATTAGAAGCCAAACTTAGAGAATATGGAGAGGAGAAAAAGTGAAAAGTGAGAATTGAAAAGTAAAAGGTAGAAATATTTGCTCCGGCTTGGTTGCGTCGCATAAAAAGATAAGCCGAAAGGTCGAATGATTTTGAACCACTTCTTCAATGACTCGTTGAGGGTAATATGCAAAAGAAATACTCGGCGAGGGTATTAGCCGTAAGAAACCTTCAGAAGTTGATTAAGTACACTATTTCTTGCATCATTATCATCAGCGTACAAACTAGGCAATGAATGCAGAGGCTATCTCTTTTGCAAGGGATTTTCCTTTTAGAACTTCGATTATTTTAAGTGCAAATTCCACTGCAACTCCGGGGCCTTTTCCTGTAATAAATTTATCGGAAACAACCACGCGCTCATTTAAAACCTGCGCCCCCAGTAAGTGCGTTTCATAACCCGGATAAGATATTGCTTTTTCTCCTATCAGAAGCCCCATCTCTCCTAATATCATCGGGGCTGCACAGATAGCAGAAATATATTTTTCTTTATCATTATAATTCATTATCAGTTTTTTCAATCCGGGATGCTCATTTAAATTTTTAGCGCCGGGCATACCTCCCGGAAGAATAAGCATTTCTCCTTTTGAAAAATCGGTATTGTCGAACAACGAATCGGCAACAACGGTTATTCCGTGCGCGCCTGTAACTTCCTTTTTAGAAATAACGGATACTATTTCCACTTCCAATTCAGCTCTTCTCAGAATATCAATGGGTACAATGGCTTCTGTCTCTTCAAATCCTGTTGCTAAAAAAATAAAAACTTTTGACATAATGGGATATATTATGTTTATACTAAAAAAATCGAAAACATTAAACAGAGTACACTCTGTAAGGATTCACTTTAAGTATAACAACCGGGAAATAAGATAGGTTGAAAAATTACTGTAATTTAAAATTATAGGTAATGGTTCCGCTCTGATTTTTTTCAGTAGAAATTTTATTGAATTTTGTTCTTTTTGCCGCATCCAGTGCTGCACTTCTCAGTGTCGGATTGTCTATATTCGTACCGCTTCCTACCACCGCGCTTATTACAGTTCCTTCTTTATCTACAATGATTGTTACCACAATTTTTCCTTCTTCGTAGACATTATAGGTCGGTTTTATCAGCGACCCTGCAAGCGATCGTCCAGCAAGCGAGTATGAATTTCCACCACTTCCCGAACCACTGCCTTCTTTATTGGTAGCATCGGGGCTTCCGAACGGGTTTCCTTGATTTCCTGTGGATTGCCCTGTCCCTTGTCCGGAAGAGGAATTTGAATTTCCGGATCCTCCGGTTCCACCTCCTCCGAATAAATTCCGGGTGCGGTTTCCGATCTCTTCTACTTTCCTATCCTGTGCTTCTTTTAATGCTTTTGCTTCGGCTGCCTTTCTTAACTCTTCCTGACGCTCCTGTTCTCTCAGGTATTGTTGTTGTCTTTGCTCTTGTTCACGGCGAAGTTCTTCTTGAGTTTTTTCCTTCTTTGCACCCGGCATTGCCACCGATTCTTCGATATCCTGAGTTTGAAATTCATCAATCCCGGAAGCTAACGGCTCAGGTTCCATAGCTGCCAATGCCCCTTCTATCTCTTCGGCAGGGGCAGGTTCAAAAAAATCATTTCCGCCTTCGGCGTCTACTCCCAAGGCCACAGAAAGACCTTGCTCTTCTTCGGGTGAGACATGGGGTAAAACCCAAAACCATAGCAACAGAAAAAGGGCTACCTGAAAAAGTAGTGCTCCAATTATCCCATATATTCTGGCTTTTTGTTCGAGTTTCATATTTTTTTAATAATTGATTTCCGGTTAGCTGTGATGTGGTCGGTCAGATAGCGACGCAGCGTGCCACGTCGCTACTTGACCGGTCTGGTTGCTATTACCAATTTGAATTTATTTACGTTCGCTATATTTAATATTTTCACAACTTCTCCGTGTGGCACGGTTTCGTCTGCATATAAAGCGACATACATTTCCGGTTCGTCCGAAACCACTTGTTTTAAAAAGGGTTCTATTTCTTCGAAAGCAATCGGACGTTCTTTCTCTTTACTAAAGGCTACATAGTAGTTCAAATCTTTATCTATGACAACGCGGGTCAAAGGTTTAGCCGAAGTTTGCTGCTTGCTTTGGGGCAACATTATTTTAATGGCATTCGGATGAACGACGGTTGATGTTAACATAAAGAAAATAAGAAGTAAGAATACAATATCGGTCATAGATGACATACTGAATTCGGCTTGAGCTTTATTTCTTCTTTTTAATGCCATATCTTATTTAACTGTTTGTGAAAATTATCATGCTTATCTAGCTATATTACCCCTAACGAGAAAAAGTAAACACAAAGACACGAAGTACACAAAGAAAATAAAAAAAACAAATATAACTTCGTGTTCTTTGTGCCTTTGTGTTTATAAAATTCATTAACGTTAACACTGGGGGAAATATTACTAATAAGCGTTAAAATTATTGCCTTAAGTTTTATTGACTAAGATTCAAAAACATCTCAGAGATGTCCAACCTCAGATTTTTCTTGACTCAATCAATTCGCAGGTTCGTTCAGGATATCCATAAACTCTAATGTATGGGCTTCCATATCACCTATAACTTTATCTACCCTTCCAACCATGTAATTATATGCAAAGTAAGCCAGAATACCGACGATAAGCCCCCCTACCGTTGTTACCATGGCTGTATAAATACCACCGGCAAGCATTGTAACATCGACATTGCTACCGGCATTTGCCATATTAAAGAAAGCCTCAACCATACCTACTACCGTACCTAAAAAACCAATCATCGGAGCACCCCCGGCTGTTGTAGCCAAGAGGGGAAGTCCTTTTTCCAGTTTTATAATTTCGAGGTTACCCACATTTTCAATTGCAACCATCACATCACTCATCGGACGGCCAAGACGGGATATTCCTTTTTCTATCATCCGGGAATAAGGTGTATCTGTTTTTTTACATAGAGCCAACGCGGCTTCAATCTTTCCTTCGTTGATGTAATCTTTAATCTTATTCATAAAGGTCGCATCTTTCTGGGAGGCTCTTTTAACAACAACGAATCTCTCTATAAAAATATATACGGCTAAAATCAAAAGGAGCAAAAGAGGGAGCATAATCCATCCGCCTTTGAGCGCCATATCAAATAAATTCATTTCCGCTACTTCCTGTCCTGCGGCCGTAGTTTCGGCAACCTGTAATAATACATTTAAATTCATCTGCTTGTTATTATATTTATTCAGTATTTAATACGTCCGGAACCTTTGACTCTTTTAAATAATTTCAAAAAACGGCTCTATTTATATGAGTCTCAAGGATTATGCAATATTATTGATTTTTTTTCAATTTCTTTATGTCTGAAAATGCTTTTATTTCATTCTGTTTTTTGACTAAAAAGTTGAATCTCCGATAGTCAAACATCCGAATTATCAAATCTTGTTCGTTTTATATTTTATTTCAAACACTCTTTATATAGTTGAATTGTCTTCTCCAATCCGTAGTAAAGTGCATCTGAAATCAATGCATGACCGATAGAAACTTCTTTAAGCCATGGAATATTTTCTTTCAGGTAACGAAGGTTTTCCAAATTGAGGTCATGCCCGGCATTGACACCTAAGCCTGAGTCTCTTGCTGCTTTTGCTGCCTCAACAAACGGCAATACTGCCTTTTCTTTATCAAGGGCATAATTCGCGGCATAGGGTTCGGTATAAAGTTCAACCCTGTCAGCGCCGGTTTTGGCGGCATTCCGTATATTTTCAATATCGGTATCTATGAAAATGGATACTCGTATTCCTACTGATTGGAAATCTTCTATTATCTCTTTTAAAAAGGCTTCATTTTCGACGGTATTCCAGCCAGCATTGGAGGTAATCGCTTCAGGAGGGTCGGGCACGAGTGTTACCTGACGGGGTTTCACTGTTTTTACCAATTCGATAAATGCCGGACTCGGATAGCCTTCAATATTGAACTCGGTTGTTATTATGCTTTGAAGATCCAGCACGTCGCTATAACGGATATGCCGCCCGTCCGGTCTCGGGTGAACGGTAATTCCATCGGAGCCGAAAGTCTGGCAGTCGGCTGCAACCTTTAAGATATCGGGAACATTCCCTCCCCGGGCATTCCGTAAAGTTGCTATTTTGTTGATATTTACACTTAACTTTGTCATATAGTTCTTCTTAGTAGTTCACTCATAATGAAATAAAACCGGGCAAAAGTAAAATCCAAGATTTCAATTACCCTAACTAATAATTCATTTTTGACTGTTGTTTTTAAGAGATAGGGTATGCCCCATCCGCTCTTTTTTTGTCTTTATATAAAACATATTGTACTTGTTTGGTTCAATTTCGACAGGAATATTTTCCTCTATTTTCAAGCCGTAACTTTCCAAACCTATTCGTTTGACAGGGTTATTGGTCATCAAACGCATTTTTTTCACTCCTACTTCTCTAAGTATCTGTGCTCCTACACCGTAATCTCTTTCGTCAGGTTTAAATCCGAGATGAACATTTGCATCAACCGTATCGTAACCCTCTTCTTGTAGTTTATATGCTTTTATTTTATTCATCAAACCGATTCCGCGGCCTTCCTGATTCATATAAACGATCACGCCTTTCCCTTCTTTTTGGATTTTCCGCATAGCCAAGTGGAGTTGTTCTCCGCATTCGCAACGAAGAGACCCGAAAATATCGCCTGTCATACATGAGGAGTGAACACGAACCAGTATCGGTTCATCTTCTTCCCACTCTCCTTTTATTAAAGCAATATGTTCTTGTCCGTTTGATTTCTGGCGGAAAGGGATTAGGCGGAAGTCGCCGTATTTAGTAGGCATTTTTACGGTTTCACCTTTTTCGATCAAAGATTCGGATCTTAAGCGGTAAGCGATCAAATCTTTCACGCTTATGATCTTCATATCATACTTTTTCGCAATTTCAATCAACTGTGGAAGTCTTGCCATTGTCCCGTCTTCATTGATAATCTCGACCAACACACCTGCCGGATAAAGACCTGCCAAGCGGGCTAAATCGACTGCGGCCTCCGTATGGCCAGCCCGCCTCAAAACACCTCTGTTCTGAGCTTTCAATGGAAAGATATGCCCGGGACGTGCCAAATCCGCAGGTTTGGTATTGGGACTGCAAAGAGCTTTAATCGTCATTGCCCTATCGTATGCAGAAACGCCAGTAGAGCAACCGTTTCCTATAAGGTCGACTGTCACGGTAAAAGGGGTTTCGTGCAAAGAGGTATTGTCCATTACCTGTAAATCGAGGTTTAGCTCCTTACAACGATCTTCTGTGATTGGAGCACAAACCAGTCCTTTTCCGTTTGTAAACATAAAGTTTACTTTTTCGGGGGTGATCAATTCTGCGGCTGTAATAAAATCACCTTCATTCTCACGATCTTCATCATCTACCACAATCAGAAACTTTCCCTCTTTAAAATCCGCTATCGCCTCTTCGATTGTATTTAATTTGAATTCATCCATATTTTATTTTTTCTTCGATTTTCTGTTTTTAAATTCTCTCCACCACTTTTTCGGGCTCAGAACTGCTATCGAAACCATTGAGTCCGTTGCAGCTTTGTAAGTCAGGAAAATCCCTAAAGGAAGTAATACCGCGGAACTCAACCAGATACCTTCCCAAACAGGCCAAATTCCTTCACGTGCCATTTTATAGCCCATGTTGTCTATAATATAGTATACAATAAAAAGAAATACGGAAATAACGACAGGTACACCAAGCCCCCCTTTACGTATGATAGCACCCAGCGGGGCTCCGATAAAGAAAAACACAAGGCATGCAAAAGAGAGTGTAAATTTACGGTGCCGTTCTATATCGTGCCGCCACGCCACCTTGTTTGTCGAATTTTTTTCGGCCGAAAAGAAGGTGATGTCCATCTTGTTTTGATGGGCTGCAATAATAGCCCGCTGTAAAATATCTTTCTTTTGCTGTATTGATTTTTTGTTCCAAAGGCTATCAATAGAATATGCAGCATAGCTAGCTAAACTATCCCGGCCTATTTTCAACAAATTATATGAATCGCGTCCGAAATACCTGTTATTTTGAAATTCATTTATATGCCTTCGGGTCAGGCTATCCGAAAACGCCGTAAGAGAGTCTATCGTATAAGTCAACGCCTTCATATCTTTTGCCAAGTATTTATTGGATACTACGGAGGCGTCCATCATGTTGAAATTGGAATCAAATTCGATTAATAATTCCTTGTATTTGAACGATTCGCGACGGTATGGAATATTACGCTGCCCCCCGTTCTGCTGGCGCAAGTTTTCAAAAGATTCACCGGAATAAAGCTCCAGAATCAGGTTTTTCTTATCTGCTGACATTTTAATTCTACCCGAGTCGGCGGACATTACTACTGCATTTTCAAATCCGTTAGAAAAATCATAAATCATCATATCTTTCAACAACTTACGATTGTTATCTTTTTTACGGACATAGATATTATAGTCATTTATGCCCTGATAGAACTCGCCAGCGGGAATTTCTACTTCGGGTGATTTCTGGCGCATAGAGAGGAGTAATGTCCATAACTTGGTCTGAATAACCGGCATGGCATTATTGGAAAAGAAAAAAGCCCCGACACAAATCAACAGTATGAACAGGATAAAAGGGCGCATAATTTTGAACAGGGAGATTCCTGCGGCTTTCATTGCAAGCAGTTCAAGCCGTTCGCCAAAATTACCGAATGTCATCAACGAAGAAAGGAGTATGGCTAAAGGAAGAGCCATCGGGATAAGGGAAAGGGCAGCGTAATAGAGGAACTTTAACAATACGACAAAATCCAACCCCTTTCCTACCATCTCATCTACATACTTCCATAAGAACTGCATCAGAACGATGAAAAGACAGACGAAAAAGGTTGCAAAAAATGCTCCTAAATAGCTTTTTATAAGAAATAAATAAAGACGCTTAATACGCATTTCCCTGAATATAAAACGGTACAAATTTAACCGTTTTTTTTGAAACAAAGAATTTAAGAGGTATCTAAATTTTGTGAAAGAAAAACGACTATACAAAAGACTCAAAGATTTACGTAAAAACCCTGTGTCTTTCACATGTGTACGTTCAAAAGCCTATATACCGTATGCTTTTTTTAATTTACTTATTTCATTATTCCAAAGGGTAACCGATTCTTCTTTTTCACCAGGCTCGGCAAAATCGGTAATTGTGAGTATTACTTCGTTCGTTAGTTCTACGAGGGAAATTCGGAATTCGAAATAGGTTTTAGGTTCGTCATCAATCCAATGAAACCGCATATAGGCTCCGGTACGATTCTGGATAAGTTCAGCCGACTGCAATGATTTTCCCCACTGAAAAGTATATATATTGTCTTCTACCGAGACATTATCGGCAAACCATTCAGATAGTCCATTAGGGGTACTGAGGCTGCTCCAAAGAATATTAACCGAAATATTATTCAGGATGTACTCCAATTGAAATTTCTCTTTCATATACAGGCTTTTTTAATTATTACTATTCTGATCACATCCGGCGCAATATAAAACGTTTTTAACAGAAAAGCAATTTTCGTCCGGAATTTCGTCTCTTTTTGAGCAGATTTATTTTTTTTGAAATTTCACAACAATTAATTTGTTTCTTTAAAAAAGAGGAGTATCTTTGCAGGGCAATTGAGGGATTACCCTATATTGAATATATCGCGGGGTGGAGCAGTTGGTAGCTCGTTGGGCTCATAACCCAAAGGTCGTCCGTTCGAGTCGGGCCTCCGCAACTAAAAAGAGTCATTGAAAAGTGACTCTTTTTTTAATAGCACCCTTTTTCAAATTCCTCCCAATTAAAATCATTAATTACCGGACTTCTTTTTATCAGGTTAACTTCTATTTCTTTTATTACTTTTTTGAGAGGTTGTTCGTATATTTCATTAAATTGATTAATATCACTTTGCCAAAGGAGTTTAAATTTATAAACTCCATAATGACTTAATAAATATTCGACTAAATACGCGGATTGAAAATATGCAATAACATCATTTTGGTTATAAAAATCATTAATCAACTCATCTATTTTGATGAGTTTTTCTTTTTGAATAAGGTATTGGTATATTTTTTCATTGGAATATATTGAACATTTATCTGCATAGGTAGCCAAACCTTCATTTAACCAAGTTAAAGTTCTATCCGGAGTACCCCATTTTAACATAGATACCATATGCATCCATTCATGTTTTATTGGTGTTTTCTCCGCGACAATGCAAAACATTGTTTTTCTATCAGGATAAGCCATTCCCGACGCCGGCCATCCTAAATATTTTTTCATTTCACTTCTATCGTTCAAAAATTCTACACGAATAGAATCTATAAAACTTTTTTCTCCAATTAAGTCTAAACATTCATTAATGCTATTCAGACTTTTTTCTATATAACGATTTTTATCATCAATGTTTAATTCTGCATGAAATGTAAAAACATAATTTCCGACTACTTTCGAGGAATTACACTTATTCATCCAACCCTCTTGGGCATCAATATAATTAAACGATAACAGAAATAAAACCACATAAATAAAAAAAGGTTTGCTCATATTGCTTTTTATAAATGCTTATCTGCAATATTATATTACAAGGTCATATCATACATTCCCAAACACAGCTTCTTTTCTATTCATCATTCAGCAAATCTTCGGCAAGTGCTGTCGCATCTTCGTCACTTTCCAGGGAAATCAATTCTACCGGAATTTTATTTTTAGGGGTTAGTCCGAGCCCTCGCAATTTTTCGACTTGGGATACTAAATTTCCTTTTCCTTCCGAAAGCTGGCCTAATGCCGAATCATAAGCGCCTTGAGCGCTTTTCAGTTCCCTTCCTATCTGGACAAAATTCTTTGAAAATCCGACAAATTTATCGTAAAGCAAACTACCTTGCTTGACTATGGCTTGTATGTTTTGTGCCTGATACTCCCTGTTCCATAAATCCAACGCCATCCTCAGGGCGGCAATAAGATTGGTGGGGCTCATCAGTACTACTTTTTTACCATAGGCATAGTCCCATAATCCGGGATCATTCTGCAATGTCAGCAGATAAGACGGTTCATTGGGAATAAACATCATGACAAATTCCAACGAATTGCTTTTGTGCCGGGAATAATCCTTGGCGCTCAATTCGTCTATATGCTTCTTGACGGATTGCAGATGTTCCCTCATATAACGTTTCCTCTCCGTCTCTTCTTCGGTCATTATATAATTACTGTAAGCCGTCAACGAAACTTTCGAATCGATGATCACATCCCTGTTTCCGGGATAACGGACTATAATATCGGGACGGATTTTTGTCCCGTCTTCGCAAACCGTCTCTTCCTGGATAAAAAAAGCCTCTCCTTCGCGCAGACCGGATCTTTCAAGGATAGTTTCCAGAATCATTTCACCCCAATCGCCCTGCATCTTCGAGTCTCCCTTGAGTGCACGGGTAAGATTATTGGCTTCATTACTGATTTTCTGGTTCAGATCCATCAGGCTTTTAATCTGCCCAAGCAAAGAGGAACGTTCCCTGTTTTCGGTATCATAAACCTCTTCTACCCTCTTCTTGAATGCTTCGAGATTGGCATTCAACGGTTGTAATATTCCTCCTAATTTTTCAGAACTGAGTTCATTGAATTTCTGCGTTTTTTCTTCAAAAATGGCATTTGCCATATTTTGGAATTCAAGCCTGAATCTTTCATGCAGCTTTTCTATCTCCTGCTTTTGAGTATCCATTTTCTCCATCAAGGAAGAATTTTCGGCTTTCATCCTTATTATAGCGGCAGAAACCGACTCCATTTCCTGTTGTTTTTGCCGTATCTCTTTCTGCAAAGAGATAGTTTGTTCTTCTGCCTTTTTCAACAAGTCTGCTTTTCCTTGCAACTCGGTTTCGACAGAAGCTAACCGCCCTGTCATAAAAAGGATTTCCGACTCTTGGGCTTTCAAAAGGGATTCTTTCTGAGCAAGGTTGTTTTGCAGGACGTTAATCTGCTCTTCATTGTAATGGGAGACCGCTTTTTCATGGGCAACTTCGGATGCTGCTTTCCGGGAAACTATCAGCCATCCGATAAATACTCCCGCCAATAATGCTGCAATAAAATAATATATTTCCATTTTTATCTGTATATGAGCGACAAATATAAAACTGAAAGTTGAAAAGTGAAAGTTGAAAACGTTTTTAATTTTTTTCTACGGCCGTCAAACAAAAAATATTTAAGCGTAATAGAAGATTTTCAGAGGAAAATCCGAAAGAGATTCATGGGTTATCTTACGTCGGAATGGCATTATTTAAACGGAGAAACACAAAGAACAGGTCTTTGTGCTTCTGCGTCTAATTCAAAAATGAAAACAAGTTTATTTTTTTCAAGTTAAAACCGAATAAGATTCCTGACAAATATTTAAAATTAGTAATGGCTTCAAAAACTTGCTTTAGCGCACAACTGTTATGATTACCGGCTTACAGCAAGATTATATTGCGGTATAAAGCCATGGTAAGGACAATTCTTATCTTTACATGAGTTTATATTTTGGAGTGCTTCGCTTTCGGAAAATCCAACAGATCGTAAATCATTTACGAATGTGCATCTGAATACAGATTCGTATATGACCATACTATCATTTTCCGGTTCTTCCTCTTCACGGCTTCCGATGTAAACCAGAGAAAAAACAAATACCAGAAATAAAAAGGGAATAAATAACTTCATTTTTGAGGACATCTGTGTAACCATATTTTTTGAATCAATTTTCACAGAACAAAAATAGAAGGTATATATTACATCTATAAAATAGATGTATTACAAAAGGATTAAATCTGCAAAAAGAAGAAAATCTTCCGCACCTCGCCAAAACATTTTCCAACTTTCAACTTTCACTTTTCAACTTTCAACTTCTAAAACCTAACCGGGCAAACAAATTTTCATAGATATACTTTATGCGTATTGACATCAAGGCGAGCGTGGGCGACAGCATTAAAAATAAAAAAAGGCTTTCGAAAAACGAAAAAAAGATTGCATAAATTAGAAAAAGTAGCAGCCAATAAAGCGGATAGAGCAAGAATCCCATTATAAACGATGCGGAAGCGATAAAACCATTGCGTGAAAATTTGGCTTTTGTAAATGTTCGGATAAACAGGTAGGGAATGCCATTGAGGATAAAAGAGGGGATAATTATAACAGAACATATAATGGCTAGTATAACTTCTTTCTTTTGAATGGGTTGTGTCAATATAAATGCCCGATCGGGATTGGGCTCTATCCGGAGATATTTATCTGCTTTTTCTACTAAAGGTTTTAAATCGGCAGGCAATTCCTCTCCTGCTCCGGGAAACCGGCAGGCTAATGATTTTCTTGCTTGAAACAACTCTTCATCGTTATCTTTTATATGTTTTGCTAACCTCTGCTCTTCCACTCCGATCAAAACCGCCAGGTAATATCTTTTATAATTTTTCTCATCGCTGATATGGACAATCAAATCACGCATCCGCCAATAAAGGTCTTCCTTCATGTGATTGTATGCCAAAGAGGGGTTTTCCTCGTATTCGGAATAATAGGAAGCAAACTCCATAGGCTTTCCTACATTTATAATCAAATAACTACCACTGTGGTCATAATTACCGTAATCGAGCCCTATGGGAATAATCTTCACTCCCGGTTCCTCCCGGTATTGTTCCTGAGACCGGAATCCGATGCGAAAAATTCCTTTGTGCAACGGGCGCATGCGCCGTTGTTCCCTCTGCCCTCCTTCGGGCATAATACCTAATGCTTTTTTATCGTTTAAAGTATCTACTGCCCATTCAAAATATTGGGCATTTTTACCCAGTTTTTCGTATCCTTCGCGAAGCCGGTAAACCGGCATAATCTTGATAAGATGAAGAAATCCGGCAATTTTAGGATTAGCAAAAGCATCTCCCCTCATCATAAATACAACGGGATCTGAGTAACAAGTATGTACAGCCATTGCATCCATCAGTGCATTTTGATGTACGGGAGCGAATATAACTGGAACTTTTTCCTCCGGAATATTTTCTTGTCCGAGTATTGTTACACGCCGGTAATAAAAACGAAAAAGAGGCACCAGTAGCTTCTTCAATAGAGTATATATCAAATTTTCATCCTGAATCTTCTTCATTTTAATCTTTTTTCTCAAAACAAACGGCAGTTATATTTAGTTTAAATTGAGTTCGGACCAAGTTTTTTATTTTTCTGATTTTAAATAGCAGAAGATTTCTCACTTATCCCAAAGTCCGGCTATTTATAAAACATTTATGCTGCCGGCAAACACAAAGGTATAAATTTACCAAAGTCCGGGTAAAAATAAGGGCATAAAAAAAGAGAATCAGATATTTATATAAATATCTGATTCTCTGAAAGTCTGAATATCTTTATTTTAATACTTTATAAACTTTTGCTGCAAAACAGCTTCTTTGGTTATAGCTCTTACGATGTAAACTCCTGAAGAGTAGCCTTGCAGATTAAGGTTTACTACATCTTCGTTTACAGTCGGGATAGATTCGATTAAACGTCCTTTATCATCATACACCTGAATAGTATAAGAATCCGAAGTATTTACGGCAATATTCAAGAATGTTTTAGCCGGATTAGGATATAAATTCATAGCAACTGTACTGCTGTTGAAAATAACATCGGGAGTCGAAACAAAAGTACAGCCTTTGGAGTCATTTGCTTCTCCCGGAGTCGAAAGATAAGTTCCTGTTTCATCACAGAAAACGAAAGTTGTCCATTCCGAAGATCCATCCGTACGTCTTCCATAAGATTCGTTTTTGATTTTACCAACTTCATCGGAGTAGCTGACTTTATCAATTTCTACTTTTTGTCCGTCTTTCAATTGCGACAATACTAGTGTTGTGGCAGTTTCAGCAGAGAGTTTGAAGTTAGCATGCAAAGGACCTTGCCAGGTTTCTTTATCCGCCCACACAATTTTATGTTCTCCCGGCAAAATAGTTGTTTCAAACGGACTATTAGAAGGGAATTGATAAGATGTGCCTTTCGTTTGTTCAGTTAAATACATTCCTGCCAAATCAACAGCAATATCTCCTCCGTTGTAAATTTCAATCCAGTCGGCATAAATTCCATACTCATTAGAAAATCCGGATTCACCACCGTTAGATGTACATAATTCGTTTATAAACAAGGCAGGTTTAACATATTCGCAGCGTTCAAATGTTGCTATTAAAGCCAAATCGCCGGTTACATTTGCACTATATGCCTGATTAGATGTGCTGTTTTTTATTACCATTCCATCCATATTCAATTTAAATGTAAGGTCTGAACTGGTCGCAACATTCTGATGTACTTCCACTGCTATTACGTTTTTGCCTGCTTTCAGGTAAGACTTGTCAATAGAAAACGTAGCGATTGCATCATTTACATAGTCAATTGCAAGTGTTTCATAAGAAACCGGACCATCAGCAAGCATATATCTTTTTACTTCCTGTCCATTTATATAAATTACCACTGCGTCATCGTAGGTTAAAGTTCCCGAAAGTTCATCAATCGCAGACAAATCGGAAATATCAAAAGAAGTACGGAAGTAAGCTGTTATATACTTGTTATTCTTATCGCCTCCATAATCCAATGTTACATCGTAGGTACGATCATCGGCGTATCCGAATTTACCGCTTCCTGAGTCCCATGCCGTATCGTCATAAGAACCTTCATACCAGTTGCCTGTCGGTTGATTTCCCTTATAATAATATTTCCATACGGTTGAAGAATTCAGGATTGACTCCGTAGTTGAAGTAGATGCCAGATTCCACGAAACAAATTTGTATCCTGTAGGAGCTACCGGCTGAACCTGAATATCCTTGCCTGTATAATATTTACCGGTATACTTGGATGAATTTAGTCTTTCTCCGTTCAGAATAAAGTCTGCATTAGTAATATTTGCAGAAATAGTAAGATCGGTCGAAGTTCCCAATTTGAAATAATCTTTCAAGTGACCATATACATAGCCTGTACGTTTATTAGCAAAGTCGTGCATTGAATGGTTGCTTGCCCAACCTTTACTATATCTATTCCAATGGGCACAGATTTCATTTTCTGCCAAAGCTTGTATACTGTCCAAAACAGAAACCACGCGAGAAGTCAAAAAGGTAGTTCCCAGATGAAGAATATATTTATTTAAGAACTTTTGACGGAATGTCTCGTTCTTCATTAAATTTTCAAATAATTCTACATGAAATGAACTTCTGTTTGCCCAGTTTTTTGCATCACCTTTACCTAGTGCGAAATTAATCATATTCAGAGTCACATCACAATAATTCTCATATCCGGGATCATAGAGTCCAAATCCGAAATCTGTATCATAAACAATCCAGCGGAAACGTCCGGTATTTTTTTCCCTCCATATTTTCATATTATTACCCGGCCAGTCGGTATTACCAATATATTGTTCAAAAATCTGATAATCGATATAGCTATCCAAATCCATTAGCAGATCCATTTTTTCATAATAACCAGGTGAAGTCTGTCCTACTTTTACTTCTTCTACCAAATAATTATAAGCACTTATATCTCCGGTTGAGACTTCAAAACCGGTTTTATTAGCCATTTCCAACAAATCAATATCTTCTTCATCCAATCCATAATTGGAATAGACAAAATCCTTATTGGTTCTTTCCCTTAAATCTATCTGCCCCCTATATTCTCCATTGATATAAAATGCAGTAGGTTGATATGCCTGATAATCAATATTCATCCGTCCCTGTATCAATGTTTGCATAAAACCGTCTCTTATTCTGGAATCATTATAATCATTACCGCCATTACGCAGTTGAAGGCTTTTGTATTCGTTTCCTTTCTTAATCGGGAAGAAATCGTATGGTATCTTATTATTTCCTAATTTCTTGGATGCTGTAAGTTTTAAAGATTTCATTTCATATTGCCTGGAACATCCACCCATAATTGCGGCATCAAGTTCTTGTGATATTACTTGTTTTTTGTCTACAAAATATTCAAAATTTACAGGCCTTTTCCAGTCTTGTTGGTAATTTGCAACTCTAGTATCACAACTACTGCCGCCTGGGATACCATTTGTTCCAACAACATATATTCCATTTTGGTCTCCAAAGAAATTATCAGGATTTGTAGAAATCGAAATCACAGGAACGGTAGATTCTTTGCATGAAGAGTGATAATCTTTATCTTTGGCATCCTTATTAAAGATAAATGTTCCGGTAGCAATTTCGCTTAATACATAACCGTCTCTATATGCCCGGGCTCTGATTACAGTAGTCTTGGAAATAGCTACCGCACTTGAATATTTGGTTGATAGCTCAGTTGGTTCGGAACCATCTGTGGTGTAATAAATAGTAGCTCCCGATTCCGATTGCAAGGAAACATTAATAGCTGAAGTATAAAAACCGGGAGTCATTCCAAATGTAGGTTTTGTCGCTCTTTTTGCATAGGTAACACATGCTGAATTCGCGGCGCCGGGTGTCGGTTTAACCATATAGCCTTCATCATTTTTATATCTTCCCCAAGAGACATGCGCAAACATATTACCGTAACTCAACTCATTTACTTTCGTCCCTGCATTATCCAATAATCTTAGGAGACCTCCGTCTGTTTCTAACTTATAGGAAGCATGCTTATCTCCGGGTTCTTCATCAAAGAAAAACAACACATAGCCTCCGCCCGGAATAGTCACATCCGCAGAGACTGTCCACTCATGAAATTTCGTTTCTTTTGATTTATTCAGATACTCGTTCACAAACGTGTATCCTCTAAGATTTACAGAACTTGTAGAATTATTATAAACTTCTACCCAACCTGTGTAGTTCTGTGCATCATTCATTATTGTCGACACATTACAAGGCATTATTTCATTCAAAATAATATCAGCATGTAAAGAATAAGAATTCAGTAATGCAAGAAAAAATGTGATTATCCCCCAATATAATTTACGCATATTCTATAATTTTTTAGTTTATATATTCTAATCCCACAAATACCGCCTCTAACAAAGCCCAAAATCTTTCTTATTCGGCAGATAAAACCAGCTCATTCCAATAATATACGTCTTGTTCGTCAATATTTTTGTTGTCTAGTTGCAATTGTTTATCAAGCTGTTCCTTTTCTATAAAAAACCAATTAAGCCATCCTAAAAACCCGGCATAATTTATTTTCCATAAAAGAGAAAACTCCAGTTCGTTTTCCTGAATTTACAAAAAGAGTAAAATTCAACCCTTACACTCAAATAATTGAGTGCATAGAAGTTTTTAATCAATTTGCCTTGAACTTGTGAATCGAAATGTTTATATATTCAACCCTAAAATACTCGATCTGGATAACTCATTAAATTCGTTTTTAACATATAATATCTTTTCGTAATTTGAACTAATGTTGCTAATATTATTTAACTGATCAAAAAAGCGATTAAATATAATCAATTTATTGAAATAAACACATTTTTATTTTCAATCGCGTTATAACCTCTATGCATAAAGGAAAACACAAAAAACATGCCATACAACGGATTTATGCCATTAAAAACTCCGAAAGCTGTTACAAAACATTTATTTATCATTTCTTGATAAATTTAACCACTTGTTTCCCTTCCGGATTATTAATAACAGCTAAATACAATCCTGAAGATAACCGCGAGACATCAACACCTTCACCGTCCGAAATCCTGCGTTGAAGCACTTGGTTACCCGTCAGATTCAATATCGTCACTGTGGCTTCGGTCGATCTGGACAAAGAGAACCAAAGCGTTTCGGAAACAGGATTCGGATATATCACTGCAATATCTCGGTCAGAAAAGACAGATGGTATGTCCGTAGGAACCGCATAAGTATTTGCAACGGCAAAAGTCGGGCGTGAAGTAACTTTCCATTCACCTTCAAAATCATATGAAAAACGGGCAAATGTTTCGCCCTTGCCATGCAATTTATAGCTAACAGAATCGATTACGTACAATTCACCATCTATTACTTGTGACATTGAAACGGTTTGCGCCCGGGTTGCAGACAGAGAAAAATTAGTATGCAACGGACCTTGCTCCGGTTGACCGTCAGCCCAAAGAATAAGATAGCCCTTTGCCGGAACTGTCGTTTTCGGGCTAGCATTATCCGGAATTTGGTATTTCCTCAAATTGCTTTTTGAATCCGAAACATACATTCCTGCGATATTAACAGGTGAACTTGCATTATTATAAATTTCGATCCAGTCATCGCTTTCAAAAAATTCGTCTACATATTGGCTGTTAGAAATACATATTTCGCTCAAGTATAATTTAGGCAGCATCGGATCCTGCCATTCCGGATCCTGTTCGAAAACAGCTTTATAATCGCCTCCGGAAAATACTTCCTCATAGGTTAAACGAGCATCCGTAGAAAGTAATATTTTTGAGTTTTCTTCTTCCATTTCCAAAGCAAAAGCAAGAGATGTGCTTGTTGCACTAGCTTGGTGTACTTCAACAGCCAAAACATTCTTTCCTTGCTGTAATAAATCAGGGGCTAGCTCAAAAACAGATTCACGATACAATGAATATAAATTTTCGGTGGTTTTAGTCGAATATTCAATTACTCCCTCAGGAAGATTCTCCCGGTGGATTTCGGTACCGTTCAGGTAAACCACCGCACCGTCATTTAGTTGTAAAGTAAAATACAATTTTCCGACTTTCGACAAGTCTTCTACATTTATCTCCTTCCGGAAGTAAGTGGTTATATTTCTATTAGCCATTGAACCACCATACTTTACGGTAGTTTTGATAAGACTACTTATTCCATATCCTAAAGGGGCTTGTCCTGATTCCCATTCAGAATCATCGTAATTTAAACCCTTCCATTGAGCAGAGGTGACTTCTCCTTTATCATAATAGTTCCATGTCGCATCAAAGCTGATCCACGGATTTTCTTTCCGGATCTCCCAATGTTTGAAACGATACCCATCCGGAGCAACAGGCGTAAGGTGTAAATCGGATCCATTAAAATAGAAACCTGAAAAGTCGGCAACTCCTATTCTTTCTCCATTCAAAACGTAACTCACGTTTTCTATATCCGAATGGATATGGAGAGGAGTGATACTTCCTAAGTTAAAATAACTTTTCAAATGTTTGTAAATATTTTCCGGCCTCTGCCTGGCAAAAGTTCTCATCGTTTCAATATCATCTGTCCATGAACCAACCTCCATTCTCCATTTGTCTTTATTAAGGTAAGATTCATAGCTAAGAGCATCGGATTTTATGTAGTTTGCCATTTCATTTAGAAGAGTAATTACTCTATCTGTATCAAAAGTTGTCGCCAGATTAATAATAAATTTGGTAACAAATTGCTCTTTTATTTTGTCATTCTTCAAGAAACCAGCAAAAAGAGGATGTTCTGCAGCCTTTGTCAATGTATTTGTAGAATAATTAGATCCATATAACGAAAAGCCAAAATCCGTATCGTAAAGAATCCATCTCCATTTTCCGTTTACTTTCCGTTTCCAAGCTTTAGTATTACCTCCGGGCCAATCTGTATTAGCGTAGTAAATTTCGGCTATGAAATAGTTTAAAAATTCATCAATATCGATCTGCGATTTAATCCGGTCATAGACATACGAAGTATTCATATCGCTATGGTAAGAGAGTCCGATAAGTTCTTCATAATCCGTGCTTCCACCTCCCCATGCAGACTCAACCAAATCAAACTCCTGTTCGTCGAGCCCGTAATTCGAATAAACAAAATCTTTGTTGGTTCGCTCCCGGATATTCAACATCCCATAATATTTGCCATTGACAAAAACTACCGAGGGTTGATATGCCTGATGGTCGATATCCATTTGTCCGGATATAATAGTTTGCATAAAAGCATCGCGAAGAAAAGAGTGTCCGAAATCATTTCCCGAATTCCTCAACACAATGCTTTTCCACTTTAAATTCGGTTTTTCTTTAAAAATGGCATAATTCAATTTATTGCCATCTTCTCCACCATGAGCTTTAGTGGCATTTATCTTGATTGATTTTACGTATTTAGTACGGGAGCAGTTTCCATAATTGGAAATTTTCACTTCCTGATTTAATTGCCGTTGGCGGGCCTCATCAAAAAGTTCAAAATTACACGGACGATCCCAATCATTCCAATAATTCGCTTTTGAATCCGGTCCGCTACAATAACCGGGAACAGCCGATCCGTTAATTCCGGCAACCAACATACCTATTTCCTTGCTATAAAGCATTACTGAATCGGTAACCAATGAGATTACCGGTAATTTGATATTTCCCGGATTGATAAAGTATGATGCGGTTTCGATTTCGCTGGGCAAAGCTCCCTCGACTACTGCAATCGCTCGAAGAGGCATGGTTTTACTTACGGGTATTGGAGCCGTATAAAGTTTGGATACATCCGGCTGAGGTTCGGAACCGTCTGTTGTATAGTATATCTTGGCTCCGGCAGTAGCCGATTGTATCGTCACTTGTTGTGTAGTTGTATAGAAACCGGCAGGCAAACTAAAAACAGGGATACTTGCCTGCTCAAGAGTTGAAGCCTCTCCGTTATTACTTTTTCCCGGTGTGGCATTAAAAAAGAATACCAACTTTGAACCTCCATCGGTCATTCTTCCATAAGAAATATTTCTTTTAGAAATTATGTAAGAGAGCCGGTCTATGCGGTTTTCCTGTTTGTCGGATAGATATAAAACGCCATTTTCGGTTTTTAACTTAAAACTGGCATGATTTTCCTTATCGAGTTCATCAAAGTAGATAACAACAAATTGCCCGGGCTCCAATAACCCGTCTGTTTTTATCTGCCATTTCAAAAGATTACCCAAATCATCAGAGAAATAGTAATTTGAAATATCTACACTTTGTGTACCTGAATTATATAGTTCTGCCCAGCCTTCAAAATTAAAATCTTCATTTATAACGCTGGAAAGATTCTTTGGCATTAATTCATTAATAAAAACAGCAGCTTTCAGGAATGAAAACTGCAAAAAAAAGAAACAAAAAAGAAAAAATGATTTTTGCCTCATGATAAAAGATTTCAGTTTAATGTGTTTAAAACACAAATATATAATAAATCTCCATATATCAGTAATATTTTCCGGTTCAATGTCTAGGTTTTACCTCTTTTCACAAACAAAAGATGGAAGCTTTTTGCTTCCATCCTTGTTTATTCTTTTTATCTATTTTTTCTTTATTGATACTGTCTCGACCTCTTCTTTGAGATCTATTTCATTACCGGATTCATCAATAAATTGATATTGGAGAAATGCCAGTTCCTGAGACGGTATAAGTGAAAAAGCAGAGCTGTATTTTCGTTTCCATTTCCACTTTAAAGAGAAGAATGGAAAACCTTGATTGATAAATGCCGCAATATACGGATGAACCATCAACTTAACTTTTTTGATTTTCAATACATTTACCAAGTAATCTATTTTATTTTCTAACGAGTCGACAAATAAAATAGAAGGTTGGGAAATACCTTTTCCATAGCATGTCGGACACACTTCTTCTGTGTCGATATGCATTTCCGGACGAACCCGCTGACGGGTAATCTGCATTAATCCGAATTTACTCAATTGCAATATATTGTGTTTTGCCCTGTCTAAAAGCATGTTATTTCTCATCCTTTCATACAGTTTCTCCCGATTATCGGCACTGAGCATATCGATAAAATCGATCACAATAATACCACCCATATTTCGCAAGCGTAGTTGCCTTGCAATCTCATCGGCTGCAGCCAGATTCACTTCAAGGGCGTTTGTTTCCTGATCATTAGCAGCTTTGGATTTATTTCCGCTGTTAACGTCTATCACATGCATGGCTTCGGTGTGTTCTACAATAAGATATGCGCCGTTCTTAAAAGATACTGTTTTTCCGAAAGAGGATTTAATCTGTTTTGTAATTGCAAAATGGTCAAATATCGGAATTTCACCATCATACAGATTTACAATTCCTATTCTCTCTGGAGCAATCATCTTTACATAGTCGCATATTTCATCATAGACGCCTTTATCGTTCACATGGATACTTTCAAAAGAAGGATTAAAAATATCCCTCAATATACCAACCATCCGTCCGATTTCCTCATACATTAACACGGGAGGCTTGGCCGCCTTTCCAATCTTGGCAAGTCCGTCTTCCCAGCGTTTTACAAGGACTTTCAATTCATTATCTAATTCAGCGACTTTCTTTCCTTCTGCAACTGTCCGCACGATAACCCCGAAATTCTTCGGTTTAATGCTTCTGATCAATTGCTTAATCCGGTTGCGTTCATCCGAAGATTTGATTTTCTGAGATACGTATACTTTGTCAGAAAACGGCATAAGCACCAGAAAACGCCCGGCAATGGAAAGTTCAGATGTCAAACGGGGACCTTTTGTCGAAATCGGTTCTTTAGCTATCTGAACAAGAATCTCTTGTCCTTGTGCAAGAACTTCGGTAATAGAACCCGTTTTACTGATTTCTTTTTGAATTTGTATTTTAGATAATGACGGGGGTCTTTTGTTGCTTTTGGCATTATTAACCAGCTCTTTTGTAAAAGCAGCTAAAGAACCAAATTGCGGACCCAAATCCTGATAGTGTAGAAAAGCGCCCTTTTCATAACCTACGTCAACGAATGCTGCATTTAGTCCGGGCATCATTTTTCGCACATTAGCAAGATATATATCGCCCACAGAAAAAGCTCCGGTACGATTCTCCTTATGAAGTTCTACCAGTCTCTTTTCCTCAAGAAGAGCAATCGATATTTGCGATGCGTGGACATCAATTACTAATTCGCTATTCACCTTTTTATAAAATTATAAATTTGTTACTAAAACAAAGAACAAACTTAAAAGTAGACTTTAAGTTTGTTCTTTATTTTTTAATCAACATAAAATAAAACGATCAAATTATTTCTTTTTCTTATGACGATTTTTCTTCAATCTTTTTTTACGTTTATGGGTTGACATTTTATGTCTTTTTCTTTTTTTTCCGCTTGGCATTTTCGTAATTTTTAAAATTCAAATATATTGTTATTATTTTTTTACATTTGCAACAAATGTCTTAGCCGGTTTGAAAGCAGGAATACTATGTTCCGGAATGATAATGGTCGTATTCTGAGATATGTTACGAGCCGTTTTTTGTGCTCTCTTTTTAACAATGAAAGAACCAAATCCTCTTAGGTATACATTTTCTCCCTTTTCTAAAGAATTTTTAACCTCTTCCATAAAAGATTCAACGGTCTTCAAAACATCAAGTTTATCAATACCTGTTGATTTTGAAATCTCATTAACGATATCAGCTTTTGTCATCTCAATAAATATTTATACTGTTATACTTAGAATATATTAGTCTTAAAATCAGGGTACAAATATAAGGCTTTTCTCTATTTTAAAAAACAATAAAGCCCTTTTTTATAAAAAAATAAAAGGATAAATTTAAACGCGTAAACTTCCATATTTAAATTACAGGTAATCAATATTTAAGAGATAGAAACAAAATTTAAATTTCTAAATGACAGTTAATAATACAATCCATGAATTTTAGTAAAAAGCTGATTAATTGGTATCTTTTAAACAAAAGAGAGTTGCCTTGGAGGGAATCTTCAGATCCTTACAAAATATGGATTTCAGAAATCATTTTGCAACAGACAAGGGTTAATCAGGGATTAGCTTATTACGAAAGATTCGTCCGCCGTTTTCCAACCGTTACTTCTTTAAGTGATGCCTGTGAAGATGAAGTATTAAAGTTTTGGCAAGGCCTGGGTTATTACAGCCGTGCACGGAACCTGCATACTGCCGCCCGCACTATAACGTCCATTCATAATGGTATTTTTCCCACAGACTATCAATCCATATTAAAACTAAAAGGTATCGGAGAATATACTGCTGCTGCTATCTGTTCCTTTGCTTATGGCTCTCCCTATGCGGTGGTCGACGGAAATGTATTCCGTGTCCTGTCGCGTTTTTTCGGAATAGAGACTCCGATAGACAGCAGTGAAGGGAAAAAGAGTTTTTCAGGACTTGCGCAGGAATTATTGGATAAAGAAAATCCGGGATTGCATAATCAGGCGATTATGGATTTGGGGGCAATAATTTGCACTCCTGCCTCTCCCGATTGCAACGAATGTCCGTTACAAGATGGTTGCTATGCTTTTGCAAACCGCTCATGGATGAATTTTCCTGTCAAGAAACAGAAAACAAAACAACGGATCCGTTATTTTTATTATTTCTATATCACAGGAGAAAATGTAAAAACATATTTACACAAAAGAGAAGGGAAAGATATCTGGGAAAACCTGTACGAATTGCCGTTAATTGAGACCGAACGTGAGCTTTGGGAAGAGGAGGTACAAAACCAATCAGGTTTTAGTGTACTCGAAACCGAATTTAAAAATATACAGATAAGGAAAATACATCCTACGGTAAAGCATGTATTAAGCCATCAACATATTTACGCGCACTTTCTGGAGGTTGATGCTGATTATAGAAAGAATGAAAATTCTATTTTTATAGAAATCGACGAATCAAAAATCGGAGATTATGCAATCTCCCGCCTGACGGATATTTTTTTGTCGGAAATGAGAAATATTTAGAGCATGTTTAAAGTCAAAACAAAAGCAATTATATGTCTTATCTACAAATAAGCACAAATAAAAAACAGTAAACGCAAAGGGTACAAAGTTCTACTTATTTTCTTTGTATTCTTTGTTTCTTTGCGTTTACTGTTATCATTGGGAAGGCGACTTGAAGTCGCCCTCCCAATTAGCAGATTTATATTGATTGGCGAATAAGATTTAAACAGACTCTCTATGTTTCCATAGTTAATAAACCTCCGTTTATGCCATCAGTTTTTTGTATCGGATTCGTTTAGGGCCTTCGTCACCTAAACGCATTTTCTTATTCTCTTCATACTCCGAATAGGAACCTTCGAAGAAAAAGACACTGGAATCTCCTTCGTATGCCAAAATATGAGTACAGATACGGTCGAGGAACCAACGGTCATGCGAAATCACAACTGCACATCCGGCAAAATTTTCCAATCCGTCTTCCAATGCCCGCAAAGTATTCACGTCAATATCATTGGTAGGCTCATCAAGTAATAATACATTAGCTTCCGATTTTAAAGTTAATGCCAAATGCAGGCGATTGCGTTCACCACCTGAAAGTACACCACATTTTTTCTCCTGATCTCCGCCTGTGAAATTAAAGCGGGAAAGATATGCTCTCGCATTTATATCTTTTCCCCCGACACGAACAAATTCCGAACCTTGGGATATAACCTGATAAACTGTTTTTTCAGAATCAATATCTTTATGGCTCTGATCGGCATATCCTACTTTTACGGTTTCACCGACATCAAAAGAGCCTTTATCAATCGTTTCAGTTCCCATAATCATCCGGAAAAGCGTTGTTTTTCCGGCCCCGTTCGGACCGATAATTCCAACTATACCATTCGGAGGAAGCATAAAATCAAGATTTTCAAACAACACTTTGTCGCCAAATGCTTTCGAAACGCCGATTGCTTCGATTACTTTATTTCCTAAACGAGGTCCGTTCGGAATGAAAAGTTCCAACTTTTCTTCGCGTTCTTTCTGGTCTTCATTCAATAATTGGTCATATGCATTCAGACGGGCTTTCCCTTTCGCATGACGTGCCTTAGGAGCCATACGCACCCAGTCAAGTTCACGTTCAAGAGTTTTCCGGCGTTTACTTGCCTGCTTCTCTTCCTGTTCCATCCGTTTGGTTTTCTGCTCTAGCCATGAGGTATAATTACCTTTCCAAGGAATACCTTCTCCCCTATCCAACTCCAGAATCCAACCGGCTACATTATCAAGGAAATAACGGTCGTGCGTAATGGCAATTACTGTACCCTGATACTGCTGAAGGTGTTGTTCGAGCCAGTCGATAGATTCGGCATCCAAGTGATTGGTAGGTTCATCTAATAAAAGGACATCGGGTTGCTGAAGCAATAAACGACAAAGGGCAACTCTACGGCGTTCACCTCCCGAGAGATTCTTTACCAAAGCATCTTCGGGCGGACAACGCAGCGCATCCATGGCTCTTTCCAGCTTATTATCCAAATTCCAGGCATCGGCATTATCCAATTTTTCCTGTACCTCAGCCTGACGGGCTATTAGTTTATCAAAATCGGCATCGGGATCTGCAAATTTCTCATTGATCTCTTCAAATTCCTTCAATAGATTTACAATATCTGCCACGCCTTCCTGCACTATTTCTTTGACTGTTTTTTCATCATCCAGATGTGGCTCTTGTTCCAAATAGCCCACAGTATAACCGGGAGAGAAAACGACTTCTCCCTGATAAGATTTATCAATTCCCGCTATAATTTTCAGCAAAGTGGATTTTCCGGAACCGTTCAAACCAATGATCCCGATTTTCGCACCATAAAAGAATGATAAATAAATATTATTAAGTACTTTTTTCTGAGAGTTAAATGTTTTACTTACTCCCACCATTGAGAAAATAACTTTCTTATCGTCCGCCATGTTTTATTATAGTTACAAGTTATTAGTTACAAGAAAAAAAATCATACAAAGATAAAAAAATCCGGGCTCAGGAAAGCTCGAATTTTCACGAAAACAAGAAAGGATATCTAGATAGACATCCTTTTCATGTTTATATTTTGGGTCCTTTATTTATTCTTCACCACCGAAGTCAGGAGCATTTGCCGGAGATGTGTGTTGCATCTCTTCATATTGCCCTTTTAATTCGGTATCTCTTACGGTTTCATTTTTCGGAAGAAACGCAGCAGAAAGAACACTTAAAACGACTACAACTGCGACCAATGTCCATGTTGCTTTTTCTATGAAATCAGTAGTTTTTTTAACACCCATAATCTGATTTTGAGCTGCAAAACCGGAAGCTAATCCTCCCCCTTTAGAATTTTGAATTAAAACAACTCCTACTAAAAGGATCGATGCAATCAAAATGATAATTGTTATTACTGTATATGCCATTATCGTTTAATTATAAATCTTACAAATTTATTATTAGTTTTTCCAAAAATCGGATTTGGTCTGCAAAATAAATACTTTTTTCCGGATATTTCAAACTTAATCGTTTAAATATTCTTATCGCCTTGTCAAATTTATGTTGTTTAATGTAAATTTTTGCAAGGGTTTCGGTAAAGAACTCATCTGTTTCCGCCTTTGTATTATCCGGAATAATAGCAGGTTCGACCGAATTTGAAGTATCTTTTTTTATCGAAATGGTAATATCCGAAGATTCGCTCGCCTGTATAAATTCATCTATTAAGTTCTGGCGCTTTAACCGTTTTGGGGTTTTTGCTGCTTTTGAGTTGCTTTTCAGTATATCTTCATTCGCATTATTCTCGCTAAGGATAGTTTGAATATCTAATGCAGGGACATAAACCGCAGATAACTCTTCGTGCTCTTTTTCTAATAACACAGTCTCTTCTGGATTTTCCTCTTTCTCCGGCAGAACCATATCCTGATTTATAACTCCACTTAACGTTTTCTTTTTGATTAACTGGTGTAAATTCCGTCGGTCACAAGCATAAACCGAAGCTATTCTCAGTTCATTTTCATATTTTATATCTTCCGAATTTTTAAGCCCCTTCAAGTAAAGCAAGCGAAAAGTCTGAGCATAAGGATATTCTGCCACATAATCATATAATTCAGATAGATGCTCTTTCCCTATTTCACCGGGACACTTTACAATATGTAAAAATTCGGACTGAGTCATTTTACCAATTGGCAACTGTTCTGTTAAAAATCATATTTATAAGATCATCCACTATCAGTTTATTCAGTTCATCCTGAACCTGATTAATTGTTTGAGTATTAGGAAAAACCTGAAATGCGGTGAATCGTTCTTCAAAACTTTCGGACGGATTAACTGTATTTGTAAAGCGGACATTTACCGTAATTTGCAATTTCGTATCCATTGACTCTCCGGCTGAACTAACCGCCATCTGGATCAAATCGTATCCAATAATCTCTCCTTCTATTTGCAGATTTCCGTTGCGCGGGACAAAAACCAAACGTGTTTTTTGTGAATATTGATCCTTCAACGTTTCGTTGAAATTAGTCGCTAATGGAGGATAAACAAGCGCCGCATGGTTAGGAAAATCTACAACCGTAATTGTTTTGATTTTGGTATAGTCGATAGACGAGCCGTTAAACTTATAAGAGATAAGGCACGACGAAAATCCCGTTAGGGTACTTAAAAGTAAAATACAAATTATCTTTTTCACGAAAATTTTATTTAAGACCTCTCCCCTCCGTTTCCTCTCCACAAGAGAGGGGTGACTAAGAAAAGAAGGTATTCTGAAATAATTAAGTTTATGACAAATAATTAAACTAATCATGAAATATGCTCCATTCCCCTCTCTTGTGGAGAGCCGCCGGAGGAGAGGCTTTTATTCCAGTCCGTACTCTTTTATTTTCCGGTAAAGGGTTCGTTCGGATATTTTTAAATCCTGAGCCGCATATTTTCTTTTATTGTGATGGCGTTCAAGCGCCTTTTTTATCATCTCTTTTTCAAGATCTTCCAAAGAAAGACTCTCTTCTACGTACTCTTCAGTATCCTGAATATCGTCCCGTTTTATTTTATTTATGGAAGTAGCGGGAGAGGCAATATTTGACTGGATAATAGATGCATCGGCAGATGAATAAATATCATTCACATGGGGTACATCAGACACATTTACAGGCTCTTTTCCAATAATATCATGAACTAACTTCTTCAAGTCATTCATATCTTTTTTCATATCAAACAGCACTTGATACAAAATTTCCCGCTCACTATTGAAAGACCGGTCTTTGGATGGGTTAGTATTCAAAACTACCGGAAGATATTCTACCGGCAAATTTTCGGGTAAATAACTTAATAGTTTCTCTTTGTTTATCTCCCGGTTTTGTTCCAAAACAGAAATCTGTTCGGTTATATTCTTCAATTGGCGTACATTTCCCGGCCATGAATAAGCAACCAGCGCCTGCATGGCATCATCAGTCAGACGAATTGCCGGCATGCGGTATTTTTCTGCAAAATCATTGGCAAATTTGCGAAACAAAAGTGCAATATCATTGCCTCTTTCCCGCAACGGGGGAATATGAATAGGAACCGAGTTCAACCTGTAAAACAGGTCTTCACGAAAACGCCCTTCAGCGATAGCTTTTGCCATGTCCATATTGGTAGCGGCAACTACACGGACATTTGTCTTTTGAACTTTGGATGATCCTACTTTAATAAATTCTCCAGCTTCCAACACACGAAGCAAACGCACCTGAGTAGTCAGAGGAAGTTCTCCTACTTCATCCAAAAAAATAGTTCCGCCGTTAGCTACCTCAAAATAGCCTTTGCGATCGGAAACGGCTCCGGTAAAAGAGCCCTTCTCATGCCCGAACAATTCGGAATCAATCGTCCCTTCAGGAATTGCCCCGCAATTGACGGCTATGTATTGCCCATGTTTCCTCTGGCTATAAAAATGAATTATCTGGGGAAATGTCTCTTTACCAACACCACTCTCACCTGTTATCAAAACAGAAAGATCCGTCGGTGCAACCTGAACAGCTACATCAATTGCCCGGTTCAGAGACGATTCCGTTCCAATAATTCCAAACCTTTGTTTTACTTGTTGTAATTCCGCATTAGTCATTACCTATAAGAATTAAAGAAGTATTTTTGTCAGTAAACCTGACAAAAATACTTCTTTTTAGATCCAAAAACAACTTAAGTTGATCAAGAATTATTAATTCAACACTAATTTTTTACTACTTTCCTACTTTTAAAAAGATCTTATTCAACGACTCCACTCATCTCAATTTCTTGCTTTTTTAGTGGATTTTTAGTCATTTCGGTGTAGGTATTTCTATTATTAAAAATATCGCAAGCCAGATATAATGCATTTCTGAAAGATTCCTCGGATGCTTCTCCTATCCCGGCTTTATCATAAGCAGTACCATGAGCAGGAGAAGTCCTGATAACAGATAAACCTGCAGTATAATTCACTCCACTCTCCATTGATATGGATTTAAACGGAGCTAATCCCTGATCGTGATACATAGCAAGAACAGCATCAAAATTGCAAAAACTTCCTGCACCAAAAAATCCATCGGCAGGATAAGGTCCGAAACACATAACTCCCATTTCATTGGCTTTGCGTATAGCCGGAATAATAATTTCCTGTTCTTCGCTTCCCAATACACCGTTATCTCCGGCATGAGGGTTCAAGCCTAAGACTGCAATGCGAGGTTTTATTACGCCAAAATCCCGCACCAAAGAGAAATGCAAATCTTTCAGTTTTTCAATAATATTTTTTTCTGTGATATGTGAAGCAACATCTTTTAAAGGAACATGACCTGTAACTACTGCTACCTTCAAAACATCATTAACCATCAGCATCAATCCTTTTTTCCCTCCTCCGAATTTTTGTTCCAGATATTCAGTATGTCCGGGGAAATGAAATTTATCTGATTGTATATTTTTCTTATTGATTGGAGCTGTAACCAAGACATCAATTAATCCTTCTTTCAAATCGGATGTAGCACGTTCCAATGCTAAAAATGCAGCTTCGCCGGCTTCGTCTGTCGCTTTGGATAGCTCTACCTTGATCTCATCGTCTACGCAATTAATAATGTTGGAGCGTTTCGAATTAGCTTCCGACACATTATTAATAACATTCAAGCTAAAATTTTCTATGTTTAATGCTTTACGATGATAAGCGGCAACCTTGGATGAGCCGTAGACAATAGGAATACAAAAATCGTTGATGCGAGGATCCGAAAGGGTTTTGATTATCACTTCATACCCAATCCCATTAATATCTCCCTGAGTTATTCCTACCTTTATTTTAAAATCTTCCATAAATACAAGTCATTATGTTTTGCACAAAAGTAATATTTATTTTTAGGAATTTCAAAAATTAGTTTGAATGGAGGCGTTCCGGATTGCCATATAATACAAGAAAAATAATTTCAGATAAACCACTACATATCAAAGTTAATATGTGGTTTATATATCAAATAAAAGGGAATATTTCTAAAGGAGTGTCAAATAAAAACTAATAATTAGGAACGTACCTGACGAACAAATAGCAGATTAAAAATAATGTTCTATTAGTAAAGAATCATATTCCGATTTTCACAACAATAGCAACGTAAAACTGTTTATTAAAAAATTGTACCCAAAAGAGTGGTTCCGGCTTATAAAATACAACTATTACATCTTATGGTCTGCAATCTTTACAAAACCTAAATAGGCAATATCCCTACAATGTAGATAATTTACACAACAGTTTCCACAAATTACACAAGAGCATCATTCTATACAAAGAGAAAATGATACTCTACCAGAGAGAAATTTTTAAAATTATAATACGAAAAAATATAAAAAACGTTTTACAGCGTTTCTTTCTTTTGCCTCAATTCCCTTTGTTTACGATAAGATGCACTATTATCACGTCCTATTACTTTGATAACTTTCATAACCTCTGCCTTAGGATCATAATTATCAACCTGCAAGGTATATTCATACCCTTGTTCGTAATAAAAATTCACAAATTTTCCACAATAAGGTTCCCACTTTGTGGTATCTTTACGACTATAACCCAACTTTACCTGGAAACATCTTTGATTATCACCGGCAATAACAGGATCTGCAGAAACTTTCATAAATTGCTGTGCATCAACAGAAAGCACAAAAAACAAAGAGAATAAAGTAAATATAAAACCTTTCATAATATTATATAATAAGGATTATTTTTTTGATATGATACAAAAATAGTGCAAAACTATGTCTAAATCAATTTTTAGAATGTATTTTAACGGAAAAACTATTTTATAAAAAATCCGTGACTGATTTATCTTTTAATTAAGCTTCGCCTGAATTTCCAAAATTTATGGGCATCGGGGGATTAAATCCATTATCAGATTTCTTAATTTGCCCATATTGCATTTCATATTTTGTAATGTTATCCTGAAGAGCAGAAAGCAATCTCTTGGCATGTTCGGGTGTCAAAATTACGCGTGATTTTACTTTTGCTTTTGGTGTATTAGGCATAATACGTACAAAATCAACCACAAATTCTGAGGAAGAATGAGATATTATTGCCAAATTAGAATATACGCCTTCTGCCACTTCTTCACTTAGCTCTATATTAATCTGATTTTCATTTTTTACGTTTTCCATTGTATTTATATTTTATATTTCCGGAGCTAAATTACAAATTAATCTGTAGAAAAAACATGGTATCACTTTTTTATATTTCATATCTTATTGCAAATCATTATATATTTCTATAATAAAACAAGAACTCCATAATATAAGTAATTGATAAGATTTAATGACATATTTAGAAAAGTTGACAAGAAAAAGAGTTGACGAGTAAACAAGAAAAAGAATGACTCGTTTATTTGCCTACTAAAAACATGACAATAAATTCTCTATAAAACTTAATTTGTAGAATAATTGGGATTTATATCAATAAGTAATCAATGATTTTCATATAAAATGCAAATGGGAGCACATTCGAATGTACTCCCATTTTTTATATACAAAATATCTCTATATTTCAAAAATCATCTTCTCCTCCGGCTTCTTGTACCACCGTTTCTTTCACGTCAAGAACGCTTTTGCGAGCTTCCATGATTTTCTCCATTTCATCCTTTGAACCTACAATCAACTTGTCAAATTCACGTTGACCGGTTCCCGCAGGAATCAAGTGTCCGCAGATAACGTTTTCTTTCATACCTTCCAAGCGGTCTACTTTTCCGCGGATAGCGGCATCGTTAAGCACCTTAGTTGTTTCCTGGAACGAAGCGGCAGACATAAAGCTGCTTGTTTGGAGCGCAGCACGGGTGATCCCTTGCAATACCTGGCTGGAAGTTGCTGGAATTGCATCCCTCACTTCAACCAATTTCAGGTCACGACGTTTCAAAACACTATTTTCATCCCTGAGTTTACGTACAGTAACGATCTGACCCGGTTTCAATGATTGAGAATCACCTCCGTCAACGACTACCTTCTTACCGAATATACGGTCGTTTTCTTCCATAAATTCGTTTTTGTCGGCAATCTCTTTTTCAAGGAAATGTGTATCGCCCGGATCATCAATTTCAACTTTACGCATCATTTGACGAACGATTACTTCAAAGTGTTTATCATTGATTTTTACACCTTGTAAACGGTATACGTCCTGTACTTCGTTTACAATGTACTCCTGAACAGCAGTAGGCCCTTTAATAGCAAGGATATCGGATGGAGTGGTTGCTCCGTCGGAAAGTGGGGTTCCGGCACGAACATAGTCGTTTTCCTGAACAAGGATTTGTTTGGAAAGCGGCACTAAATATTTCTTCACCTCTCCGGTTTTCGAAGTAACAGCAATTTCTCTATTACCGCGTTTTACTTTTCCGAAGTTTATCTCGCCATCAATTTCAGATACTACAGCAGGATTAGATGGGTTTCTTGCTTCAAATAACTCGGTCACACGAGGAAGACCTCCGGTAATATCCCCGGCTTTTCCTACGGCTCTCGGTATTTTCACCAATAATTGTCCGGCTTTCACATCATCATTATTTTCAATGATAACGTGGGCACCTACCGGCAAATTATATGTTTTAATAACCTTACCTTTTTCATCCAATATATTGGCGGCAGGAATCTTAGTCTTATCCTTAGATTCGATAATAATCTTTTCTTTCAAACCTGTCGTTTCATCGGACTCAGTTTTAAATGTTACATTTTCAATAACATTTTCCAACTCAACCTTTCCGGCTACTTCAGTAACAATCACAGCATTGAATGGATCCCATTCGCAAATGGTATCGCCTTTTTTCACAAAATCCCCACTCTTGAAGTACAATTTTGCACCATAAGGGATATTGCTGGTAGTTAGAACGATTTTAGTATTCGGATCAATAATCTTCAACTCTGCCAAACGACCTACTACTATTTGTATTTTCTTGCCATTTTCATTTTCAGAATCGACAGTACGAAGTTCTTCAATTTCGATAACACAATCGTAGCGTGATGTAATGCCTGATTCTGCTGCAATGTTTCCGGCAATACCTCCCACGTGGAATGTACGTAATGTCAACTGAGTTCCCGGCTCACCGATTGACTGTGCGGCAATCACACCTACAGCCTCTCCTTTTTGAACTAAGCGACCGTTAGCCAAGTTACGTCCGTAACATTTGGCACAAACACCTTTTTTCGATTCGCAAGTCAATACCGAACGTATTTCTACGCGTTCGATCGGTGATTCCTGAATGATTTGTGCGGCATCCTCATTAATCTCTTCTCCGGAAGAAACAATAATTTCTCCAGTAAGCGGGTGCTGAATGTCATGTACGGAAACACGTCCTAAAATTCTTTCGTACAAAGAAGCTACTACTTCTTCGTTGTTTTTCAATTCGGTACATACAAGTCCTCTCAATGTACCACAGTCATCTTCATTAATAATCACGTCATGCGAAACGTCTACCAGACGACGGGTCAAATAACCGGCATCTGCCGTCTTCAACGCCGTATCGGCAAGACCTTTACGAGCACCGTGAGTAGAAATAAAGTACTCTAGTACGGAAAGACCTTCTTTAAAGTTAGAAAGGATTGGGTTTTCAATAATTTGTCCACCTTCGCTACCTGATTTCTGAGGTTTTGCCATCAAACCACGCATACCTGAAAGCTGACGAATCTGCTCTTTAGAACCACGGGCTCCGGAGTCGAGCATCATATATACAGAGTTAAATCCTTGGTCGTCTGATGAAATAGTTTTCATCAATATGTTTGACAAACGGGAATTAACATGTGTCCAGGTATCGATAATTTGGTTATAACGTTCGTTGTTGGTAATGAATCCCATGTTATAGTTATTCATAATTTCTTCAACTTCTTTATAACCTTCCTGAACCAATTGTTCTTTTTCTTTAGGAATAATTACGTTTTCAAGGTTAAACGACAAACATCCCCTGAATGCCATATAATAACCCAAATCCTTAATATCGTCAAGGAACTGTGCTGTACGTGCTACTCCACAAATCTTGATTACTTTTCCGATAATATCTCTTAATGACTTTTTGGTCAATAATTCATTGATATAACCAACTTCTTTCGGAACTGCCTGATTAAAGATCAAACGACCAACAGTAGTTTCAATCAACTTGTCTACCAATTCTCCTTTTTCATTCAAATCTTGAGCTACTACTTTGATCGGAGCGTGAAGATCTACTCTTTTCTCATTGTAAGCGATCTCAGCTTCTTCTACACCATAGAATGTCAAGCCTTCGCCCATTGTTCCTGAACGAGGTTTGGTGATATAGTAAAGACCAAGCACCATGTCCTGTGAAGGAACGGTAATCGGCGAACCATTTGCCGGGTTCAAGATATTGTGTGAGGCAAGCATCAACATCTGAGCTTCCAGTATAGCTTCATTACCCAATGGTAAGTGAACAGCCATCTGGTCACCGTCGAAGTCAGCGTTAAATGCAGTACATGACAACGGGTGCAGCTGAATAGCTTTTCCTTCAATCATCTTCGGTTGGAATGCCTGGATACCAAGACGGTGCAAGGTAGGGGCGCGGTTTAATAATACCGGATGACCTTTCATTACATATTCCAAAATATCCCATACCACCGGATCTTTACGATCAACGATTTTCTTAGCTGATTTTACGGTTTTTACAATTCCTCGTTCAATCAGTTTACGGATGACAAATGGTTTATATAATTCGGCTGCCATATCTTTCGGCAAACCACACTCATGCATTTTCAATTCCGGACCTACGACAATTACCGAACGAGCCGAATAGTCAACACGTTTACCGAGCAAGTTCTGACGGAAACGTCCTTGTTTTCCTTTCAAGCTGTCGGACAACGATTTCAACGGACGGTTAGCATCGGTCTTAACGGCACTCGATTTCCTTGAGTTATCGAACAACGAGTCAACAGCTTCTTGAAGCATACGTTTTTCATTACGTAAAATAACTTCAGGAGCTTTGATCTCGATCAAACGTTTCAAACGGTTATTACGGATAATAACACGACGGTATAAGTCATTTAAGTCGGATGTTGCAAAACGACCTCCATCCAATGGAACTAATGGTCTTAATTCCGGTGGAATAACAGGAACAATCTTAACAATCATCCATTCCGGTTTATTTTTACCTTTTGACGCACGAAGGGCTTCTACTACCTGAAGGCGTTTTAAGGCTTCACTTTTACGTTGTTGTGAAGATTCTTGTCCGGCACGGTTTCTTAAATCGTAAGAAAGGGCATCCAAATCCAAACGTTGAAGCAAATCATAGACCGCTTCCGCTCCCATTTTTGCAATGAATTTATTCGGATCGGTATCTTCCAATAATTGATTTTCTTTTGGAAGAGATTCCATGATATCCAGATATTCTTCTTCAGTAAGAAGGTCTTGTTCTGCGATACCATCGTCAGCCTTTATACCGGATTGGATAACAACATATCTTTCGTAATAGATAATTGCATCCATTTTTTTGGTCGGCATTCCTAACAAATAACCGATTTTATTCGGCAATGAACGGAAATACCAGATATGAGCTACAGGAACTACCAACTGGATATGTCCCATACGCTCACGACGTACTTTCTTTTCGGTAACTTCTACTCCACAACGGTCACAAACGATTCCTTTGTAACGGATTCTTTTGTACTTTCCGCAGTGACATTCATAATCTTTTACCGGTCCAAAAATACGTTCACAAAATAAACCATCGCGTTCAGGTTTATAAGTCCGGTAGTTAATTGTCTCCGGCTTTAATACTTCTCCGCTCGAAACTTCCAGAATTTCTTCGGGAGAAGCTAAACCAATGGAAATTTTATTGAATGAACTCTTTACTTTATTTTCTTTTCTAAAAGCCATATTTTTAATTTACAAAGAGTTATATTTCTTTTTTAGTGATAAGTGATTAATAGAGATTAGTGATAAATGATTACAATCACTTATCACTAAACATTTATCATTAATCAAGTGTGATACTCAATCCCAAACCTCTCAATTCGTGCAATAACACGTTCAGAGATTCCGGAATTCCTGCCGACGGCATCGGTTCACCTTTTACGATTGCTTCGTAAGCACGTGCTCTACCCATAACATCATCCGACTTGATAGTCAGGATTTCCTGTAGGATGTGAGCGGCACCAAATGCTTCCAATGCCCAAACTTCCATTTCCCCGAAACGTTGACCTCCGAATTGGGCCTTACCTCCAAGAGGTTGTTGGGTAATCAGTGAGTATGGTCCGATTGAACGGGCATGCATTTTATCATCCACCATGTGACCTAACTTCAACATATAGATTACACCTACAGTTGCGGGTTGGTCAAAACGTTCTCCGGTTCCACCGTCACATAGATAAGTTTTACCATATCTTGGAAGGCCAGCCTTGTCTGTCCACACATTCAAATCATCTAAATTGGCTCCGTCAAAGATAGGAGTTGCAAATTTGCAGTCAAGTTTCAAACCTGCCCAACCAAGTACAGTTTCAAAAATTTGTCCCAAGTTCATACGAGAAGGCACACCAAGCGGATTCAATACGATATCAACCGGGGTTCCGTCTTCGAGGAACGGCATATCTTCCTGGCGCACGATACGGGAAACAATACCTTTGTTTCCGTGGCGTCCAGCCATCTTATCTCCTACTTTAATCTTACGTTTTTTGGCAATATATACTTTTACTAATTGAACGATACCCGCAGGAAGTTCATCACCTATGGTAATGTTAAACTTCTTACGTTTGATCATCGCGTCTAACTCTTTGTATTTTTTCAAATAGTTCATGATCAGATCGCGGATCATTTCATTCTTATGAGCATCGGTAGTCCATTTACTTATCTGAACAGTTGTATAATCAACTTCATTTAATAATTTTGCAGTAAATTTGGTTCCTTTCGGGATAATTTCAGTACCCAAGAAATCTTTCACTCCTTGAGACGTTTTTCCATTTGTCAGGAATAACAGCTTTTCTACCAATGTATTTTTGAGTTTCATTGATTCAGACTCAAACTCTTCATCCAATTTTGGAAGAATCGCTTTATCCGTCAATCTTGATTTACGGTTTCTCATCGCTTTAGAGAAAAGCTTCTTATCAATAACAATACCTCTTAACGAAGGAGTTGCTTTCAATGAAGCGTCTTTTACATCTCCAGCTTTATCTCCGAAGATTGCACGAAGTAATTTTTCTTCCGGTGAAGGGTCTGATTCTCCCTTAGGAGTGATCTTACCAATCAGAATATCACCCGGTTCAACCTGTGCTCCGACACGGATAATTCCGTTTTCGTCGAGGTTACGGGTAGCTTCTTCGCTCACATTCGGAATATCGGCAGTCAACTCTTCCAAACCGCGTTTGGTTTCGCGAACTTCCAATTGGTATTCGTCTACGTGAACAGATGTGAATATATCTTCTTTTACTACTTTTTCATTGATAACAATCGCATCTTCATAGTTATATCCTTTCCAAGGCATGAATGCAACCAAAAGATTCTTACCGATCGCCAATTCTCCTTTTTGAGTAGAATATCCTTCGGTTAAAATCTGACCGGGAACAACTCTTTCTCCTTTAGTAACAATCGGACGCAGGTCAATCGTTGTACTTTGGTTTGTTTTTCTGAATTTCGGTATCCTGTACTCTTTTACAGCAGATTCAAAGCTTGTGAATTCTTCGTCTTCTGATCTGTCATAACGTATATGTATTGTAGTTGCATCTACATATTCAATTACACCTTCTCTTTCAGCTGTAATTTGTGTACGGGAGTCACGAATCAACTGGCCTTCAATACCAGTACCGACAATCGGAGAATCACAACGCAACAACGGCACTGCCTGGCGCATCATGTTCGATCCCATCAACGCACGGTTAGCATCATCATGTTCCAAGAATGGAATCAAAGAGGCTGCAATAGAAGCTATCTGTGTAGGAGCAATATCCATCAGATCTATTTCTTCGGGAGCTACAACAGGATAGTCAGCCTCTTTACGGGCTTTTACCTTGTCATTGATAAAGTTGCCATTCTCATCCAACAGTGCATTACCTTGTGCAATGATCTTACCTTCTTCTTCCTCGGCAGTCAAATATTCAATTCCGTTTTCGGAAATATCTACTTTTCCGTTTTCTATTTTGCGGTAAGGAGTTTCAATAAATCCAAGATCATTGATCTTCGCATATACACAAAGTGAAGAAATCAAACCGATGTTCGGACCTTCAGGTGTTTCAATCGGGCAAAGACGTCCGTAGTGAGTATAGTGAACGTCACGAACCTCAAACCCTGCGCGTTCGCGCGATAATCCTCCGGGTCCTAACGCTGACAAACGGCGTTTGTGAGTAATTTCGGCCAACGGATTGGTTTGATCCATAAACTGAGAGAGAGCATTTGTTCCGAAGAATGAATTAATAACGGAAGATATGGTCTTCGCATTAATCAAGTCGATAGGAGTAAATACTTCATTATCGCGTACATTCATTCTTTCACGGATAGTACGGGCCATACGGGCAAGCCCAACTCCAAACTGGTTGTAAAGTTGTTCGCCCACAGTACGCACGCGACGATTGCTCAAGTGGTCAATATCGTCAACATCCGCTTTTGAATTAATAAGTTCAATCAGGTATTTTATAATCTCGATAATGTCTTCTTTTGTCAAAACTCTTACATCCATATCGGTAGTAAGGTTCAACTTCTTGTTGATCCTGTAACGGCCAACATCGCCCAAGTCATAACGTTTTTCAGAGAAGAATAATCCGGAGATAATTTCTCTTGCCGCAGATTCATCTGCAGGTTCTGCGTTACGAAGTTGGCGATAGATATAATACACAGCTTCTTTTTCCGAGTTGGAAGGGTCTTTTTGCAATGTATTATAAATAATTCCATAATCAGAAAGATTTTGGTCTTCCTTGTGAAGCAAGATAGTCTGAACGCCTGATTCGAGAATATCATCAATGTGGCTGTTTTCCAATACAATTTCACGATCAATGATAATTTCATTACGTTCGATGGATACTACCTCACCGGTATCTTCGTCTACGAAATCTTCAACCCAGGTCTTAAGAACACGAGCGGCTAACTTACGGCCAACTACTTTCTTCAGACCGCTTTTAGAAACTTTTATCTCTTCGGCAAGGTTGAATATTTCAAGAATATTTTTATCACTTTCATAACCGATAGCACGCAACAAGGTGGTAACCGGAAGTTTTTTCTTACGATCGATGTAAGCATACATCACGTTATTGATGTCGGTTGCAAACTCAATCCAAGAGCCTTTGAACGGAATGATACGGGCTGAATATAATTTAGTCCCGTTGGCATGCATGCTTTGTCCGAAGAATACTCCCGGAGAACGGTGCAATTGGGAAACAACAACACGTTCGGCACCGTTAATAATAAAGGTTCCTTTGTCTGTCATATATGGGATAGGCCCCAAATATACATCTTGGATGATTGTCTCAAAATCCTCGTGATCGGGATCGGTACAATACAGCTTGAGCTTCGCCTTCAAAGGCACAGAATATGTCAATCCTCTTTCGATACATTCTTCAATAGAGTATCTGGAAGGATCAATATAATAATCCAAAAATTCAAGAATGAAATTGTTTCGGGTATCTGCTATCGGAAAATTTTCGGCAAATACCTTATACATCCCCTCATTCTTTCTTTTTTCAGGGGGTGTATCGAGTTGAAAAAAGTCATGGAACGACTTCAATTGCACTTCAAGGAAATCCGGATATTCCTGTTGATTCTTGATAGTTGCAAAGTTTATTCTTTGTTTTTCGGTTTGTAAAGACATTTATCGGAGGAATTAGTTGAACTTGAAAATTGAATAAGACGCAAAAAGGTTTAGAACCCCGATAAAAAAGGTTCTAAACCAAAGTTCCTGATTATCAGGTAATACTATTTAAGTTCAACTTCAGCTCCAGCTTCTTCAAGTTGTTTCTTAAGACCTTCTGCATCTGCTTTAGCAAGACCTTCTTTAATTGGGCTTGGAGCACCATCTACTAAATCTTTAGCTTCTTTCAAACCAAGTCCAGTTAATTCTTTTACTAATTTAACGATTGCAAGTTTGTTAGCACCAGCTGATTTCAAAATAACATCGAATGATGATTTTTCTTCAGCAGCAGGAGCAGCTCCACCAGCAGCAGGAGCAGCAACAGCAACAGCTGCAGCAGCAGGTTCAATACCGTATTCGTTTTTCAAAATTTCAGCAAGTTCGTTAACTTCTTTCACTGTTAAGTTAACCAATTGTTCTGCGAAAGCTTTTAAATCTGCCATTTTATTATTGTTTTAGAAAAATTTTTGTAATTTGTTTGTTTTATAATTTATCTTTCCGAGAGTGTTTTCAACACACCGTGAATTGTAGTACCTCCTGATTGAAGTGCTGATATAACATTCTTAGCAGGCGATTGTAATAACGTAACAATCTCTCCGATAAGCTGTTCTTTGCTCTTGATTGCAACCAATGTATCCAATTGGTCGGCACCCACATAGAAACTTTCTTCTACATACGCTGCTTTTAAAGTAGGTTTTCCTGCTTTATTTTTCTTGCTAAATTCTTTGATAAGTTTAGCAGGTGCATTGTTTGTGTTAGAAAGGATAAGAGCTGTCGGTCCTTCTAATGCGGCGAACAACGGAGAGAAATCTCCCTTTTGTTCCAACGCTTTCTTCAGTAAAGTATTTTTTACTACAATTAATTTAATATCTTCTTTGAAACAAGTCTTTCTAAGCTCAGTTGTATCTGCTGCATTCAAATCGGCAGCATCAGCAATGTAGAAATGCTTGTATCCATCGAGAGTTATTTTTAATTGTTCTATGATAGCGCTTTTATCTTCCTTTTTCATGTCTTTAATCTTTTAATATTAAATTTCATCAACTGATTTAGGGTCAATTTTAATACCCGCACTCATTGTACTTGAAAGATAAATGCTTTTTACATACACGCCTTTAGCAGCTGTAGGTTTCAATTTAATCAATGTATTAATAAATTCTTTGGCATTGCCTAAAATTTGTTCAGGAGTAAAAGATACTTTTCCTACTGAGGTATGTACAATACCGAATTTATCTACTTTGAAATCAATTTTACCTTGTTTTACTTCTTTTACTGCTTTTGCAACATCATTGGTAACAGTACCGCTCTTAGGGTTCGGCATCAATCCGCGAGGACCTAATACACGACCTAAAGCTCCAATTTTACCCATGATGGAAGGCATTGTAATGATAACATCAACATCTGTCCAACCGCCTTTGATCTTATCGATATATTCGTCAAGACCTACGTATTCAGCTCCTGCAGCTTTTGCATCAGCTTCTGCGTCCGGCGTACATAATACCAAGACCCTAACTTCTTTACCAGTACCATGAGGAAGAGATACAACACCTCTCACCATCTGATTGGCTTTTCTAGGATCTACGCCCAAGCGAACGTCAACATCTACAGATGCATCAAATTTAGTGGTGGTTATTTCCTTTACTAATTTGGATGCTTCTTTTAGAGAATAAGATTTCCCTTCTTCAATCTTCTCTAAAGCTAACTTTTGTTTTTTTGTAAGTTTACCCATTTCAATTGAAGTGTTTATTGTTTTTTACCAGGGAATTCTCCTTTGACGGCAATACCCATGCTTCTCGCTGTCCCGGCAACCATTGTCATAGCTGCATCGATCGTAAAACAGTTTAAGTCTACCATTTTGTCTTCCGCAATTGCTTTTACTTGATCCCAAGTAATTTCAGCAATTTTTTTACGGTTTGGCTCAGCCGATCCGCTCTTCTGTTTTGTTATTTCTAACAATTGAATTGCTACCGGGGGAGTTTTTACGACAAAATCAAAAGACTTATCTGTGTAGTACGTGATAACCACAGGCAATACTTTACCTGGTTTGTCTTGGGTTCTGGCATTAAATTGCTTGCAAAAATCCATGATATTAATCCCTTTCGAACCTAAGGCAGGTCCTACCGGAGGTGATGGATTTGCAGCGCCACCTTTTATCTGTAATTTGATAAGTCCAGCAACTTCTTTAGCCATTTTTGTTTTTGATTTTTATTATAAAAAATAACAAAAGATAGTCAGGTACGTAACTACCGGCTACTCTTTTTCAACTTGCATAAAGCCTAATTCAAGCGGTGTTTTCCGCCCGAAAATTTTGACCATTACTTTCAGTTTCTTACGTTCATTGTTTACCTCTTCTATTACGCCGCTAAAGCCACTGAATGGTCCGAACGCTACCTTTACGGTCTCTCCTACAAAGAATGGAATATTGATTTCCTCCAAAGAGTCCTGCAATTCATCCACTTTTCCAAGGATGCGATTTACTTCGCTTTGACGCAAAGGAACCGGACTATCTGACTTCTTAGATCCGTCTCCTAAAAACCCAATAACATTTGGAATGTTTTTCAAGCGGTGAGGAACTTCACCAACAAGATCGGCTTCGATTAACACGTAACCCGGCAAATAACTTCTTTCTTTGGAAATTTTTTTACCGTTTCGAATTTGATAAACTTTCTCAGTTGGAATCAATACCTGAGAAACATATTGACCAAGATCCGTATTCCTGATTTCTGCTTCAAGATATTCGCGGACCTTGCTTTCTTTTCCACTAATGGCACGTAAAACATACCATTTTTTGCCACTCTCAGACATTTTTTCCTTCTTTTTTAAAATAATAAACCGTAGATAAAATCCATAAGGAGTTGGATAAGTTTATCCATTGCAAATACTATCAATGCAATAATCACGGAAGCTATAAGAACTACTATCGCACTGTTAGTTAACTCACTCCGGGTTGGCCAAGAAACTTTATGGACAAGCTCGTCGTATGATTCTTTAATGTAATTTGCTATTTTCATTTTTTTTATTTTTGCACGGGCGGAGAGGCTCGAACTCCCGACACCCGGTTTTGGAGACCGGTGCTCTACCAACTGAGCTACGCCCGTGTATTCAAATTGAAAGTTGAAAGTTAAATGCTTTTCGCATTTTGAACCTTCAACTTTCAACTTTCAATTTATTATTGAAGGATTTCAGTAATCTGACCTGCACCTACTGTACGTCCACCTTCGCGGATAGCGAAACGTAAACCTACGCTACATGCTACCGGATAGATAAGTTCTACAGTAATTGTCAAGTTATCTCCTGGCATAACCATTTCAGTTCCTTCCGGTAAAGTGATTTCACCAGTTACGTCCAATGTACGGATATAGAACTGAGGACGGTATTTGTTGTGGAATGGAGTGTGACGACCACCTTCTTCTTTTTTCAAGATATACACCTCTGCTTTGAATTTAGTGTGAGGGGTAACTTTTCCTGGGTGGGTGATAACCATACCACGTTTGATTTCGTTTTTGTCGATACCACGAAGTAATAAACCAACGTTATCTCCGGCTTGACCTTCGTCCAAAATTTTACGGAACATTTCAACTCCGGTAACTGTTGATTTTTTTGCTTCTGCTCCAAGACCGATAATTTGAACTTCTTCACCTGTTTTGATGATACCTGTTTCGATACGACCTGTTGCTACAGTACCACGACCTGTGATAGAGAACACGTCTTCAACCGGCATCAAGAAAGGTTTGTCAACTTCACGTGGAGGAAGTGGAATCCAAGTATCACAAGCTTCCATCAATTCCATGATTTTGTCTTCCCATTCAGCAACTCCGTTCAATCCACCTAAAGCAGATCCACGAATGATTGGGTTGTTATCTCCGTCAAAATTATAGAAAGAAAGTAACTCGCGCATTTCCATTTCAACAAGGTCTAACATTTCTGCATCGTCTACCATGTCACATTTGTTCATGAAAACAACGATTTTCGGAACGTTTACCTGACGAGCCAAAAGGATGTGCTCTCTTGTTTGAGGCATCGGACCATCAGTAGCAGCAACTACGATGATTGCACCGTCCATCTGAGCAGCACCAGTAACCAGGTTTTTTACGTAGTCGGCGTGTCCCGGACAGTCAACGTGTGCATAGTGACGGTTAGCTGTTTCGTATTCTACGTGTGAAGTATTGATTGTGATACCACGCTCTTTTTCTTCAGGAGCGTTATCAATTGAATCAAATGAGCGCAATTCTGAGAGACCTCTTTTTGCTAATACAGTTGTAATAGCAGCGGTCAAAGTCGTTTTACCGTGGTCAACGTGACCAATAGTACCAATATTTACATGGGGTTTGGTCCTATTAAAATGTTCTTTTGCCATAGCTGAAAAAAATTATTTTAAATTGATTAATGTATATTTTGCATTTCCGCTTATCCCATTTGAGCCGATGACGGGAGTTGAACCCGTGACCTCTTCCTTACCAAGGAAGTGCTCTACCACTGAGCTACATTGGCAAGAGTGAGCGGGAGACGGGGTTCAAACCCGCGACCCTCAGCTTGGAAGGCTGATGCTCTATCAACTGAGCTACTCCCGCGATTTCAATTGAAAGTCAAGAATTGAAAGTTGAAAATTATTTGATTTATTTTCAGCTTTCAATTTTCCATTTTCAACTAAGTAGTAGTGGGCGAAGATGGATTCGAACCACCGAAGACGTAAGTCAGCAGATTTACAGTCTGCCCCATTTGGCCACTCTGGTATTCGCCCTTATAATAAGTTGAAAATTGACAATGGAAAGTTGAAAGTTATCTTTTTCTTTTCTAATTGAAAATTTGAAAGTACAGAATAAAAAGCAACCGCTTCGTTTTCAATTTTCAATTTTCAATTTTCAATTTTCTTGAGCCTCTTGTCGGATTCGAACCAACGACCCCGAGATTACAAATCACGTGCTCTGGCCAACTGAGCTAAAGAGGCATTTTCTCTACATTTAAAAACCGTCCCAAAAGTTTTGCCCTTTGAAACGGCTTGCAAATTTAGATATTTTTTTTTATTTGCAAAACATTTACGGCTTTTTTTTAGATTACTTGTTCTTTATTATTTCCAATTTTCAAGAATTCGGATTAATTTATTAATTCTTTCAATATCTAAAAAATAATTTCCCAACTTAATCGCAAAAATAAAATACAATAGGACATTTTAGAAAAGTTTTTTTATTTAGATCCTACTTCATAATTCATGAGTAATAAAATAATCTAACTGGTATATTTCCTCTTTCGGACAATATAAAAAACCGCTCCAAAGATAGCTAAAAAAATAAGAGGTAACAAAACATCGGAAATCTGCCAAAATTTACGTAATCCGATTATAGCAGGTTTATTGAGTAACCGAAGTTTTATTTCTCTTGACCGAAGAGTCATCCAACCTTCATCATCAGTCAAATAATTTATGGCATTTAATATAAAATCTTTATTTCCAAACTGCTGATTCATATAACGATCAAAACCTAATGGCAAAACAGTGGCATTTTCTCCATAACCTTGCACATCGTTACGTATAACATCGCCATCTGCTATAACAATCATTTTTGTAGGTTTGCTTTCAACAAGCATTTTCTCATTGGTATGAATTCCTTCGGGTATCATTCTATTCGTAAATACAGATGGAAAAATACCTTCCAATGATGCTGCAACGATTGCATTCCGGGAATCAAAATAAAGCCCGCTTTTTTCAACATTTATAATATCCATTGTTACCAATGAAGGCATTGTTTGTATATGTGTTCCTGTAGAAGTAACCAGCAGGATATCTTTCTTTACTTGTAATTCTTCTCCTACAAAATCCAATGAACTGGCAAATTCGGTTTTTACAGGCGTTACATTCTTGGTTACCGGATGCTCCGGAGAGGTAAGCAAAAGAGGAGAGTAATACCACGGCAACGGTTCAAATTTCGCAGGTTCATCGGCTCCTGCCACATTAACCGGGATCAGAATAGATTGCACATCTTGTACCAGTACCGGATTGATACGAACTCCGTATTTAAAAAGTTGATCGGATAGATTTACATCGAGAGCAATTCCCATTGTTTCGGAATGAGTAGACAAACTATCTAAAGAAATCTTTACGCCATCCACCAACCAGAGAACTTTTCCTCCATGCATAATATATTGATCTATTATGTACTTATCCTTTTCTGATATTTTTTGTTGAGGTGCAGCTATAATAATGGCTGCATAAGGATTTAAAATAAAAGGATCGTCTCCTATAACACCTCTATCAACCTGATAGTAGCGGCTCAACGTTTGAGAAATATCGTATGTGAAAAATTCAGGAAGTTCTCCATGTCCTTCTATAAAGGCGACTTTTAGTACTTCTTTTGTTGTAAGAAGTCGAATAATATCGGTTAATTCAAATTCAAGGTTTTGAATAGAGATATTTAGATTTTCTTCTCCCGATTTACCTGGTAGATTTTTTAGCAAGTTTACAGGGCGTGTTTTTCCTTTATAAGATATTTCCATCCATGGGAATACAATTTTCTGAATAGACTTTCCTTCTTTATCTTTTTCATAAACCATTGTTCCCCGTATCCCTCTTTTTTCCAGATCCTCATATTGCTTTTCGCGTTCGCGGGCTGTTGAAGCTTCCGAAGGGTTAATAAACTCATATTTCAGGTTTTTACCGGCATAGGCGTTAAATTCGTCCAGCATCTCCCTTGTAGCTTTTCGCAACCGCAGAAATCCTGAATTTAAATCACCATCCAAGTAAATTTTAAAGGTGAGTTCATCATCTAAATTCTTTAATAACTTTTTCGTGTTATCTGAAATGCTATATCGTTTCTCGGATGTCAAATCCAACCGAAAGAAGTATTTTTCGGAAACAAGATAAACTACAACAATTGCAACAATGAAAAATAATATGCTTAATCCTTTTTTAATCATACTTTCTATCTAAATCTAATTGAGAGAAATGAATTCACTTCCACTCCAATGTCTCTATTAACTGGATAATATCTTCTCTAATAAATGTAGAAACCGGAGCTATTGAGTCTTTATTCGGAGAAACATTAAAATATAATGCTCCTCTAAAAAAATTATGAATGCTGTCTGTTAAAATAAATTGGATGCTAGATGCCGTATTTCCTTTTAATTCGTATAAAATGCCATACACCTTCCGTTCTTCATTTTCGTAAGGTTGTTCTGTTATTGCATCTGCCTTTATCGTATGTTTATAAACAAAGGTACGGGAGTCTTCGGATACTTCTCTAAAATTATTTTCAATTTTCTTGTAACTGCCATATATTCTGGCATTGAATTGCGGATATACGATATCAATCCAAAAAGAATCCTGCGAACTTCCTCTTTTGGGAATCACCTTGGCAATATTTGCGTATTTAAAAGAATAAGGATAACCGGGTTCATTAAATGTTTCATATGCCTTTTCTGGTAAGTCGATTCGAAAATATCCACGAGGCTTCGGAGTATTTTCACTGCAACCTGATAAAAGCAAGAAAAATCCCATCAAATAAGTTAAACATAAAGGCATAAAAGGACAAGGGGATAAAAAATTGCATCTTTGTGTCTTTGTGTCTTTGTGTTCAATATTTCTTTTTATTGTTGACATAACTAATATTATGGTATTTGCATTTTTACTTTTTTAATCCGCCGGTTATCTGCTGATACAATCTGAAATATGTAATCGTTATATTCAATCACTTCTCCTACGACAGGAATATCTCCTTTAATTTCCAATATTAATCCGGCTAATGTATCAGCATCCGAATCAACATTTGTAAATCCGTCTCTGTTGACGTTCGGAATTTTATAAAAATCATTGAGAAGCAGTTTCCCTTCCAATACATAGTTTTTATCATCTATGGATGTGTATAATTTCTGCTCTTCATCATCATGTTCGTCACAAATGTCTCCAACGATTACCTCCAAAATATCTTCCAGCGTAACGATTCCTGAAGTTCCTCCAAATTCATCGACCACAATTGCCATGTGAATTCGTTTTGTTTGAAACTCTTTCAGCAAATCATCTATTTTTTTTGTTTCAGGAATAAAATATGCTTCCCTAATCAAAGATTGCCAATTAAAAGAATTTTCCTCGTTAAGATATTTCAATAGATCCTTAATATAAAGAATACCTTTGATATTATCTATCGAATCTTCGTAAACAGGCAAACGGGAATACTCCGACTCCCGGATTATGCGGATTACTGCTTCAAAATCACTTTTCAAATTAACATCGACAACATCTACCCGCGGCTTCATTATTTCATCCACGTTAATACGCCCAAAATTGACTATCCCTTGCAAAATTTCTTTCTCTTCTTTAGTTTCTACCGCAGTCAATTTTAATGTCTCTGATAATTCATCAATCGAAATATTGCGATATGTCTTCGATTCCAATCGCTTCTCAATGATTGAAGTCGACCGTAAAAAAAGTTTGAAAAAAGGAGCAAAGACAAAAAACAAAGGACGGATTATTTTAGATGAAATATATAGAATAGAGATATTTTTTTTTCGCTTTAATAACTGTGGAAAAAATTCGCTAAAAAGTAAAATCAAAAACGTAATTGAAATAAAAAAAATTATCCAACAAACAACACTTGGCAAAAAAGTAAATTGAAAAGCTTCATTTAATAACAAAATTGAAAACATAATGATAGCTATCAATGATGCATAATAGCAAAACACAATGGTTCCTAATGTTTGTAATGGAGAACTGAGCAAAATTTGAAGAGACTTTGCACTCTTTTTTGTTGAATGTCTGATATTCGATTCTTCTTTTGCTGTTAAAGAGAAAAAAGACGTTTCGAAAAAAGATAAGATAGCTAACAATACAAGCAACAACAGAATGATAACAGAAAAAAATATGTATATTTCTACTCCCCATGTTCGGGAAGGGTCTGAAATATCAGCAATTATGTCTAACAAAAAAGACGAGTCCAAGTATAAAATAATTCGTTAATAAAACAAGGACGGATATTTCTCCGTCCTTGCAAATATATAAATTAAAAATGATTTTCCAACTTTATTTTCTCTCCATCAAAAAGGCAAATCATCAACACTATCTCCACTTTCACCTTCAAAAGAAGGAGCAGAAACAGGGGAGACGGATTGTGAAGAATTAGGTTGAGAAGCGTTTTGTTGTGGAGCTAGCGGAGTAATTCCTCCTTCCGGTCGTTTCCCTAATAATTCTAAATTATCAGCATATATTTCAGTTGTGTAACGAGTCACTCCGTTTTGATCAGTCCAATTCCTTGTTCTTATTTTTCCTTCAATATATAATGATGTACCTTTCCTTACATAATTTTCCACAACTTTAGCCAAACCTCTCCATACAACAATATTATGCCATTCGGTTCTATCGGGAACAACTGTCCCTGTTTGGGTTGTATAACCCCGCTCAGTAGTTGCAAGCGTAAAATTTGCAACAGGGGTATTTTGGTCTACATAACGTACTTCGGGATCTTTACCTACATTTCCCACCAAAATTACTTTGTTTACAGACATAGAAATAGATTTTTAAGTTATAAATATTAATTTTTTATCGCCAACAAATATATGGAAAATAATAAATTTTGCAAATTTCAGGGTGGAAACTTTTGTATAGTTACAAAAAATTATTACACCTACTAACCACAAAAAGCTACTAAGTTTTTTAAACTTAGTAGCTTTACTATATTATATATAATATAATTAATTATAAACGAAAAAACTCTCATCAATTTTACAATCGATGAGAGTTCTTAAAAATGGCGGCTACTTACTCTCCCA
>JAVBMA010000064.1:0-14340 GCA_031553005.1 Paludibacteraceae bacterium | reverse complement strand
GCAATATTACCCCCGGTGCCAACGTAAATGAATTTTATAAACACAAAGGCACAAAGGACACGAAGTTATGTTTGTTTTTTTATTTTCTTTGTGCACTTCGTGCCTTTGTGTTTACTTTTTCTCGTTGGGGGTAATATTGCTGATAAGCGTAATAAATATATAATACCTTCGGCATTAAAGATGAAGTTCTTTTGCCGGATTTTACTTTGTCAAAAATTAAATCTGATACCTCCGGTCAACGTAAATTGGGATAAGCCTTCATATTCATCTTCTTCCGGCCTTATTTTTTGTTTACGTCCTCCGTTTATTCGTTGGTCATAAGAATAAAGAGTACCCGAAATCAATGAAACCTTAGCTCCGGCCGCTATGTTCTTTGTGATAGCATAGCTATATCCGGCTCCCGCCCTGATCCCCAATGTGGTTCCTGTCATTTCCAGATGTTGCCAATCGAACTGTTGCTCCTCTTTATAGATGAGGACTCCAATAGATGCAGTTAACAGAAAAATATGTTTCTCTTTAGCAATGAAACGGAATCCGGCGCATGGCGCAATGTAGCTGATCGTAACATTACCCGATATGTTCGTATAACCATCTAAATTATTCTCTTCGTTTTGGTATTTGGAGAGGGATAAATCAATACCGGCTCCTATCAGTTTATTGAAATGTACTAAAGCGTTACCGGACAGGTTATACCCCGATTTTAACCCCTTAATGTAGGATTTTACTTCAGGTGTGACATTTTCCGTAACCGGAGCAATACGGTAACTCCATCCTCCGTCCAGGGAAATATGAATACGGTCGTAACTTTGATTTTGGGAATATGCACATTCAAGCATACAGATAATAAATACAGATAGTAATCCTATTCTCATTTCAGTTTTTGATTATGTGATGTTATATAAATTAACAGTTTGGCATGGTTTATGTAACTATAAATCAAACCAGATAGAAATTTAACGCTGTGAAATTAATGTATTTTTAGTAAAATAAAAAATAAATTGTTTTTAATGATTTGGTATTAAATAAGGAGATTATGGGATTTTTTTGTAATGGTTTTATAAAAGTTTATTATGCTTATCAGCAATATTACCCCTAACGAGAAAAAGTAACACAAAGATACGAAGCACACAAAGAAAATAAATACAATTTCGTGTTCTTTGCGCCTTTGTGTTTATAAAATTCATTGACTTTAACATTGGGAGCAATATTGCTGATAAGCATAAATTTATTGGAAAAACGTTTTTTATATGACGTTTCTTAGTTGTTGAAAAAATGAAGACTTGTTAATTGCATTGAAATAAGAGTGATGAAAACCTTTTCTACAAGGTAAAATAATTATGTTGTGATGGACTTGAAAAGATTGCGGAATTAGAAGATCACAACATAACGGTAAAAGCCTTTAATCCCTTGTCTCTTTTGTTGTTGGAAAGCATGAATAATCCGTATGATAAAATAATTTATAATCAGAAGTGTATCAGGTTTGTATCTGTGGAAATCTGCACCAATTGTGTCCTTATATTTCCCTTTTATCCACACTTCATACTATTTTCTTGTAACTACTAACTTGTAACTAATAAACCATGAAACAGAATTATTGTAAAATGAGTGGAATAATCTTATTGATAAGCATTATTTCATTATGCTTTTCCGCCAATGCCGCTACCCGGCAGATGGAATACCTCGACCGCGGGGTTGTTGCCGTAAAAGTGAGCGGAGGCGTTTACGTCAGTTGGAGGTATCTCGGAACCGACGATCCGTCTGTCTCTTTCAACCTCTACCGGAACGGGCAGAAAGTGAACTCTGCCCCGATTGCGACAAAAACCAATTATACGGATGCTGCCGGAACGACATCGTCTGTTTATACCGTAAGGGCTATTGCCGGGGGAATAGAACAGCCGGATTCCAAATCAGCAGGCGTATGGGCTCAGCAGTACAAAACCATCCAGTTGAAGCGTCCTGCCGGAGGAAGCAATCCGTCGGGAAGCTATACCTATACCCCGAACGATTGCAGTGTAGGCGATGTGGACGGTGACGGAGAGTACGAAATTATTGTCAAATGGGATCCCAGCAATGCCAAGGACAACTCCCAAAGTGGTTATACAGGAAATGTTTATCTCGATTGCTATAAGATCAACGGCACTTTCATGTGGCGTATAGACTTAGGCGTAAATATCCGTGCCGGAGCACACTATACCCAATTTCAGGTATATGACCTCGATGGCGACGGCAAAGCCGAAATCGCTTGCAAGACCGCTCCCGGAACAATCGACGGGAAAGGAAAACGTGTATTGATGGGCTCGGACGATCCCTCAAGGGATTACCGCAACTCCGGCGGATATGTTTTGAGCGGCCCCGAATATTTAACCGTATTTTCGGGTGAGACCGGAGCCGAACTCAGTACAGTTGCCTATAATCCTCCAAGGGGAACTGTCTCCTCGTGGGGCGATAATTATGGAAACCGTGTAGACCGTTTCCTAGCCTGTGTAGCCTATCTCGACGGAGTGCGCCCGAGTCTGGTCATGTGCCGCGGATATTATACCCGTTCGGTATTGACCGCGTATGATTTCCGGAACGGAAAACTCACGCAACGCTGGTATCACAATTCGGCGACGAGCGGATCCGGCGCTTACGGGCAAGGAAACCATAACCTCGCTGTGGCTGATGTGGATGGCGACGGATATGATGAAATTATCTATGGGGCTGCATGTATTGACCATAACGGTAATCTTTTGTACCGCACCGGTTTCGGTCATGGCGATGCTATGCATATTTCGGATATGGATCCCGACAGGGCAGGCTTGGAAGGTTGGTTTGTCCACGAAGACAAAGGGAGCGCTTATGGATTTGAGTTGAGAGACCTCAAAACAGGAAAGGTTATTTTCGGGCAAAAAACGGGAAGTGATGTCGGAAGAGGACTTGCTGCCGATATTGATCCTAACCATCGAGGGTTTGAAATGTGGAGTACAGGAAGCAATAATGTGTATGATTGCAAGGGAAATGTTATTTCAACCTCAAGGCCTTCCGTTAATTTCCGTATTTACTGGGACGGCGACCTTCAGGATGAATTGCTGGACGGGGATAAGTTGGATAAATGGACAGGAAACGGAACGACACGGCTGTTTTCAATTTATAATTCAGGGAATGCCCAATACATTAACGGTACAAAAGCCAATCCTTGCCTGAGTGCCGATATACTGGGCGACTGGCGTGAAGAGATGATATTTTATAATGGAAAAGATCCGAGCCAGTTGCTGCTATTTACAACCGTAATACCAACCGAGCACCGCTTGTTTACGTTGATGCATGATCCTGTTTATCGCATGAGTGTAGCTTGGCAAAACACCGCATACAACCAGCCTCCACACCTTGGCTTTTATATCGGTGACGGTGTGGATAACATTCCGCAACCCGATATTTACCTGGCAAACCATACTCCGGTAGATTTGACGCCTACTCTGACCAAGAACGGAGCCGGAGGCTCAAGCCAGACTGTCGTATCGGGAAGCCCTATTATCGAATTTTCATATACTTGGACAAATGCCGCTACAGTCAATGTAGACGGAATGCCTCCGGGTATTAATGTGAATATTGATAATGCTGCCCAAAGAGTAAGTTTCAGCGGAACCCCTTCCGCAAGTGGAACTTTTCCTTTTACCGTAACCACCGTCAGCGGCTCCGGAACGGAAGCAAGCAAGTCGGGAACAATTACAGTGGAAAAGGGCGAGCCTGAACCTGCTACTATTGGCCGCTGGGGACCGGGAGGAGCCCGGAATCAAACAGTTGTTGCCGGCAATCCGATCAATTCAATCATATTTAATTTTGCAAATGCAACCTCTATCGAAGTCATTGGAACCTTGCCCGAAGGAGTTACCGGAACTATTACAGGCAACCAGCTTTCTATAAATGGCACTCCGCACGAAGTCGGTGTTTTTTCCTTTACTTTGCGGACAGTCGGGGGACAACCGGATGCAACGGATCCGGGAGGTACGATTACGGTGACAGAAGATATGACTGTGGCTAAGCTCGAAGTAGAAGGCGATCTGTACCAGACGGTTTTTGAAGGGGAATCAATGGAAGAGTTGATATTTGTCTGGGGAGGCGGAACGAATGATGTAGAGGTGACCGGATTGCCCGATGGTTTAATTATGGAGAAAAAGGATAAATCCCTTGTAATAAAAGGTAGACCTACTACCTCTGGCACGATTGTGATTAAAACAATAGGAAACGGTGAGCCCATAACAATCGAATCCATAATTACCGTTATCCCTTCTTCCCTTAAAAAGGTTGCTTACGTAACAGATATGTCGGCAGTCAATTATTCGAATGATACCCGCATTTTGCCGGCTTTGATGGCTTGTTCCGGTTTTTATATAAAAGAGATAGATGCCCAGCAGCAGGGAGTGGACTTTTCCATTTTTGATCTGGTTGTCATAAGCGAGGTTGCGGCATCCAATTCGCCCATTATGCCCGAACTGAAAGGAGTGGAAAAACCTGTTTTAACTATGAAAGTCCATGCTTACAAGAGCACGGATGAGACATGGAACTGGGCTACTACAGGCTATGGCGATAATACTACCGCCACAACACTGGTAGTAGAAAACGATATGCTTCAACACCCGATGTTTAAGGACGTTACTTTTGTTAATGGCAATGAAATACGGATGATCTCTTCCGTAAACGTGAAAGCCCTTACGTATATGAATCCGGTTTCATTCATTGATGTTTCCGGAGGCGAAATACAGACCATTGCAAAGATAAAAGACGCCGGGCAAACCTGTATTCTCGAAATTCCTGCCGGAACGATGATTAACGGAACCCTTTTGCCTGAAAACTATGTGCAGATTGGATTGAACAGCAGTTCTTATGCAAATATTACCGACGAAGGAGTCTCTGTAGTGTTGAATGCTTGTTATTATTTGCTTGGAATGTTGGAAGAGGAGGGAGAACCGACTTTAAGCCGCGATATACTTTCCGAAGAAGAGATTTGGGTTTATCCGAATCCTGTTAAGGAACAAATGACACTGGTTGTTAACTCTCTATCAGCTAAAGATGCAGTGCTAACCATCTATAACATGCTTGGGCAACCTTGTTTTAGCCGGAATATCACGTTGGAAAAAGGAAAAAAAACTTATTCCTTTGATCGTCCCGATATCCAGCCCGGAGTCTACATGTTGAACGTTAACCTGGGCGAAAACGCTTGCCGGAAAGCAGTCGTGTTTGAATAAAGATGAAAATGATAAGTTGAAAAGTGAAAAGTGAAAGGTGAAAGTTAAAGGGACTTCTCGAAATTTTTATCTTTCAACTTATTGCATGAGGCTGTCCCAAAAGTCGTTTAACCACAAAGGACACAAAGTTTTACACTAAGGGACACAAAGAATATTGGATGATTATCAAGATATTGTGATCTTTGTGAATTTTCTTTGTGTCCTTTGTGGTAAAGAATATTGACTTTTGGGACAGCCTCATGCAATACAATAAGCTGGAGCTGTTGGTCATTCCGAACGTAACGTAGTGGAGTGAGCTATCTTTTGCAAATTGTCATGTATTTTATGTTTTACATCTCCTTATATTTTATCTCCTGCGTGTAAACGCAGGGCTTAATGTCAGCCCTTTGGGCTTCTTCCGTAAATGATCTAATATGCTTATTGGGAAAAAGACGCAATGCATTGCGTCTCTACAATTTTATCATACATTGAATTTTCAATATATTTTCAATACAAACATTGAAAACATCCCCTTCCACTTTTCCCTTTTCACCTTTCACTTTTCAATTTTCCCTTTCACCTTCCTTCCCTCCCTTTCAATTTTCACCTTTCAATTTTCAACTTATATAACTACCTTTGCACCTCGAAATACTTTCAATACACGACAATGGGTTTAAACGAAGAGATAAAACGCAGGCGCACATTTGCAGTGATTAGCCATCCCGATGCGGGAAAAACAACATTAACCGAGAAATTATTGCTTTTCGGAGGCGCTATTCATATTGCCGGAGCGGTTAAATCGAATAAGATAAAAAAGACGGCGACATCAGACTGGATGGAGATTGAGAAACAGAGAGGAATCTCGGTTGCGACCTCCGTAATGGGTTTTGATTACGACGGATATAAAATTAATATTCTGGATACTCCCGGTCACCAGGACTTTGCCGAAGATACATTCCGCACGCTGACAGCAGTAGATAGCGTTATCATTGTAGTCGATGTGGCAAAAGGGGTGGAAACTCAGACACGTAAACTGATGAACGTCTGCCGTATGCGCAATACGCCCGTTATTGTTTTTATCAATAAGATGGATCGTTTGGGAAATGACCCTTTTGATCTGCTGGACGAGGTCGAATCCGAATTGAACATTAAAGTTCGTCCGCTGAGCTGGCCGATTAACCAGGGAGATAAATTCAAAGGTGTTTACAATATTTTCCAACAAAAATTGGATTTGTATACCCCCAACAAACAAATGGTAACCGAGTCGGTTGAATTTCAAGACGTAAACAGCCCTGAGTTGGAAAAGTATATCGGCGATGATGCCGCCAAGCTGCGCGAAGACCTGGAACTGATTGAAGGCGTTTATCCCGAATTTGATGTGGAAAAATACCTTGCGGGCGAGGTTGCCCCCGTATTTTTCGGTAGCGCGTTGAATAATTTCGGAGTAAAGGAGTTGTTGGATTGCTTTACCCGTATTGCTCCTTGTCCGCGCCCTGTCGAAACTGTTGAGCGGACAGTAAAGCCGGATGAAAACGGTTTTTCCGGATTTATATTTAAAATCCATGCCAATATGGATCCCAATCACCGCAGTTGTATCGCATTCGTAAAAATATGCTCCGGAAAATTTGAACGCAACGTAAACTATAAGCATGTCCGCCACAATAAGATGTTGAAGTTTTCTGCCCCGACAGCTTTTATGGCGCAGAAAAAAGAGACGGTCGATGAGGCTTATCCGGGAGATATTATCGGATTGCCTGATAACGGCGGTACTTTTAAAATCGGCGATACGCTGACTGCGGGCGAAGTGATGCACTTTAAAGGACTACCGAGCTTCTCTCCCGAAATGTTCAAATACATTGAGAATGACGACCCGATGAAGTCCAAGCAATTGAACAAAGGAATCGAACAGTTGATGGACGAAGGGGTAGCCCAATTATTTACCAACCAGTTTAACGGGCGTAAGATTATCGGAACCGTCGGGCAACTGCAATTTGAAGTAATTCAATACCGCTTGCTGCACGAATATAACGCACAGTGCCGCTGGGAACCGATTAACCTGTATAAAGCCTGTTGGATTGAAAGCGATGACCGTGAAGCTCTGGAGACATTCAAAAAGCGCAAATATCAGTATATGGCTATGGATAAAGAAGGTAGGGATGTTTTTCTTGCCGATTCAGGCTACATCCTCCAAATGGCACAAAACGATTTTCCTAAAATCAAATTCCACTTCTCTTCCGAATTTTAAGAAACAGTTGATAAGTTGAAAATTGAAAGGTGAAGGGTGAAAATTGAAAGGTTTGTTTATAGATGTGAGAATCTGTCAGGCTTAAGGAGATCTGTAATCCGCATATCCTGTATTAATATTTCACCGCAATGGACGCAATGTTTTTAAAATAAGAATTTCATCGCGTTCATAGCGTGTGCTGCCGCGCGATTGTATCGCGTGGTAGTGAAAATAAAAATGAATTAAAAAGATAAGCAAATGGTTGGAATTGAATACCACGCGATATCGCGCGGAAGCGAGGGAATTAAATCCGAAGGATTTATATATTTATAGCCAAATATTCAATATTTTCTATATTCGACTCCTTCGGAGTCGTACAAATAGGGTTGTTATCTTTTTCTATAAATATGCAATACCTTCGGTATTGATAATAAGGATTTTTTATATCGAACACACGTTAATTTAGGTGTATTAAAAAGATACCACAACCGATTAGGCATAATCCTTAGCTGCATTTTTTGTGTAATTTTACGGATTCCAGGTGCGTGTGCTTCCGTGCGATTGTATCGCGTGGTATAAAGACATGGTAGTGAAAATAGCAATGAATCAAAAAGAATAAGCAAATGCTTGAAGAATTGACATATAGAACCGTCGAAAAACGTGATTTTGAAAAAATCTGCAAACTTCCGCAAAATGCAGAAGAATTGTTCTTTATGTTTCCAAAGGCAGATTAATTAACAGGCTACAAGCTTTATTTAATTTAGCCCAAGGCAAGCGAAGTGTCGCCTTGGGGTACATATTCGATAAACACACGCGCCCAGAAAGGGCAATTTATATTAACATTAGATTATGCTGGGCTTTCAGCCCGGTTTATGGTGATTACCATATTAGCCCAAGGCGTTGCCGTTGGGCTGGATTAATAAAGGCTTTCAGCCTTCAATCTTATGTTTCGAACACTTAAGTTTTGCAAACCGTGCTAATTAATAAGCAACTCTTTCGAACGACTTACTAAAATTCAATATAATTGTATAAAAATGAATATCCGAAAAGAGGAAATTAAAGATTATAATGAAGTATTTAAACTAATTGAGAATGCGTTTAAAGACGAACAATATACTAACCATAAAGAACAGTTTTTAGTAGAAAGGTTAAGAAAATCCGAATCTTTTATTCCTGAATTATCTTTAGTGGCAGAAATTGACAATCAAATTGTTGGTTATGCTCTGCTGACAAAAATTAAAATTATAGATGACAAATCTCAACAAACAACTTCTTTGGCATTAGCGCCTGTGGCAGTTTTGAAAGAATACCAAGGAAAGGGAATTGGTGGAAATTTGATACGGAAAGCGCATCAGGTAGCTAGAGAATTAAAGTTTGAATCGGTAATTTTATTAGGACACGAAAAATATTATCCAAGGTTCGGTTACGAAATGACAAAAAAATATGGAATAAAATTGCCGTTCGATGCTCCAGATGAAAATTGTATGCTAATAGAATTAACAGAAAATGCTTTGAAAAATGTAAATGGAATTGTGGAATATCCAAAGGAGTTTTATGAGTAAAGAAAGTGCAAGGGGAGCGAGTCTGTATTATCAACAGGCTACAAGCCTTATTTTAATTTAGCCCAAGGCAAGCGAAGTGTCGCCTTGGGGTACAAATTCGATAAACAGACGCGCCCTGAAAGGGCAATTTATATTAACATTAGATTATGCTGGGCTTTTAGCCCGGTTTATGGTGATTACCATATTAGCCCAAGGCGTTGCCGTTGGGCTGGATTAATAAAGGCTTTCAGCCTTCAATCTTATGTTTCGAACACTTAAGGCCGCAGACTTATATCAGTCTCGTCGGATAGTTATTAAATAATAAAATGCTAGAAAATGGCTGCTGAAGAAAAAATAATCCGTTGCGGTTGGTGCGGCTCCGACCCGCTTTATGTAAAATACCACGACGAAGAATGGGGGCGCGAAGGATGCGACGATAAAAAGATGTTCGAATTCCTTGTATTGGAAAGCGCACAGGCAGGGCTAAGCTGGATAACTATTCTCCGGCGGCGCGAGGGATATCGTATGGCTTTTGCCAATTATGATGCGAAGAAAGTTGCCGAATTTACGGCAGATGATGTAGAACGGCTCATGCAAGATAAAGGGATTATCCGTAACCGCCTCAAAATCCAATCGGCAATTTCTAATGCACAATGTTTCCTTGCCGTACAAAAGGAATTCGGAAGTTTTTGCGCCTATCTTCAATCGTTTCTCCCTGATGGAAAACCGGTTGTTAATCATTGGAAAACACTGGCGGAAATCCCGGCTTCGACGCCATTGTCAGACACCATCAGCAAGGACATGAAAAAGCGGGGATTCAAATTCTTTGGCACTGTTATTTGCTATTCTCACCTGCAAGCAACAGGCTATGTAAACGACCACTTGGTCGATTGTCATTGTCGCCAATGCGAGGTGAAAGATGAAAAGTGAAAGTTTGTTTATGAATGTGAGGATATGCCCGGTTTGAGGGCGTTAGATTATTTTGAGATAAGAATTTTAAAGCTTTTAAAAGAGAATAAAAAAACAATCCCAACTGATTTATATTGAATCGATTGGGATTGTCTTTTTGTATATGGACATACTGATATTACCCTATTCCATTATTATCTGTAAATCAGTGTTGTCAGTGTAAAAGGCTTATAAAACCTTTATTGCTTGATGATTTTTATTATTTCCGGTTTTAAAGACGGATTTGAGATACTGTTGATTGACAAGAAATATATTCCCGGATTCAAGCTGCTTAGATCTAAATTAACAGCACTGTTTTCAGAAGAGAATGATGAAAATTCAGAAGCCAATACAGTCGCTCCGTGTGTATTGGAAATAGATAACCCAAATCTGTCGGAGACGCCGTTTGTTTCCATTTTTAGTTCCAGTGTATGCTGAACAGGATTATTGTATTGGATATTATTTACGATTGATTTTACACTTTCCAATCCCGAAGAGATGATATCTGTGTTAGTTGCATACATGGCGTTAATTTCCGGATTAGAAGAAAATATACTACTAATGGCATAATAAGCCGTTAATAAAGCACCATTTTCACTCAACCAAAAATAATTGTCCAATACTATAAAAATATTGTCTATTTCAATGTGTACCATAAGTACATTCTCATAAACTCCATTGGGGAGCTTTAATGTGCCGGAACCAATACATTCTAAATTGGCATATCCGGTAAGAAAGGAAGATGTACTATTCCATGTGTCTTCATTGGTAATGCCGTAACTTAAAGGAAAAACGTATTCGGTTTGCGGATTACTATAGACTGAACTTTCCCCTGTTTCTGAATTTTTCGAACCTAACCGCTCTAATTGTGTGTCCGATAAAAGATAGTAACTGTAACGTTTATTTATCAGAACATTATTAGAGAATGTTTCTTCTGTTTCAACATAATTTGATTCTGGATAATCGTTGTAATAAGGAGTTTCAATCGGACGTTCTATTGTCGAAGTATAAACTACATCCGGGTTTTTGTTTGTTACTCCGCTAAAATCCCAAAGTTGATTTTCACCGGTCTGAGTGATATCAATTAGGTTGATAGTGCTTTCCGAGACATCCGCCAGTTGGGTAACCGAACCGAAAGTCATCATTTTGTTTCTTGTTAACGCTGGTTCCTGAGCATGCAAGGTGTTAGAAGACAGGAATACAATAAGCCCAAAAAAGAATAAATTTTTCATAAATTAATTGTTAATTGTTAAGTTAATTTTAAAAGTATAATTTTGGACAAAAATATATAAAATTATTGTTTTGGAAAATATTTCATTTTAAAGTTTAAAAGAGAAGGGAGAGGGGCGGGTAACGTTTTGGCGTAATGAAAAAAGATTTAGTTTTTTGTGATAAGATTTTAAACAATTATTGAATAATCCCTTAAAAAGCAGCCGTAATAAAAAATCCCTGTTGCCGGGAATTTGCGAAAGGTAATAAAACGATATCCGGCTGTTTTTTCTTTTTATTGATTTTTTCTTTTATCAACGGATATGCCCAATAAGTCATTTTGGTACAAAGCATTCCGAATCCTGCCCCTGCCGCTACGTCTGTCAGCCAATGTTTATTATTATACATACGCAGGAAACCTACCGAAGAGGCAACCGCATAACCCGCAACCCCATACCATATTGAATGTTCTTTGTATTCCCGGTAAAGGAATTCGGCGCTTACAAACGCCAAAGCCGTATGTCCTGACGGAAATGAAGTGTTTGACGAACCGTCGGGGCGGATTTCGTCTGTCGTGTATTTTAACGATTGGACACAAAGCTCCGTTAATAATACCGAAGAGGCCAATAAAATAGTTTTGTCTACCAGATTATGCCGGGAACGGATACCCGACCAATCCAATATATAAGCAGACAAGGCAGGAGCCGCCCATAGAAAATCATCTATCCGGCATTTTCCGTGCGGCGGACTTTGTAAATCGTCGCGGATTTCATAATTCCATCTTTTAACATTGTCCGAGAAAAATCCCGATACCCCGTAACCAATCAACGCGCCTGATACAATTACCCCTGCGTATGGAAAACTGTTTTTATCCTCGCACTTCAACGTGTCGGTTATTTCTGCTTTTGCAACAGAATAATAGCTTGCTACCAGAATAACTATAATGTTTAAGATCCTCATGCGATAAACGGTAATTTGAGTTTTTGAATATATGGAAAAATAATTGAAAACAGCAGGTCTACTATTGAACGCGATTTTATTCCCTCCGGTTTAACCGTGGTCTAGGTTATTTTTTCTATTTTCGCAAAAAAACAAAATATGCGCCTAGATATACTTTCCGTTGTACCCGAATTGTTGGAGAGCCCACTGAATCACTCGATCCTGAAACGCGCTCAGGAAAAGGGACTTGTAGAGATTCATATACATAACATCCGCGACTATACATTGAACAAACACCGTAAGGTAGATGATTACGCTTTCGGCTTCAGTGCCGGGATGGTGATGCAGATAGAGCCCATAGACAGGCTTATAAGCAAACTGAAAGGCGAGCGGGAGTATGACGAAATTATCTATACCTCTCCCGATGGCGAAGTGTTTGACCAGAAAATGGCAAATACCATGTCTTTGGCGGGAAATCTGATAATCCTTTGCGGCCATTATAAGGGAATTGACCACCGCATCCGCGAACACCTGATTACGAAAGAGATCTCGGTCGGCGATTTTGTCCTTACCGGAGGAGAGCTTGCCGCATGCATCATGACCGATGCAATCGTGAGGCTTATCCCGGGGGCGATGTCCGACGAACAGTCGGCTTTGTCCGATTCTTTTCAGGATAATTTGCTCGCTCCCCCTGTTTATACACGCCCCGCCGAATACAACGGTTGGAAAGTCCCCGAAATACTGCTTTCGGGAAACGAGCGCAAGATAAACGAATGGGAACACGAACAGGCGTTGGAAAGAACCAAACGGTTGAGGCCCGATTTATTAAAATAATTTTTTTTCTGCGGAGGGTAATTTTAATCTGAATTCAGGTTGACTTGATAATATTAATTGCGCGATAGAAATAGTAAAAAGCGTTCGGGAGGAATCCGGGACGCTTTTTTATTTACTCTTGCCAGACAAACAAAAATCGACTTCTCATAAAAGCAAAAATTCAAGATTTATAAACGGATTATAGATATACAACACATGTTGTTTACTATATACAATACATTGTACATTTTATTTCATATGCGATCCAACCGTTAATTTTACCATGTTTAAATTTTCTATAAATAATAAGAGTATTATTCAAATAAAATATATTGTTTTTAAATCGTATTATTTTCAAAACATTGTATTTCTTATTATTAACCTATAAAGCGGAATATTAAAATTAATTTAATATTTTTCCTTAATATTTAAAAACACTTAAAAAATTACCCTGTTGTTTTTAGTAAATCATCAAAAAAATATATATTGCGCACTGATAATTTGAAGAAATAATTATACAATGATGTAAAAATATTTACAAGCCCTTTAAATAAAGGGAATGTAGATAATGTAAATCAAACCGGGGCGGTAATGTCGGAGAAACTAAACCCAAAGACATGTCCGCATAGCTGTATAAAAGGAGAAAGTAGAGAAGTAGAAATGTTCCAACGGATACGAGAAAGACAATAAATAACAGTCTGTTATGATTTGTTGGGCGAAAAACCGAAAAAAACTTACATTATCCTGTATGGCACGAAAAGACAAACGAAAGTAATGTGTATAAACTGATTTTTTTATGAAACAACTTAACTCACTGTTTTTTTTCATCATGCTGTTTTCCTGCATGAATGCACAAGCGCAAAACGACTCCATCTACGGTTTGGAGATTGAAAAACACGACCGGATAATCAACCTTAGTTTTTATTCTACTTACAATATAGATAATTTGACAAGTATTGACTTTGTTTTTTACGACAATACTACCGGTCAAAAAATCGGGACAAAACCTGTCTATTACCGACAAGGTGATCTGTTCTCAAAATTTGGGGAAGCAACTATTACACCCGTTTCCGCAAATGTTCACCGGATAACCCTTACAAACGGCAATCTTTATACGGATGCCAATCAACGAATGGTCGTATACCTGCAAGGATATGACTACGAATCGCCGTCCCTTCTGCGATCGGCAAAAACAGAGACGAGGAAAACGCCACAAAAAAGCAATGTCCTCTCCATTACTCTCGAATAGGTTAGAAAAAAGTTTTTAGATACATAAAATAAGAAATCCCTCATTTTGATATGTTGACAATCAGACTATACCTAAAAAAAGCAATTGCGGTAGCAATTCTACTCACAGGCAGTGTAACAATGCTTGCACAGGAAGAAACAGGCGTTGAAATAAACGGCATAATTTGGGCAACCCGGAATGTGGGCGCCCCCAATACCTTTGTAGATAATCCCG
>JAVBMA010000010.1:0-180886 GCA_031553005.1 Paludibacteraceae bacterium | reverse complement strand
TTATTTTAGTAACAATCGTCATGAAAAAGAGCATGGTTTGTGAACAAATGTATCTGTTTTGTTCTGTAATTTTTTCTTGAATTATTGATGAAAAAGAGGATTTCTTTCTTAATAAAATTAACCTATAAAAATCTTCCGAACACTACTAAGTACAACTCCTTCTGAATAGCTAAGGATATATATCTGCTGCGACCAAAGATTTTGGAAACTGCCTGAAATACCGAATGTATCAAAAAAAATATTTTTACGCCTAATTTCGAACAAAATTTCAAATTACTCCAGGCAAATTATATTGTATTGTAATAAACAATTAAGCCCTCCTGCAATTATTTGTAGGAGGGCTTTGTTATATCCGTCAGAGGGGTAGAATTGTCGTTGTTCATTGTAGAGCTGCATAACGTGAAGTATGCTGCGACTCTACGAAATTCACTGAAGCCAAACAGGACGCTTTTACCTTTACCATTTACATTGTTGTCATTTCATTTTCTTTTCAACCGTACCGTCATCATATATTACTATATACAAACCATTTATAGGTTTTTTTGTTAATTTTGTCCCCATTGTATTATAAAATGCCACAGGATTTTTTGTGATTTCCACTTCGTTGACACTCGTAGCAATAGTGTTATCGATTACCATAATAGTAAAGTCCTGTGTATAGTTTGTTGTTTCGCTTAGACCTTTGTAAACACTTGCATTTATTGTTACTGTGCCTACGCCTTCAACAAGAAGATAACTATTAAATAGACCTTGAGGCTGTAACTTTGCAGCAACTGTACCCGTAGTATTTACTATACTCCATTCAATAAATTGATTTGTTGCGTTATCGGGCGTTATGACACCTGCAAGTGGAGTATAACTCAAGGTGTTCATTGTTGCAGGTATACCTGAGATATTGGTTACTGGAATAACTATTGGCCCTATTATTTTTATATCAAAATCCTGCGTATAGTTTGTTGTAGTGCTTGCACCATTTATAATAGTTGCCCTTATTTTTAAATCTCCGGCATTTCCAATAGAGATGCTTGAACCCGAAGAGCCACTACTTATCTTTGCATTGGTTGTACCTTCATCTATTATACTCCAAGAAATAATCTGGTTTGTTGCGTTACTTGGTGTTATTACAGCTCCATCAGGAAAATCCGGGTTTGGATAATTTATTGAAAGATTAAATGAAGCTGGAGCTTGATCCACTGTTAGTGGTATATTTGAAATATTAGTTACAGGAATAAATGGCGTTACCTCAATAGTAAAGTCCTGCGTATAATCTGTTGTTGGGCTTGCTCCGTTTTCAATGGTTGCCCTCACTACTACACTTCCTGTACTTGTAGTGTTAAGCATATTATAATCGCTAATGCTTGCACCTGTTGTACCAGCATCTACTATACTCCAAATTACACATTTGCTTGGTGTAAATTCGCCTATTACTCTTGGTGTAAGTTTTAAAGGAAAACCTGCTGCTATTGTTGTAGGTACATCTCTAATATCAGTTACAGCTCCGAATTCTACCGTTATATTAAAGTCTTGCGTATAGTTTGTTGTTGGACTTGCTCCATTTATAATGGTCGCTCGTATTGTTGCAACTCCTATTGTTTTGTAATTGAACATACTACCCTTTATACTTGCACCAGTTGTACCAGCATCAACCATAGTCCAAACAACCTGTTGGTTGGTTGCATTGCTTGGCGTTATCGTATAGTTTACAGATGCCGCTCTCACACCCCCTGTATTACAAGAACTAGGTATTGGTGATGTCAATGTTGTAGTGCCTGTGTATGTGATATTGGTTACTGGTATATATAGCTGTGCAAAAGTGCTCATGGCTACAAAGATGCCGAAAGTAGATGCAAATATTTTTCTCATAAGTTTATTTAATTAGTGTTTTGATTTCTTCTACTATTTCTTTTATTTGTGATTGTTTTACTATCTCTTTTTCGGCAGGATCTATACTGTGCTTTACCCACCATTTGTCGGGAATAAATTCGCCAATAAGTTCAAGCTCTTCTTTAATAACAGCGTAAACAGAATTAGGTCTATCTCTGCTTCTTGCACAGCCAATCAAAACATCAACATTTTCTTGCTTTACAAGATAGTCAAGCTCTTTTCTTGCCGTAGGTGCCCAGTCGGCTTGGCTTGCAATGCCTATTTTTATTTCTTTATTTTTCCATTTCAAGATTGCCGTAAAATCCTTAAAAGAACCATTTTCATTATATTCTAATGAGTCTTTCAATACTTTTTTCTGATTAAAATAATGTTCTTTTTCACAATGATTAAGCCACAGTTCTTTATAAACTAATGCAGCGGTTGTTGTTTTTCCTGCATTTTCTTGTCCTCTGATAATAATTACTTTCATATTAATATAGATTTATTTCTTGTTTTCTGTTTTTGTCGTCAAACCAGCCAAAAGAAGCAAGAGACCAGCAACAAGACCTCTGCCTATGATTCCTAATAAGTTAGCCTGCGGTTTTCCGTGAGTTTTTACTAATTTATTCTCGGGATTGCTAACTATTACAGTTAATCATGTATAAAGCTTTGAATGCAAGAATTTAGCAAAAACTATTTTGTATGCTTCTTGGTTGACATATATGTTAACCAATGCACAAATATATGAAATAATCTTTGTTGACAAATATGTCAACAGGAGAATTATGGAAAAAGATGAAGCATTAAAGAAAATTGGTCTAAAAATCAAACAATTAAGAGATGAAAGAAAAATAAGTCAACAGGATTTAGGTGCAGTGTGTAATTTTGAAAAATCTAGTATGAGTAGAATCGAATCGGGACGAACGAACCTTACTGTTGGTACATTGTTAAAAATAGGTAGTGCCTTAAATGTAAAATTGGTTGATATCGTTGATGTAGAATAAACCCAAAACTCCCGCTCTCAATTAGGAACGGGAGTTTCTTTTAGTAACGAGTTATAAATTAAAACTGTTGTGCAGCTAATCTTTTGTGGTCGTTGTAATGCCATTTAGCATTTGACTACATCAAAAATCAGGACATATTATTTTTTGAGAGCCTGAGCGTATAGCCTGTTTACTTCATCCCAATTTACTATGTTCCAGAATGCTTTGGCATAATCGGCGCGTTTGGATTGATATTTCAGGTAATAGGCATGCTCCCATACGTCAAGGGCGAGGACAGGCGCGCCTTTTGTTTCGGCCAAATCCATCAGGCTATTGTCTTGATTGGCAGTTGAAATGATTTCTATGGAACCGTCTTTTTTGACTATCAGCCAAGCCCATCCGGAACCGAAGCGGGAAGTTGCCGCATTTTCAAAGGCGGTTTTGAACTTGTCGAATGACCCGAATTTTTTAATAATTGCGGGTTCGATTGCTCCTCCGAAAGAGCTTTTTCCCGGAGCAGTGAGTATATTCCAGAAAAAAGTATGATTGTAATGCCCTCCGGCATTATTCCGAACGGCTGTTTTAATGTCGTTGGGGAGTTGGTTTACTTTCGTTACTAACTCGTCTAATGAGTATTTTAAATATTTGGTCTGATTAGCCAATGCTTTATTCAGGTTATTGACATAAGCCTGATGGTGTACATCATGATGGATTTTCATAGTCTCTTCATCAATATACGGTTCCAATGCATCATAAGCATAAGGCAGAGAAGGCAATGTAAATTGCGCTGAAACTTTACTACACAAAATTAACAGGATAACGGACAGATAGATACTTGTTCTCATTTTTTTTATTTTTTATAGTTCAGGTATAATAACAAAATAGGTTATAGTTTGGTTTTAAGAGGTGAAAGGTGAAAATTGAAAGGTGAAAGTAAAAACTAGAGAATATCTGCTTTTACACTTTCACCTTTCATCTTTCAATTTTCACCTTTCACCTTCTCATAAATGTATTTTCCCGATTCGGTAAAGATTTGAGGAATTTCAGGAGCGATGTTTCCGCTGTTCCATTTCAGCATGGCTGAAAGTCCGCCTTCGGCACTGAAACTCCAGTTTATCCAAGAGATAGTTTGTTTTCCGTCATTATCTCCGTTGAGGATTTCTATCCAGCGGTCTGACAAATCGGAACGGAAATCGCTCCATCCGCTGGAGTGTGTAGTTCCCCATTCGGTAACAAAAATCGGAAGCTGAGCCGACATTTTTGAAAATCTTTCCATGTAGTTTGAATTTTCGCCGGTTGAGCCATCATTGTGCGAAGCCGCGTAGAAATGGTAAGTATACATTATGTTGTTGTATTTCTCCCCGTTTGTGTCTTGAGGTTCATTTCCGACAATTTCTTCGAGGTCTTTGCTCCAGTTTGGCGAACCACAGATTACAATCACATCTTCGTCGTAGCTACGGATAATTTTCAACATGTCTTCGCAATAGGGTTTAACATGCTCTGTCCATTTGATTTTCTCATTGAATTTATAATCTTCAAAATCATTTGGTTCGTTACAAACCTCATAAAGTACATGCTTCAAATTTTGGAAGCGGCGTCCGCAATAGGTAAAGAAGTCTGCCGCAAGGTCAATCCCTGCTATCAATTCAGGATATTTGCGATTACGGTATTTCCAGTGCTGAGGATTGCCCGGATTGTGTACGTGCCAGTCTATCAGGCAGTAAATTCCGTTTTCTCCACACCATTTAACAACGTTTTCTATTTGTCCCCAATCGGTCCCGTTCAATGCCTGTGTGCGGTTTCTGAGTGTGGGATTGTAGGCATATCCTCCCTCTTCGTCTATATAAAGGGCAATACGGAATACGCTGCATTTCATGATTTCCGCCAATGTTTTAATGTTTTCCTGGGTAAGGTTGGCTACTCCCGACCATTGCAGTCCATGCGAGCTAACACCCTTCAATTGTACCGGATTGCCGTTTTCATCACATAGCGAGCGTACCCCATTGTCGTTTGTGGCTACTTTTAATTTCCCCCATTTATCTACAGGCGAGCCTTCCGGGTATGTAGCCTGAGGCAGAATTTCCACTGTGAGGGAAGCGCTGTCTATTTTCCCGAACAGAGAAGCTGAACAGCATGTTTTTTCTCCTTCTTTTCCACACTCTTTTTCATTGTTGCTTTTTCTGCTGCAACAACTTCCTATTAACATTGCTAAAGACATTAATAATAAGTTTTTAGATAAGTAAGTGTTCTGAATTAGTTCATATTATTAAGTAGTTACAAGTTACAAGTTATTAATCACTAATCATTAATCACTAACCACTACTTAATTACTTTCGAAATAACGAATACTAATTTTGACCGAACACATATGTGAAATAATTATGAACATCTACTTATATCTGTTTTGTGAGAGCCAATATCTATTGTTTGAATTATTCGGACGATTAAGTCAAATTAGGTCTTTTCTTTTGTATAGGTTATTTATTACGCTTATCAGCTATATTACCTCCAATGTCAACGTTAATGAATTTTATAAACACAAAGGCACAAAGAAGTTATGTTTGTTTTTTTATTTTCTTTGTGCACTTCGTGCCTTTGTGTTTACTTTTTCTCGTTAGGGGTAATATAGCTGATAAGCATTTTATTTATTTTTTGTCCTGTTTCCCGTTTTTCTTTTCCGCCTTTTTCTTATTTAAATCCATATCTCCCATCAACGACATAACCCGCAATATCTGGTTTTGGCGTTTATATAAGTATGGGGATGGTTTTGCCGGATTGAAACGTAGCGGATTCGGCAGCGCTCCTGCTATTAGTGCGGCTTGCGACTTGGTGAGCTTGGAGGCAGATTTGTCGAAATAAATTTCGGCAGCGCGTTCTACTCCGTAGATTCCGTTTCCTGTTTCTATTACATTAAGGTAAACCTCCATAATCCGTTCTTTCGACCAGAGAACTTCTATTAGCAGAGTAAAATAGGCTTCCAATCCTTTTCGTACCCATGAACGTTGAGGCCATAAAAAAACGTTTTTGGCTGTTTGTTGTGTGATTGTGCTGGCTCCGTAAATCCTGCCTCCCCGTTTGTTTCGCTCTCTGGCTTTCTCTATTGCATCAAAGTCGAAACCGAAATGAGACATAAACATATTGTCTTCCGATGCCACTACGGCATTAACTATGTTTGGTGAGATTTTTTCTATTGGAACCCACTTTTTTTTCATACTTAATTTTTCGCCGTTGAAAAGTTGCTCAGTGCTGCGTACAATCATCAGGGGAGTAACGTATACCGGAGCAAATTTATAAATCAATGCCACTAAAATTGTGGATACGAAAAAGAAGATAAGGATGTTCCGAATCCATATAAGCATCCGGGAGAGAAAGTTTCTTTTCCCTTTGTTGGCTGATTTGGTTTTGGCGGCCTTTGTTGGCTTACTCATAAGAATGTTGAAATTTGATTGCAAAAATATAAAATAAATTGAAAGGTGAGAGAAGAAAGATGAAAAGTGAAAGTGGAAGAAATGGGGGCAATCCGACTCGTATTTTGTTTCAGGCATGTTTGTTTTCTTTAAAAAGTCTTTACCTTTGCGCTTGGAAACTAATAAAACAGAAGATGTCGGTACACAACGAAAATATCAAAAAAGTCACTGCTAATGCCCTTGTGGCAATGAAAGCAAAAGGCGAAAAAATATCAATGTTGACGGTTTATGATTACTCTATGGCAGTGATTATGGATCATTCGGGAATGGATGTTGTATTGGTGGGAGATTCTGCCGCGAATGTTATGTCAGGCCACTCTACTACGCATCCGATTACGTTGGAGCAGATGATATATCATGCACAGTGCGTTGTGCGTGGCGTGCGCCGTGCACATGTGGTTGTTGATATGCCTTTCGGAAGTTATCAGGTCAGTGAAGAAGAGGCTGTAAGGTCGGCCATACGAATTATCAAAGAGTCCGGAGCCGATTCGGTTAAAATGGAAGGAGGAGAGGAGATTATCGGTTCTGTCCGTAGAATAATTAACAGCGGAATTCCGGTTATGGGACATTTAGGGCTTATGCCTCAGATGATTAACCGTTATGGTACTTATGCTCTGCGTGCAAAGGATGATAAAGAGGCTGAAAAATTAATTTCCGATGCAAAATTGCTGGAAGAAGCCGGTTGTTATGCTATTGTGTTGGAGAAAATTCCGGCATCATTGGCAAAACAGGTAAGCCAAAGCCTACGTATTCCGACTATCGGAATCGGTGGCGGAAACGGAACTGACGGACAGGTATTGGTGATGCAGGATATGCTCGGGATAAATAATGGATTTGCTCCTAAATTCCTTAGAAAATATGCTAATCTTTTTGAAGATATAAATACTGCATTTGAAAATTACATATCCGATGTAAAATCGGGAGCGTTTCCGAATGAAAATGAGCAATATTAGGAGATAAACAGATATTCAGACATTCAGATAAACATGATGAAAATACCAGACATCTGTTCATCTGAACATCTATTGTTATTCAAAGCATGAAAATGATAATTCCTTCGTGAACGTATTTATAGAAATGAAAACTGATTATTTATTTTAAATCCTCTTAGAAAATCCTCTATGAAAAGTCTTTTTTTACCGGGCATTTGAATTGACTTTAAACGTATATATCCGTCGGAAGTAGCAACATCCAGTATTTTCTTATCGTCGGTAAATATTGTTCCGGGTGTCGAATGATGCATTTTTTCTATTTTTTCGGCTTCAAATATTTTTATGGGAATTATGCTGCCGTTCAAATCTGCCAAATTGGCCCAAGCGGCAGGATAAGGAGAAAGTCCTCTTATCAGATTGTAAATATCCTTGGTTGAAGAGGTAAAATTAATTTTTCCGGTCTCTTTAAATATTTTCGGCGCTTGCTTTAATTCGCTTTCCGAATTATACAGTTCATTTTGTGCTTTTGGTTGTATGTCATCCCTAAGGATTGCATCGACAGTCTGTAAAACCAACTCAGCACCTTTAAACATAAGTTTGTCGTGTATGATTCCGGCATTATCCGTTTCATTGATAGGGATTTTTACCTGTTGGATAATTTTTCCCGTATCAATCTCATGTGTGATAAAAAAAGTGGTAATTCCGGTCTCTTTTTCTCCGTTTATGATTGCCCAATTGATGGGAGCCGCTCCCCGGTATTGAGGCAGCAGCGAGGCATGGAGGTTGAATGTGCCTAACCGGGGCATATCCCATACCACTTCCGGCAACATCCGGAAAGCGATGACGATTTGCAAGTCGGCATTCAATGCTTTCAATTCATTGATAAAATATTCGGCTTTCAGCTTTTCGGGCTGAAGAACAGTGAGCCCTTTTGAAAGGGCATATTCCTTGACAGGCGAAAACTGAATCTTGTGCCCTCTTCCGGCAGGTTTATCGGGCATCGTGACGACACCGACAATGTTATAATTATTTTCTACTAATTGTTTTAATGGTTCTACTGCAAAATCGGGAGTCCCCATGTAAACAATCCGTAAATCTTTTTTGTCCATTAGTTTTTAGTTACGCGTTATAATTTTATACGTAGAGACGGGGCGTGCCGCCTCTCTGAATTTTCAATTTTAAAACCTATTTTCTGCTGCCCACACCCCACATAAGTTTACTTCTCAATACAGAGAAGAAATCTTGGTTTTCTCTTTTTACTATTTTGGTAGTAAAAGAGGCCTTGTTAATCCTTAATTTTGTTTTTTCGTGAAAAACATTATTCCTTCCGTCAAGGGCTATCAGGAAATGATTGTTCCGGCTTTCTACATTTAATTCCACTTCCCAGTCGTCGGGAATAATCAGTGGCCTTACATTCAGGCTATGCGGAGCAACCGGCGTAATTATAAAGTTGGATGATTGCGGAACCAGAATAGGCCCTCCCACGCTCATAGAGTAAGCAGTCGAACCGGTCGAGGTTGCAATAAGCAATCCGTCGGCCTGATAGGAGTTTAAGAAAATGCCATTGACCCAAGCGTGTATAGTAATCATGGATGAAGAATCCTGTTTCAGAATCGCAATCTCATTCAGGGCATAATTGAAGTCTGAATATGATTTTTCATCCGTGTGCAGTCTCAGAAGGGCGCGTTCTTCGATTACGTATTTTCCCGCCAGAATCTCTTCGACAGCCGGATAAATTTCATCGCCCGAAACATCTGCTAAAAAGCCGAGCCTTCCGGCATTTATTCCTAAAATAGGAATATTTTTCTTTCCGATTTTGGCCGCACTTTTAATAAACGTACCGTCACCACCTATCACAAAAGCAAAGTCGGCATGAAAAGAATCATCTTTGATTATTTTTGAAACAAAAGATGTTTCGCAGCCTGATTCGGACAGAAAGTTGTAAAAATCTTCTTCCAGCAGGATTTCAACATCCGCTTTTTTAAGCGCCATTACCAAATCTATGGTGTACTTGATAATTTCTTTCTGATATTTATTTCCGAAAATGATAATTTTCATAAGAGTTGAAAGTTGAGAATTGAAATGCTTCTTTGTTTTCTTGTTTCTGTAAACCATTATCAATCTACAAAATTAGTAAAATAACCATATTATCAATTCCTTTGCGGGAAAGGAATCGGATGATTATACTAAATTTATCTAATCCGGTATCGGGTTTACATGAGTTCAAACAATCGCAATGTTCTTTATCTACCCACTCTTTCCAGTCCAGATTCCTGTAGTCGATTGCTTCTGTAATATGACAGGTTTAATGTTTGGGAATTATACAAGCCGGCAATTGTCCGCAATACTTTTAATATCCAGTCGTTTTTTAGATTAAATAAAAACTCCACTTTATTTGTGGATATTTAAAAATACAGTACCTTTGTTATTACTCTAATAACCCTATATGGAAATAAAGTTTGATAAAAAGTATTTGGAAGAATTGTATGATACAGGTAAAACAACAGACAAAAAATATCGTTTTCAACCACAAATTGCAAATAAATACCGAAAAACGATTGATATTCTTGCATCGGTTGAAGTAGTAGAAGACCTTTTTCTGTATAACTCTTTGTGTTATGAAAAATTGATAGGCGATAAAGATGGCTTTGAATCTGTCAGGGTAAACAATCAGTATCGCATAGAATTTAAAACTATCAAAGTAGTTTCCGAAACAGTTGTTACAATATGTAATATCATAGAATTGTCTAACCATTATAAATAAAATAATTATGACAAATATAAGATTTGGGTTTACACCCACACATCCGGGCGAAGTGTTGAAAGATGAAATTGAATATAGAAAAATTTCGCAAAGTCTCTTGGCTAAACAAATGGGAATGTCGTACAAAATTTTGAATGATATACTCAACGAACGTAGAGCTGTTACACCAACAACAGCAATGATGTTTGAGGCGGCATTGGGTATTCCGGCTTACTCGCTTATCAGTATTCAAACAAAATATAATATGCAAATAGCATGTCAAGATAGTACTTTTATGGCTAAACTTGAAAAAATACGTACAGCTGTGTCGGCAGCTATGCTTTAGCTATACAATATTTTCTTTACCTTGATAGCGGTAATCAAAGTATCCGTATCTTTGCATCTATTTAATAAACCACAAAATGGAATACCGCTTAAATAAGTATATCAGTGCATCGGGTTATTGCTCCAGACGGGAAGCCGACAAATATATAGAAAACGGAAATGTTACCATAGACGGCAAAAAAGCCGTTATCGGCTCCCGGGTATTACCGGGGCAAAAGGTAAGAATCAATGGCAATCTGGTTAAAAGTGAAATAGAACCTATATACATTGCTTTCAACAAACCTGTAGGTATCGTTTGTTCTACCAATCCGCTCGATAAAGATAATATCATCGATTATATTCAACATGAGCAACGGATATTTCCTATCGGGCGCTTGGATAAGGATTCGCAAGGATTGATACTGCTTACCAATGACGGAGATATTGTGAATAAAATACTCCGGGCGGGAAACAATCATAAGAAAGAGTATATTGTAACTGTAAACAAACCGATAACTCCCGATTTCCTGACACGCATGTCACAAGGCGTACCTATTTTAGATAGGGTAACACGCAAGTGCGAGATAGAAAAAATCAATCCTTCGACATTTAAGATAACGCTGATACAAGGCCTGAACAGGCAGATAAGGCGTATGTGCGAATATTTTGATTATGAAGTGGTCAAACTTGAACGTATTCGGATTATGAATATCAAGCTTGATAAGCTGGGGCAAGGAAATTGGCGGCCTCTCACAGTTTTAGAATTGGAAGGCTTATTTGACCTGCTTAAGGAATCGGAAAAAACGGATAGCGAGAAAAACAGTTCATTATCCAAAAAGGTTAATCAGAGTAGCAATGCCGGAATGCCGAAGAAAAGTAGTAATGCCTCTGCTAACGGAAATGCCAAAGAGAAGAGAGAACAAAGAACAGAGACTAAAAATAAAGCCAAAACCGGAAGCGGTCCGAGAGTAGGGAAATCAAAAGCGCTAAATAACAAACCTCAGGCAAGGACAAAATCAGAGGCTCCCAAAAGAAGCGGGCATAGCAAGGGAAGATAATTATTCTCTATCTCTGTGCGATTGTTACATAGTAACTTTATATAGGGGGCATATTAACTATGATTGATAAATGATAGTCAGAGGGAATTATTTAGAGAAAAAAATCCGGTCAAAAAGCTGACCGGATTTTTTTGCATACAAACTTGCAGTTTACGTTCTAAATTTACGTTTTACGTTAGATTTGGTAATTTAGTTATATAAAATTTGTAGATAGTAGTCGTATATTTATTTTCAGAATTACTTTTGTTTTAATCAATTTTACCGGATTTGTTTGTCTTGTTGTCAAAAGTCGAAGCGACAGCCGCTTTTTATATTCTTTCCAAATGACAATTTATCCGGTTTAATTTCCAACTTGTATTTGGCTAATCCCATATATTGGAAGGCAGGCTGTTTATAAAAGCGGTGAGTTGAATAGCCATGCTTTTATGCGTAGCTTCGCTTGGATGCCAGTCTTCTCCATAAGGAGGAAGTTGGGGATTCATTTTAAAGTGATAAACATTCTTGTCGCCATTGCTGTTTTTATATTTTTTTACAGCACTCACATACCTTTGCATTCTTGTCCATCCTCCTGCCGGATAACCATCGTTTATCATCGTTCCCACTGCACATATAATAGCAGCATCAGGATAGTAACTCCTTAATTTGGAGATAAAAGCGATGTAAGTATTTACAAACACAGTGGAGTCGACAATACCAAAACCGCTTGCTTCGGCATTAAAATCATTCGTTCCCAGATTTATGACAATCACATTTGGTATATACCGGGTATGGTTCCAGTCCGGAGAAGCATTATCGCCGATAGTGTTGTCATATATTTGGGGAAGAGTCCCGTCGGTAGTTCCAGTGTTGTTTTTGTACAATCCCCGGCCCGAATATGCTACGCATGAATATTGTGCATTCAGGTTACGCGCGGTGATTGCTCCCCATGCTTTATAATTGTTTTCATTTACGGAAGTAAAACCACCGGGCACACTGTTTGGGTTTTCTATGGAAACCTCATTCCCATATCCGCAGGTGATAGAATTTCCTATAAATTCAATTTTTCTGGGAGAAAGGAGTTCAGGGCTGAGAAGTGTTTTTCCCGTTTCTAATTGAAATCCCTGAAATTCTACTTTCCCAACACTACTTTCGGTTAATTTAAAAATTTCAACTGTATGTATACCTTCGCTAAGGTTACGTGCTAATTCGTAAACGGTTTTAGTGCGAGACAGTTTGAGTTTTACCGGAGAACCTCCGTCTATTATTATGTTGAGGTAATTGGTTCCCGCCGCATTGCCCGTTCCATGCTCTTTTATTATGGCATCGATAGCCGTTCCTTGAAATTTAGCCTTAATGCTTACCCCGGGGAATGAGAAAACGATATTGCCCGGATTGGAGTCATCAATTCTTCCTATATACCGGATATTGGAATTTGATGCGTCTATTTTGTGCATTTTTTGCGACATCGCTGATTGGAATGCTCCAAGCATTATGCATATAGCTGCTATTTTGAAAGACATTCTCATTGTGGTCGTTTTGTAAGACTGATGTAAAAATAATGAGGCAAGAAAAAAATAATTCACTTTTTAAGGTAATAACTTCACATATTTGTTTTTGGAGTTCACAAAAAAATAAAATGTTTTCACATTTTATTTTTCAAATGAATATTTTTTCGGAAATAATGAACAAGTCTCGATTTTATCGAGAAAAATATTGGTATTTTACATAAAAAAAAGGCAACACTATATTGCCTCTTTATCTGAATTGCTTGTTATATTTTCTGTATTTTTTTACTCTTCTTTGTACCAACTGGCGTACATTAAGTAATTATTAGAGATTTTTTCAATCATCTCTTTTGTCTGTTCAGGAGAAACGTCTTTTATTTTCTTGGCGGGAACACCTGCATACAGGCTACCCGGTTCGACGATTGTCCCGCTTGTCACAAGTGCATTTGCCGCAATAATAGAGTTTTCGCCGATTACAGCATCATCCAGAATCGTGGCTCCCATTCCTATCAACACATTGTTGCATATTTTGGCGCCATGAATAATAGCGTTGTGTCCGACAGAAACATTATCTCCGATTTCAATTGTTGATTTTTCGTAAAGCGTGTGTAATATGGCTCCGTCCTGTATGTTTACTTTATTGCCGATGCGAATGGAATTAACGTCTCCGCGGAGCACTGTATGAAACCAAATACTGCAATCTTTGCCTATGATGACATCTCCAATGATAGTTGCATTGTCTGCCAGAAAAACATTTTCTCCGATTTGAGGGGTAAAACCCCGTACTGATTTTATTAGTGCCATGAAATTGAATATATATATGTGTTCGTAGAGACGGGGCACGCCCCGTCTCTACGTGAATGTAATTATTTGTTTTTTTGTTTCCGGTTAACCAATTCTTCCTGTAAAATGAGATCTAATGTACGGATATCTATTTTTTTTGCTATAATTTTCCTTTGTTTATCCAATAGATAAACTCCCGGGGTTGAGGAGGCATCGTAGTATTCCCAGAATTGGGTTTCGCGGTATGGGTCCCATACATTTATCCAGTTGGTCAAATGATTTTTGTGTATAAAATCAAGCCATTCTTTTCTATCGGTTTGAGTGTAGAAAGCAAACACTTCGAAGCCTTTGTCTTTCCATTTTGTATAGATTGAATCGTACAATTCCGGCGTCATTTTTTTACAGTGGCCGCAAGATGGTTCGAAGAAGTAGACCAGAACAAAATCCTGTTTTAAATCTCTCAATTGTACAATCTGGTTGTTCGAATCGCGTGCGACCAAGTTGTGGGCTTCCATTCCAACTAAGTTGTGCCTTATTTTTTTAGCTTCTTTCCGCAGGTCTTCAACCCAAGCCGAGTCTGCCCATGTTGCTTTTCCCGACAAATAATATTTGTCAGCTAATGCCAGCCACATGGCATCCATTCCCATCATTTGGCTTTTGAGGCCGTAATTCATCATACGGCTGGTCATAGCCTGAAGCGTTTCTTCATTGCCACTGCTTTTTTCAATTAAATCAATGGCGACAGCGACAAGCGAGTCGGGGAGTTGTATGATATTTTTACTTATGAAATTATCCACTTTGCCGGCAAAAAAAGGAGTCTTCAGAAAGCGGGGGTCACTGAGGTCAATATTGTCGAAATAGTGTTTTTTCATGTATTGATAACGAGCCATATTTCTGACAGAATCGGGCAGGTTCTCAAATTCGGGGACTTCGACCGGAATAGTACCTTTTATGAAAGCAGCAAAAAAAGAGCCTTTATTCTCAGCTATCTGTTTGTTTTGATATGCGCTTACTTCATCCGATAGTTTGTTTGAGCTTTCAACGTATGACAACGAATCTATTTTTTTGTCTGTATATTTTTGTCTGAGTTCAAATTGTTCTTTGTGTTTTTTAGTCATATAATCGACCAACTCCTGAAATTTAACGCTTTCGACGCCACCGCTTACAGTTATTTTAGAAAAATCGGCAGTGTCGGCTTTGATTTTTATGTTTTGGTCGGCGCCGACTAAAAGGTCAAAATACTTGTCAGGGCTAAAATACACGATATAAATACCTTCGGGCAATTTTTCCTTGTTGGAAAAAGTTCCTATTCCTTTTGTATCCAACATAGTTGAATCTTTGGAATATGTTTTCCCGTTGTAGTAAAAAGCCAGATAGGCTTTGGTATTTTTTAAATTGGCAACAGTTAATTGAATTTTGTATCCGTCACTTGCAAAAGCATAGGCGGCTATTAACGAAAAAATAAAGATTGAAAAGAACTTTTTCATTTTTAAAAAATTAATCAGGTGTTTTTTATATTTGAAAAAATTTGCTGTAAAATCGGCACTAAATTAACTAAAATCTTGGGAACTTGTACGTTAAATTTGTTTTAATCTTTAACCATTCCTTTTCTTTTTCCGGTAAAAACGGACTTAATTTTTGATAAACAATTTGATGATAATTATTTAACCATTCCAACTCTTTTACGGAAAGCATATTTATATCTATTGCTTCCCAATCGAATGGAAAAAGCGATAATGTTTCGAATTCATAGAAAGGGCCAAAATCAGACTCTTTACACTCTTTTACCAGTATCATATTTTCCAGCCGGATTCCATATTCACCTTTCCTGTATACTCCGGGCTCATTCGATAACAACATTCCGGGTTTAAGTTCAACTCCGTTGTCCCGAATCCGAATGTTTTGAGGCCCTTCGTGTACAGATAAAAAATGCCCGATGCCATGTCCTGTCCCATGTCCGTAGTTGATGCATTCATTCCATAAAAACTGGCGGGCAAGAATGTCTAATTGAACTCCGTGCGTACCTTCCGGAAATCTGATGGTCGCAAGTGCAATATGCCCTTTCAGTACATTTGTGTAATCTGTTTTTTGTTGTGCAGTGGCTTTCCCGATTACAATTGTGCGGGTAATGTCCGTAGTTCCGTCGAGGTAATTACCTCCCGAATCGACCAAAAATAAACCATCGGGGTGCAATTCCGTATCATTTTCCGGAGTTGTGATGCAATGTACAATAGCGCCTTTTGCTGCGTATCCCGTAATTGTGGCAAAACTTTCGCCCCAAAAATCGTCCTGCCTGCCTCTGCACTCCTTCAGCTTTTCGGCAAAAGAGATTTCGGTAACTATCTGCCCTGCCTCCAACTCTTTTTTCAACCAGTAAAAAGCATGCGTTAAAGCAACACCGTCTTTTATTACTGCATTTATTGTGCCTTCGATTTCCACTTCGTTTTTGATAGCTTTGAGTATGCTTACGGGCGACTCTTTTTCAACAACAGATACCGAAGAGGGGATTGACTCGAAAAGGGCAAAGTTGACTTTTTGCTTATCAATCAGAATACGGTAGTCGGAAGGTAATTTTGATAAAATATCAAATACGGACAAATAGGGAAATATCTTTACGTCGTTCTGCTCAAAATGGGCAATTACTTCAGGCGATAGTTTCGTTTTATCAATAAAAATGCAAGCCGAGTCTGTTGCAATCATTGCATAGGCAATTGTAACCGGATTATACTCTACATCGGTTCCCCTGATATTAAAAACCCAAGCAATCTCATCCAATCCTGTCAGGAGCAGGATATCTGCATGTGCCTTTCCGACTTTTTCCCCGATGAGCTTGATTTTTTCAGAACAGGAAAGCCCCGCAAATTTTTCATCATAAATAAATACATTATTTTCAGGAAGAGGAGGGAGGCCTGTCCATTTTTCGTTTATCAATACGAGGTCAGTTTTCAATTCCAATCCGGAGGAAGTAAATTTTCCCCTCATTTCTTCGGCTTCATACGTTGAAAATACTTCCCCGTCTATTCCCACCGTTGAGCCTTTGGGCAAGTTTGAGATAATCCATGCGGAGTAATCCGGAACGTCGGAAGTTCCTTCTTTAAAAAGGCGAATTCCTGAACCTTCCAACTGTATTTCTGCTTGCAGGAAGTATCGGGAGTCTGTCCATAGCCCCGCTTGTTCCGCTAATACTACAACAGTTCCGGCCGAGCCGTCAAATCCGGAAATCCATTCCCTGCGTTTCCAGTGACCCGCAACGTATTCGCTCAGGTGAGGGTCGGAAGAAGGGATGATATACGCCGAGATACCGCAGCTTCGCATCATTTGCCGTAAGGCGGCGAGTCGTTCTGGGATTGTTTTCATATATTTATATATAAATTGTATATGGAAATGCAAATTTAATCCGGTCATTTTTATTTCACATAAAAAATAACGACAAAGAACTTAAAATGTTTTTCTTGTCAAAAACTTATTTGAAATGATTTGAAAATATAAAAAGAATGACTACTTTTGCCGCGCGATTTTTATGTAAATCCTTTAAAAACAAAAAATAAATTATGATTGTAGTTCCAATTAAAGAAGGCGAAAATATAGAAAAAGCCTTAAAGAAATTTAAAAGAAAATTTGAAAAAACAGGCGTTGTTAAAGAACTTAGAAGCAGACAACAGTTTGATAAACCGTCGGTAAAAAAACGTCAACAAAAAATTCACGCTGTTTACGTACAAAATCTTCAACGTACCGAAGAATAAAATATTATTTTGTATTGCAAATACAAAACTTTTACATAAATTCGTTGCAGGTACTTATTAGTAATCTGCTCTTTTATGTTTATAGAGAAATTTCTACAATATATAAAGTATGAGAAGGGCTATTCTTCTCATACTTTTGTATCTTATGAGACTGACTTATCTCAGTTTCGTGATTTTGTAGAAAGTAGGTCAATAGCGTTTGAACCTGATAAAATTGATGCCTCCCTCATAAGGGAATGGATTGTATCTTTGATGGAAAGCGGTACTTCGGCAAGTTCGGTAAACCGGAAACTCTCCTCATTAAAATCTTTCTATCGTTTCTTAAAACAACATAATCTTGTTTCCTATAATCCCCTGAAGAAAATTGTGGCTCCTAAAAACAAAAAGCAGTTGCCGAAGTTTTTGAAAGAAGATGAAATGGAAAACCTTTTGGATGATTATGACGGCCTGTTCGAAAGCGATTTTGAAGGCGTAAGAGATAAATTGATGATAGAGATGTTTTATTCATTGGGAATACGCTTATCCGAACTGATAGGCATAAAAGACACGGATATAGACTTAAACGGAAAAACCGTTATCATAACGGGAAAACGGAATAAACAACGCCTTCTACCTTTTGGAGACAACCTGAAAGAGTCTCTTCTGGAATACATGAAAATACGCAATAATACTGTTTGCGGTCATTCCGGAAATTTCTTTATAAAAGAAGATGGGGATAATTTATATCCAATGTTGGTCTACCGGGTTGTGAATAAGTACATAACAATGGTAAGCTCCCTGTCGAAAAGAAGTCCCCATGTGCTGCGGCACACTTTTGCTACCGCAATGCTGAACAATGGGGCAGAATTGAATGCAGTAAAAGAACTTTTGGGACACAGCACCCTTGCCGCAACGGAAGTGTATACACATACCACTTTCGAACAGTTACAAAAAATTTATAAACAAGCTCACCCTCGAGCGTAAAATTTGGAGGACAAGACAATGAAAGTAACAATTAAAGCAATTCATTTTGATGCAACAGCGAAGTTGGAAGAATTTATTCAAAAGAAAGTTACGAAATTGGAACAATATTCTGATGAAATAACCGCAATAGACGTGTCATTAAAAGTCATAAAACCGGAAGCTGCAGATAACAAGGAAGTATTGATGAAAGCATTGATTCCGAATAACGAATTAGTGGTGACCAAAGTGGCCGATACATTTGAAGAAGCTTTTGATAATGCAATGGAAGCCCTTATCCGTCAATTGATTAAAACGAAGGAAAAAGCAAGAAGCTAATGATAAAGAGTTGAATGAAGGATTATCCTGTTAATTCAATTCCGGAAACAAAACTGATATGCCGTTAGATACAGAAATAAAATGTATTTAGCGGCATTTCTTTTTGTGTTAATTAGTAGACCAGTAGACGAGGCTGTTAACTCAAAGGAGACTTTGGTTATAACTTCTCACGCCTAAGATAAGTTGTTGAAAACTTTCTGAAATACAGCCACACTTTTGTCCGCTTGAACAAAATGTGCCAAAAAAACAGCCTCACATTTGTCTAATATACTTCTATTCTCACTTTCTCGTGTATCGCGTATATTTGCGAGATTTGCCATAGTTGGCGTAGCAACTTTGGTGTTTTTGCGGGATTTTGAATCCCAAGCCGATTTCGTGCGAGCCGTAGTTACCGTGCCGCAGGTTTCCGAAAAAGTAGTCGTAAGAGTAAAAAACCGTCAAGAACGAAAAGATGTTTATGCCGGCAATCGCCGAACCTTCGTAGTTGGGGCGAAAGGCAGCTTCTACATAAAAGAGGTCGGACGGATGCCACTCGTAGTCAAAGATGTAGTTGAATCGAAGAGCAATCTGGTGTTTCCACCTATTTTGGTAGTTGTAAACGGAGTAAGACGGAACGATTTGCCACCACTCGGAGGTCTGCTGTAAAAAGAGGACGTAGCCCGAGAAGAGCGGCTTCATCTCTATTTCTTTGTTGCCCCCCATAATATGGTTTGCGGCAAATCCGAATTCGAAGTTTTGAATCAAAATCTCAATACCCGCTTCGAGGTCGGGTACAGTCCCTTTTTCCTGATTGTAGTAGAGGTCTTCATTCCCCTGCGTGTTACCGTCAATTTGGGCTGCATCGTAAGAGCGATTTTTTAACCCGGCGCCCAGTCCGAAGTTGATGTAACTATCGTCCCATATCGGGAGCATAAATGCGTAGGTCAGTTTAGGGTTGATGGTTTGCTGGTAGCCGATTTTGTCTGCCAAAACCGACAGCCCGATTTGCGAGTGTGCTCCCATGAAAAAATATTTTCCGCCAGCGTAAAATGTCTTCGGCGCGCCGTCTATTCCAACCCACTGCAAACGCCCGCCCAGCATAATGGTGGCGTACATAATTTCGGGAATGTATGCCGGATTGGTCTGTGATACCTGCAGTTGCCGGTTGGTGAAGAGCACATCTTCTTGCGCCCTCGTCCCCTCAACAACGATGAAAAACAGCATACTTATAATCAGTAACTTCCTCATTTAATTCGAATGTCGTTGTTTTTACAATAATGTATATTTAAGGCTGAAATCCTTGACTATACACTATCTTTTTTTGAAAATTATTATCTTAAGTTTTATAAAGAATTTTAGTAAACGAATTGACGAGTAAACAAAGTAAACAAGCCATTTTTATTCTCGTTTACTTGTCAACTTGTTTACTTTGTCTACTTCTCTAAATGCATCATTAAATCTTATTACTTACTTATAAGTGTAACAAATCCGGTTTTGATATTTTTTTGCCCATCAATATAGTAAGTAATGGCATAGAAATAAGTGTCTGTAAATGCCGGTTTGCCCTTGTAGTTTCCGTCCCAGCCTTCGCCACGATGGATTAAATTGCCCACGCGGTCGAAAATCTCCAACTCATATTTTTCCATAAACACCCCTTCGCTCTGAGCGTAGGTGTTTGGTACATGGAAATCCGGATCTACGGTTATACTGGCAGTGGTTGATCCTTCGCAACCAAAGGCGTGCGCGACGGTAAGTGTTACGTTAAAATTCTTAATTAATCTCACATGACGGTCTTCGTATTCGTACCAAATTGGGTCGTTGTTTTCGGAAGTCATTGTCTGTCCGTTGCCAAAATTCCAATAGTAGGTATATGGACTTTCATAATATTCCGGCAGTGCTGTTTCATGGAAATAGATCTCGGCCGTGTCGCGATTGATGTGATAGCTTTCAGAAGCAATAAGTTTCCTGATTCCTATTTGAGGATCCGGAATCGGCGCCACTGTTATGAGTATCTGTTTTGTTGCCGGACAATTATTTATGTCTTGTCCGCTCACTGTAATGCGCTCTGTTTGTTCCGGAGCAAATGTAATTTCGCTACCGGTACGAGTAGTTAAATCAGGCATTGTCCACATGATATCTGTAAGAGGTGTACGCAATGCCAATATCGCATTGCTGCCTACGCAAATGGTGCTGTCGCCGCTGATTTTGATTTGCGTTTGCGGATAGGTAGCCGCTGAAAAATGAAGCGTGTCCTTACATTCGTGCACGTTTTCTGAAATAATTACCATGAAATCGGTAGCTTCCAAAATCGGCTGATGATAGACGGTTCCATACGTCGTACTGCCGGTGGTTATGTTCTCCCAAATGTACTCTCTGGCATTATCTGCCGAAACCTCGAAACGTGCCGAGTCTCCGTAGCAATAGATCGAAGGTGTATTTCTCAATAAGATATTTTCCGGTTTGTGGGCAAAAACTTCCAGGCGGTGTATGGCATGACAATTGTTTTCATCAGACACGCTAAAATGGTAAATACCTGCTGTGTTGCCAATGTTGCTTTGCAGCGCAATGCGTAGATCCCGATTGGCTCCGTGCCAAAGGGTATCAATGGTTTCGTTGATGCGGTTGATGCGGGCAACCTCCGCAATTGTCAGATGCGAGTTGGCGCAAGTGTCGATTCGCAAGTTATGCGATGCAGGACTCTCCACGATGCGGATTTTGACCTCTGCCCGTTCGCTTTCGCATCCGCGCAAGGTGGATTGCGCCACGAAGTATGATTTTTCGCCCAATGCGGCCTTGTCGGTCATCACTATCGGCGTAGTTAGTTGATTGTCGATATTGTTTGCATACCAACTAAATTGAGCATGAGCATCAGACGAGCGTGCTTGCAACGTTTGGTCGCCACTGTTTTGACATAAAATAATATCAGAGTCTACTTGTGGTTTTTCCGGACGCGACTGCGTGTAAATAGTTATTTCAGCAATTTCTCCGGTACAGACGCCTTTGTTCAATCGGGCATAGAAATGCTCCGTTCCGGCGGTTGTGGTCGAAGGTAACAGGTTGCTCAACTCAGTATTGCTCGAATCATACCATTTTACGGTGTAGCCGGTTGGCACGGCAATTGAACTCAACGGCATTGCCGTTTCGTTGATACAGTAAACAGTGTCGCGCAGTGTCATTTTTTCGGTAATCGCCTCTTGAATCATTACCGTATAGTCTTGCCAAGCGGTGTAGCAACCATTCAGCGATTGGCGGAATTGGTAAGCAGCATCGCCCGCCGTTTGTGTATTTGGAACGAGTATGCCGTTTATGTCTTGCCATTCAATGTGAGCATCAGTTTGAGTCGGGGTTAATACTAACGGTTGTGCTGTTGTGTTTTGGCAGAAGCTTGTGTCCATTCTTCCGGCAATCAGTTCCGGCACTCTTTTGATTGTTACCGAAATATCTTTACTGTTACTACATGTCAGGTTGCGTACCGGGTCTATCAATCGGCTTGCCTTGAGAGAGACAACCTCATTGCGCTCTAATCCGACAGGGTTGTATACCGCAAGGGTAGTTGGGAATACGAGTTCATTAGCATGTACTGTTGTGTTCTCGAAACTCCATGAGTAGGTATCTGTTTCGTCGGCTTTCAGACGCAAAGTGTCGCCCGCACAAATAGTGGTGTTTCCTGAAATAGCAAGGCTTATCTCACTATCGAATGATACATTTAATGTATCGCTTGCTGTACAAACACCGGAATCGTCGATGTAGGTTACAACAAAGGTTCCATTAGCCACAATGTTTTGCGGCGAGAAGATGACGGCAGGAATGGATGCATAAGTGTTTGGTATAGGATTCGTTCCTCCTTTAATATTTGCGGCTGCCATTGCTTTCAAGTCAAGCGAAGAACCGAAACACAACACCGTGTCGGCAAGAGCCGGACGTATCGCCGGGTGTACGCTAACGCGCGCTGTTTGCTTTTCGCTCACGCAACTGTTGAGGCTGTTTTTGTGGCGTACATAATAGGTTTTTTTACTCACTGTATTTTCCGTAGAAACGAAGATAGAATCTGTGAAAACTCCTGTTTCGTCAGCCCATTGCAATAGGTTGTTTGCTCCGGTCGGCGAGGCGGTGAGTAACTGGTTACCGCTGTTTTGGCAAAAACTTAAATCCAATGCTTCCGGAATATTGAGTTGAGCGAAAATATTCACTTGAACTTCGCTCGTACTTGTGCATCCATATTTGTCTGTAATGGTTAGCGTATATGTGCCCGAAGAATCAACTTGGTTTAAATAGTTCAAATCTACCAACGTTAGGTTGCCGTTTTTAGCATCTGTAATAGTAAACGGAGCCGTACCAGCGGAGATTGAGTTGTGAGCCAATGTTTTCAAATCGATAGTTGCCGGTGCGCATAGCAGATCGATGACAGGCAGTTGGAACTGCACCGCCGGAGCTACCGTTACTTGCACGAGGGCAGGCTCGCTTACGCAACCGGTCAGTTCGTTTTTCTGACGGATAATGAATGACGGTGCGTGCACCGAGTCTATCGGTACGTGGATTTGGCTTTGTGCCAAATCGTTTATTAGCAATGTGTATTTAGAATCGTAAAGCACCGAAATTGTTTTTGTCGTGTTGTCTTGACAGAAAATTACGGTTGAATCTTGCAGACGTTGCGGGATAGGGTTGGTAAGCACTTCAATCAGTTGCTCTGTTTCGCACCCTTTCAAATCAACGGATTTTACATAGAACGTATCTTTTTGAGATTGGTCTTTATTTGCCAAAACGATGTTTCGTTGAAGTGTGTTTGCGTTTCTCAAAATCTCTGTTTTTTTATTGTCATACCAAGTGAAAGCAGGTTGCACAGCATCGGTTGAAACGACGGTAAGTTCCAATTTTTCGTTGGCACATAATACCGTTTTGCCGTTTATTGAAATTTGCGGTGGCGTGTTGGTAATCACGCGCACGCTCTCTTGCGCCTCGCACCCGGAGTATACGTCTTTAGCACGAATGAGGTAGTCGCCCGCTTGCATGATCGTATTAACATTGGTTATCGAAACTGATTGTCCTCCGGTAATATTAAAAAACGTAAACATAAGTGCATTGCCCGAACGGAATGTTTCGTTGGCAATATTCTCTAAATCTACTTCTTGCCCATCGCAGATTTCTATATCGGCAATGGCTTGGTGCTTGATCGAATCCAGTACTTGGTAATGCAACTGCACGGTGTCGCTCTCGCAACCGGTGAGGGTGTCTCTTCGCCAAACAATGAGCGTTTGTGCAGTTGGCAACGTGGTGCTCACGGTGTAATTGTTGCTTGCGATTGTAGTTGCCGATCCCTCTTTTTTCCATACGAACGTGTAGTCTCCGGCTATCTGGCTAAGCGAGATAGTTTCATCGTTTCCTGTTTGGCAGAACGGATAGAAACGCTTGCTGAGTGCAGGCTGTGCCGGTTTGGGGTTGATGGTAATAAAAACAACTCCGCTTGCCGAACAACGAATTGCATCCGTATAGGCATAGTTGATTCGGTATTGTCCGCTGTGGCTGATAGATGCAGGAGCGGTCACCTCACTGTTGTCTCCTAAATAGATGTATTGGTATGGTTGTGGATTTTGACCGTTAGCCGCTGCCGTGCCAAATGCGAAACTCGTCAAGTCGAACGTTTCCGGTGCGCAGATTGGCGCAGGGTCGTTCAACGTTACGTTGATTTGCGGTTTCACGGTTACGTTTATTTTTGCAAATTCACTTTCGCATAGTGTATTTTGATTGATTTGTTTCACAAAGAAAGTCATCGTTTTAGACTCTTTGATGGAAACTGTGTTGTTTGCGGAAGGATTTCCGAGTACGTTTTTATTCTCGTCATACCATTGCAAGAGATAATGGATCGCCGTTTTGCTCAACGTGATGGTTTGATCTAAGCCCAATGTGTCCTGGCAGAAATAGAAAGTGGTATCACGTAATTTTTCCGGTTGCGGATTTACTGTAATGTGTTGCAAAACCGTGCTTTCGCAACGGTCTAATACAGCTAATTTTCCGGTTAAATAGAGCGTGGTGTCGTGTTGCAATTCGGAAATAGCGACTGTTTTTTCGGTGCTGATATAGCCTCCGCTCAAGTCGTATTTCCAAGTGTAATTGATGCTCCGGTCATCGCCCGTTGCCTGCAAATTCAATATTTCAGTTTGGCAGATAGTTGTATTTCCTGCTATTTGCAATGTAGGCAATGCGTGGAAAATAATAGTAGCACTATTGCTTGCTGTACAGCCGGTTAGTTCATCGGTCAGCGTGAAAACATAGGTTGACGTGTCTTGTACTGTGGCGCTTAGTGCTTTTATATTTGTAACGGTGTTTCCGTTTTTCTTAGTTATTAAGTTGATGTTGGAGAGATGTTTTTCATCAACAATGAATGATTTGCGGGCTATTGAATCCAAATTGACCGTCTCGCCGGCGCAGTACTCCAATGTGGCAAGTGGCGAAACTTTAATCGGTGCGGCAATAACCGCTACAACTTCCGCAGCATCGCTCTCGCAGCCACTGTTTTTATTGACCGAAATGGCGCTGATTTTTTGTTGCACAATACCTGTCGCAAGTTGGAGTGAATCGCCGATAGTCGTTCCGTTCCACAAAATTTGTGTGTTAATCAAGTCGAAGTTCGTGTTTTTAGCCAAAAGGAAAAGCGGCGCGTTGTCGGCACAGAAGTAAACCGTGTCTACACCGTTAGCAATCTGAGGTACATACGGTTTTTGGTTTATTACCACCCACACTGTGTCGGCGGATTGACAGACTCCGCCGTCAATTTTATAGATATATTGCACGCTGTCGCGCCCGTTGGTATATTTGATATTTTCCCCGCTGATTGGGGCCGATTCGCCCAATTTGAAATACTCCACCGCAACTCCTTGCACGCCAATAGTGTTTAGATAATGATTGACATCGCCTTTCAAATCAACCGTTGTTGGCTGACAAACCGGATTTATATCCGGCATATTCAGTGTGTATGCTTTTTTGATAACAATCGAAATTGTGGTGTCTTTAAAGCAGCCGGTATAGATGTTCTCTTGTCGCGCCGTGAATTTTCGAATCAATGTAGGTGTGGCAAAATCTATGTTGGTGTTTAATATGTTTTGTAAAAGTTCATTGCCCGATTCATCGAACCAGCGGACACGAAAATCGGTAGCGCCTGCCGGATTGATGGCGTATTTCAAATCCACATTTCCTGTAAATTGGCAAACGGTATCGTTTTGAACATTCGCCGCGAGCGGATTTTGCTTGATGTCCATCTTTACAAAAACGCTATCTGCACACAGCAAGGTGTCATTTGTAACGGCAACCAAGCGAATTGTTTCGCTGATCTCCAACTGAAAATGTTGCGGGTCGGAAATGCGTGAACCGTCTGCCCGTTTCCACTCAAAATTGTAGGCGGGGTTAACAGGCGTAGGCAGTACCGTGTCAGTAAATTGACAAACCACAATGTCCGCTATCGGCTGAATAACCGGCAGCGATTGGAATATAATCGTTGCCGTGTCAGTAGCAAAACAACCGTTCACAGTATCTTTTATCTGAATGTAAAAACGTTGCACATCGGTTTGATACGCGCTTTTTGAGGACGCAATTGTACCCGAAACACTTGCCCCCGGCGTAGTGCCATTCAATTTTTGAATAGAATAGCCTATTTTCGTTTGCGGAAGAATGGCGCTTGTGTTGGTAATTGATTTTTTTACAAGATTTTCCAACCCAAATGTTGTATTGCTACATAACCGGATAGTGTCAATCTGTTTATAATTAAACGTCTTTTCAACCGAAACTTTCATCTCCACTTTATCTCCCACACAATTCGATAACGTGTCTTGCTGGTAAACGAAATAAGAAAGGTTGTTCATTTCCCGGTTTGCCGCCAATGTGCTTGACGGTTCCCAAATAAGTTTCGTATCAATATCTGCCGGATTGATTTTAGCCCCTGATTTTTCGACTAAATCAATCAAACTCGCATCTTCGCAGAAATACAAATCCGTCTTGCCGACTTCCGGTAATCCCGGTTTTTTGTTAATGGTTACGTCAATGCCAACGAGTACGCCTTCGCATTCGTTATTTGGATCTTTCAATGAAACGTAAAAAATATTTTTGAATACACCCGCGATGTTGGTATCTATTTTAAGATCATTCCTTGAAATCGAATCTTTGTCATTGTTGTAATATTCCATTATTAAATGGGGATATGGATTGAAAATCGAATCCGGAATACTTATCGATTCTCCTTGACAAATAGTAATAGGGTTGATAACCGGTTTTTCTCTTATCGAATCGTTAATCGTAATTTCGACATTGAGCCAAGGCCCTTTGCAACCGAGTTTCGTCGATTGCCGGACGCAATATGCGGTGCTGCCTACCGATTGAAAATTCATCAAAACATTGTTTCGTTTTGCTTTTTTTGTCGGCATTATATCGCAATCGCTAATGGAATCATCTTTCATATACCACTCTAATTCATAATCCGGAGATGGATATGATTTGGTTGGAAGTACTGTAAAAAGGTCTTCTCCTTTGCAATAATCCAGAAATAGAGGTTCTGTTCTGCCTTGTAAAATCATTTTTGTGGTATCTCCGACCATAGGGAAATCTTTGATACTATTATCCACAATCACGGTAAATGTGTCCGGTTTACTGACGCAACCGTTGCTATCCACTCTTGCAACAAAGTATTCTTTCCTACTAAGGCTTGCAGTATTTTGAGGAAAGGTAATTGTGCTATTGAATTTAGAACCGAATGTGTATTTCGGGATGTTGTTGGACGAGGTGGAGCTATTATACCAAAACCATTTGTCGTTGTAATTTCCTGATTTGTCATCGAGAAAATAATTTAATTCGTTCGGAACATCATTTAAACAATAGAGTACAGAGTCTATATTGCCTTTAAATGTAGGCGCATCGTTTTTGTAGCACCATGGTTTGATTGTAATTAAAGTTGCTTCTCCAAAACAGCCGTTTTTTGTTTTTGGCTGGGCTACCATAAACTTATCGTTGCAACTATCCGGGTCTTCGTATTCGGAATTGACCTCAGATAAAAGGTCGCTCAACGATACCGGATCTTCGACAATAGACATTTCGATATTTTCCGATTCTGTATAATTTGGGTTTGATAAATATTTATACCAATAAATTACGTCAGTCGTTTCTCTTGCCGAAACTTTCGCTTTGATGTTATTTTCCGTCAATTCATACCCTTGACACATTTGAATCGTAACCGGAGCAATAGGTTTCGCCTTAGGGTTGATGGTAATATAAAATTGTTCTCTTTTGCTCTCGCACTTATTTTTCTCTAAGGAAACGGCATAAGCAAAAACACCTGCGCTGTCTTGTCTGATATTTATCTCATGATTTTTTCCAATAAGCGAATAACTATTTGCATTTTCCATAAAATACCAGTTAACGATCATATCATCGTCTGTTTTCTCTATTTTTAAAGAAATCGAATCGGCAGAAGATAAAGATTGACAATGTGTTTTTATTAAGTCGTCTGTTTTTGGAGAAAAATCATCCTTAATATCAGAAATGGAGATGTAAAAATCAAAATTTTCGCTTTTGCAATCGACACTCTCTTGGTAGAGAGATATTTTAGTAACTCCGGAAATAGACGTGTCTATGTTTCTCAATAAGCTTAAATCCCATTCAAATCGTTGAGAAGCAGTTCTGTCAATAGTAATGTCATTTTCTACAATATTCCCGTCCTCGTCTTCCGCCTTGGCATGAACGACATACCAAAGGTTAGGCGTTGTTGTTTTTATTACCTCTACCGGAGGCAAGACAACTCCGTTGCATAAAAAAATGGTATCTCCGAAAGCAAGATCTTCTTTCTCGTATAATACAGTCGGAGGTTCAATTTCGGTTTTTATAAATTTTACAACAATAAAAGAGTCACAAGAGGTATTTCGTGCACTGGAAAACCAAGGCGAATCGAAAAAGATATAACCTGTTTTACTCTCTTCAACGTGGATCATTTGATCATGATGCGCAACATCTGTTATAGAAAAAGATGAAGAAAAACCGTCGAAAAGAGCCCCCCTGTCTTTATCATCAAATAGAACTAACAATTTGCTGACATCAATACGCATATTGATAATAGAATCAATCGAATCTACCATAAGTGCAAGATCCGCAGGGTTATGGCAGTCTAAAAAGTTATACAGTTCATTATGGTGGCTACCGTTTGTTCCATATATACTAATCGGGTTTTTGGATGTTCCAAGTAGCTTCTCCATCATTGCTCTGTTTACTCCGTGTCTTTGAGAAAAAGCCAATACGCTGTCGCGCTTGATTCGCTCCCAAAGAAGAGAGTCTTGTAGAGCGACCTTATCTATATCAAAATTATAAGCATCTTTTATGAGAAGATCCAACGCCGAAACCGTATTCTCATAGGTCTCACAAAATGCCAAACTGATGGTGTCGGGCAGTACTTGAGGAGCGGTACTGCAATCACTTGTGGCATTGATGGTTATTTCGATGAGTTTCTCGTCGTTTCTCTTATGCAAACCGTTATTCCCTGAGATAGAGTTTTCTGTTAAAATGCCGCAGGAGCCACCTCCTCCGCCACCATAGCCACCACCGTTTCCGCCACCATAACCGCTTCCATTTCCGCCACCGCCACCATCACACATATCGGAGGAGGCATTTTTACAAGCATATTTACATCGGTAACACGTCCAGTCATTGTTATATTTATTCCCACTTTCAAAAATAGAGGTAGCATTGGAACTTGCTGTTTTTAAAGACATTTCTGCTTGCGGAATCAGTGTTGCTTTTTTATTCAGGTAAGCATCTTTATTATAAATAGGATCGTCTGCCTCTTTTGTTTTTAATGTCAGTGTTATTTTAATAACATCATCTCTGTTTTTTACGCTTGAAGGTATTGTGAGATTCGGAAAATCAATTGTAATTTCCGAATTGATCATATAAGAGCTAGGGCCGTTTAATAAGTATTGCTCGTTCTCCAATGAGTTCTTCGTTAAATAAGGATTGACAACTTTGGTTTTTACATTCTCGCTAAAACGATCTCCATAATAGGTCGGATTAGACCTTAGATAATATAAGTACTGGCTCTCAGCAGAAAAGCCCGGAGTAGAAATTTTTACACTTCCGGATGCGGTACTTGAAGAAACTTCTGTGATAGGTGTAATTTTAATCGATTCTAATGATTCGATATATTCTGAAATAGGCACAACCACCTTAATATTATTTAACCCTTCATTGTTTTCCCCAACAGCAACATAAATATCGACTGTAAAAGTTTCTCCTGGAGTAATATTGGTATTACTTTGCGGAACCATGGAAATATTTGCTTCCGGAATGTCCGGAGCGCCGATCATAATAACTGTATTTGTAATAAAATGATTTTCATTCGTTTTTTTGATATATATACCAAATGAGTCTCCTCCTTTAGAGATATACTTAAAATCTCCCGGAGGAATGTTTGCGACGTGCATATCAAAACCTCGTGTATACTTAGATTCATGCGTTATATCACAGGTGTTTTGTTTGTAAAATATTGAACTTCCGAAAGGATTTAGATCATCATTATTAGGGAGAAATTTAATTTTATCCGCAGAGCGTTCTTCAGTTGCGTTAAAAGAAGATTTATTTTCTTTGTTAATTATGATAAGATCATCATCAATGGAATAATGTCCGCCAAATCCGGCAAAACAAAATACAATGGTATCACTTATATTGTAAGGGTCTGCGTCCCCGAATGAATAACGAATCGGTAATCCGTCTGTGCTACCTCCGTTTGCGTTTGATTCTCCGGCAGCATCCGGAGAGTAAACCATAATGCTTCTTTTCGGATCTAAACATTTTTTATAGACGATATTTAATGTCCAACCGGAAAACAATCCTTCTGTTTCGAAAGGAATCAATTCTGTTTTTATGTCTTTTACATAGAAATCATAAACATCCCCTAAGGTAAAAGTTGAGTTGCTAATTAAATTTTTAAAATAAGATGTAATATCAGCATGGCAAGAATAATAGCCATCTTTGTCGCTGCCGGCGATTAAAGGAAAAGATGATTTTTCACTTGTTATGTTTGCCGCAGAACCATTTAAGAAAACTCCGTCTTTTCCGAGGAATATTTGAATATCGTTTACACTATTCTTGTCTTTACTTCTACCTCCCCACGACAAATAAACAAATTCAATTTCTGTGGTATCGCAACCTGAAGATGCGGGTATGCAGAATGGTGCTGAACTAATATTTGTAACAGATTCTGCGTAGTTTGACGGGATACCTTCTGTTATATTTTCTATTTCAATAAACTCTAACTCTCGACTCGTTGGAATTATATTGTTTTTCAGCCTCGTATTTGTATTCCCAATCGTAATGCAATTTCCATTTATGGTGCCTGACCAAACGGGGTCAACATCAACAGCGCGAATGTTTGTAAAACAAAATAAAAACAGTGTAGTTGTTAGCAAAAAATAGCACTTCATGTCAAATAAATGTTTTTCAGTATTCTAATTTAGTGTAGAAAAATTCTACAATCTATTTTGAATCAAAATATTAGGGTGCGAATATACGTATTTTTTTAAAAAATTTATTTACAGATGGCATTAAAACAGAGTGACACCAACGGCAAAACGTTTTTCTCCGTCCGTAATGAAAAGTATATCGCCTTTGTTTGTTCAGTAGTTACTGATAATTGTAAGTTATTGGTTGTCAGTCTGTTTTAAGTAAACGAGTAGACAGGTAAACAAGTCATTCTTATTCTTGTCTACTTTTTTAATATATTATTTAATCTTATCAATTACATATAGAAATTCAAAGGGCTGTTTTCTATGTTTTTTCTATTTAATCATAGAAAATATTCTATTTGTAGAAATGCATCTTATTCTATTGTTTTAAAATCAGCAGATTCCTCCACTTCTTATTATACGGCATCTTCGTTACTATTTGTTCCGCCTTAATCCGGAAATATAACCTGTCATAGTATAGGAAATCTTCTGCTTTAAGAAAGATATGCAGCTAATCCTGTCAAATTTATATTTTAATAACATTCTGTTACATATTATATGTAAACTATGAGACTTCTGTTATTGTTAAATGTAGTAGCGTATAGGATAAATTTTTAATTCAGTTTTGAGAGGTCGTATTCTGATTCAGGCTGAGTTTAATAAAACCTGAATAGTTTCTAAAACAATCTATTTTATTCTATAAAAAAGACATCCTAAACTCAATAGTATCTCATTATCAATTATAAATTGTGTTATTATGAAAAAAAAACCTATTAGATTAAATCAGAATGCAGCATTGCTGGCTACAGCAACGCTTTGTTCTGCCGGCCTTTGCGGTTGTTCTAATAAATCTGCCGGAGAACAAAAAGATGCCCCGGATAAATTTAAAGGAACAATTAATCTCGATATCAGGGATTCTAAAGGCGATTGGTCTGCTTTTACCTATCCTAAGGCCCCTAAAGATGCTCCTAACGTGTTGTTTATCCTTTATGATGATACCGGCCAGGCAGCGTGGTCTACCTATGGCGGTATGATAAACATGCCTACATTAGATAGGTTAGCCCAAAACGGGATAACTTATACGCAATGGCATACCACTTCTCTTTCATCGCCTACACGGTCTACTTTGCTGACCGGACGAAACCACCATCAAAACGGATATGGTTCTATTGCCGAATCTGCAACCGGATTTCCGGGATATAGCGGTCACATTCCCGAATCAAATGCTACCATTGCCGAAGTTCTTCGCAATGCAGGTTGGAGTACTTTTTGGATAGGCAAAAACCACAATATACCGGTTGATGCCCTGGATATGGGCTCTACTAAGAAAGATTGGCCGTTAGGCTTGGGATTTGACCGTTTCTACGGATTTATAGGCGGTGAAACCAATCAGTGGTATCCGGCATTGGTAGAAGACAACCGTTATATAGACCAGCCATATTTGCCCGAACAGGGTTATCACTTGTCAAAAGACCTGGCAGACCATGCTATTCAATACATTACAGATTCAAAACAGTCGCAACCCGATAAGCCTTGGTATATGTGGTATTGCCCGGGTGCTAACCATGCGCCGCATCATGCACCACAGGATTATATAGCTAAGTACAAAGGTAAATTTGATAGTGGTTACGAAGCATACCGCGAATGGGTATTGGAACGCATGAAAGCTAAAGGTATTGTTCCTCAAGACACGAAACTATCTCCGCTGAATCCAATGCCGAAAGGTACTTATGATAGTGCAGACTGGGTGCGTCCGTGGAATGAACTTAGTGCCGAAGAAAAGAAATTATTCAGCCGTATGGCTGAGGTTTATGCAGCATATTCTGAATATACCGATGTGCAAATCGGTCGTATTATAGACTATTTGCAGGAATCCGGTCAATTGGAAAATACATTGATTATTTATGCGGCCGATAATGGTGCTTCTAGTGAAGGAGGTACAAACGGTTCGGTAAACGAAATGAAGTTCTTTAACAACTATCCGGATGAAATGAAAGATAATCTGCCTATGATAGATAAATTAGGTTCTCCAGCCACTTATAACCATTACGCGGCAGGTTGGGCAGCTGCATTTTCAACTCCTTACAAAATGTTTAAACGCTATTCCGGTTATCAGGGAGGTACATGTGATGCGTTGGTGATGTCATGGCCTAAAGGAATAAAAGCGCGCGGAGAATTACGTGACCAATATTACCACTCTACCGATATTGTTCCAACCATTTTAGAAATTTGCGGTATAAAAATGCCTGAAGTTGTAAATGGTGTCAAACAAACGCCTCTTGCCGGTGTATCAATGGTTTCGAGCTTTAACGATGCCAAAGCGCCTACCAAGAAGCATGTGCAATATTATGAGATATTAGGAACACGTGGTATCTGGAAAGACGGTTGGATGGCTACGACGGTACATGGTCCGGTTCCGGTTAATCTTGGACATTTTGATAAAGACGAATGGGAATTGTACCATATTGAAGTTGACCGTTCCCAGTCTACTAATCTGGCAAAAGAACATCCTGAAAAATTAAAAGAGATGCAAAAATTGTGGATGGACGAAGCTAAGAAAAACAATGTTCTCCCTCTTAACGATTTAGGTATTGCTGAGTATCACAAATACGAATATCAGTTGCCAGACCCGCCAAGCGGACAGTTTGTATACTATCCCGGTACCAGTCAGATACCGGAACAGTCGGCAGCTAAAACATTAGGACGTTCTTTCAAAATCCTTTCCGATGTTACTTTAGAACCGGGAGCAAAAGGAGTAATTGTAGCGCAGGGTTCCCGTTTCGGAGGTTATTCGTTATTCATTAAAAATAATAAAGTTTATTTTGTGTATAATTTCTTGGGCATTCCGCCGGAACAACAACTTGTATGCGCAGTGCCGGCAAAAGGTAAACATGTTATTGGAGTGGAATTTATAAAAGAAAAGATGTCTGAAAAATCCGAAACATTGGGTACAATGAAATTGTATGTCGATGGTAAAGTGATGGCAGAGGCTCCTTTCCGTACGGAAACATTCCGATATGCACTTACCGGCGAAGGCCTTTGTATCGGATATGATGGTGGTGATGCCGTAAGTAAAGAATACAATTATATGTTCCCATTCACTAATGGTACTATTCACAAGGTAATGTATGATGTAAACAACAAAGATGCCTATGTGGATTTGGAAAAAGAATTCGAAAATAAAATGAGGGCAGAGTAATCTTTGCTTATCAATTTGCACACAAAACCTTTCTCCTTGATTCTCTCATTTGAGGCGAAGATGGGAGAGAGGGTTTGTTTTTTATTGAAAATAATTAATTTTGGACATAGATATAAAAAAATAAGTTGGCGGAGCAGGTAGGTATGCCTTTGCTTTATAAATTAAAATAACAAAAATGAACTTTGAAACTACGTTTGCTCCATTTGCAAAGCCTTTGTATGTGATGTTAAAGCCGGTCGGCCCCATCTGTAATCTTCGGTGTAAATACTGTTATTATCTGGAAAAAAAAGGAATCTATCCGGACGAAAAGAAATATGTGATGACGGAAAAGGTTCTGGAAGAATTTACAAAACAGTATCTCGAATCCCAAACTATGCCTCAGGTACTTTTTACATGGCATGGTGGCGAACCGCTCATGCGAAATATCGGCTTTTATAAAAAAGCATTGGAACTTCAACAAAAGTATGGGAAAGGTCGCCTTATTGGTAATGCCTTGCAAACGAACGGAACATTGCTTACCGATGAGTGGTGCAAATTTTTTAAGGATAATAATTTTTTAATCGGTATTTCGATAGACGGGCCTCAGCATTGCCACGATATTTATAGAAAAACAACTGATGGAAGGCCTACTTTCGCACAGGTGATGCACGGCATTGATTTGTTGAAAAAACATGGAGTCGACTTTAATGTTATGGGCGTGGTCAACAATTATAATGTGGATTATCCACTCGAATTTTATCGCTTTTTTAAAGAAATAGATACCCGGTTCATTCAGTTTGCCCCGATTGTTGAAAGAATGCCGGACGGAACTCCCGCTGCATGGAATGTCCCTTCGGAAAAATGGGGAGATTTCTTGGTAGCCATTTTCGATGAATGGGTATCTAAAGATGTCGGAGAATTTTTTATCCAGCTTTTTGATTCAACATTGGCCAATTGGGTGGGAGAGCAGCCCGGTAGTTGTATTCTTGCTAAAACTTGCGGGCATGCAGGAGTGATGGAGTTCAACGGAGATTTGTATGCGTGTGACCATTTGGTTTTTTCGGAATATAAACTTGGAAATATCAATGCGGAAACGTTGACAGGAATGATGTATTCTGAAAAACAGATGCAATTCGGTACGGATAAGTTTAAAGCATTGCCTTCACATTGCATGAAGTGTGAATTTCTTTTTGCTTGTAACGGTGAATGCCCTAAAAACCGCATTATTAATGCTCCCGATGGCTCTCCGGGTTTAAATTATTTATGTAAAGGTTATCATAAGTATTTTAAACATGTGGCTCCTTATATGGATTTTATGACGCATGAACTGAAAAATAACAGAGCACCATCCAATATTGTTGGGACAATCAAAAAAGGCACCTTTTCAATATAATTAGAATGAAATAATTAAAAGTTGACGGATTCGAACCAATCAAGTCAAACATTCTATTATCAGTATCTTAACCTTTTCAATATTTTCATCATCCACACTTTGCACACGAAAAATTGAGGTGCAAAATATGGTATTTCAAAGAGGTCTTTATCTCTCGACGATGGGTTAAAGATAATCGTTTTTCTTAAAGGAAAATCATAACTGTGAAAAAATATTCTTTATCCTTTTAGAATTTGTGAATCTTTAAATTATATCCGAAAAGATATAATTTAAAGATTTATTTGTATTTTTATATCTGTTCGGGTATAATTTATTAGAAGAAAATATATATGCGTAGCCGATTAGAAATGCTCGGCAATTCTTTTTTTTACTTACTATTTGGGTAATAATTCTGTTTCTGTTCCTTTTATAATGTTTTATATTTTGAACAAAAAGATTCATTTTGTTCAAAATATAAAACATTAAGTCCGATAAATATACTTATGGATTTCTTTCCATAGATTATTTCTTATTCTTCATCTGCTTATTAAACAATGCCCGCGGACTTTCCGGCAATGTCGGCAATAATTTTTCGATTTCGTCCGGACTGTCAATTGCCCGAAGCAATTTGATAAATGAAGCTAATGTGATTCCGGTAGAAGAGCCATTCTCAAAAGAACTTATTGTAAGCACACTTCTTTACTCTAATATACGAATATAGATAAATCTATAATATAATCTAAAAAATCAATTAAAATATAGATTTATCTATAATTATTAATTGACTTAGCTTAATCGGATTCATTTGTTTTTTGCCCATGAAAACAAAATTTTTATTCTAAATTACGAACATCCAAATTATACCATAACGAATATAATTTATCCAAGATTGAATGAAATTATATCTGAAAAGATATAATTTTAAAAATTATTTGTATTTTTGTATCCGAACGGATATAATTTATTAGAAGAAAATATGTCGTTACCACAATATGTAAAGCAAATGCGCAAGCAATACAATTTGACTCAGGTTGATCTTTCGGAAAAATCCGGAGTCGGATTAAAATTCATTCGTGACTTAGAACAGGGAAAGAAGAGTTTACGCATGGATAAAGTAAACCAGGTATTAAGTTTGTTTGGCGCCGAATTAGCACCGGTTCTGGTGGATAAAAACAAATTATAGACATGAAGCAAGCGAAGATATATATGCGAAGCCGGCTGGCGGGAATGCTGACGGAAGATGAAAACGGATATACTTTTGTTTATGAATCTTCCTACCTGAAAGAACTTGATTCAGAAGTGATTAGTCTGACAATGCCTTTACAGGAAAAACCTTTTCAGGACAAGGTGTTATTCCCTTTTTTTGATGGTTTAATCCCAGAAGGCTGGTTATTGGATATTGCAGAGAATACATGGAAAATTAGTGCACGAGACAGGATGTCGTTATTATTGGCTTGTTGTAAAGATTGCATTGGTGCTGTCAGCGTAATTCCCATAGAAAATGAATGATATGAACAGATGCCTTTATTGTTATCAGGAATTGGAAAAAGAACAAACGGATTTTCATCCGTCCTGTTCCCGGAAGATATTTGGTACGGCGATACCACCAATATTGCCTTATACTCATAGCCAGATTAGCGAGTTGGCAGAGCAAACGATTCGCAGCCAAATTACATTAACAGGCGTGCAGCCAAAATTATCATTGGATTTGGAAGGGAAAAATTCATCCAAGCGATTTACCATTGTCGGTTTATGGGGAGGATATATTCTAAAACCACAAACAGAGCAGTTTTCTCAACTTCCCGAATTGGAAGATTTGACAATGCATTTGGCTGAAATGGCTAAAATTAAAACCGTTCCACATTCGTTGATTCGTTTTGCCGATGGAGAGCTTTGTTATATAACCAAGCGTATAGACAGGGATAAGAAAGGCAATAAAATTCCAATGGAAGATATGTGTCAACTTTCAGAACGATTGACAGAATACAAGTACAAGGGTTCTTATGAACAGATAGCCAAGCTGATTTTGAAATACTCGAATGCTCCGAAACTGGATTTGGCAAATTTCTGGGAACAGGTTCTTTTTTGTTGGTTGACCGGAAATGCGGATATGCATCTTAAAAACTTTTCGTTGTATAGTCCGATAAAAAACTCTTACAACTTGACGCCTGCTTATGATATGTTATCTACGGCTCTTGCAATGCCAGAAGATACTGAGGAATTAGCACTCACTTTAAATGGCAAAAAGAAAAAACTAAAGCGATCTGATTTTGAAATTGCATTTGCCAGCTCGGGATTGGATAAAAAAGTTATAGAAAATATCTTTATGAAGTTTGAACAGGTATTACCTGATTGGTTAGAATTTATAGACAGTTCATTTATTTCAGATAATATGAAAGGGGAATATAAGGAATTGATAGGATTGAGGATTAATCATCTAAAATATTAAATCTTCCAAAATAATAAACATAATTATTTCTGTACAAGGTTATATTCGTCAATTTTTCCATGACGATATTTTCAAGTTTTAATATTATAGCTACAATATTTTGATTAATGCGATCGGATCACTCATTTTTTTCATCGGGCAAAAATAATTCCGGGTTCTTTACGGATTATCAAGTTCAAGCACTTCGTGTTTTATATAAAACTTTCCTCTTTCACTTCGTGCGAGCGTATTTTATATAAAAAACCTGACAATCTTAAACCCTTCATCCTGATTGCCCATGAAAACAAATGACCGATCCGACTGATGACGCATATAACAAAATCAATATGCAGATAAAACAGATAAAGGAAAACAAATTCCCTCCCCTCCCGAATCTGCATATATCTGTCTATACTGAAAATTATATATTTGACAGATTGGTTATGTGGTTAATTATCAAGATAATCATATGTACAGTTCGTTGACTAAATAGTATTGAGGTTGATTGTCAACTTGATTTTCCAGACAAATAGTTGTGCGTATGTATGTACCAGCGTTGCAACATTGGTGCGTTGGTCAGTGTCATATTTATGGTTTATTTTTCAAATAGTTTATTTATGCAGGTAAAACTCCCGAAATAACAGGCTTTAATTGGCATTCGTTTGGCAGTGGTTGTCGCTTTTCATATTGATACATATTCTTACAGGACAAAGTACTTTTGTCTTGTAAAAAATCAACTAGGTAATATCTGATTCATTTTAGTAAAATGGTCTGCGCGGGCAGATGGCAAGTTGTGTTTTGAGCTGCTCACTTCGTTTCCCGCAGCTCAAAACAACTTTCCTGCTGTCGGACGACAGGGGAAGGACACACTCCGAAGTCGTATGTCCGGTGGAAGAAAATATAGGGTATGTTGGCTCTTTGCATCGCACCACCACTAAAATCCAAAAAAATGTGGCAGCAGAACAGAAATTTCAGCGATTGGACGGACGCAAGCCAAAGGCAGACCCCGCCGTATTCCGTTATTCGGTTAGTTTCAATGAAGCGGAACACAATGAATTCTTATCCCAGAGCAATCGGGAATGAAAGTAAAAGTGCATTTTATCACTTCATGTGTCTTTAACCGCACATTGAAAGTGATAAAATACGACAAAGTAGCAATGGATTATTACATGCGGCTAACTACTTTTCATTCTCAATTCCGGGCGATAGGGACAAATTATAACCAGGTGGTTAAAGCATTGAAGGCTAACTTTTCTGAGAAAAAGGCGCTTTCTTTTCTGTATAGATTGGAGAAGACAACAATGGAATTGATTGAAATTTACAAGCAAATTACGGCGTTAACAGATGAGTTTGAGGCAAAATATTTGAGTAAATGAGAACTCATTTTATGATAGTTCTCAGATATACTTTATAATTTCCCTCAACTAATAAAGAAATTATTTGAGAATAATGTTGATGTGAAGGTTATTGGAGGTTCGATAAGGCTGTCGTTGTAGAAGGTTAGAGGGGGGATGTGCCTTTAAAATCGTAAAATTAGAATACATAAGTTATTAGTGAATTTGAAGATGGTGTAAGGAATAGGATAAAATAAATTTGTGCAACAACAAAAAAAATATTTTATATTTGCAAAAGGATACACAATTCGTATCCTTTTGCAAATACAGAAATATGACGAATAAAACTCTGCCAACTTATAATTACATAGAACAATATTTAAATAATATTCGTTCTCAGGGTCGTTATGCCTTTACGCTTGATGAATTGCAAAAAGAGTTTGAATTGTCATATCGCACTATCAAGCAAAATTTATATCGGCTTAAGTCGAAAAATGAAATAGCGCAGGTTCGACAAGGATTTTATGTGATTATCCCACCAGAATATTCTCAACAAGGAATACTGCCAACTTATTTATTTATTGATGATTTGATGAAATCGCTTAATAAGTCTTATTATGTAGGTTTATTATCAGCGGCTGCGTTGTATGGGGCGGCTCATCAGCAACCAATGGAATACTTTGTTATTGCCCAAACTCCTGCACCGCGAAGCATTAGCAATAAAAAACTAAAAATATCTTTTTTTTCAAAAAATAATTGGGATCAGGAAGACATTGTACAAAAGCCCACAGACGCAGGTTATATCAATGTTTCTTCTCCTGAATTAACCGCATTAGACCTCTTAACTTATGTTGATAAAATAGGGTTGAACCGGGTTACTACCATATTACAGGAATTAGCACAAGTAATTAAAACATCAGTGCTTGTAAAAACAGCAATGCGATGTTCCAGTACACCGGTCATTCAACGCTTAGGTTATATCTTGGATAAAGTGTTAGGCGAAGAAAAATTGGCTAAGGCTTTAATAAAAGCACTAAGCACAAGAACTGTTATTCCTGTTTTGTTGTCCAATCAAAACGAAAAGAAGGGTATGACGGATGAAACTTGGAAAGTAATTATAAATATGGAAATTGAAAGCGATTTATGATACCACAGCGATATATTACAGAATGGAAAACACAAGCGCCTTGGCCTAATGATGCGCAAGTTGAGCAAGACTTAATAATTGGACGAGCTTTAGTTGAATTATTTTCTGACGATTTATTAAAAAATTCCTTGGCATTTCGTGGAGGAACAGCTTTACATAAGTTGTATTTACAGCCGCAAGTGCGCTATTCCGAAGATATTGATTTAGTACAAATTAATTCGGAACCAATCAATCCCATACTCAAACAGATTCGCGAGCGGCTTTCGTTTCTTGGCATAAAACGAACGGTGAAACAACATATTCACAACAATACCATTATTTACCGCTTTGATACTACTATTCAGCCTGTAATCAATATGCGATTGAAAATTGAAATCAATACTCGGGAACACTTCAATGTATTGGGTTTAAAAGAAATTCCTTACAAAGTTGAGAATTCATGGTTTGCTGGTGAATGTATGTTGACTGGCTATGAACTGGAAGAGCTTTTAGGAACTAAATTACGAGCTCTCTACCAACGCCGCAAAGGCCGCGATTTATTTGATTTGTATTGGGCTTTGGTTCATCAGAATGTAGATATCCCAAAACTTATTCAATGCTATAAAACTTATATGCGATATTCTGTAGAAAAACCGCCCACGCAAAAGCAAATTCTTATTAATATGGAAGAAAAAATGACCGACAAAGAATTTCTGGAAGATATTCATATTATTCTCAAACCGGGCGTTGAATATAATAATGAAAAGGCTTGGGAGTTGGTAAGAAAAGAAATAATTGAAAAGATTTGATTAAATTGCAAAACCATTTTAAATATTATGATATTCGAACGAGGACATTTTGATAAAAGTAGTGTTGCTACAGAATCTGTTTCTGTTTTACTAAACGAAGCCAGAACATTTAATTCTAAAACGGCATATACAATAAAGCCAACAGTCTTTCTATCTCATAAACATAAGGATTTAGAAGATTCAAAAGAAGCTAAAGGCATAATAGGCATTCTAGAAGGGCATGGTGCAAAAGTCTATATTGATAGTATGGATAATACAATGCCAAGTCAAACTAGTGGAGATACAGCATTAAGAATAAAAGAAATTATTAAATACAGTAAGAAGTTCATATTATTAGCAACAAATAGAGCTATTGAATCTTATTGGTGTAATTGGGAGTTAGGAATCGGAGATACATATAGATATATTAAGCACATTGCTATTATATCAATCAAAGAAAAAGGAACCTATGACTTTCAATACAAAGGGAATGAATATCTTCAAATATATCCAAGTATTGAATATCGAGATGGGACAACGAGTTATAGAGATGGACTTTTGATTCCTAAAGGCTACTATGTTCGTACGCCCATGGGAGAGGATTCATATAATATTACTCCATTAAAAGAATGGTTAAGTCGATAAAAATCATTAGTATAATAGGAAGATGATAAAAGTCAGAGATGAAGCCTTTAGGTACTATTTCCATTTTATGGAGCAACGCATGAATATCTTTTGGGCACGCTATAATAATGAAATATATCCATGGACGGATGATTCAATATTATTATGTCACAAATTTACGAATGTGTACCGCTCTTGCGACAGAGTAAGCCAGTATTTAATTCGGAATGTTATTTACAACGAGCACAACAGCGTATTTTCTGAAGAAGATATTCTTCTTCGGATATTGATTTTTAAAGTATTTAATAGAGTTGACACTTGGGAGTATATTGAAACTAATATTGGGGAACTTTCGCTAAGAACATTTGATGTGTCAGCATTGTCTAAACTCTTATCTGAGCGAATTGCTTCCCAACCTATTTTTAACTCAGCATATTTGATGACAGGTAGCCATAGTGACTATTTACAATATGGTTCAAAGCACGAACGGTGGCTACAAATGATACAGGAAAAATTTATTAAAGAAAAATTATTTACGAAGATTATTAAAGCAAAATCACTGAAAGAGATTTTTGACTTTCTATCTATGTGCCCTTTTATCGGAAACTTTTTAGCATATCAATATGCTATTGATTTCAATTATTCCGATGTCATAAATTTTGATGAAAACAGCTTTGTAAAAGCTGGCATTGGTGCTATAAGAGGTATTAAAAAATGTTTTGTTGATACAGGAGGATATAATGATGATGATTTAATCAGATATACCCATGATAATATCAATAGGTTGAGACAACAATATGGGTTTACTAATTTTAAAAATCTTTTTGGAAGAGAGCCAACATTAATCGATTTACAAAATTGTTTCTGTGAAACTGATAAATATCTTAGAGAAAAAATGCCGGAACTAAAGGTTGATAATATTCGAATCAAACAGAAATATCATCGACATGACTCTGATATTAATTATTTTTTTCCGCCTAAATGGGGTATTAACAATCAAATCAAAAAGCAATGTTTACAGCAGAATATGCCGGAATTAACTCTTTTTTAGTAGGAATGGCTAAAACTCTTTTAGAGCATGGGGTTGAAAGGACAACAAGAGAAAAAAAGTGTTGGGAATTACCGGAACCCATGATGATAAAAATAACCAATCCCTTATCCAGAATTGTAACTATTCCCGAACGAAAATGGAATTTGTCATTACCTTATGCAGAATCTTTATGGTTAGCTTTAGGAAGAAATGATCTTGAGCTCATTAAATTTTATCTTCCTTCGATGGAGGAATTTTCTGACGATAGAGAATTTTTAAGAGGTGGTTATGGTCCAAGGCTTAGGTGTTACAATGGTAATGCGAATGATTATAAAGAGGCATGGAATAAAAATACCATAATCTTTGAGAACAGAGAAATTGATCAATTTTTCTATGTAACGGAGAGTTTTCATCGAGATCCATATACACGCCAAGGAATTATTTCTATCGGTGATCCTCCTAAGGATTGTTTTGACAGCAATAACAATATTAAACAAACAAAAGATTTACCCTGTACGCGTCTGCTTCAATTTATGCGAAGTCCAACAGAAAATAAACTAAACTTGACGGTTTATATGCGTTCAAACGATTTCATTTGGGGAGCAAGTGCCGTTAATATGTTTAATTACATGTTTATGCAGGAATATTTTGCAGCTATCTTGGGACTGGAAGTTGGGGCATATTACCATATTGCTAATAACTTCCATTATTATGACGAGCGCCATCGTGAATTAGTCGAGAAATTGGCTTCTATTGAAAATGTTTCAGATGAATATTATTGCTATAACAAAAAATTTCACTCGCTTGATGAATTCGATTTTCAATTAAAAAAGTTAGGCTCTTGGGAACAAAATCTACGCTTAGGACAAATACAAGAAATACCTGATTTTGGAGATGATTTTTTTAATGATTGGGCAGGGATTCTTTTCCGCAAAGTAAAAGGCGGAGTAATTCAATTTTCGAATCCGATTTTAACCCAAGTATCTGCCAAATAATTTACTTTTTCTTTTTCAAATGGGAAGACCAACTTACAGGGTCTCCATGAAGTATTCCTTTTTCATAGTTCTCAGAAAGCCATGTAACAAATTTTCCAACAGACTCTATGGATATTGAGGGGCCTCTCATGCCTCTACCATTACAAAATATGTCTTTTATAAACTTTTTAGGCACATCAATCGCATTATCTCCAAAATAGAAAAAATTCGTAGATACAAGAACAAATTCACCACTAACATCTCTCTTCGTATGGTTAACATTAGGTTTCTCGTTTCCTAAAGAGTGAGCCGAATTTTCTTGTATCCATGTGTTGTTATCATCTTGATGATAAAAGTTATCCCCATACATTTGTACTAATGTTCCATTAATAATAGGTTTCTTATACTGAAACCTTGGATCATTCCAATATTGGTTAAATGTAAGCTTTTCTTCAACCTGCATAGCATAAATCAGTTTATTCAAGTTTTTAAGTTTTTGGCTACCTGTTCCAAATATCCAACTTCCAACTTGTAAGTTTTTGTTGCTGCGTATACCAGACTTGCAAACAGCTAATGTGCAATATCCACCAAAAGGATTGGGTGCCAATCCAAAATCATGTTCTATTTTATAAGAGAAATTGTTCATCGTTCTTAATTTTATTAACAAGCTACTCGTACAACAGTATAAATTGGAGTTTGCGATGTTCCATCAGGTTTTTCGGGTGGGGCAATTTTACCCTCTATAATATCACCTAATTTGTCTATGGAATTCCAACCAATAGGAGACCCTCCATATTTCTTATATGCTTCAGGAAGTTCTACAGAATTAGCACATCCATGTTTGTAAACTCCAACTATGGGCTTTCCTTGTTTGTGAGCTTCTGTTATTTCAAAATCCACCCATTTTCTTGTATGGGTATCTTCTCCAATCAAGCAAATAAAAGTACCTGCCCATTTTATACATCCTTTTAAATAGCGTTTTATAACGGCATCACTTGGACGCCTTTCCTGATGTTTTGTACTATCCACAGAACTATTCCGCGGATCGTATCCGGCATTTCGAAGCCTTTCTTTTAAACCTTGTACATTCTCGTCATCCTTTCCATGGTGACTAATGAAAATATTGTTCATATCTATAATTATTTGGGTAAATTATCATCTTCTAATATTACTAAGCCTATTATGGCGTAGCCCATAATATCTTTTAGTGTATCTTCTATAGATTCAAAATTGGGTTTTACTCCTTTGTTTTTGTTTTCAATCAAAGTACGATACCTCTTTACTTTATCCCAAAGGTGAACCATATTGCCATTAAGCCCTAAATCAAAACTTGCACCACCATAGTCTGCATTCTTTTTTAACAATGTTTGAATTACATTATCAGTAATAGCTTTTACTTGATCTTCTTGCATAGTAATTTAGTTATTAGTAGTTATTGCGGATTTTTATGGCTTCTTCGATCCAATTTTCTAAATTTTCTTCAATATGATTATACACATTTGTGCTTATGCTATATGGTGGATCGTAACATTTTACAATTGAAGACATAGACTTTCCATTAATAGTGAAATCATCAAAAGGATTTCTCCCTTTTTTTGCTTGATTCCCTTCGTTGTTTTTCAAATTGTGAATATGAACTCCAACAACTCCACGACCTTCTTCCCAAGCTTTCTTAATTTCATGTTTAATCCACTTTCTACCAGCTGTGTTTTCGCCAACAAATACAACAACGCAGGATTTTCCAGTCATATTTTCGTCAATCCATTTTTCAATTGCAGGATTTCCTCCTTTTGTAACTTCTTCCCACTTATTTGTGGTAACAATGCTGTTTCCTTCTATTTTTCCCATGTTTCTGATTTGGTTAGCTCTCCAATTATCTGGGACATAATGGAAGCTCGTAAATACTTTTCGTGCCATTACTTATTCAATTTTTTAATTATTTCTAAAATTATTTTGATTATTTCTTCTGATGCGATAGAGTCTGAGGTCATTTTCTCCAACTCTTTCAAAATCCAGCCCTGTCCGTGCAAATATTTATTGGCGTCCGTCACAACGATGTCATATATTTGCTTACTCATATAGCCAGTAGCCGCAACAGGAATTGGCATTACACCTTGCTCAACTGCTATTTCAAACTCTCTTTTTACACCTCCGGCATCGACTATTGCACCCTTACCATCGTTTTTATTTCCAAAAATGTATATCGCAATACCTGTTAAAGAAATCATTCTTTGCCGATATTCTTCCCACAATACAGGTAAATCTTTCTGCCCTGTTTTAAATTGTGGAAACGGCTTTATTATCAATTGGTCTTCGCTGTTTTTTTTGGGGTTTTCATAAACAGCATCTAAAGCCCCATTGATAACAGCACTGCCGACACCCCACCCAAATCCGGAAACGACTCTATGACCAGCATTGATAATTTCTTTACTAAGTAAATGGATGAAATTTTGGGCATCTGTTCGGCTCCATGGCCCGTACTCTTCGGCGCTACCCGAAATGAAAACTGTTTTCTTTTTGTACTGCTTTTCTATTTCGCAGAGAATTTTCGTTATCTCCGGATAATCATCAACCAAGATTGCTTCTATTTTGTATCGTTTCAGGTCATTTATCATCAACTCTTGCTTTCGAACTTTATATTTAAAAATCTCGTCATCATCGCCAACCTCCTTGGCTTGTTTTTTCATAAAACAATAATGTTGACGACTGCTTTCGCCAAATTGAATATTCAAACGGCTCAACACATAATCGAGGTTTGGATCTGTGAAGCTAAAACCAATAAATAAGAATGTTTTTGTCGTAAGATCTCCTGATAGCGCTGTAATAAAACTTTCATGAGTTTTATAGTATGCTTCATACTGCTCTTTTGTTAGAATAGCATCTTGAGGATGATTAACATCTCCATGCATTTTATAAACTATAGCATCTCGTTTAGGTCGGGTATGGTTTAATTGTTTTACTTCATGTTTTACATCTACAATTTTATAAGCCTCTCCTAAAGCGGTTTCAATAAGAGTATCATAATTAGTCGTCCAATAAGTTGAGATAGGTAATCGTGCTAAAATTTTATGATTGATAGTGGGTGAGTCCACATCCGCGAATTCTTCGAGAATTTTCTCTTTGATTCTGTGTCTATTTTTCTTTTCATTGACATGGTATTGAGCAAGGGATATTAAATCATGCTCCTTGTCCACACTAAGTCCTAACTCATCGGCTATATCTTTTAATAGTTCCGGCCAGTTCGCACATCCCGCAGCTCTCGACATACCAGCCCCTGCAAAAATGGCAACATTATTTTCAGAAAGATCTTTTACAAATGCCTTAATAAAGGCATTTAATTCTCGTTGTTCCATTGTAATTAAAATTTAAGAAAGAAAATGTAATTCTTTCACTATAAAATAAGAGTAATGTCAAATTATATAATAAAAATGTCGACAAGATGTTTTAGACATTATTAAAAGTTATAAATAAGACTATATCAATTTTATTCTTATGGTTCCCAAACAACACTTAATACAGTATTGTAGTCTTTAGTTACAATAGCATATTCAAAGCATTTATTGTCAGAGTCATATTGTTTTGTTTCAAACCATGTTGATTTTACGATTTCTTGAGTAGAATCATTTTTTGTATAAATTGTACCATCACTAAAAAATTCCATTGCAACAGAATCATCTGGAACAGATAATTTTGTAATATCTTTAACTTTTCGATAGTAATTATCTGAGTTTTTCCAGTATATAACTTTTCCATCCTTGCAATGAAAAAGAAAAATAGGATGTTGTCCTAATTCCAAATACCGAAAAACCGATGAAGTAATACTTGTTTGAAAATGATCTGCAATATTTCTCAGCAAATCGGGAGAAAATATTTTATTTTTTATATAATTAATGAATTCCTTTTCAGGCATTAATAGTTCTGTTGCAAATTGATTTGCTTCATATTCTTGATTTCCTTGTTTAAAATAATCTAGGGTTAAGGCATTATCATCCAAATGAGTATTTTCATTATGGTGCAACTCAAAATGACCTAGTTCATGAGCTAATGTAAATCGCCGTCTACCAGGATATTTTATTTCAGAATTAATTGAAATTTTTGTTTTTGACTTTCCAAAGACAATACGACCATCGGCATTTGATATTCTTTTTTCCTCAAGAATAATATCTCGTGCATGAATTAAATTTTCAATGGTAAAATCTTTTGGGCTATCAAGACCAAATTCATTATATAATTTTTGTGCTGCGATCGCTCCTCTATTTATTGTCATTCTCTAATTTTTCTAAATCCTCAATAATTTCAATAATATTTAAATCATTCAATAACTCCTTTAGATCATCTTTATCCAATTTTTCAACATTTCTAAATTGAAACTGTGGTGAACGCGTATGAATTAATTGAGCTAAGTTTTCCATCATATTTTCATTTGCAGATTCAATGATATTTTGAATTTTCTGCATTGCTGTTTCGAATAAGTTTTCATTTTTAACTTTATTCGTTTGAGCATTAGCCTTTAGCTTTAATCGTTTAATCATTTTGAGTTTATTATTCAAATAATCATCCTTAGAAACTCCCAGTTCTGTATAAAACTCATTATCATCCGAATTAAACGATTCTATTGAAAAGTCTATAAATTTATTTATATCATTTGTTTTCATATTCTTACTTACCTTTCTTCGTTTCCAAATGTTTAATAATCCTACGCGCTAGTTTTCTTTGTAAAACATATAATTTCGATTTATCCCAACCTAACTCATCGGACATTTCATCAAATGAACTGCATGTCAGTATCGCAGCCGAATATAGTTGTAATTCATCATCATCGTTTGTACAAAAAGACAGTGCATCTAAAAATAGCTGATAAGTACCATCGTCATATTCTTCAGAAGAATTTTTTTCTAACAAGAAATTTAATTTCTCATCCTCCGTCGGTATGATCGTCTCTTCTTTTGCTATATATTTTCTTACATTTTCAGAAATCATGCTTCCGGCAATTGCCTGTAACTGTTCTGAAAGAGTGTATTTTTCATATTTCCATTTCCATTCTAAGCTGAATAGTTTTTCTATAGCTCCATCAACATAATACTCCGTAGGCTTAATACCTAAATTCTCTTCGGAATGAGCTCCAAATAAGGTTTTACCTTTCAATTTGTAATAAACCCATTTGGTCAGATTATCTACTATTTTCATCCATTCCTTATCTGTTATGGAATTAAGCCGTTTTAAAATTTCATTATCTTTCTCCATTGAATAAATATCTTCATTTATAAATTGACTGAAAAAAAATATTATTCGTCATGACTAATAAAATATTTTCTCAGTTAAATAGTATGTGATAAATAATATTGTTTAACCTCCAAAATTTCAATTATGAGTAAAACATCTACTCGAGTTAGAGATGCCCGCACCGGTCAATTTGTACCGGACAGAGAAGCAACAAGGCGACCAGCTACAACAGTTAGAGAAACTATTAAAGTTGGTCCAACAAAAAAGCAGTCTAAATGATGCTTTTTGAGTTGTAGTAAAATTGGGCTGCATTCATTGAATCAGCCCAATTTTTTTATTCGTTAAAAGACATATGTGTGTTCTAACAAGTAAATATGGTTTTACAACTTTTTTATATAATGTATTTAATTCTCTACTTGCTTTATAAAGATTCCATAAATACATTTCCAACTTTGCTTTGACTTTGATAACCGATCTTACCAAACAATTAATTGGGAACTTATAAAACTTTGGCAAGAGCAAACGACCAATTAGTTATTATATAATATTTCATATTCAAGTAAATGTCTTACAAATTTATTCTCAATTTATTTGTTTCTTTCAAATGTGATAAATTTTTAGTTATAAAACAAATATTTTAGTGAATATTTATTTATAAAATATATAAGGCTTGATAATCGGTATAAGAAATGATAGATCATTATTTTGTTGATAGAAATATTATCGTCCGGCTTCCTCGGCGGCATTTTCTACCCAAGATGAAAAGTTTTTGTATCCGTTATCATTCGCCCAACAATAAGTGTTGAATTTATCAGAGAAACGAAAAAATTCTCCAAATTCATTTGAAAACCATCCGTCCTCAAAGTAAAGAGTATTTGATTTTTTGTTGTTTATCTGGGGTAAATCAGCAAACTCAATCCATTTTCTATTTACAAGTTCATAAAATCTAATTTTCTGACCATCTTCTGATACCCTAAATGCAAGTCTATCCAATGGATTCAGGCCACGAGCAGAAATCACTTGTTCTTTTCCTTTTATTCTATTAATGTGTATTCCGAGTATTCCATTTCCTTTTTCAAAACTTTTTACAATTTCATATTTAACCCAGCGCCTATTAGCCGTTTCATTTCCAATAAGGACGGCAGTTACAGAAGTTTTCTTTAGACCTGATTCAATTAGCTTCTTAATTACGGTTGCACCTCTGCTTTTCTCTTTTTCCCAAATTGAACCGTCAATAAAACTATCAGAGCTATTGTTTAATAACCAACTATTTCTAACAACATTTACCTTGAAGTTTTTTACATCTTCGTAACAAAAACTAAAAAAAGTATAACGAGGCATCTATTTTACGGTTTTAGTTAGTTCATAATCATTAATATTTTGGCGTATTTCAACAGCAATATTGATATATTTATTTGGGCCTAGAACAAAATCAGACCATTTGACAGAGTGAATAAAAGAACAATATCCTTTATAAGGTTTATTGCCAGCGTGATTTTCACATTCTGTAAAAATTGGATTTTTTACATTAAACATATTGTCTCGCAATATTTGAAAAAGAGAATTAGTCTTTAAGGTTCTACAATTACAATAAGGACAAGAATTTTCTTCTATAAAATATCTATAACTACCTAATTCGTCTGGCAATATAATTGCCAATACAGCATTGGTTTTACTTCTACCTCCTTCTCTCGATTGTTCTTTAAGAGAGTATGAAACCTCCCAAGGTATCCATTGGTCTTTTTCTTTTGTATATACTTCTTTCATCCCTTTTGAAATTAAAACAACCGTTACCGAACTATCAAATATTTTGTCTCCCAGCTTTGAGGCAATTGTTGAATCTTGAAGACTACTCATATCTTCATCATCATCTTCACCTTTAAAGATATGGTCACCAGTTTCTAATAGTTCATCAATTTTATCTACATAATGACGGGCGGTTGTTTGCACCTTCTGGCGAAACATATTACCCCAATAATCTTTTACATTTTCATAAATACCCAAATCCTGAACTTGAGAATCTAAGTATTTATATGAAACAAATATTTTCTTTCCCATTGTTATAAAATCAAATGTAATTGTTTAATAAATCTCTAAATAAAGCCATATAGGCATAATCATTAAGTAATCGGTCGTCAAAGTCTTGATATTGATTTTCATAAAGAATTTTTGCGGCTGCACCTGTGCTTGCGATGGGTATAATTAAGGCATTTGGATGTTTTTCTCTAAACATAAAATACTCATCATTTACTCCTTCCATACCACCAATAAAAATTCCAACTTTAAAATCATTTTCATTGATAAGTTGACTTCTCATTAATTCTAAACTTTCTCCACGAGTGTTCCTTTTTTCCGTTAAAATGATGTTTTCAAAAGCAAAGTTGTCTGGTGGAAAATTATCCTCAAAAAATGATGATTGATAAAGAGTGATATGCTTTTTCAAATCAGCACTCATTCGCTCCATAACAAATCGAATTAATGGTGTTATAGAAGGATGTCCACCCCAAATAAGATGCGCTTTAGGAATTACGACTGTTGCTAAAGCTCGAACAGCGTCTCTTATAGAGACAATATCAGCAGTATCATAAAACTTCTTATCTCTATCAGGATAAGGAATACTTGCAGATAAAAACACTTTTATCAAATTGTCTTTAACCATTTTTCTACTTCTACGATTTTTATTGTTTTTATCGGAAGGTAATTGTCTAACCAGTCCAAATGTTTAATCCATTTTTCTCTAATATTTCTGTGGTCAAAAAGCAAGTATGCTTCCGTAACGCTTTTTGATTTAATTCTATTTATCAATTCTTCGGATTGATGATAAGTAAATGCTTGAGGAACACCAACTGTAGGAATTACTACTAACTCTTTTCCGTCACTTCGCTTAATTGTGATAAACTTTTCTGATTGTAAGTCTGCTTTTTTACCAACTCTATTGGATGATGATATGAATTCCGTGATAATATTATCTTGTCTTGAAGCTAAACTTCTTGCTCTTAATGATTCAACTTGGCTAACAATCTTTGAAATTGTATCTGGAGTTAAAAGTTTGTTGTCAAAATCAGAATCATTTAATTGAAGAGGAATACTTAACTCAGCATCTCTTTCAAGTTTATGTGATGGCCAAATTACTTGTAAAATTCCAATTGACATTGAGTTTGCTTTTGCCAACTCTTGTGTTGTCCAATTGCTCTTTAAGAAACCCGGGGTATTCAATAAAACGACAACATCGGTATCTGCCATTCTATGCCAAAGCACCTCTTGAAAAGGCTCACCGGAACGAATACTGTGTGTATCAAGGAAAACATCAAAACCACTTTTTTCTAATTGCTCAAAAAGTTGAATGGCAACAGCTGAAGATTCATCTCTTTTATAGCTTATAAACAATCTTCTTGAAAGCCTTAACAAACTAAGACCTTCTAAAATACAAGAAACAAGTTTTTCAACATCATTACTGTTTGCTAATTCAAATCCGTTAACATTTTTCAATACTTCAGGAATTTGGGAATTGAAATTCTGCAAGCCAGAGACAGTCGGTAAAATTAAAATTGCATCGTTGATTAATATATCAAGTAAGTCTAAGTTTTCGAAAGAACCCGAATCACTTCCGAAGTAAAGACAAAATGCAGGAGCATTTCGTTTGTATTCTTTCAGAAAATTACTTTCGTCTATTTCTATAATCGAATCTTTCGGCAAACCTAACTCAGTAATGTGGCGATAAAAAACATCTAACACATCCTTGTAGAAAGGATTTTCGTTTCCAAATTTAATTATTTGATATTTTGTTGTCATTCTTGTAGCCAAGTTTTAAGGGGTGTTATGTATCTTATACCTTCTTTATTTCGGGGTTTAGCAATATAATAGCCTTTCGGTATCAATCCTCCATTATTCATGTAATAGTTTGTTCCATTTTCATAATCTATATGAGGATATATCTGTAAATACTCATTCCCTTCATATTGATGGTCATACTCTCCTTTTTCTTTTATAGGAAGTATTGCTATATGTTTTTGAAATTTGTGTACATCTCCAATTCCAAGCTCCCAATTGCACCAGTATGATTCAATTGCTCTTTCTGTTGCTAGTAAAATAAATTTATCACAATATTTTATTATTTCTTTAATCCTTGCAGCTGTTTCTCCTGTTGTTTGTTTTGGCATTTTGTTGTCCATACTATCAATATACACTTTCGCACCTAAGTCTTCCAACAGTTCTATTACACCAGCTGCTTCTTCAACCTCTTCTAAATCTTTGTGTTTATGTGATAAAAAAACTGTGACTTTAGAGTCATAGGCAGTTTTTGCATTAAAATATCTTACTTCATTAAGCGACTCATTGATTTTTGATTTCTGTAGTCGTGAGCTTTTAAAATGTCCTCTTTCAAATATCATATTCTATAAAATTGTTTGGTTTTATTTAGGTTTATATATAATTCTTGAATTGTAACTTAATCAACTCAAATTTCATCTAATTTTACATTCGGAATAGAGTAGCCTATTTTTTTTAGTTTTCCTTCCGAATATTCATTATAGGTATTTGTTGCTTTGAAAAAGTTATTGAATTCGTCAAAGTTTGCACCGAAATATTATAACTTATCCATGATTTAAGTTTTAAGAATATAAATACAATTGTTCTATACAAAAATAATTAGAATATTTAATAAATATTTGATAAGAAAAAAATTAATTTGTAAATATCATTGATATCAGCAATAACTTAAAAAGAAGTATTGTATAAATATAAAACAAAGGATAACAGATTTTAAATACAATGACAAAGAGTTCATTAACATTAATTTAAAAGCAAAAAGGCAATAATCATTTACAAAAATGATTATTGCCTTTTTAAAATAATTCTTGTTTTTTGTGATTGCTTATTTTACAATCACTTTCCTAACTTTTTCTCCAACCCTTACTACATATATACCTGCTTGCGGGACAGTAACAGTTGTCATATCCATTGAAATACGGCGTCCGAAAATATCAAATACCGACACCATTTCTGTAGCATTTTCTACCACAATAGTCCGGTCAACGGTATAAACAGACAATTTGTTCATTTCCGTATTTTCTACTGCGGTAATTCCGGCATCATATTCTCCTGTAACCGTAAATACATAAAGAGGAGAATCTTCCGAATTATTATACACCTTTACTTTAGTCGTAGCGGAAGCTGTACCCGTATAAGTAATCGTAAAATCGCGGGTTTCACCTACCTCTATTTTCGTAAGATCCGGCACACCCGAAACAGTAAAATTAACATTGTCATCAAGCCGGATGCCGTTGATATATAATATATTACATTTAAATGCCGTAATGGTAAAATTGTGCGAAACAGGCTGGTTGCTTTTACCGAAATCTGTTCCATCAACAGTAGAAACAGCCGTTTCACCGGAGGCTATAGAGTGGTTATTACCTGTAATTTCAATGCCCGATGCAGTCCATAGCACCAAATCGTCTTCTACCTCCAAATCCCCATTTGTTTGATAAGTAATATCAGGAGATGACTGAAAACGATAATCATAGTGATTTTTGAGTGTTATAATTTTCAGAAGTATTTTATCTCCGTCATAAAAACCATTTTTAACACCGTCGCTGGTATCAGAATCGCCGTAGAGTTTCAACACAAATTCATCTTCATCTCCCTGTATATCATAAAAAGCGGCATTTTGTTCCCAATCTCCACAATCATTCATATAGTAGGCTTGCAGTCTTAATCCGTTGTATTTTGCCACATCATCGGTATTTAGGGGCTTGCAGGAGATGCTGAGTTTTTCCCGCTTAATTCGCAAAGTCATCTCCTTGGTCTTGGGGTTGGTTTTTATCAATGGATATGCAAATTTTGGAGCTTCAGATGTTCCGTGAAATTGTAAAGTACCATAATCATCTATAGCAAGAATATACCATTGCGTTCCCATATCTCCAATACCTTGGGCAGGTATGGTTGCGCAATAAGTATTCCCGCCACTACCACAGGGAAGCATTTCAATGCTAATAAACACACTTGGTGTATAAGCTTGCCTATACATCAATTTTATGGTTTGCAGATTTCCGTTTATAGGCGTTATGGTTGCCTGCACGGTAACTTCCGAACAAAGATATACGGGACTTATTGTAACATTACTTATGTTACCGAAAAGCATCTGAACAGCAATAAATTGCAATATTGCTGCTAAAAGAATTTGTCTTACTGTTTTCATTGTTTTTATTTTAGAAGTTTATAATTCAATACTTTATATCAGCTATTCAAGTATGGATATTTCAGTTTTTAGGTAATCCGTTCGGATTGCTTTTGTGCAAAATTAAACAATAATCTTTGTAATCCAAATAATGGATTGAAAAATGAAGGATGAAGATTTATTTTCCATAAAAGTAGGGCTGAAAATCAAAGAGCTGAGAATGGAACGGAATATCACTCAGCTTCAACTTGCTGACAAATGCGATATGGAAAAGAACAACATTGGTCGTATCGAAAATGGCAGAAGAAGTATCAAATTGTATACTTTGGCGCGAATCTGCAAGGCGCTGGACATAAGCTTAAGTAATTTCCTGAAAGAACTTTGAAAAATTTCTATATATAATATTTATTTTATGGATAGAAATTCTTATTTCTGTGCATAAAACGAACTCATTTCATCAAATTCACCTCTTACCTTATTTACTTCACTGGCAATTTTTTGATTCAATACCTTAGCATAAATTTGTGTGGTTGTAATGTTTGTATGTCCCAACATTTTTGACACACTTTCGATAGAAACGCCTTTGGTCAGCATGATTGTGGCGTATGTGTGGCGCCCTGAATGCGTGCTCAGCCTTTTCTTTATACCGCATAAATCTGCAATCTCTTTCAGGTAAGCATTCATTTTCTGGTTCGTGTGCATCGGTAGAAGTTTACCATTTTTCAGACCGTCGTATTTTTCAAGAATAATCCGGGGAATTTCCAATAAAGGAATATTTGCCTGAACGGAAGATTTTTGCCGATATAACCTAATCCATTTTTCCCCGTTTTCCGCTTCTATAATGTTGTCGGCAGTAAGATTGAAAGCATCAATGTAAGCAATGCCTGTAAAGCATTGGAAAATGAAAATATCGCGTACTTCTTCAAGGCGTTTCAACGAGAATTTTTTACTTAACAGCTTTTTAACTTCCGATTCCAATAAATATTCCTTGTCAACAGGTTTATATCCGAGTTTATAATTATCAAAAGGGTCTATCGTTATAAATCTATTCTTCAAAGCGTCTGTCAAAATCTTCTTTAAATAACGCATATGCTTAATGCTCGAATTATGTCCGCAAGCGCATACAGATTTGAGATAGACTTCGTAATTGGACACAAACAATTGATTAACCTCCCTTAGAGGAATATCTTCCTTATCATATTGGTGAACGAGATAATCGGAAATCCGTTTTCGTGTTGCCAAATACTTCTCCAATGTAGTATCTTGAATAGTGTTGCCAACAAGACAACGCTTTTGCTCTACCAGTTTATCATACATGGATAGCAATGTATTTTGTTGAATATCTACGCCCAGATAAGCATCCCGAAGTTTTTCAGGTGTTACATAGCCGTACTTTTCAAATAGGGCAGAGTAGTGATTCTTTAAATCAGTACGGACATTATCCAATGCCTGATTGATTTCTCTTGCTTCTTTGGTTTTGCCTTCTGCTCGCCCGATAGGATTCCATATCGCAGGGTTCACATACAGTTTAGGATTAAACTCGATTGATTCTCCTTCAATAGTAATGCGTACGGCAATTGTAACCAAACCATCTTTGTTTGGTCTTGTCTTTCTTGTAAAGAACAGAACTCGATAAGTACTTTTCATCTCTTTTAAAGTTTTAATGTGACAAAATTATTACTTATCGTCAAGAGATTGCAAGCTTTGAAAACGCCAACTTGTGCCATATTAACGCCATGTTTACCAGTTTGTTATCCCCTAAATCGTGTGCAGAAATTAAGATGTGTTTTTGCACACGATTTGCACACGGACACCTTGGCTTTACTTGGCTTTTCTTTGGCAGCATTTGACTTTGATAAAAAGAAAAAAGTCTGTTAATCTACTGACTAACAGACTTTTTGTCTTTTGTTTGGCATTGGTTGTCTTACCAACCTTTTCCTTTCCGTGGGCGTTGACGGATTTTTACGAAAACGCCTTATAATATTAAGTATTAATGCAATATCCAAATGCTTCCAAAAACAAAGTAACGATTTAGTAACGCTATTATGTCTTCATTTGTCTTTTTATTGACTCGCTATTTTGTCAAAAACTTACGACAAAAATAAATAATAAAATTTAATTTATCAAATAGTTGATAATCAATCTGTAAAATGCCACAAATAATACAGGATTGAGCTATTGTTTTTGAAAATATTGGGAATTTTCTCCATGAAATCTGTCTTTTTACAAAAAAACAGGAATATAACATCGTGTTTACCTGACTATTATATCTTCTTGAAAATAAAATTCAACACTTTCTTTTCCCAAGTTGGGAAATTGTTTTTTCTGCACTTCCGACATTTGTCCCAACAAATTTTTAATCATTTTTTTATGGAAGTTATCACAATCGAATCGCAGGTATTTAAGGAATTGGTAGCAAAAATCAATACGATTTTCAAATTCGTTACAACGAAGTGCAGCAAAGCGGAAGAAAAGCCAGAAGACGGCTGGGTGGACAGTTACGAAGTTTGTACTTTTTTGAAAATAAGTACAAAGACTTTACAACGGCTACGAGCTGCCGATGAAATCTCGTATTCCAAAATCCGCGGCAAAAACTACTACCGCATCAGTGAAATCCAACGCTTATTGAATGATAACATTATCCGCCGGAGCGATGAGCATTTGCAGGAGCTTATTAGAAACAGCCAATTAAGTGTTGAACAACGACGCAACCTGTCATCTAAATAACCGCCTATTATGTTTATAAAAGAAGAAACCTTCGAGGATTGGATGCACCGTATCATGAAAAAACTTGATGTGCTGGAAGATAAAGTTACCAAAAAGGAGAAAGTAAGGCATACGGTGGACGGCGAAGCGCTGTTGGATAATCAGGATATGTGTATAATGCTGAATGTTAGCAAACGCACTTTACAACGCTACCGGAGCTCCGGGCAACTAACATTCAAGCGGATTAAAAGGAAAACTTATTATTTGGAATCAGATGTGCAGCATTTCATTTTGGAGCATTTTAGAAAATCAAATAAAGATGAATTGGATGATTAAAAACCAAAACCGGAATTTAACTGCTAACCTGTTTCAATGCCTAAATATTGTAATGCTTCCCGGTAGGTTACTCCATTATTGGTCATCTGCATAAAATGGTTGTAGATTTTAGGTTTGGTTTCTTTCAAGAAAGAAAACCGTATGTCGTCTTTAAAATGGCAGCCAAAGCCGCAAAACATGCAACCTGTGCGTTTTATGCCCATATCGTAAACGGGACTGTACGGCAGGTTAAATTTGCGGATATATGCCCAAACATCGGCTTGTGTCCAGATAGACAACGGATAACTGGCTATCATATTCGATTCAAAGGAATTGCAACCTTGTCTAAGCCACTTTTGCAACCTTAGACGGCTCTCGCCTGCCATTGTTCCGATAAAAGGAAACAAGCCTGTTTCTTTATGGAATTTTTCAAAAGGCTTTTTCTTCAGGTAATCGCAACATTTTTCAGAGATATCAAAGGGGGCGTTTATCAGGAATTTCCACTTTTCGGCTATTTTTCCGATGCCTTTTTCTCCACCGTGTAAACGGATATTCAATAATTTCTCGCTCTTGGTATGTTTGGCTTGGTTGATATAGCGGCTTTGTTCTTTGCTTATCAGGGGGAAACCGTATTTTTCTATGACCTGCCTGATATGTATCTTCGGGTGAATAGTTATGAGATTTTCTATTTGCCTGACAAACTTTATTACTTCGGGATATTCATTGCCTGTGTTGCAAAAGACAGCGGGAATATTGCAATCGACAAAACGCCGGATTATATCTAACATTACTCCGCTGTCTTTTCCGCCGGAATAAGAGATATAGGCTTTCCCATTGACTTTTGACAGAAAAGCGGAAACCACTCCAACAGAGTGGTCAATTTTTTGTTCAAGCGTCCAGCTTTGGCGGTATTTTAGTTCCTCGTATGTCATTGTTGATTTTTGAATTTTCACAATAAACCTTTGGGAATCCCCCATTTCCTATTGCCGCCTAAGTTGGCGGTATGATTATCCTTGCGTTCCTGTTCCTGTATTTTTTCATTTTTATCCTCACTTTCATCAATAGGTTTTAAGGAGATTAAGATTTTTCTGTCCACAGATGCCAATTCCGATTTGAGTTCTTTTAGTTCGTTCTCTTTACGCCAACCAGATTGGACTATTTCCTGCAATACGGGCAAATCCTTTGACAACTCACTGTTTTGCTTCTCGTGGTTCTCAATCAGGGTTGGGATTTTTTCCAACGCATGCAGGAAAAAATTGACTGCCAATTTGGGTTCGTTGGCAATACGCCCGTTGTTGTGAGTGTACTTAATATTTCCTTCTCCTTCTATGAAAAAGCGGTTTTGGTTCATTGAAAATCCCTCTTTCAATGTTTCTTCCGTTTTTACGAGCAGATTGAAACCGTAGAGTTCTCCGATTTTGTAATATTCTCCGTGAGTAGTGGCGTTTTCATCCAGGTGTTTGAGTTTATTGGCAATCACTTTCACATCGGCGCTTTCTACTCCGTTAAGCTTGATTGGATTGTATTTGTTGCCTTCCCGGTCATATTGCACACGGCTGTTAAATGCTTCCCAATCGTTCTTCATCCGGGAAATAAGCTCGTTATTTCCGTTTACTGTGCGGACTATTTTTTCCAACTTTGAAGAGGTAATTGATTTATTCAGGTTGAAACTCTTCCGTTCGCTTTCGAGGGCGGCGACTTTCTTTTCCAACCGGGCTTTTTCCAGCAGGTCGGTGTTGCCTGAAAGAATAGCAACATATTCGGAAAAATTCATTCCCGATTTTTCATCCATACTGCCCTCGTCAATACGGCGGCAACCTATATTGTTTGTTTTTAATTGCGTGATAAAAAGCTGTTTATTATGCAGCAGGTTGAACTTGTAACTGTCCAGCGATTTTTCGACCGCATAGATGATTACATCCACTTTGTTGTCTGCAAATAATTTGGCAATTTCGTTGCCTTTACGGATTGCCCTGCCCTCGCGCTGTTCCAAGTCCGACGGGCGCCAAGGGCTGTCCAGATGGTGCACGGCAACAGCCCGTTGCTGTGCATTAACGCCTGTACCGAGCATTTCGGTACTTCCGAACATCACCCGGATATGCCCCTCATTCATCGCCTGTATCATTGCCTTGCGGGCGGCTTCGGTTTTGGCTTCCTGGATGAAGCGGATTTCGTGGGCGGGTATATGGTGGTTTTCTACAAGCTTGCGCTTGATTTCGGAATAGACATTCCACTCTCCGGGCTTGTAAGTGCCTAAATCAGAAAATACGAATTGTGTTCCCTTATGTTCATCAAATTTTCTGTAATATTCCGCTATCTTGGCGGCGCAATGCGAGGCTTTGTTATCTATATGGTCATCGTATATTCCACGGTTAATCATGCGCATGTCGAGTGACATCTTGCGGGCATAATCGGTTGCAATCAACATCTTGGCATTTTTTTCGTTGTCGTTAAGTTTTTCCCTGCCAAGCAAGGTTGCATTACCTGTTTTGGCAAATTCTACCAGTTTTTTGATAAATTCTTCCTGTTGCGGGGTTTGCGGAATGTTGTGCAAAATCTCATTCTTTTCGGGTCGGTCAATGCCAATATCTTTAGCTGTCCGGAAGTCTGTTATTTCTGAATAAAAGGCAGCTAATTCCGGTACTTTGACAAAGTACCTGAAACGCTCTTTTTGTACAATCTCGTTGGTGATAGAAAATTCATAGTCGGTATTTTTCTTGGCAAAAACAGCTGCCCAGGCATCGAAAGTGTTAATGTTTTGCCGTTCCAACTCTTGCGGGCGCAGGTATTTGAAAAGCAGGTATAATTCTGTCAGGGAGTTGGAAATAGTTGTACCGGAAAGGAAAGTTGCGCCCAAATCCTTGCCTGTGCGTTCCTGAATAGTACGAAGGGCAAACAGCATATTCAATGCCCGCTGTGAACCTTCGGGATTGCCTAACCCTGCCACACGGTCGTGTCGGGTGGTAAACATCAGGTTTTTGAATCGGTGGCTTTCGTCGACAAAAACATGATCGATGCCCATTAACTTGAAATCGACCACATCGTCGGTTCGATTTTTGATTTGTTCAATTAGGGTTTCTATTTTGACTTCGAGATTTTCCTTTCGTATTTCGACACCTCTCAACATTTTTTTCGAAATATCCTTACCCTGTTCGCGTAACAGCGCCAGATTTTCATCTACACTTTCCAGTTCCCGCTCAAGAATTTGCTTTTGAATTTCGGGCGATTGGGGTATCATGCCGAATTGGTCGTGCGTGAGGATAACCGCATCCCAGTTGTTGTTTTTTATTTCGTTAAAGATTTTTACGCGGTTTTTGGGTGTAAAATCTTCTTTTCCCGGATAGAGTATTTTGGCATTGGGATAGGCTTTGCGAAAGGTGGCGGCAATTTCATGGACATTGGCTTTCAAGCCGATTATCATAGGTTTGTTTGCCAATCCCAGCCGTTTCATTTCATAAGCGCCGCAACACATAATCAGGGTTTTTCCAGCCCCCACCTCGTGGTCGCATATTCCCCCGCCGTTTTGTTTGAGCATCCAGATTGCGTCCTTTTGGCTTTGATATAAGTCCTCAATACCCAATCCTTTTAAATCCAGCCAGGGAAATGCCTGATGACCGCCGTCGTATTGAGGTCGTACAAAGCAGTTGAACTTGCGGTTATAGAGGTTGGTTAAGCGTTCTTTAAATTCGGTCGATTGATTACCCAGCCAATCCACAAAGCCGTCACGGATTTCGTCTATTTTGACATTGGCTTCCTGTATTTTTACTCCGTCACGGATTTTTACGCTCTTTTTCTCGCCGTCAGCGCCTATAACAGCCATACTTTTCGAGATATTTGGCGTGGTATTATGCAAGGCGTGCTTCATCAGAGCTACGCCGTTGTACCTCCGGAATTCGCCTCGGACACAGTATTTGTCATAGATGTTGGCATTTAAGCCGGAGGCTTTGACTGAATATTCGTCCCTTGTGTTGTAATACTGGACATTGGTCTCTATATCAAAGAGATGAGAAGCATATTTACTATAGATATTTTGCGGAATCCAGCGTTCGCCGAAATTAAAATCTTGCAGTAACTCTTCGAAGCTAATCGGGCGTGGTATAGCCTCCTGCAATACTTTTAGCGAGGTTTCCGTTTCAATCCGGTATTTGCTTTGAGGGTTGTCTTTGAGATAGCGTTCCAACGCTTCCGCTTTTTCTATGACATTACCTGCAATAAATTTGTCCGATACTTCGTAATCACGGATAAGCGGATTGTAATAAATGCGCCCCTGCAACTCTTCGAGCATATCTTCCTTGTTGTTGTCAGGCAGCAACGACAGCATGTAGTCTAAATTAACATCGCCGAATTTATTTAATGAAGCGGACAGCGCTTCCATCGAATTGGCGACTTCGGTTATTTCGTTAGGATTAAATGACACAGGCTGTGTGAAAATATCGGCTTTTTGCAGGTTGCCCTCAATAAATCGTTCAAGCGATAAAATCTCCTGTCCTCCGGCATCCATTTTGATTAGGTCGAGGTTTTTGCGGTCGTTCAGGTTGCCGTAACGCTGTACGAAATTGCTATATAAATTGTTGAGCGATTCTCTTAATCCTTTGTTTTCTGTTTTTTCAGTGGCTTCGTAGTTGTAGAGCAGATGATAGGTGTCGCGGAATTGGATATACAGTTTTGCCTTTTGCTCCTGTTGCGGATTAAGTTCCAGTGATTTGAACATGGCATCTTCATGGTAGCGTTCTTTCAAAAAACCAACTTGACCGTTCTGTTCCAATACCAATGAACCCTGCTTGTGAAAATCCTGCAAACTGCCGGAGTACGGGCGAGGCTGTTGCAGTTTGCGCCATTGTGCAGCGAGTTCTTCCTTTCGTTCGTCGAAAACAGGATAAACAGGCGAAGGCATTGCTTGTTCTTTTTTCTTACCTATTTTGGGAGTTTCCAATCCATCGGCAATTGCCACGCGCAATCCTGCTTTTACCAAGATTGGTAAATTCGTATCTAATTCATTGCGGGGAAAACTGGTTTGCCTTATCCCGTTAATATCAACCAAGGCAATTCCGAGCTTTTTAGCAATCGTGTTAGCATCGTTTCCGAATGCTTTATAAGTATCGCCTTCACGGATAAGCAGCAGAGTATTCCGGTGTTTTTCTTTTATTTCGTTATAGTGTTTTAAAAGCTCCGTGTCCGGTTGTGTTGCATCTCTTGTGTTTTTTGATTCCGGTTTAGGCTGTGCAAATAAATCGAGTTGAACCGGATTTCGTTGGGTTGCTGTTGTTTTCTTTTTTCCTCTTTTGGGAGTATTTAACTGTTTGCGTTCTTCTTCCGAAAAACCGAAAAGGTCGTAAAGTGTGGTAATTGGCTCCTGGTTTATTGGCTGGATGTTTTCTTCTTTTTGCTTTTTCTGTTCTGCTTCAAATTCTTCCCAATTCGGCTCGGCAGTTTCATAATATTCTTCGCTCATGTAGTTCTCGAAGTGCAGGGGCTCTTGCTCTTCGCCGGAGGTTTTGGGAATAATCTCATTTCCTTGGTCAGCTTGATTCTTTTCAGCTTGCTTAATATCCGGCTGTACTTCCTGCGCTTGGATAAGTTTTTTTTCGTTGGGGAACCAATGGTCTTCTACGGCTTGCCAGAACGGGTCGAGGTCGTCGGGTGCAGGCTCATCCTGTTGCTCCCTCTGTTGGTTTTCCCCGATAGTCGTTTCAACCAAATCTTCGGCTGTAAAAAGGTCGTCGATACCCGGTGAATTTTCTTCCCAATCCAGTTGGTGAGAGCTTTTCCTTGTATGCGCTTCGGGTGAATGCTCCTGATAAAGCTGTATATCTAGATGCTTGGAAAAATCTTCGCGGAGCATCCCGCGCATCCCGGCAGCAATAGCATCCACACCGCCGGAGTGGGTAAACTCTATCGCGGGTTTGCCGTAAGGGTCGGTTCCGATTTTTACATCATCATGGATTACACGGTCGAAATTCTGAAACAGGTTGTTGACCGATATACCGTTGGATAGCTTGCGGCTATTAATAAAATTCTGTTGGCGCTCCGACAGTTCCTCGCTTGCCGTTTTCTTTTGCAGAATTATTAAGTCGCTGCCAACTTCGGTTCCGGCGTGGTCGGAAAAGAGGTTGTTTGGAAGGCGTACTGCCGAAATGAGATTGGTGTTCTTCATCAGCCACTCGCGTACAGGTTCGTTTTGCGGGCTGTTCATCACGCCTTGCGAAGTGATAAAGGCGACAACTCCGCCCTCGCGCAAATGTCCGATGCTTTTCAAAAAAAAGTAATTATGAATAGTGCGGGCGGACTGGGATTTTACCTTATCGCCCGACTTCAAGAAAGAGGCATCAAAAACAGCGACATCGCCAAAAGGAATATTTGACGAAACGATATCAAATTGATTTTCGGGACGGTTTTCAATTTCTTCAAAACCTTTGATATGCACTTTGTCGTCAGGTTGTAAATGGGAAAGAATCTTTCCTGTCAAAAGGTCTTTTTCAAAACAGACGGATTGAGTGTTTGGAAACGAATTTTTGAAACTGTCCGCAAACGCGCCGTTGCCTGCCGACGGGTCGAGAAAGCGGGAGGGCGTAATGCCGTTTTCTTTTAATGAACCGGAAATAGCTGTAATAATTTCGGGAGGCGTGTAAAAAGCCGTAAGCACGGAATTTTTCAAACTCCCGAAATAGCGTTTGTATTCGCTTTCGTCTTTGGAATTGCCCCGGATTAACTTATGTAAATCTGCTACTATCGGAAACAAGTCGGTTTCCGATTTAGTCCAATATTCCTTGTCCTTTTCGGTTTGTACGGGATTAAGGACACATTTCAGCCCGCCAAAACCGCTGTATTGTTGCAAAACGGCAATTTCCGCTTCCGTTGCCCTGCGTTTCTCCCTGTCAAGTGCGAAAGCGATGCGTATGGCTTCAATATTGGTTTGAAGGTGCGCTTTCTTATTGTAACTCATGGCTTTCGAGATATAGGGCGATGGTTCCCGTCAGTTCGGTATAGAGCAGTTCATATTCAGGCTCATACGCAAAGCTGTCAGACAAGGGGTATTGGGCGAATACGGTTTCACATTCGGGAAGTAGTTTTATTGCCATTTCTTTTGCTTCGTCCTCCGGTATTTCGGAGGCAAACTCATTCCAAAGGATATTGACCAGTGTGTCGTGTTTGGAAAAATGCAAGCCGTTAAAGAGTATGGTATTTGCCTCTTCTATGGCATCTTCGGGAGTGCCGCCGTTACGGATTACTTGCTCGTAGGCTTCGGTGGCGGCATCGGTGCAGGAGAGGATAAAGCGGTTGTCTTGCAACCGTTCGGGGTGGCTTTCTTTGAGAAATGCCATCAATGACAAGCGGAAATAGGATATATCCGGTGCGTGTTTTTTGCTGTTCATATTTTTTGAGTTTTAATGGTGAACAGCAAAATTGAAGATTAATCGTTGTTGATAGACTTATAATCAGGTGGGTGGCAGTGATTGGCTTCGGTTTGGATAGTGTTGTCCGGGAAATAGTTAGTTGTTGATATATTTTGCTGTTTTTTGAAATAAATTTATTTTTACAAAAACTGAATGTTGAAATTTGCTATGCGAATGTTTAAAGAAATAATGACTTATTCTGCTGAAAACCAAAATGTTTTCAATGAATTATTAAGTTTATGCAGAAATAATATGATAGTACCATACATTGGTGCAGGTATGTCTGCTTTTGCTGGACTTATCCCAGATTTAAGAAGTCGTAATTTGTTTCCTGCTTGGACTGATTTGATAGGCATAAAATATTCTGAATATTTTAAAGATAAAAAAATGCCGAAAGACTTAATAGATGCTGCTGATGAAATTGAAAAAGTAATGGGGCAAGAAAAATTTTACGAGTACATTCGTATTACAATGGGTGGCGACTTGAATAAGGAATGGACTAGAATTCTGAAAGAAGCAGAAAATCAAGCAATTTCTGTTATTCCAAAATTATTTTTTTGCCCAATGGTTACAACAAACTTTGACCAAATTATTGAAAAAATATTTAGTGAAAATATTCCTGTTTCCTTTCCATATCATACAGAAAATTTGAAACAAGCAATAGATGAAAGAAAACAACTTCTGTATAAGATTCACGGCTGTGTTTCTGAGGCTCAAAATATTATTCTTGCAAAATCAAAATATGATGAAGTATATGATTCTAAATCAGACCTTGTAAAATCATTATCAAAATTTTGTCAAGGTTTTCATTTTTTATTTCTTGGTTGTAGTTTAACTATAAATAATAACGATGGAACAATAGATTATTCAACAAAATTATTATTAGACTTACAAGGAAAAAGTAAAATGCCTCATTATGCAATAATTGAATGTAAAGAAAATGCAACTGAAGATGAAATTAAGGCAAGGCGAAAAGAACTTGAAAAAGAACATATATTTCCTATTTTGTATAAATTTAAAGATTACAGTTCTGTAAAAATTATTCTTGACGAAATTTCCCGCAATATAGAAAATCAATTATTCCAAGTTCCGAAATACGACAAACCATATACAGAAAGAAAAGATAGTATTATTTTACAAATCACAAGCAATTTAGAAAACTCAAAATATTCTGTGCTTGCAATTAGAGGCGATGCCGGTGTTGGTAAAACAAGAATTATGCGCGAATATGCTTTACAGAATGAACAAAGGTATAATAACAGTAATATTTTTTGGTTTAGTGCAATTTCTGTAGATAATATAAGAGAGGAGGTTCGGAAGTTTGTTGTTAAATATCAAGATATTTCGGAAGAAGAAATGGATACTGATACAATCTTTCAAGCATTCAGAAAATGGACAAAAGAAAACGAGAATTATTTATTTATGCTTGACAATGTGGAAAATTGTGAAGATATTAAAGTGTTTTTAGATAATGATTTTTCGATACTTACAGGAACACGACATATTCTAATTACTTCTCGTTTAAGCGAAAAAGAACTCAATAATATTCAAGCCGAAGAAATAAAAGTATTTGAAAAAGAAGATGCTCGAAGTTTTTTACAATCTCACACTGATGCAGACAAATATAATGAAGAATATGCAGACAAAATTGCAGATTTACTTGGTTATTTACCGCTTGCATTAGAACAAGCAGCAGCATTTATCAAAGAACAAAATGAAGAAGATGGTTACAAAGAATATTTTAACGAATTAGAAAAAGCACCGTTTGACTTATTAGAAAAAAAGCACCCCGAACCCGGAGCTGCTTCCGTTGCAGCAGCTTGGAATATGGCAATGCAAAGAATTAATAGCAATGCTGCAAAAGAACTCTTGTGGCTTTGTGCTTATTTTGCACCAGATAATATCAATGACCAATGGTTTGTAAAAGCAATTGATGTTTTACCCTCATTGTTAAAGGAAATTATTAATGATGAAATTAAATTCAATGAGATAAAAACGGAATTGAAAAAATACTCGTTGGTTAAAATAACAAATAGCAATGAGAAGGATTACAAAAAAATAAGTATGCACCGTTTGTTACAGAATGTTGTAAGAAATACTTTAGAAGATGAGCAAGAAAAATTAGTTGATATTTGTGTGCAAATATTAAATAAGCAGCCATTGTTAATTAAAAATAAGTATCAGGAGTTTGATTTTTCAACAGCAAAACTCCGAAGTGATTTTGTGGATATAGCATCTCATGTGATTGCACTGACTAATTATTCTTCTGAGACATATGAAATAGCAGAACTTCACGATTTTTTAGGATATGGATTTGAAGAAATAGCAGATTACTCTAATTCGTTAAAATACTACAATAAAGCATTGATTATTTACAAAAAAGTATTGGGCGAAAAACATTCAGATACGGCTACCACATATAATAATATCGCTTTGGTTTGGTTCGTACAAGGTAATTATTACGAAGCACTAAAATGGTATAAAAAAGCATTGGATACCTATAAAGAAGTATTAGGAGAGAGACATCCATATACTGCTATTGCGTATAACAATATGGCTTTAGCTTATTCAGAATTAGATAATTATTCTGAAGCATTAAAGTTACATGAAGAAGCATTGAATATTCGCAAAGAAGTATTGGGCGAAAATCATCCAGACACAGCTCAAACATATAACAATATAGGCACAATTTATAATGAGCAAGGCAGCTATTCAGAAGCGTTAAGATTGTATCAAAAAGCATTAGTTATTCGAGAAAAAACATGGGGTGAATTTCATCCTGAGACGGCTCAAATATATGACAATATAGGCACGGTTTATAGGGAGCAAGGCTATTATTTACAAGCATTGGAATTACATAGAAAAGCATTGGATATTCGTAAGAATATATTGGGAGAAAACCATCCAGATACAGCCTTTACATATAAAAATATAGCCTTAGTTTATAACAAACAAGGCGATTCTCTTGAAGCCTTAAATTTATTTTTAATTGTGTTTAATATTTATCTCACAACATTAGGATTAAAACACCCATTTACCCAAAATGTACTTAATGATATGGAAATTACCTATAATAAGATAAACCCAAATCAATCTTTTGAGGAATGGCTAAAAGATAAATGAAACAAATAAAGGGAAGAGGGTGTAAAATACAGGTTTAATTAAATACCCACTATCAGGAAAAATTCAGTACTTGACATGTTTCTATCGAATTTTAATACAATATCAAAGGCTTTAATCTTGCTGATTCACGAAGCCTATCATTATTGAAATTTACTAGATGTTTCCTACAATTTAATAGCATATTAAACTATCAGATATTTTTTATTTCTATTTCTCAGTAACCAGCTGCAAATATTTCCTTTACCTATAGAAAATCTCCTAAAAGAGTTTCATTGCATAAATACATGATAAAATATAACATCATATAAATACATTATTAAATAGGATATATCCGGTGCATGTTTTTTGCGGTGCATGTTTTTTGAATTTTAAATGATGAACGGCAAAAATGAAGTTTAATCGTGGGAGGAAGGTCTGTCATGAGGCAGAGGAGAGTAAATAACTTTGTTTTAGAAGGTATTGGCTTTTTATAAACAGGACAGGGATATTAAAATTTCCCTCCCAAAATTTTCTTTTTTATGTTAAAATAATAAAAATATTTTTCCGTAAAAATAATATTATATTTATTTACACGATAATTTCTTATTTGTTTGATTTTTACATATTGTAAATTTTATTAAACTTCATATAAACACACATAAAACCATATATGAGGAAGCTATTACTCCTTACAGGTATTATCCTGACCCTATCCTTTCCCATTCACATAAACGCACAGTCCGCTTCCCCCGAAATACTAAAAAACGCACAAGCATGTTTTGCACAACTTGACCAGAATCCTAATTTTGGTAACAACCTCAATCAGGCAGATATGAACAACCTGCCGATGGGGATTAAAAAGACCGTCAGCAATATGGATATCACGCTAGCTGTAAACAGCGTTGATATAACAGAAAACTATACTATTCTTGGCGTATTCCTCCGCGTAAAAATCCCTGAAAAACAAACCCTGTTCTTTGGAGCCAAAGACATCAAGCTTTCCCATGACGGAGATATTATAGGCGATGCCAAAGTAATTCTGATGGGCGATATAACCATTCCTGTAAGCGAAGGAAATATTGACCTGATACTTAGAGGAAGCTATAACGAAAATACCGGACGCTCCGACAATTTGACTTACGCAGCCATTGACTGTAACGGATTCAAAGAATTCGGAATTTCAGCCGATGTAGAATTATCCTCCAACCTATGCTCTCCTGTAGACGACAAAGGCAATGCCATTCCCAATAAAAGTGTAACAGGCAGTTTTCAAACAATAGTAGCCAACTGGAACGAAATCATGGCGCAGGTAACTTTTCCTGCCTTTATGATTAAAGGATTGGACGATTTTATCTGGACAGTGAAAGAGGCTACTTTCGATTTTAGCGATTTAGAAACACCTACAGGCATTTTCCCCGAGAAATATAAGCAATTTTTGATTCCCGGTCAGGAGAAACTGTGGCGGGGCATATATATAAAGGAACTCGCCGTTACCCTGCCTCCCCAATTCTCCAAAAAAGGCGACAAACGAACCAGCTTTGATGCCAAAAACATGATTATTGACGACAATGGTATCACCGGGACATTCGGTGTCAACGGCAGTTTGCTTTCCCTTAGCGAAGGAAATGCCAGCGGCTGGTCGTTTTCAGTAGAACGATTTGCATTAACGCTTTTGGCAAACAATTTGGAAGGCGCAGAATTTGCCGGACAAGTAGGATTGCCTGTATCTGAAAAAACAGCCCTTTTATATGACGGTTTAATAGGAGCCGATAATAAATACATGCTCAAAGTGCAGCCTGTAGACAGTTTGTCGTTTGATTTTCTGGGAGCAACGGCACAATTAGATCCCAATTCGTATGTCGAATTTAAAGTAGAAAACAAACGCTTCAAACCCGAAGCCATGCTGCACGGACGAATGGGGCTTGTTATCAAAAAAGATACAACAGACAAGAAAGGAGTTGCAGAATTCAAGGGCATTGAGTTTCGCAGCCTGCACCTGAAAACCGAGTTGCCTTATCTGGCTGTAGAATATTTCGGCTATAAAGGCGAAGTGAAATTAATGAACTTCCCGCTTTCCATTAGCGACATAGCCCTTACGGCAACCGATAAACGGGCAGCTATCGGTTTTAATGCCCAATTATCAATAGGCGATGTATTCACGGGAGCAACCCGGTTGGAAATCGTTGGAAACCTTGATAACGGCGAACTGCAACGGTGGAAATACGACCATGTGGACATCAGCCAGATACAATTAGACGCCAAGATAGCCGAAACTTTCTATTTAAAAGGAGGGTTGGACATTTTGCGCGAAGACCCTGTTTACGGCGACGGATTCAGAGGCGATATTGAAATGGGATTCGACAAGGTACTGACGGGCTTGAAAGTAAAAGTGCGCGGTATGTTTGGACGCACCGATTTCCGGTACTGGTTTGTGGACGGGATGGCAGAACTTCCGGGTATGGGCATAACCGTTTTTCCACCATCGTTTAACCTGATTGGTTTTGGCGGTGGTATTACCTACAAGATGAAACCCGACCTGACAAAATCAACAGGCAGTTCCATTTCTTCTACCTCTATCACCTATGTGCCCGATGCCAATACCGCTTTAGGCATTAAAGCATCTGCCATGTTTGCTGTGCCTAAGAAAGAAGTAATCCAGGGAGAAGCCACTTTTGAAATAGCCTTCAATACCACTGGCGGTCTGTCCTATGCCGGATTCTACGGCTACGCCAAATTTGCAGGAGCCATACCCGGAACAGAAAACTTCCAAAAAGTAGTAGGAGAAAAATATGCCACTATTCTAAATAAAGAAAAAGAATTTACCAAAGGCAATCCCGAAATGGTGAAGAAGCTTCAACAATTAAAGCAATACAATCCGAATGAAGCAGCTTCAGCCACAGCAGACAAGGATAAAGTGCAAGGACAAAACGGTATTATGGCATCAGTCGGTATGCAGTTCAATTTTGCCGAATCCTCCTTCCACGCCACATTTGAATTATATGTAAGCATGCTGGGCGGCTTTATGCAAGGCGTTGGACAAGGCAACCGTGCAGGTTATGCCGTTATGCACATCGACCCGAGAGAATGGTATGTACACATGGGAACCCCAAGCGACCGTATCGGATTGAAAATCGGAATCGGAAGCGTCAGCGTGGAGACAGGCTCTTACCTGATGGTCGGAACCAATATTCCCGCTTCGCCCGGCTTGCCACCACAAGTTGCAGGTATATTGGGCGAAGTCCCCGCCAACCTCGATTATATGAGCAGCCTTAATTCATTAGGCGCAGGTAACGGATTTGCATTCGGAGCCAACATCAGTATCTCTACAGGCGATTTGACCTTCCTGATACTGTATGCCAACTATTCAATGGGCATGGGCTTTGACCTTATGCTCAAAGACTACGGCGAAGCACAATGTAAAGGCCGCTCGGGTGCTATCGGACTGGACGGCTGGTATGCCAACGGACAAGCCTACGCTTATATGCACGGTGAGTTAGGCGTGAAAGTAAACCTGTGGTTTATGAAAGCCAAACTACCGATTATTACCGCCGATGTCGCTGCCCTGATGCAAGCCATGTTGCCCAATCCCTCGTCATTCAAAGCCTACCTGGCAGCACGCGCAAGCCTGTTGGGCGGATTGGTCAATGTAAACTGCCGCTTTAAAATATCCGTCGGCGAAGTCTGCGAGTTAGTCATTCCAGGCGGCAGTCCGTTGGATATGGCGATGATAAATGACCTCTCGCCAAGTACCGGAGCCAGTGATATCAGCGTGTTTACCGCGCCACAAGCCACCTTTAACATGGCTATTGAAAAATCCTTCAATGTACAGGACGACGATGGAGAAAAAACATTCCGTATCAAACTTCGTGAATTTGTCCTTGACGACGGAACCAATATTATCGGTAACTTAAAATGGAACAGTGCTAAAGATGCCGTTTCGTTCTACTCGCACGAAATATTACCACCGCAAAAACAAGTAACAGCTACCGTCAAAGTAGTATTTGAAGAATGGAAAAACGGCAGATGGAATCCTGTTTATACATCAGGACAGGAAGCTGCCGAAATCAAAACAGTTACTTTTGTTACTTCCGATGCCCCGAAAGATATTCCGGCAGAAAATGTATTGTATGCCTATCCGGTTATCGACCAGAAATACTATTTGAAAAACGAATCAACCAAAGGATATATCCAGTTACAATACGGACAAAGCTATCTGTTCCCGGCAGATTTGAAAAACCAAGTCGTGCTTGAAGATGAAAAAGGCAACAAACAAGCCGTGGATTTCAGATATAACGAAGGATTAAAACGCATCGACTATACCGTTCCGAATCTGAATAATAAAACGGCATATACGCTGCGAATTGTTTCCATGAGTAAAAACGGTCAGTCTCCGGCTGCCGCAACAACCACAACAAGCACCGTATTGGCTGATGCCGATTTGGGTAATATTGATATTAATAAAAAACAAGCCTCTGCCGAAACACGCACCGATGTTGGTAAATCATTGCTGTCATACGACTTTGCAACCAGCGTTTATAACACATTCAACCAGAAAATAAACGCCATCAAACAAAAAGACGCTATTGTTGTCAAACTGTCGTCCGATGTACTCGCATTCCGCTACGAAACCAAAGAGATGGAAGGCTTTGACCTGTCCGAACTGGTCGGTACAGACCGTACGGAAAACAAACCGCTGATTGATGCCCGGGCTACTTTAACCGACTATTATTACCAGGAAAAGATATATCCGCTGCTGTATCAAAATTATCCTGTTGCTTCACGGTTCACAGTGAGCCGTACAGATGCGGAAGAAACGGGTGTTCCACCTGCAAAGGCTGTTCCTGTTATCTCTACTTATTTAACCAAAGCAGAAAACAACGATTTTTCAGGAATATATAAAACGCTGTTCCCGTACTGTTATAACTTACCACAATATTATAAGACCGACTTTATTGATTTGCAAAGCCAGGTTATTAATGATTTGATAAGTCAGGGCGGAGACACTTACTTCAGGTTTGCCACCGCTACATTCCCGTTCATTTCCGCAGGGCAATATCCGATTATCCTGCAATATGTAATGCCGGGAGATGTAAAAGGAAGCAAGGCAAACTTTGAGTTTAAGAATTTCATTAAGTAAAGCCTGTATTAATTGCATAAAATATGAATAAGATAAAAAAGATATATCTATTATTAATAGTTTGGCTGATAGCATTAAGTGCTTTTTCCCAAACCTACCCCATACAGGTGAATGTATATGCACTGCCGCCTTACAGCAACCAGTTAAGCGATTATTACAGCACATCCAAAGAAAAGCTGGTAGTTGTCCTGCTCAACCGCGACCAGCAACGCCCCACCATAGATGTGGAGTTGCAAATGACAATCACAACTGCCAGTGGACTGAAAATACAAAGCAAACAAGGAGTATATTTTCCGACTATTACCCTGACACAAGGTGTTCTTACACGCCTTACCCAAGACGACCTAGCACCTTATCTGCAACCGCAGAATATCACACAGCAAGGTTACATGAACCAAGGAAAGCTACCTGACGGATTAGTAGAATTTACCTTTCAGGTAATTGAGAAATATACCCGAAAACAACTCTCGCTGCCCGCGACCGCCCGTGTATGGCTGGTAGCCCAAAAACCACCGTTGTTGAGTTTGCCCGGCAATGGCGAATTTGTAGCCTTCCGCGATCCGCTGAACCTTAAATTTCAATGGACACCGCAACATAAAAACCTTGCCCAGGTAGAATACGAATTTGAATTGCGCGAATTGCCTAACAACGGAGCCGCTCCGCAATCCGCATTCCTGTATTCCCCGGTTATATACCAGGAAAAGTTGCTGTTTACCAACCTTATGTACACGCCCATGCTGCCTCCGCTCGACCCGGACAAAACATACGGCTGGCGAATAAGGGCTATTGCCAAAGACGGTGTAGACGAAGTAAACCTGTTTGAAAACAACGGGTATAGCGAAATATGGTTTTTCAAAACGCAGATTAACTGCCTTTCGCCGTTGAATTGCAGTGCGGTGGTAAAAGACCGCAACATCAACCTTTCGTGGGCAGGTGCAGCGGGTAACTCCGAATATGTGGTGCAATACCGCTCCAAAACAGCCACTTCGGGCGAATGGCAAACCCTGAATACCAAAGAAACCGCCGCCACCTTAAAAGCATTGCAACGCAGTACTACTTACGAATACCGCGTTGGAGGCATATGCGCGCAAGGCGGACAACCCGTATATTCCGGAATCAGCGAAGCCTCTATCGGAGCAAGAGACTTGGGTAAATGCGGAGTGGTTCCGGCTATCGATTTATCCAATCAGGAAATGCTGCCCGAACTGCGCGTAGGCGAAGAAGTCATTGTAGGCGGCGACTTCCCGATGACTGTAACCAAAGTATCGGGCAGTAACGGTAATTTCGCGGGCGAAGGCTGGATACCTGTTAATTGGGTATTTGAAAGTAAGCTTGCCGTTGAGTTCGATAACCTGATAGTAAACACCGACCGCCAACAAGTCGGCGGAATCATTCGTGCCAAATACGACAAAACCAATAGCCAGATTGCCGACCTCGATGCCTTTGACCACGGTGGTGTGGTAGACAATACCCGTAACGGCATCATCATGCCTGACCTTAGCCTGGATTTTACCATTCCCGAAAATCCTGTTTTTACTTATGATGAATCGGCAGATGAATTGTTGGTTTATACCACTGACGGACAATCCGCAGGAAAAGTAGAAATGCCAAAAAATGACGGGAAGGTTGTCTTTCCGTTCATTGTCAAAGACAAAGACGGCAACCTGTATAAAATAGAAGAACCTGCCGATGATTCAACAGAACCCGGCAGTAGCGCAACCCCAAGCGTTGATGACGGAAATAAACGCCTTACCGCTACCTATCTGGGCAAGCAAGGCGAAGCGTTGCCCAAACTCGATGATAACAATATAGCCTACAACACCGCTATTGTAACCTTTGAACAAGGCGATGGAAAATATGCTTTCGACCAATGGCAAGACTATTATAAAAGCGTAAGCATTATTGAGAATAAAAATGTGTACGACCACTTAAACAGCGGTACGGAAAAGCCTTATGATGTGCCTTGGAAATTTATGCCAGTGGGCGAAACCGATGTCGTGACGGCTAAAATAAAAATTGTTACCACCGACAGCAAGTTCGACCCCGAAAAGGTAATTTTCTCCACGCCGCAGGGAACCACTTTTAAATCTGCTTACAACAAAAAGGACAAAGCATACGCCATTACCCTGGTTGCCGGACAAAACAACGATGTGCAGGAAATTTACGCCCTGAACAAATTAAGTAACGACAAATACGAAACGCTGGGTAAACTCGATGTGGTTAGTTACGACAGGCAAACGCCTAAAGTAGTGGTTGTGTCGGTAAACAACTATGCCATAAATACCGATGACCTGAAAAAGGAATTGGACAAGATATACAATCCTGTGGGAGTAACATGGGAGGTGTCTGCCGATAAATTTACTTATCATACCGACAAAGATTTCTTTGACAAGAGCAGCGGCTTGCTCACGGCTTACAACAGCAAAATGGACAGCCTGCAAACCGCCTATAAAAAAGCGATAGGCAGTAAATACCAAAAGGATGCCTGTTACATTTTTGTGTTGAATTACAGCGGAGTAGAAAAAAACCGTAATACAGCCGGTTTTATGCCGCGTGGTAAGCAGTTCGGGTATATCTTCCTTAGCAATCTCGACAAGAAAGAGATAAACAATGTAGTGGCGCACGAACTTGGGCACGGCTTATGGAAACTCCGACACACATTCGATGATAGCTACGGCAAAACAGCCCAAGCTACCGAAGGCTCTACCAACAACCTGATGGACTACCATAATAGCACGGCTCTTGCCAAGTGGCAATGGGACGAAATGAGTGTGCCTGCTATTTTTGATGGAGTGTTTGATGGGGATGAGGAGGCGATGCAGGTAAAAAACAATAGTATTGTTATTGCTCAGCCAATAACTTGTTTAGCGCCAAATAACAAAAAAATCAGACTTCCTGCTAATACGGAAATAATGTATTGTTGTGACAGCAAGGACAAAGAACAAGGATATCTTTATAAGTTTAGAATAAACAATAAAACTTATAAAGCCAAAAGCTTTATATCCTTCCAAACAAATGACTATGTATTTGATGGTTATTATTTCGGAAAAGAAAAATATGCTGCCAGTTGGGAAGGAGAAGTAATGAATGGAGATGAAATTTGTCTTGTTAATCAAATTAAAATTGAATTAGAAGATATATTTAGTGTAACGAAAGTAAAAATAAAGAATACTACTAAAAAAGAACTTGAAACGATAAACGAAATAGGACGAATTAAAATCTTTCAAAACTATTGCGCTTCTGATACAAAAAGGAAACAACAAGTGCTTGATAATCTTTTGACTTTGAACAAGGATGCAAGATCTACCCAAGCAATTGAATTAACTTCATGGGATCCAATTGACAATATTCTAAAATACTACCGCTTAACTAATAACCAACTTGAAGAAATAGAAGATTGGATTTCTGATAATGATATAAAAAATGGTAAATGGACGGATAAATCCATAGAAACACTTACGCGTTATACGGTAAATAACGATGGGATAATTCAAATTCAAGCGTTTGGTTTTCAAAAAGATTTGAAAATATTTGCAGGAAAAAATGCTGATTTGCCAACATTATCAAATCACATAAAAGAACAAACGAATAAATTCCTGCTTGAATACAATGTTGATAATTTTGAAAAGAAAGCACCTATTTTTAAAAATGATAATGAAATTTTTGCTGACGGTAAAAAAATAGAAATTGGTGGAAATAACTCTACATTTTTCAAAATTATTCAAGAAGGTGTTGGTTTAACAACCACCTTATTAAAGACAGGCGAAATAGAAGATAAGGTTTACTTAACGAAAACAGAAGCCTCATCAATTATTCATGGACCAGGTTTAGTAACAGGGAGCTTTGAAGTTATCGCTCAAAAGGTTACGGATGTTACTAGTTTAGGATGTACAGTATATAATATTGTAGTAGATAAGGAAACGCGTAAAGAGATTTATTCACAATTTGTAGAAATTAAAAATCAAATAGGCGATGACTATAGTACCTTTGTTCCTGTACTTGTTGATGTTGTAATAACCGTTACTAGTGGAAATAATATAGAACAATGGAAAACTATACTTGACGAAAATGCAGATACCGGAGAGCGTACCCATTTAGTTACCCGTGGTACAGGAAATACGGTTATTACTGTAATGTCGGGAGCTGCCCTGGTAAAAGATCTTCCCGAGATTGGTGAAAGATTGGCAGAGAATATAAGGAAGGTCAAAAAGACTTTTAGATTTTCTCAACAGCAAATTAATGAGTATGTAAATTTTGCAACCAAAAACTCTTCTTCTGAAAAAGTTATGTTAGGAAAATATTTAGATGGAGGGGAAGCGTCATATATAAAAAGAGCTGGAAAAGAATATACTTATTTCGATTTAGGTAAAGAAAAATGGGCAGAAGCTGAGAAATTCGTATATAATAATCCAGATGAAATGTGGCGAATAAATAAGCAATTCATTGATGAACAAAAAGCATTAAATAAAGATTTTTATTTTTCATATGAACCTTGGATTGTTGAATCACATGAATTTTTATCACGAGAAGCTGAATACTTAATTGATTTAGGAGCTAAAGATTTTATCAAAATAAATGAAAATACATGGAAAGTGATATGGTAGAAAATAATATTTTAAATTCAGAAGATAGTCTAAGTTTTGTCAAACAAATATTAGACAAAGAGTTGAAAGATTATAAAGAGACTAAAAGTGGTTTTTATGCTGGAAACTGGTGGATTAATATTGAAAACAAAGAAGAAAATATTTTAGTACAATTTGAAGGAGATATGGGATATAATTTTTCTATATATATATATATTGATGGAAAGAAATTTCCTCTTTGGCAATATGATAGAAAAGTTATTAACGCTACAGAAACAACAAAGAAAAATCTTTCTTTTCAAATTGGCATTCTGAAAGATTTCTTAATATCAGAAAACAGGTAATGTTCTCCTACTGAGTGTAGCGTACAATAACTGTGGCATAGACCCTGCTTATGTCGCTAAAAGCAAGTGTTATCGCATGCAAATCAGAAATAGAAAAGGAAATAATGATGAATATTAAAATAATCAAGAAACACCCAAAGAACAAAAGAAACCCACATTCAAAAGAAAGCTCTAAAAACACAGACTCTGGCTGGCGCAGATGTGCAAACCTGTATCAGTTTAAGAAATAGAAATTAATGAGAAAATAAAATATTAATAACAAAGAATTAAAAAACTTATGAAAAAGATTTTTTTGATAGCAGCAGTAGCTTTATTTACTGCAAGTACGCTAACACTTGTGAGTTGTAAAGATGATGAGCAGGACGAACATCCGGCAAAGTTTGTCGGAACATGGGAAGCCACATCTTTGAGTTTTTCGGAATATGATTACGAAAAAAACCAATATGGAGAATCTTATTCGCTTATAGGGGAGACATCCAGAACTATATTCACAGAAAATGCACCTGTATTGATTCTTAATGCCAATGGTACATACGAACAAATACAAACAGGAGAAGAGGCAATAACAGGAAAATGGGCATGGAAGGACTTGGCTGGTGGTATTCTTACTACTGTCAGAAGCAAGACCAATGAAAAAGCAGAATTTAAGACATACAACAACTTTGAAGACGGTTTTCTTACTCTAGAGCGTTTCATATCAATAGATGAAGCTACGGGTATAGCGATAATGGAAAACTACACCTACAAGCGAAAATAAAAATAGAATGATCACACCGACAGGTAGCTCAAAAACAATACAAATTAATTGCTCTTTTGACATATTTGAAACACACAAACAAGCATGACAAAAAATAAAATTAAAAACAACTTAAACAATTAGTTATGAAAAAATCAATTCAAACAATTACAATTTTTTTAATAAGCCTTTTAGTGGCTGGTTTTTGCATTTCGTGCGACAGTGATGATGACAATAACCCTATCGTTGGAGAATGGTATGATGGAGGGAAAATTGTTAAGGTTAATACAGGTAATCCTGAATACGACAAAATTATTGAAGATAAACATTTCAGATCAGGAGAACCTAGTTGGAGCCTTACCTTCCGCAACGATGGAACATATTTAACATATGACGGAGAAACCGGGACCTATTCTATCAACGGAAATATTCTTACTGTTGAAGGGGAGATATATACATTATCTGATGATAAAAGAACCTTGTCGTCAACACCTGAAGATTGGACTTCGCATATACAAAATAATGTAAGCTATGATGATGGCTATTATCCTGGCGTTCCAACGGAAACTGTAATAATTAGTGCTACACGAACAGAACTCCTAAAGAAAAAATAATCACAAACCTGTAATGTTTGCCAGTGTGTTTCAGAATGTCAAATTTTTCAGTAAAAAAACAAAGACAAATAGACTTATTGTCTATGGAAAAAATAATAAATGAAAAAAATATATTCCATACTTACCGTAGCATTTCTGTTCTTATCCTTAAGCGCACAAGCCGCCGAAGGCGATACCATCAAAGTATCCTTGCGGGCCAATGTACAAAAAGATAAAATACAACTTCGTTGGGCGGTCAATTCCCCATCCGCATGGTACTTTACCAACAAACACGGATTTTCTATTGTCCGGCATACCATTGTGCGGGATGGCGTTGTGCTGTCCGTGCCGGAGAAGACCGTGCTTGTCCCTGTCCTCAAACCCCATCCCCTTGACGACTGGCAAAATATCGCGCAACAAGACAACTACGCCGCTATCATCGCCCAAGCCTTGTATGGCGATTCCTTTGAAGTATCCGGCGGACAAAGCAATATCAGCCAAATCATAGCCCTCTCGCAAGAGCAGGAACAACGCTACTCCATGTCGCTCATAGCCGCCGAGATGTCTTTCCCTGCCGCAATGTTCGCAGGCTGGGGATACGAAGATAAAACAGTCAAAAAAGGCGAACGGTATTTGTATCAGGTTATTCCTTTAGAAGCCGATTCAAAATATAAGAAAGTAGAAATAGGAAGCTCGTATGTCAGTTTAAACGACTATACGGCACTTCCCCGTCCGCTCGACTTAACGGGAGTTTGGGGCAATGGCAGCGTATTGCTCACATGGGATTATAAAAACATGCTGTCATACTTCAATGCCTATCATTTGGAGCGTTCCGAAGACAACCGGAACTTTACCCGCGTATCCAAAACCGCGCTTACTAACATTATGGGAAGCGACCGCATGTTTTACACCGACAGCATCACCAACGGTAAAACCTACTATTACCGCCTGTTAGGTATTACACCTTTTGGCGACGAAAGCGCACCTTCCGACACCATCAAAGGAAAAGGAAGCGCCAAACTCGTCTATGTGCCTTTTATCAAAGAAGTGATGCCCGACGATAAAGGCGGTGTCAATGTAACTTGGGAGTTTGACGAACGCGGAAACAACGAAATAAAAGGATTTGAATTGCGGCAAGCCATCGGCATCGACAGCTCATTCTCCGTAGCAATAGCAGACATACCCGCAACGCAGCGTACAATTGCCCATAAAAACCCACTGTCCGAAGGCTATTTGGTAATAGCTGCCATTCCCAAAGAAGGAGAGCCTACTATTTCATTTCCCCATTTGCTGCAAATGGAAGATACCATACCGCCTGCTGTTCCCACAGGACTGAAAGGATATGTAGATATGCTTGGCGTAGTACATCTGACTTGGGATAAAAATACCGAACCCGATTTTTACGGTTACCGGATTCACCGCGCACAAACGCAAGGCGAAGAACTGATTCCGCTCAATGATGTTGCCCATCAGTCCAACAGTTTTACCGACACCATCAACATTTATAACCTGAATGCTAAGGTATATTATGCCGTAGCTTCGCTCGACAGGCGTTACAATCAGTCCCAACTTTCGGAAATGTTGGAATTAGAAAAGCCGGAGGTGGTAAAACCCGCGCCGCCGTACATTTCCAAATATGAATCCACAGAAAAAGGTGTTCTGTTGGAATGGGCGGCAGGTCGCGACGAAACCGTGTATTCATTCCGCGTTTACCGCAAAGAAAAAGGAAACGATAACATGGAGCGGGTTGCCAGCATTACCGACCTGACAAAGACATCATTCTTGGATTCAACCGTAGTAAACGGTACAAGTTATATCTATTGCGTGAAATCTGCAACCAAAAACGGTTTGGAATCCGACCCATCGCCCGAAATAGCCGTGAAATCCAAAGCTAAAGCAACCAATGCTGCTATAAGCCATTTCAAAGCCAACCGTACAGAAAGCGGTATTGCGCTGACATGGCAGCATACGATACCCGAAGTCCGCTCTATCAGCATTTACCGCAAAGAGGGTGAAGACACTTTAAGCCTTTGGCAAAAGCCCGGACAATGGCAGCGCGAAACCGCAGACCCGACCGCCCAACGCAATATAACCTATGAGTATATGTTGGCGATTAAAGACATGCAGGGAAAGGTGTATTCAAAAAATGTGACGGTTAGATAATACAATAAAAATCAATTTAAATATCAAATAATTATTAATTCTAAAATTTTAAAAGTATGAAAAAGTTAATTTTTTTATCGATTTTATTTCCGTTAGTGGTATTTGCTTCATGTAACAAAGATGACGACAAAGATGATTACGCATCAACCATTGTAGGCAATTGGGAATTTCTTGGCAAAATTGCAACAGTAGAAACAAACGATGCCTCAGCAACAGAAAAAATTAGAAAAAAGTTGGAAGAACCAACTTCTTCTGATATTGGAGAAGTGATGACTTTTACAGCAGATAATAAAGTGAAAAGAAATGGTATTGAAGTGGGTACTTATGTTGTCAATGGAAAACAATTGACTGTAACCGAATATTCCAGTTTAATTCCCAATACCGTAGAAATTTATGTAATGGATAGCCGATTATCTATTATTCAAGATTTGGCGGAATATTACCAAAGAGAACTACCCTATTTTGGAATTAATAATAATTCAGGAGTAGTAATCAATAAACTCATTTTCAGCAAAGAATATACGAGAAAATAAAACACGGAAGCTATTCAAAATTTCCAAGGTAACAACTTCTTATTAATCCATTAATTAAAAAGAATCATGAAAATCAAATATCTAATCGGTTTTATTTGCTTTTTTCTTTGGAGCAATCCGGTTTTTGCTCAAGAAGAAGGGATGTATTGGATAAATGTTCATACTCAGTATATTCATAATTGGGGACATGATTCTAAGGATTGCTCCATAGAGAGCTTTGCAAATGAGAAGCATTTCCATAGGGAAAGTTTTGGCAGTATTGGAGACGGTGGCAAAAGATATCCAAGCGGAGAGGTAGCTCAAACATTTTTAGCGTCAAACAAACCGTTATTTATAAGTTTTCACGGACACAGATATGTTCCCGGAGGTGTATTTAGTTCCAGTTCTACTTATGATGAAACACGCTCATTAATTATTATAGGTTATTATCCATATTCTACTCTAACGATAGATAAAATTTATGGGAACGATATTTATCATGGATATGATTCGGATGTTGATATAACGATTAAGCCACACATAGTCAAGTTGTTTTATTTTGATGCCTACGGAAATCCAAGCGATGGCACTAAGAACTATCTCCCAACAGATGATAACATTACGCTAAAGGCTAGTACCGGATTTCCCAATTCAGTATATCCAAGTTTATCGTATACTGTTTTTAACCCTTATAAAACAGGTACGATATCTCTTGGAAGCCCGGTAAAGACATTTAAAGGATTCGATTTTCTTACACAAGCAGAACTTGATAATATAATCAGGAATAAAGGCACTATTCTGTTGCATGTAAACTATCCTAATGCTAATTCATGTCCGGATATAGAGTTAATTCCCATGCTTTCTGCACCCAAAATAGTGAGTGTAACAACCGATAGTGTTATTTGCGCCGGAGAGTCAAACGGTAAAATTAAAATCAAATTTGACCGGGCTTTACGGCAAGGAGAGAGATTATATATTTCTACACGAGGAAATATATTTAAAGAGAGTGAAGTTACGACTATGACTTCAAACAATGAAGTAACCATAACCGGATTACCTGCCGATGTATACAATATTTCACTGCATGGTACATACGATGTGTATGGCGGAGGAACAGTTAATACTTATACTGACGGATTAAACCATACAAAAAATAATGTTGTTGTACATGACCGCCCGGCAATTAATTTACCTACTCTTACACAAAATCCTGTGCACTGCCGCAATGGAATGGATGGTAAAGTAAACTTTACCGTTTCAGGTGGAAATCATTCCTATACAGCCTATTTGTTGAATAATTTATCTCCAACAGATACATTAAGCCGGAAGTCGGTTGCTTCGGGCAGTCATGTTTTTGATAATCTTTACAAGGGTAATTATCAGGTATATATCAAAGATATTAAAGGATGTAACAAAGATAAAGATGGCAGAATAGCATTAAAGCCTGTCACTGTAACAGAACCCACAGATACAGTCCGAATGTCGCTAATCAATAATGTCGAAGCACACGGTTACGGTCGTCCTACAGGTTGGGCTGAAGTAGGCGCACAAGGCGGCAGTAACGGCTATACCTTTACATGGGAAAAACAGACCCCGCCAACTCCGATGAATCAAACAAGTGGAACAGCTACGACCAGCAAATTGGAGAATTTATATTCCGATTTATATATTGCGCGAGTTGAAGACCAAAACTACAAATCGGCTAACCCGGCAACCCTGATTAATACCAAAGGTTGTGCAGATACCATGCACATTTTCATTAACCAGCCGCCCAAATTAATTACAGAATTAAGCGAAACACATATCGTTACCTGTCATGGTGATAATGACGGAAAGCTACAAGCACACACGGAAGGTGGCAGACCATTCAATCCCGCACAGGATAACGGACGGACTTTGCCATACAATTACCAGTGGTATAAAATAGAAAACAACATTGATAAACCAATAGGAACTAATGACAGCATTTTAAGCAATATCTATACAGGTTATTACAAAGTAAAAGCGACAGACCGTAACGCTATTGACACCATGTCTATAGTCTTTCATGTGGTGGAGCCCGATACACTCATAGCTAAAACCAATGTTTTAAAACATGTGCTTTGCGAAGGCGACAATACCGGACAAGCCGAAGTTGTAGTAACAGGAGGAACACCCCCATATACCTATCAATGGACAACCAGCAACAATGATACTACAACAACGGTTGATAATCTTCCGAGAGATATTTATACCGTTTTTGTAAAAGATTCAAGGTACAAGTCTGAAAGCTTACATAAACGCTGTGCAGCAGAAGCGCATGCCAATATCAAATCGCCAAACGGCATTGAGATTACATCTGCAATAACCAATCCTACCTGCAATCAATACGCAGATGGAAAAATAGTATTGAATGTAAGCGGCGGATTACCGCCTTATCAATACCAATGGGAAGATAACAGTACCGCCAAAGACCGTTCCAGCCTTACCAACGGCAATTACCAAGTAACGGTTACCGACGGCAATGATTGTAATATCTCTGAAAAATACACCCTCACAGAACCCGAACCGATTATTGTCGATTTAGGCGGTGATTTTACCCTTTGTGCCGGACAAGAATGGGCTGTTAAGGATGCGAATACTCATGAGGATGTAACTTATCAGTGGAAAGATGAAAACAATGAAGAGCTTTCCGCTCAACCGGTTTTGACTGTTAGCCAAACGGGAACCTATACACTGACAGTTACTACGCCCGAGGGCTGTAGCGGCAAAGATGAAATCCGTGTAGAGCAGTCGGACGATGTTTTGCAGGCAGACTTTGTGGTAGCCTCTGTTATTCCGAGAGGAAAATCCATTCATGCCGTTAATATCATCAATACAAGCGTTGACAGTGTAGAATGGATTTTACCCGATGCCGCGTTTATAGACGAAACGACAGACCATAAAGTGTGCCTTTCATTCCCGCAAACAGGAGAATACACCATTGGCTTAGTCGGATATTTGGGCAAATGCCGGGATATGATGTACAAGACCGTAACCGTTGTAGAACAATCTGAAATAGTTGAATACACTGAATCCGAGCCATTCTTAAAACGCTTTATCGTATCGCCCAATCCGAATGACGGTAACTTTTCGGTAAGTGTAGAATTGCGCGAAGAATCAGACTACCGCTTACTATTATTCAGCGAAAGCAGTTTATTAATAGATAGCAAAGAAATAAAGAACAAGATAAGTGAAGTAACCCTTTTTACCCGCAATAATCTGAATGCCGGAACCTATTTCTTGCGTTTCATATCAAAAGAACATACATCTGTATTTAAGCTAATTATCAAATAATGAGAAAAATCGTTTTATTTTTATCCATAATCACATTATGCCTGACAGGCTGTTACGAAGAATCTATTTTACTGGTCAATGCCAATTTTATCCCCACCATCGAAAATAACAATTATACCGCCCCTGTAAAAGTACGGTTGGAAAACGCTTCTACCGGAGCCGACTTTTATAAATGGACATTCGAAGGCGGCAATCCCGCTACTTCAACCGATAAGGAACCCGGTATTATTACCTATTCAAAAGCCGGAAACTACACCATCAGGTTGGAAGCCTGGAACAATACCGAAAGAGATGAAAAAGAGTTTTCTTTCACCGTAAATTCTACCGTTCATGCAGGATTTGATGCCGAAATATTAGTCAACAATTATGCTCGCGCTTATGTAAAAATTACGAATACCACGGAAGGGGCTTCCGGATATAAATGGACATTCGAAGGCGGTACACCCGCTACTTCCACAGATGCCCAACCCGGCAATATACTATTTACCGAAGCGGGCGAACATACAATTACCCTCGAAGTAAGCAACGGTGGAGAAAGTTTCACGGTCTCCAAAACAATTACTTTGCTGCCCGCATTAACTGTCAATTTTGATATTGAACCATCTTTTGACGATTTCGATTATGAAGCTCCTTTTACAGCCGCTTTAGTTAATAAAACATCCAGCGGGCTAACCTATCAATGGTCATGCAATGGCGGCACTTTAAACAACGCAACGGATGAAAACACAACCTTGCACATTCCTTCGGCAGGGATATATACAATTACCCTGACAGCCAACAACGGACAGGAAACAAAAACATTCAGCAAGGAAATAACCATCAAAGAAAATACAAACCTTTACACCGTAAAAAATGTAAAGTTCGGAATCAAAGCCGCTTCCAATTCGGTGGGATATGCCTATTCATTGCCACTTCGTACTATTATTAAAACCAATGATATTAATACTGCAAACGGAAATGGCATTGCTATCCTTTTTTCGGGATTAAATGCAAACTACAATCAATGCTTCTTTGTGTCGCCCGACTATGCCGGAGAAACAGGCTTTTACGATGTACCCAACGCCTCTAAAACCTATTTTGTAAATAAACTGGAAGAAAGCAGCCTTTCGTTTACCTCTGCCGACTTTGATGCAATGACTAATGATATACAATTGAAAACATTAAATATAAAATCGGCAGGAAATACCACAGGTACGCCTTGGTTTGATAACACCGCAATACCCCGGTTTGTATTATTTGAAACAGCCACAGGAATAAAAGGCGTTATCAAAATCAAAGCCTTTGTGTCCGAAGGAAATAATTCATACATTCTTACAGACATCAAACACCAGAAAACAGCACAGTAAGACATGATAAAAAGAATAATTATCACACTTTCAATAAGTCTGTTTTCGAGTATGCTATTTGCCCAACAGGTGAATGTGGAGAATATGTTGAACGCGGGCAAAAACAAACCTGTCAAATTCAATGGCGGATTATCTTTCGGAAATGTGTTCTACAATGGAAATGAACCATCGGGGCGCCAGCCGTGGACTTATTACCTGAACGGAAACCTGAACATGAATATATACGGCTTGATTGATATTCCGGTATCAATCAACCTCACTAACTTGGGGGCAGATTACAGCTATCCGTCTTTGCCCAACCGTTTAAGCCTGCATCCGACTTACAAATGGGTTACCGCCCATATTGGCGACATTGCCATGACTTTTTCGCCCTACACACTGAACGGACATCAATTTACAGGTGGCGGAGTGGATTTAACGCCCGGCAAGTTTAAAATCAGCGCGATGGGCGGACGGTTATTGAAAGAAGTACCTTATTCATTGGATAATCCATCTCAAATGCCCAATTACGAGCGTTGGGGCTATGGTGCAAAAGTGCAGTATGATGCCGCAGGTTACAGCATCGGTATGATTTACTTCGGAGCAAAAGACAAAGAAGATAATCTGATTGCTCCCGTGTTAGACAGTTTGGGAATTTTTCCCATGCAAAACTCCGCATTCAGTTGGAATATCGGGATAAACCTTGTCAAAAACCTTTCGTTTACCGCTGAATATGCTTTAAGCATATTAACCCGCGATTTTCGGGCTCCCGGAAAAAAAAGTAATTTCATACAAGATGTTTTCGGCATAAAAACCTCCACCAGCTACTACAATGCCTTCAACGCCAAATTGAATTACCAATTAATGAAAAATACCATTGGTATCGGTTACGAAAGGATTGACCCGCAATACCAAACGCTCGGCGCATATTATTTCAACAATGATTACGAGAATATCACACTCAATTACAGCCGTCCGTTCCTGAAAGAAGATAAAGCCAATGTAGCATTAAGCTTCGGCGTGCAGCGAGATAATCTTGACAATACCAAAGAAGAAACCATGAACCGCTATGTCGGCTCTGTTAATCTTAATTACAATCCAACCGAGGATATACAAACATCTTTGAATTTCTCGACTTTTCAGAGTTACCGCAATATCAAGTCACAATTCGATTACATCAACGAACTCACGCCATACGATAATTTAGACACCTTAAGTTTTACCCAATTATCACAAAATTTGGACGCTTCGGTGATGTACACTTTCCAAAAAAGCGAGGCGAGCAACCAGCGATTGAGCCTGCTTGCCAGTTACCAGCAATCTGCCGACGAACAAGGCGGAATCTCGCTTCCCGGTAATGTGTCAAAGTTTGTCAATACCGCTTTAGGCTATGGTCTGACACTGATACCGCAAAATGTCAATGTTGTCACCTCCCTGAATGGCACTTATAGCTATGCAGGTATGATAGAATCCTACACCGTTGGTCCAATGGCAGGCATCACGGCAGGATTTTTCAAAAAAACGCTGTCTTGCGGTTTCTCCGCTTCGTACAATGTAAGCATGACCGAGGGGGAAGTTCAGGGCAAAGTATTGAACTTGCGTGCTAATGCCGCCTACCGCTTTTGGAAAAGGCATAACCTGACAGGAAATGTAGTTTGGCAAAACAGGATAATAAAAGAGAAAACGACCGATGGAATAACTTCAACAGTGGCGTATTCGTATAGTTTTTAGGTTGTTTTGAATATTACTTTTAGATATTCATAAAAACAAAAAAAGCGTCCGGGTATCCCTCCCGAACGCTCACCACTAAAATCCAGCGAAACAGTATTGAAACTATTACGACTAAATTTCAGTGGTAAAGTTATTATTTTTTTTGTTTCTTTTCAGAAAAGTCAAAAACAACATTATAATTGGTATCGAGTTTCAATGCAGCATCAAAAGATTTTCCTCCCTTGCTTTTGAAGCCTTTTATGACAGCAGTTTTACCTGATACCAGCAATTCCGTAATTTGTTTGTCTGTCAATTGTTTCTCGCTTTTATTCCTGAAAACAATCAATCCGCAATTTTCATCACTGCATTTTGCTACTTTGGGATAGAAACGGATGTTGGCAGTTTTACATTTAGTACAAAGCAAGGTATTTTCATCTGTTACCTCAATTTTTGTTTCTAATAGCTCGTTTGTGATTTGTTGCGTGTAAATAACAATAGCCTTGTAGAATGTATCCTGTGAGGTTGTTCCTTTTTCCATTTGTGTCAACGCATTTTCCCAATTGCCAGTAAGGGCAACATCCGCAATTCTTTTGCCTTTGACTGTTTCGTACACCGCCAATCCTTTGGCTGTCGGAACTAAAGATTTCTTTTCCCGGATAATGTAATTCCGTGCGAATAGCGTTTCAATGATTGCCGCCCTTGTTGCGGGTGTTCCGATTCCGTTCTCTTTCATGGCATCGCGTTCCGCTTCGTTTTCCACTTCTTTGCCTGCGTTTTCCATCGCCGAGAGCAAAGATGCTTCCGTGTGCAACGGTTTTGGCTTGGTTTGTTTTTCCAATACTTCGGATTGCAGGATTGGTAATATTTCACCCTGCTGAATTTCGGGTAAACTACACTCTTCGTCCGTTTCCTCTTTTTCATTAAAAACAGCCCGCCAACCAGCTTGTTTTATTATAGAACCTTTTGCCTCAAAAAAGCTGTCAGCACAAGATAAAATGATTGAAGTTATATCTTTCACACATTTTTTTGAAAATGCTTCTAACATTCGCCCTGCTACCATTTCATAGATTGTTTCTTCATCGTCTGGTAGGTCTTTGGGCTGATTTCCGGTAATAAGTAAGGCATGGTGATCTGTAACTTTCTTATCATCGACACTACGGATATTCAAAATCTGGTCATCCATTTTAGTTATATATGCGCTAAAGCGCGGATGTGTTTTCAGGCTATTAATTAATTCTGGAACTTCTTCGAACACATCTGCCGAAATATAACGGCTTCCGGTTCTTGGATAGGTAATAAGTTTACCCTCGTATAGTTTTTGAGCAATGGAAAGTGTTTTGTCTGCCGAAAAACCGTGCTTGCTGTTGGCTTCTTTTTGCAATGCGGTCAAATCGTACAGTAAAGGCGGTTCCTGATTGACTTCTTTTTTCTCAACAGATTGAACTGCCAAACAATTGCCTTGCAATTTTTCGAAAATAGAATTAGCGGTATTTTTGTTTTCGTATTTTTTCTGACTGATAACAGCAAATGATATTGCGTTTTTCTTCGTCTGAACCCGGATTTGCCAGAAAGGTGTAGAAACGAAGTTTTTATTTTCCAAAAAGCGTTTACAAATCATTGCGAGTGTCGGTGTTTGCACCCGCCCCAATGAGAAAACCCCGCTACCTGCCGCAATACTTAAAGCCTGGCTTGCATTAATACCTACGTTATTCGAGAACTCGAATAAGGTAGGTTATCCCAGATAAAATATTACCCGAGGAGATTCGTGATAAAACACACTTAATCAGATATTAAACGATTAAACTCCTCGGATAACTTCACTTTATGTTTAATCAGAGGAAGATATCTTTTTCAGGAACGGAAGTAAAATTTTGAATTTCTCTTCTTTCAATTCGACAGATTCTAAGGGCTTTCCTCTTTCCCTCAGATATTTATTTGCTAATCCAGGAGTAACTTCTGCATATATGGTGGTGGTTTCTATCGATACATGTCCTAAAAAAGCTCTTATAACCACAAGAGATTCACCACACTCTAACATATGTACGGCTATGGAATGCCGGAAACAATGAGGAGAGTAGTTCTTTTTTTTAAAGAGTGTAGGATAAGCAATTTTCGCTTTCGCAACATATTTTTTTACAATTTCCTCTATACAAGATATTGTCATTTTCTCGTGAAGTTGACTTGAAAACACATGTTTTTTTCTTACATTAACATCAGACATATTTAATTGTCTGCTACTCAAATAGTTTTTCAGTAATGAAGCACAACTTTGCGGGATTGCAACTCTCCTGGCTTTGTTCCCTTTTCCGACAAACTTAAGCGTGGTTGTGGTTCCAAAAGTAATATCATTAAGTGTCAGATCACAGAGTTCTTGTGCTCTTGCTCCACTTGAATAAAGAACACTTAATAATACAGCATCACGTCTACCAATCTTTTTAGTTGTATCAGGCAAATTTAGCAAACAAACAATCTCTTCTTTGGAAAAATACTTTATATCTTTTCCCTTTGGGGTTTTCTTTCGTGGAATATCGGTTATTTCCGAATAAAATGCCAAAGCCTCTTTAAATGCTTTTTTAACAGCATATTTTGCAAATGAAACAATAACTGTCCTCCGATGATTTCTGGTCATAGCAGAACACCCCCTAACAGATTCGAGCCATGTCAGATATTCTAATACCACTCCATTCGTGAGATTGGTGAATGTAACCTTTTCCGGTGGCAGACTCTTTACTTCGCTCATAAATTCAAACAATAGCTGAAAAGCATATTGATACGATATAATTGTGTTTTGACTCACTCCTTTAACGTCTGGTAAGTAGGCGTATAAATAGTCAGACAAAATATGGATTAATTCATTCGTCTTCATTAAAGTATATATTGGGGATTAAGTTTCCAATGTAATCATCGACTCTCTGGTGGGAGCTTGTATAAACCGTATGGCTTGCACGGAGATATTTATCTGTATCTTTTGTATTGTCATGTCCCAAATAGGCTGATAGAAATGCAGATGTATTTTCTAGTTTTCGCCCTTCACCTTCCGATTTCAAGAACGAGTACAATACGAATGTATGTCTCAAGCAATGTGGGCACGGGCCTCTCTCCGTCCGGGTTTGTTTGGAGTAACAGATATCTGCTGCTTTTAATATTTTGCAAAACCAATCATAAAACGAGTTATTTTTAAACGGTTTATAAGGAGCATAGTGGCTTTCAAATAGATAATCAGTACAAATTTTTCAGATCGTAGTTTCTCTTTATATAATGTAAGCAATTCGGTTAATGAGTTGCTCATTGGCACAAACCGTTGTTTCATGTTTTTAGCTTTACGGATGGTGATAATGCCATGTTCTAAATCAATATCCTCCCATTCCAAAGAAAGTCCCTCACCCAGCCGTAACCCGCAACCATAAAGGATGCGGAGCAAAACCGGGAAGACTTTAGCCGAGCGTGTGAGACTTATTGTTCCCCAGCCAAAATTATCAGCAGCAGATACCATCCGCATGAATTCTTCTTCTGAAAATACATATGGCACATAATCGGATTTTATAATAGGAAATTCAGGAAGTTCAGCTTTGATTCCAAGAGAGAAAAGATAGTGCGCAAAACCTTTCACATCAGAAAGCACACCTGCTTTCGTAATGTTCTTCACTTTTTTACTTGCTATCCATGAAGACAAGATGCTTTCTGTCAAAATCTTATCATCATGATTGCACGCGCTTAAATGACAATCTAAACTTTTCAGCGAACTTCTGATTTTCTCAATATGCTTGCCGTGAGAAGTAGTTCAAGATAATTATGCATTTCTGTAGCCAAGATGCTTGTGAATACATATGCCATCATTCATGCCCTCTTATGCAATTATTAACATATTCAGCATATAATCCTCCAAGTGGAGGAACTTCAAGAGCACAGGATCGTAACATCTCGACATCAAATTTTACATAATGTTTCATGGATTTTGTATCCTCGTGTCCCAAAATCTTTCTGACGACTTCATATGGTACTTTTTCTGATACCAATTCACTGGCCAAAGTCATCCTCAATGCATGACCGCCTCGCTTCCTGCTCCCCGCAGCAATACTACTTCTTTTCATACATCGGGTTATAAGACTTGTAACAGCCATTACAGTTAATGGTCTGAAAGGAGGGCGTATAGAAATGAAAAGATTAGTGCAGCTTGTCTCCGGTCTGCTTTTAAATAAATATAGACGTATAGCCTCTTTCACTTCCGGTATAAATTCCAGCCGTTGGAGAACACCAGTTTTCCCTTGAATAAACTCTATTGTACTTGACTGGAAATCAATATCCGATAGTAGTAAATTAGTTATATCTCCTGAACGGATTCCAAGTCTTAGTGCTAATAATATGATCGCATAATCCCTCTTTCCTGTATTTCCTTCTATGTTGACACTTGATAATAGCTGTTCTGTTTCTTCTTTTGTATATACCGAAGGGATAGGCTTACTCTTTCGCACTGATGGTACAAATATTGAAAAGTCATGAATAAGTGTACCTGACTTAAATAGGTAACGTAAAAAACATTTTAGAGTCCTGCTGATATTTGCTTTATCATTGCTTTCTGTAAATACATCATAAATATCTTGTGATTGAATTTTTGAAAGGTCATAAACCTCATGTAGAGAAAAAGAATGAAGTATTTTGACACAGCAATAATAGTATTCTTTGACTGTTGAATCTTTCAATCCTTGTAGCCGAAGGCTTTTAAGAAAATTTTGAAAATATTCGATGTGGCACTCTGAAACCGGAATCTCATTTGCTGATAACAAATTGAAATTTCCACCAAGAAAATCATCTAAACGCCGAATAATAAGTTTTGCTCTTTGTAGATGACGTGTAGAGGTCGTCTTGAAATTCGTCTCTTCCTCACAAAAAGCGATTCCTATTTTAGGAGAATAAGAAAGAATATCATTTTCAATCATGAATCTCTCTAAACGAGATAGCATCCACTGATAGGTCTCCATAGTCCCTTTACTATGCCCTAAAGTAAAGAGAAACTCTTCAAAGTTTTTTCTGCTTTCTTTGAAGCAAATACTGTTCATTTTCATAATTTTTTATTTATTAATTCCTCTAAAATATACAGTAAAAACATAGAAAATAAAAGGTAGAAAATGACATACATAAAATTGTCTAATAAACTTCATCTCAAAAGCGTTTTCCATATTTTTAAGAGTATTGGGTTCTAATGCGAATCCATATTTGATAACAATTGAAATATCAATGGTTTTTGTTAATTTTGCAAACTGAACGTTAAAATCACTTACAACAAAATATGACAGATCACTTCGAAAAATGTGGATTGGTGCTTGGGTTAATCGCATATCCCTTTCAACTGGAAGGGAAAGAATTATACCGAGAAGTATTGGAAAAGCAATTTTTTTCAAACTACAAAAATGGAATTGATAAATATAGCTTGCAAAAACTTCCTAACCACTTGTATGATCCTAGGGGATATCGTTTATTTGGAAATTATGGTTTACTGGTGGTTTCACTTATAGATGATTTTGCTTTTTGCGACAGAATATTCCATGCAAATCATGGATATCGTGATACAGACAAAAATGAAACAAAGTATCAGCATAGCAGTAAAGTGATAACGGGAATTTCATGCGCAAAAACACCTGCTTATCTGGAAAACAAGGCAAAGCAAACCTTTTTACGAAAGGGGGATGATCATACAGAGAAAAGATATCCGTTTATCGGTATAAATAAACTAAAAATCAATAACGATCTCCTGTTTGGACATGGTTGTGGAATAATTGAAGAGATAAAAGAAAAGATACTTTCTCTCTCTAACAGCAGAAATAACGTAGGCGATATTTGCTTTGATTCCATAATTGTAGACAGCTTCGATAATGATGAATTGGTAGTGATTTCTTTCTCTAACAATATTTCCGAACTGGATAGTTTTTTTTCTTCTGTACGTAATTTGTGTCATCCCTTTAATGGAGCGTCATCCGCATCTGAAATTCCTGTTAAGAAAGTATTTCTTTCGTGTTATACCAATATAGGTTATGATATTGATTATAGATTTGATTCAGAACCACTTCAGGGTAAATTTATAAAAGTTAAAAATACAGACAATATAAAAATTAAGCTGATATGGGAAACAAAAGTAGGATGTTATGATGAATTTAAAAACTATATTCATGAGGTTTTTGAAGGGGATACTTGTTTTGACTCTAACTTAACCGGAGGAAAGACTTTATCGCACAAAGCAAATATAGACCAAATACATAAGTTGGAAGATATCTGCAGTAATGATAAAAATGTAAAAAAATGTATACGTCGAGTTAAGGTAGTACTTTTGAGAGAGGAAAAGCCTGATAAAGAGAAACTTGATCCCAAAAACAAGAAAGGAAAAGACGAGGGAGTAGATTCTGACTACGATAAATTTGAAAACTTCATATTTGAGCCAAAAGATCTTAGAGAAATAAGAGAACTGCTAAATGCATGCAGAGTAGGCAAAATATTACGAGAACGACTTTTAAAGATATATGGACTGTTTAATGAAAGTCTCCGAAATTCGCTGCATGCACCATATCTTCTTGAACTGCATGGCGCCTTATCCTATATTAATAAATTACTGAAAGGCTTTAGGGATAGCCCACAACTTGAAATCGGGCATATTGATGAGATTTTGAGTGAAACTATCACTGCCTTTGAAGAGGCCTATTACAATCGATTTCACCAGAAAGACAGCCGAGATATTAATCTGGAATATAATGGTGGTATTCAACAGCACATTACAAGTTTTGACTTTGCCTATAAGGAAATACTGAAATTGCTGCAACCTGAAAACAACAGTGAAAAGCACAAAGATAAGCACAACCAGCAAATAGAAGAAGCCTTTTTAAGTGTTTCTGGTTATGAGCGAGTATCTTCTATGCGTATGAATCTCAGAATAAATATTAACCAAATTACATACCCCGAACTTTTTGCGATCAGTGTATGGAAAGAGGCATCCAATTTCACCTATAATCTATTACATCAAAGTTATCCAGGAATACCGAAGGATGAGGCTAATATAGAACTGATAAAAGAAGTTCATCAGTCTGAAAAGATACAACTTACATGGAATCGGTTTATTAATAACAAAGAGTCGTTGATTAATATTGGCACGCTACTGAAAAATCAAAAATATTACAATGAGGACGATGAGGTATTCTATATCTTATCCAAGATAGTCAGTAAAGAAACTATCGAATATTTCTTTATTGATGCACAAACGTTTCATTTTGGCTTTAATCGCGACTATCCATTGTTTTATTATGCTTACTGGAAATATTTTTTACAGATATCCCAATATTATGACAGGAACGGAAAAATAAATAAAGAATATTTTATTCCTTATTTACTTCGTCTTTTTATGGTGGGTTTCCGCAACGATTATTCGTCAGAATATGAGAGGATCGATGGGATATCTTTCCTAAAAGGGCAACGATTTAAACCTTTTGATCCTGTATTTTCAGAATTGTGGTTGATGTGTTATGAGAAAGTATATCTTTTTGCTAAAACCTTATGGGAAGAACTAAGCAAACGATACTTCGAAAAAGTAGGCGATGATAGAATGGCTATATTGGATTTATACATAGTGAAAGACGACCTAACTTTTAAGGAAAAAATAGGAAAAAAGGTCACCTTTGAAATATTAACTTTCTATGCAACCGATGAGAGAAGGAGAGAAATTGGCTTTATGAAAGAAAAAATAAAACAGGCCCATTTGATTGATTATGAAAATGATATAAATCAGAGTAAAGATTTTATCATCTGCCTCTTCAATGCATATCTTCAAGGAATAAAAGAATTAGACGAAGGCAGAAGCGTCGAAAGAAAAATTAAATCAGTACCTCGTCATGTAGGTGGAACGATACTTTTAGATGATGAATTGGAAAAAAATAAAAAAAGAGATATGAATGAAGATCCATTGAAAAAGGTGATATCTAATTTACCATCTGATCCATTGGGGGGGATATTTATAAGCAACTATGAAACAAGAGGTACCTATTTTTCTTACAGAACATCCTTTTATAGGAGTTTATGGAACTATACAATGAAAAAGCGAAATTTATTCAACACTTCAAAAACATCCGAAAATGAATAAGTTCTCGATACTCAATCTTTCAGACCTCCATCTTGATAATAAAGACCAGGAATTTCAAAGTCGTATCCTTAGTGAATTTGCAGAGGAACTTAATAAACTATTAAAGAAAGGAGACCATATAAAATGGAAACCAGAGTACATTGTTCTGCCTGGTGATATTATCAACAAAGGAGATACTGATAATTATGACAATGCGAAAAATATCCTATTGGATTTTTGTGAAAAAATAGATGTTCCTCCACAGCATATGATTATGGTTCCAGGTAACCATGATAAAAAAAAGGGAAGCATTAAAACCATATCTCAATATCAGGAGTTGATTAAAAAATTTGATGATTTTTCCAAATTGGGACCAACTGTAAGGCAAGGTGAAAAGGTTTTAGATACATTTCTTTCTAATCATGAAAAAGAATTTGTTGATTTCAACAATTTCCACTCCAACATTGCATTTAATCAGAATGAGGATTTTGACTATTTCTCTTTTCCTCCCTTTCAAGGGACAAAACTGGAGCATGTAACGGGAATAAAAATTTTTCATAAAAATAAAGTCTGCTTCCTTAATTTGAATACTGAATGGCTATATGCGGAAAATGATTTGAAAAAAGAGGCTGAGAAAGATAAGTTTCCTGCAAAAAGAGAATTTAGAGTAGGTAAAAATATAGCAAGAGAACTACATTCTAAGATTATGCTCAAATGCCCTGATTATACGATTATAACCTTGATGCATCAAAATCCGTATAACTTATCATGGTTTGAGATGAATCCAATTGATCTGACGGGAATGTATACGTTTAATTTCATAGAGAGTTGTAGTGATATTATCTTTTCAGGACATGATCATGCGGTGAAAACAGATATTCCAGACCTGATTAAAAACAGAGTTCAGCATTTCAGGATAGGGACACCATGCTGGACAACTGAAAAAGGAGGACAAGATTTTCCGTATTCCACATCTATTATTTGTGTTGATGATATAACAAATAGTATTGAATTACTTACATGTAGCTATAATCAAATATCGGTGCATCAAGAGCCATCATGGAAATTTAACGACAACTGTGTTCTAACTTTTGACTTACGTAATAAATACGAAAAAAGAAATTGGGAAAAACCTGACATTAAGCGTCAATTTGGCCAAACAACTAATCTCCGTGTTAGAAATTTTGATCCGTCAACTATTGAAAGTAAGATTTATGACTATTTTATGTATGATGCGAGTACTACAGATATAAATATCTTAGTACAAAAAATTGATGTAGGAAAGCTTCATATAGCAAATGAAACAGAAGAAAACAGACTAACTGTTTTTGGTTCAGATGTTTTGAGCAAATTAAAAGAAAGTGGCGATAAATTAACGCATCTCATATTATATTATGAGATAAGTAGCAGGGATCACCCTGAAGACTCGTTAATATCCTCCTATGCAAAGAAACATGAAAAGGATATTCTGATTGAACAGTTAAATAAGTTTAGGCTTGCTGGTCAGTTAGTTGTGAATATAGTGTCGGTAGAGATGCCAGGAAAATTTCTTGACTCAGAAAATAAAATGAAATAATAAACGTTTAAAGTAGCGAGTGTAAAAGTTAAGCTTATTTGAACTTATTTAATTGACAATTGTTCTTTTTTTACAGAAAAATGCTCAGTCAAGAGGATAGCTCAAGAAGAGTTAGTTATAAAAAATAAAAAACATTTTGCAGATAAGATAAAAAACCTTATCTTTGCACCCGCTTTAATTAATTAACGAAGCAATATGAATAGAGCAGAACGAACAAAAGCCTATTTCGAAGAAAATAAAGAAAGAATTGAAAGGCTGTTACAAAGCACCCAAAGCAATCGCTTAGAGGTAGCTTTGATGATTCAGGATAAAATGGAGCCTCGCCCTTACACAAGGGAGGATTTCACTAGAAAGGAATTCCATACCAACCTTGTTGGTAAAGATTAAAAATATATCTATATTTAAGAAAAGACATCCAATGCAGGGTGTCTTTTTTTTGTGTTATATAAGCCTTTTTAATATATAAACAACTAATATTATCCAAGGTGACTTGTTTTTAAGCACTTGATTATCTATGTTTTTACCTTAATTCCCTCGGGTAATATTTTATCTGGGATAACCTACAAGCCAATCTGCTTCGCTTCTTGCTTTGGCTGCCAAATACAGGTTATCATAATCGCTGCCCGGTTTCAGGTTTTGCAAACCATCTTTAATGGCTTTGTCGGTCAAACTGCTTATCCATAAGCGTTCAAAGGGTTTACGGCAATTCAAATGATTGTAGATGTATCTGAAAATCAAGCATCCTTCGCGACCAGCATCGGTCGCCACGATGATTTTATCGCATTGCTCAAAAACCGTTTTGATGACTTTCAGTTGTTTCAAAGCCCCACCATCGGGTTTATACTCCTTGCCTTCTTTTATTTGCCGGGGTTTCAGGATAAACTCTCTGGGGATAATCGGCAGGTTTTTCCTGATAAATCCTGCAAACCCGTAATCTTCGGGCATGGCAAGCTGCACAAGGTGTCCCAATGCCCATGTAACTAAATAACCGTTGCCGGATAAAAAGCCATCTTCTTTTGTTTTTGCGCCGACAATGTTTGCGATTTCGCGTGCCACACTCGGCTTTTCTGCTATTATTGCTATCATATTATATGTTGAATTTTTGGATAAATCCTTCTTCGCTTGACAAAACTCAAACAAGTTTGGTTTTGCGCTCACTCATCCGGATTTTGTGGTTAATGTTATATTTTTAATTTAGGCTTGCTTATTACTCTTTTGTTTTCTTGTTTTTCCTGTTGCTTTTCGGTCGGTTGTGTCTGACCTTTATCCAATGGTTCTTTCACATACTTGGTTGCTTCGTTTGTTTTTCCTTCGGAATTGACAGCCACTTGTGTTTTGTGTCGGTCATCGGGAATAACATTGCCTGCGGCAAGAGCATCCTTGTAATCTTTAGGAAACATAAAATCCGTTTTGCCTGTTTCTTTGTTCAAAGTGATATAACCGCTGTACTTTTTCCCTTTTTGGTCAAGCAATTCACCTGTATACACGGTTTTTCCTTCCCGCAAACTGTCGCGTTGGTCTTGGGTCAGTTCTTTCTTTCGGAATGTTCTTGGAACATCATCCTGCTTGTTGCCCTGTTTTTGGTTTTGTTCCTGTTTCCTGTCGTTGTCAAAACGAAATTCGAAACCTCGCCTATCTGTGTTGAATTGAAGATATGCGGAAAACGGCGTATTTTTTTTTGATGTCATGTTTTCGATATATACAGCTTTCCCCTCCGATAATTCTTTCTTCTGCTGTTCATTCAATTGTACGCCTTTAATGGTTTCAGGTATTTTTATTTTGTCGGCGCGGACGGCAATCAACTCATTGGTTTGCCTGTCAACAGATAAAAGGACAGGCGTTTTCTCGCCTTGCCTGTATTCGGCTTCGGCAACCCGCCCGAGATTCCCGGTTTTCAATAAGTTTTGCTTATCCTCTTCGGTAAATCTTACCCCAAAATAGGGGCGTTCCAGTTCCGGCGCTTTGCGGATAGCGTGGACAGATACCGACAGTTTGCCGTCCGGCATTTCGCGCAAAGACAACCGTGCATCGGTACGGAGGGAAATCTCGTCAAATTTGGGACTTATAACTAGCAAGTCCGTTTTCTGCCAATTGAGAAGCTTTTCCAAATTACCTGTTTTTTCCAATGTGTCGCGGCTGACACCAAGCCGCTCAAACTGATTCCAATCTATACGGCTTTCATCAATAGCATTGTCGGATGACGAAGGTGCTTGCACCTGTGGTTTCGATTGTGACTGTGTTTGCTCCTGTGGTTGTTCCTGTACTTGTACTTCTTCTTTTACTTGCGATTGTTCCTGCGTTTGTTTCTGTGTTTTTAGAAATGTTTCCGGTTCAACACGATGTTTGTCAAGTAATTCCTTGTTTTCCGGTTTGTCAGGATTTTTGAAAGCCTCCTGCAATTTTTGTATTGTTTCCTGAAACTTCTCTGCCGGTACACGAAAAAATTCAAATTGCGTCGGGTTCTTTGCTTGGCGCATGAAGTTTTTAAAGAAGTTTTCTAAGATGTTTGCATGCTTGTCAATTTTTAGAAAATCAGGGTTTTCTCCATCAGGCTTTTTCACTTTGCCATTCTTGTCTGCTGCAACTTTCAGTTCATTGCTACCTTTTTCTTTGACCAATAAAACATCCTGGTCTTTTAATTTTTCATCCATAAAATTTTGGTTTAAAATGTTCCGCATCACTATTAATGCGGAGCAAAAGTATGCCGTCAAATTCTAGTTCTGCCAGACAGGTGGGCGGATGGCTGTAACTGGCTTCGGTTTGGTCGTTTGTGGCACTTTAAAGTGAACCGGACAAACTAAAAACCTCTGTTACAGTGCCAATTGAAGCCAATGCAGCGCCAAGCGGAGACACACGCCCCAAACCGCGAAAATCATCAAAATTTTATCTCTTGTTTTGCATCGCTAAATAACCGGCGTAAGCAGCCGGATGTATAATTTAAAAATAACTTTTTATGAAAAGAAGATGTAATCTTTTACTCGCTCTTGCAATGGCAGGAACGATGTGTGCACATGCACAAGTGAGAATTGGCGGCGATGTGGCTCCTAACCCCTCCGCCATATTAGACCTGAACCCTGATGATCAGACGGCACAGGGTAATGCGACTTCGGGTTTGGCGATGCCCCGCGTAAACCTTGTAACTACTGTAAGTGCTGTACCATTAGCGGCGCATATTCACGGTATGACCATATTTAATATGGCTACCCAAAATGATGTAACTCCGGGCATTTATTACAATGACGGCAGTAAGTGGGTACGCCTATCTTCTGGTGAAACCCAAATGACAGCGGGTGTAAATGAAGGTGATGTGTTAAGTTGGAACGCAACTGCCAGTGAATGGGAAGCGCAGCCGGAAAAGGACGGCATTGTCGGTAACGAAGTAATTGGAGCTGCGGATGCCAGCCTTATGCGCTCCGGTTCAGGGACGGCAGTTTCTCCTTATACCCTTGCCGTGTCGTCGGGTGGCATTGAAACAAAGCACCTGAAAGACGGCAGTATTACCAACAATAAAATAGTTGATAAAACTATCTCAAAGGAAAAACTAAGTGATGAAATATGGAATCAGGTCAAAACTGAAATTACCAATTCGGCTGTCCTGTCCGAAGTTGACGGGATTGTCGGAAACGAAGTGATTGGCTCTGCTGATGCGAGTTTGACACGCTCCGGCGGAGGTACGGCGGTTTCGCCTTACAAACTTGCAGTATCGGTTGGAGGTGTCGAAACCATACACTTGAAAGAGGGTGCAGTAACAACAGAGAAAATAGCTAACAATGCTGTTACTTCTGAAAAGATAATCAACAATGCCGTTACCAAAGAAAAGTTGGGCAGCGATGTCTGGACTCAAATCGTTCAAACGGTTAAAAACGAAGAAACAGACGGCATTGTCGGTAATGAAGTAGTTGGAGCTGCGGATGCCAGCCTTATGCGCTCCGGTTCCGGGACGGCAGTTTCTCCTTATACTCTTGCCGTATCGCCGGGTGGCATTGAAACAAAGCACCTGAAAGATGGTAGCATTACCAACAATAAAATAGTTGATAAAACCATTAGCATAGGAAAATTAGGCGATGATGTCTGGAACCAGGTTAAAACTGAAATCACCAATTCGGCTGTCCTGTCCGAAGTTGACGGGATTGTCGGAAACGAAGTGATTGGCTCTGCCGATGCCAGTTTGACACGCTCCGGCTCAGGCACGGCGGTTTCGCCTTACAGGCTTGCCGTATCGGTTGGAGGTATCGAAACGGCACACCTGAAAGACGGAGCCGTAACAGCCGGGAAAATCACAAACAATGCAATTACTACTGAAAAAATAATCAATAATGCCGTTACCAAAGAAAAATTGGGGAATGATATCTGGAATCAAATAGCCCAAACGGTTAAAAACGAGGAAATGGACGGTATAATAGGGAATGAAGTAACAGGCGCTACGGACGGAAGCTTAACCCGTTCCGGCTCCGGAACACCGGCATCTCCTTATACACTTGCGATTTCAGCGGGCGGCGTTGAAACAAAACACCTGAAAGATAATGCCATTTCCATTGATAAAATTGCAAAAGCACCCGCTAATTCGGTGCTATACACCAATTCATCAGGAGAATGGGAAACATTTTCGCGAAAAGCCGTAAGCGGGGTTTTCAATGTTCCCAACGACAGTTTATTGACAAGATGTGCATTGAGCTTACCTGATTTTGGAGCAGGTCTTTATGGGATACATATTGTTTGTGATAACGATTTGCCTTTGCCCGAAGGCGAAATTACACCTTCTTTTTTCCGGTTTATAACAGATACAAAACCTTATGGGATTGCCGGAACACGAGATTTGTATTTCGACAGCATGGCTAATTTTTCAAATGGGGACAGCCACACTACTACTGCCTGGTTGTACGATTGCAAACCGCTTGAATTAGAGCTTTATTGCAGGAACAGCGCCACTAAGCCTGTCAATTTCAGAATCGTGTGTACTTGGCTGATGCCGTTTTAACAAAGCAATTATTACCCAATAAAAAAAGACTATATGAAGAATACTCCAACTAAAAATGTAAAGGGAAGATTCTTTTTACATCTCATCTGTTTATTGATTTTACTGCCGGGAACGGGCGCTGTTTTTGCCCAACCGTTTCCCGTTGTTTTTTACGGGAAAGCCGTTATAGGTTCCAATCCGGCAACAATAAGCGGCAACCTAATCCTTAACTCAACAGGTGAATTATACCTTGGTTCGCACAGCCCGCAGGGTTCGCAAACCAATACGCTTGTTCTCAATGGCAATTATACAGGAGAAGCAGGGGCAAAGATTTACTTGTCCGTAACAGATAATTCCAATCGGGCAGGCACAAAGGGCTTTATTGATATTGCAGGAACAGCCAATAAGTCTGCCGGAGCAACCGCTATTGAAGTTGATTTATCCGGCAGTTGGGACGGTTCGGGTATCGACTTGATACGGGCAAGCCAGGCGGGCTCGGATACAAATACTTTCCGTATGGATGAAATAAAGTGCGGCGGCCGCACTGCCGTGCTTTTGCACCGCATTGAAGGAAACAGCCTGATATGGTATATTGCCGGGAAAGCGGAAACAGAGCCTCCTGTGGACGATTGCCTTGCTCTTATTTACCAAAAACTCAACAATACTTTGGTTGTCAACAATAATCCGGCTACTAACGGGGGATATGAATTTGCGTATTATTCGTGGTATAAGAACGGCATAAAAACCGCCGGAGGCAGCCATGAAAATTTAGGCGGGCATTATTATACCGGAGGTGAAAATTTAAGTCCTGATGACGAATATTGGGTCGAATTAACTGACACCAAAGGCAATAAATACCGTAGCTGTCCTTTTACCCCAACTAAAAAGGCTTTAGCAACAAGCCTTCGTGCTTATCCCAATCCGGTTTCTGTCCATTTATCCCATACGGTAATAGTAGAGGCGGAAGGATTTGACCAAACGGCATTGCAGTCGGCAGTAATAGATGTATTCACTGCTTCGGGCGCGTGTATTAGCCAAGTCCGGGCAGAAGGACGCCACAGTATCCCGGTTGATTTGCCTGATGCCGCAGGGGTCTATATACTCCGTTTCAAGCCGGACACACAGAACCGGCATATTAAAATTATTGTAGAATAAATATGAAAGGAAAAAATCATGAATTATTGGAATATTATTACGCTTACCGCCTTGATGACGGTAAGCGCCTTATACGCTGACACCGCTTCTGCACAATCCTATATGAATAATAACTGGGAAGAGACATTAGACAGGCTTTCACATCCCGGTACTTTATCCGCAGAGCCGCAAGAATGGGAAAACGGAATAGTTTCGGACACTACCTTGGCTGAAATGTATAATGTTCCCCAAGAGTTTGTTTATTGTCCGAATGAATTATCTGTTTGGGCATCGGGCGGATTATCCGTATTAAACTATCAACCAGCCTTTGGCAGCAGGGATAATCATTTCGGCGGGACATTAGGTATCGGCTATACGCGCTGTTTTTCGGAACATTGGGGGGTATTGCTGGGGGCAGAACTGGCATTGTATAAAAGCGGTTTCAGCCAAAATAAACTGCACGACAATTATGACGCAACAGATTCAGACCCTTACGCGCCGCAGAAAATAAACTTCCGTTACCGTGTGGATAATTACGAAGAGAACCATCAGCTATGGAACCTAAACATTCCCTTGATGATGCAATACCAAACAAAAGAACAGGGAAACTACCGCTTTTTTGCGGCTGCCGGGTTCAAGCTGGGTATTCCCCTGAGCGGGAAATATGAAAGTAAAAACGCTACTATCGACAGCAAAGGCTATTACTATGATTGGAATCAAACATTGAACGAACCAGCCTCATTGGGATATGGCGTTTTTGGCAACCAGTCAGCTAAAGGCAAATTGGATGCCGGGCTCTCGTGCATTGCCAGCCTGGAAGCAGGGATTAAATGGGAATTACCCGCGGGAATAAACCTTTATACAGGATTGTATGCAGATTATGGTTTAAATGATGTGATAAAAGGGAAACATAACGGTAAGTTCGTTGTTTACGACTCATACGATAATGAAGATTTCACGGTTATAAACAGCGTTTTGGCTTCGCAATATACCACTGCCCGTAAAACCGTGAGTTTTACAGATAAGGTTTCGCCTTTGTCGTTTGGTGTTAAGTTGCGTTTAGGCTTTCCGTCAGGTTGTCCTTTCCGGAAAAAACAAACGGCGGAAAAAATCCCGTTGGATTGCCTTCCCTGTGTTTCTTGTACGGAAATTGCCCGCCAGTCGGCAGAAACGGCACAAAAGGCAATAGAGGTGCTTCATGAATGGGCGGAAACAGTCCGGGAACCGGAAATAGTAAACAGGCAGGAGGCAGCTACAAATCCGGAAAACCCAGGTGTTACGCCGGAAATACCTGAAACCAACGGCTTCAATGTATTGCAAATTGGTAATATCAATTACGGTTTGAATATTACCACACTCACACCGGAACAGGAAAAAGAACTGGATAAATATGTGGCTGTTTTACAGCAAAACCCTTCTGCAAAGGTGATTTTAACAGGGCATGCCTGTAATTGCGGAAGTTACAGCAGTAATATGCGGATAGGGCAGCAACGGGCAGACGCGGCAAAGGAATATATCCTCCGCCAAGGCATTCATCCCAGCCGTATCCTGGCTTTCAGTAAGGGGGATACGGCTCCGCTTTATCCCAATAATACAGGTGCAGAAAAGGAGAAAAACAGGCGTTTAGAGATACGGATTATAAAATAAAGACTGGTTACTTTCGTATTCTCACATTCATAATGTGAAATCTGATGGTTAAAATTAATTGTTTTTTATTTCATAGTATACCTTAAAAAAAATGTTCCCGGTATCTCTGTTTTACAAATCAGTTTTTCTTTTTGCATCAAATTTTTTTAAATATTATAATTATTTTTGCACCGTACATACCGTATAATTATAAAAAAATTAAACTATGAATTACACAATTAATCTAACAGGAAACAGGCTAAGCCGGAATGGTTCAATAATGGGCAAAGTCTTTGATTTCCAAAAAGAAGTGGAAATGCACGAACTGTGCGGATTTAATGTTTACAGGAAAAATCCCCAATTGTCTGCCTGCACCCGCGAAGTTTCTGTTTTTAACCGCCACACCCAACAAACTGTCAAGGCGGTTATGTTTGGTTCAAACAGCTATCTGGACGCCACTGTTTTACCCCGAGCAGTTAAAAAGTCAGCAGAAGTCATCAAGTCATTCGGGATTGGTTCCGGCGGAGTACCGTTATTGACAGGAACAACCGTTTACCAGGACGAACTGGAAAAGCTCATAGCCCAAATCAGCGGCTTTGACAATGCAATTCTTTTTTCTTCCGGTTATACGGCTAATTTAGGGGTAATTACAGGGCTTATACGCCCTGATAATTTAATTATCCACGATAAGCTTAACCACGCAAGTTTAATAGATGCGACAGTAATGGCAGGTGCTAAAATGCTGCGGTTTAGGCATAATGATATCAGCGGCTTGGAGAAGCTGCTGGAAGAGAACCACGCACAATACCCCGATGGAATTTTGGTTGTAACAGATGGTGTATTCAGCATGGACGGGGATATAGCCAATATTCCTGCCATTTTGGATGTTGCCCGCAAATACAATGCGATTCTTCTTATCGACGAAGCGCATGCAACAGGAGTCATCGGGGAAAAAGGCAAAGGTACATTATCCCATTTTGGCATTACAGAAAGGAAAAATATCATTGTTACCGGAACTTTAAGCAAGGCGATTGGCACGGTAGGGGGATATATATCCGCTTCTCAGGAAATCATAGACTATTTACGGATATATGCACGAAGCAATATGTTTTCGGCATCATTGCCGCCAAGTGTTTGTGCATCGGCTATTGAAGTGTTGAAAGAGACACAGGAAAGCGATATTGTTGAGCGTTTAAGGGTAAATTCCGGATATCTTAGGAATAAATTCCGGGCAGAAGGCTTTAATATTATGGGTACGGAAACTGCTATTATCCCGTTGGTTGTGGGTGACCAGAATATCCTGACTAAAATGGCTAAAGACGCTTTTGAACAAGGTTTTATTATCAATGCCATATATCCGCCTGTTGTGCCGGCAAACCTGACGCGGTTCAGGATAAGTGTCATGGCTAGCCATACCAAAAAAGATATGGATGCGCTTGTAGAACTAATTATTAAACTTTTTGAGAAATATGGGGTCAACAGGTTTATATCCAAATAGCAATATAGAATTTCACTGGTGCAGTTCTGTTAAGCAGATAGATGTTTTGGAATGGGAAACCATATTCGGCAAAAGAGAGATTAAAAGTTATAACCTGTTTATGGCAATGGAAGAAGCCGGATTTGCAGATGTAGACTATTATTACCTGAAAATTTCAAACAGGGAAAAGATTCTTTCAATAATCCCGTGCTTTGGTTACAGGCTTGATATTATCGACCTTTTGGTCAATAAAAAACTGCGCGATATCCTGAATAAGATCCGAAAGATTGCCCCGGATTTTCTGAAACTGAAAACTTTTGTAGCAGGCTCGTATGCAGCCACCTGCGAAGGCTTTATTGAAATACAGGCTGAAACAAAGGAAGAATATTTGGAAGCTAAGAGAATAATCAATCTCCAATTAAAGGAAAAAGGGAAAGAGTTGAAATCTAAATTCGTGTTTATTAAAGATGTGCGCGAAAATCAAATTGAGAAAGTAAAAAGTATCCTGGATGAAAATTTCTGTTTTTTCAGTTCATTCCCAACAACCCTTATTCCGGTAGGAGGCAAGTACAGCCCGTATCCCGGAGGATTGAGGAAAAAGTACAGGCAACGGTACAAGCGTTTCAAAAAATTATTTGACAATCAATTCCATTGGGAGATTGTTCCTGATTTTTCACAATATACTGAGTTGTTGGGTGAATTGTATTTTAATGTTCTCCGGAAAGCTAAAAACAGGTTTGAAGTATTGAATGCGGATTTTTTTGCCAATATCAATAAGCATTTTTCCGGACAATCTTTTTTAATGGTAGCCAGGGATAAGGAAAGTTTGGAAATCAGGCTGATGACCATTGTGCTGGAGGAAGAAGACCGTTTGTTGCCCCTTTACCTTGGTATCAAATACAAGGACGACGATACACGCATATTGTACCTGAATACTATATTTAAAACAATTGAAACAGCGGAAACTTTGGGGAAGGAACTCATTGAGTTCGGGCAAACAAGTTATGATCCTAAAGTACGGTCGGGAGCGTTTGCCGAAAATATTTATTACGGCTTTTCTTCTCCCGAACCATTCATGCAATTGGTTATAAAACACATATTCAAATACATGTTTATGCCTCCTGCCATTCCGTCTCACTCTTATATGGAAGATGCCGGATGCGAAGCAGTGGCAAAACTGCGGGCAAAAGGATTTTCTGTGTAAAAAAGGTGTACGGCTTTCCGGATTTTTTAGTATTTAAAATTTGGAAAGCCGTTTCAATTACAATTTTATTGTATTGTACAACACAGTCAATCCTTTTTTCAGCATATTCAAATCATGTCCTTTGGTTAATACTACACCGTGGTACGAATTCCCCAGGTACAAATTCTCGAAAAGGGCTGCCATAAACATAATATCCGTATCTTCTTTTATTTCCTTATTGGCAAGGGCATTGTTGAGTACCTGTTTCCAAACCTCCACTTCATTATCTACCCATTCTTTGGCTATTTCCCTCATATCCGGATAAAAGAAAAAAGCGGCACACTCCACATTGAACATTGCCAGGTTGATATTCTGTATCCCCAACTCTTTCATCTCTTCTTTTTCCTGTTTGCAAAATTCCAGAAATAAGAGGATAAAGCTCCACAGTCCGATTTTAGGATTATTTTCCAATAAAAAATGGAGTGAATTCCGCTCAAACACATACGCATTAATGACTTCACGAAACAGGTTTTCCTTGTTTTTAATATGGTAAAGTATGGCTCCGCGGCTTAGTTTCGTTGCGTTTTCCAAGTCGGTAAAAGTAACCTGGTCATAAGGTTTGATTGTAAAGAGCTTGTATGCTTCTAATAGGAGCATATCTTTTGTTTTTGATTTTTTGACTTTTACCTTGTCGCGGATCATGGTCTTCATTATAATAATATGAAATAAAAAAACTAAAAGTAATAAAGTTCTGCGACAAAGATAAAAAATATATAAAATACAAGTGTAAATTAAGAAAAATAAATATATTTGTACCGTCTGTACTGTTTATTTAAAAATGAATGGAATGAATATTTTATAATATAAACCGTTTATTAATAATGAAAAACCATGAAACGACTATTTGAAACAATTTTTTTTTGCTGGTAAAAGATGCCGCTTTTTCAGATTCTTTAATGCTGGAAAATGCTTATGACGATTTTGCAAACAAAGTATTTAAAGAAAGACATAAAGCGGCGGATATGGATGCTTTTTACAATTCTTTATGCTATGTGCAGGCTGAACTTAAAAGTTTATGGCTACAGCGGGTTGATGTGTTTGAAAAGAATACACATATAAGATTGTTGGAAAAAGCTATTTTGCTGGTTGATGAGCAACTCGGTTTTGCAAAAGAGAATTTACATACAAAGAAACACGAACAATCTCTTGCCGGGAATTTTAAAAAAAACTCCGGCAAGGCTAAAGTGGACTGCCTCCGAGGTAGAATTGGTAGAACTGGCTTACGCGCTTTATGGGACAGGTTGTTTCAATAACGGAAAAGTATTGCTGAAAGATTTATTTAATTTTTTTGGAGATGTGTTTGATTTTGAAGTAAAAAACTTCTCACGGACTTTTACCGATATAAAAAACAGGACAAAAGGCGACCGGACAATATATATGGATAAGCTGAAAAATGTGCTTCTGCAAAAACTATATGACTCGGACGAAATTAAAGGTAAACGGAAATAATAATTTAAAACGAAACAAAATGAATTTTTTGAAATTAAGCATCAAAGTTGTTTTATGCGCATTGCTTTTACCTCTTTTTGCAGGCAGCGCATTTTCACAGGCACAAGTTGTGTTGCAGGAAGATTTTAGTAAAAACACTTCTAATGTAAGCGGTTTAAAACAAGTTACGCTCACAAGCGGCATATGGGATTTTTTCTATGTGCAAGCTGGTTATAATTCAGTTAAACAATGTGCAGTATTGAATTACAGCAGTAGGAATATGGGGTATATCATTAGCCCTGCCATAAATAAGCCGGGGGTACTTACATTTGATGCGCGTATCCAGAACTCTAATGTTATAGGTAACTATGTGGAAATACAAAAATCAGTAAATGGCGGAACTTTCATTACAGTAGATAAAATACTCGTTTCAGGTATAAACTACCAACAATATAGTGTAGCTATCAACGAAACAAGCAGTAATGTGCGGATTAAGTTTTTACGCAGCGCTGTAAAACCATCTGAAAGTAGTAACTACAACATCATCATTGACAATATAGTTATTACGGAAGAGACCGGAACAATAGTGCCTTTGGTTTGCAATAAGTCTGCAAATGCAGCATTGGAAGTCCATCTTGATGATTTTATTGTAGAAAATAGCAGGACTTGTTGCTATACTCAACAAGGAACTTCACAAACATTTGTCTTAGCTAATGTAGGAGAAAGGAATTTGGATATTTCGCACATTAAGATTTCCGGTGGTTATACATACAGTTTGGGTAATTCTTTAACACTGCCTTTTTCATTAGCGCCATGTTCTACCGCTACAATTACGGTAACCAGAGGTTCATCAGCTACTCCTATCGGTATGTTAATCATTGGAAGTAATGATGTAAATTCTCCGTTTAAGGCAAGTGTTTACGCCAAATAATGGCAATTTGATGTATAAAAAGTAATGATATAACATAAAATTCCGCATCAGTGCAGCCACACTGATACGGAACCCAAAAAAGAAAGGAGGTGTACTCCCTTGCATGAAACAAAGATACAACTAAATTGTTTACCAATGTTTTAAAAGCTGGAATTATTGGTTTTGGGGTTTGATATCCGCCTTATCATCCAAGAATATCGTTTTCAGAAACATGTTTTACTGTTTAATTTAAAATTCAGAAAAATGAAAACTAATAATACATTTATAATGAGAATGTTGTGGGTGGCTATAATTTTAGGGCTGTCCGTAACGGGTGCTTTTGCACAAGGAAGCGATGAAATTCCTAAGGGGCAGTTTTTAGATGCTTATACGAAGCCTCAGTCTTACATCAAAATAAGTGATGTATATTCGGCTGATGCTGCTAAATTATCGGCGGAATGGGCAAGTAACAGTTTTTCTTTACAAACGGTTAATGGCAATAAGCTGTATGCAACAGGACGATATGCGGCAAATGCCCAATTGACAGCAACAAGCCCGAGTATTACTTTGCCTGCCGTTATCAATAATGAAAGACTGATTTTGCAAATTAATCAAAGTTACGAAGTAGAAACAAAACATGATTTTATTTCCGTGCGGGTCAAAGTTGACGGCATTACATCGGATGTAGAAGTTTACCGAAAAAGCGGAAAAACTTCTTTAATAGAAGACTACATTAACCTTACCGCTTTTGCAGGCAAGCGCGTGCAGCTTTCTTTCTGCCTTAGCTCTGATGCCAGCGAAGAAGGCAATGGTTGGCAGGTGGCAAGTATTGAATTGTACAAGGGCGTTAAAAGCCTGAATGAGACAAATGCAGGCAAAGCCACCAAAAAAGCAAAATCAAATTCGATGTTAAGGGCTGGCTCAACATCAAATCACACATTGGAAATATTGGGTATCAATACCGAAGCTTTTCCGGATGCTATTTTTGTTGAATTTACGGTAAAAGACGCAGGTGGCAATTTTGTCGATGATTTAGATGTCAGTGACTTCACTTTGCTGGATGATTACGGAGAAAGGTATGGTTGCCAAAAAATATTAAAGACATCAGAAACAATGAAAGAAGCTGTCGATATTGTCTTTCTTGTCGATAACTCCGGTAGTATGTATGATGATATCCTAAAAGTTAATGCTGCAATTGGTAGTCTTTTATCCGGATTACAAGGCAAATGTGATGCTAAGGTTGCATTGTTGCGCTATGGAGGCTACCCGAGCTGTCCGGATTATGCAACTAAAGCCACATATCAGGGTAAGTTTTTTTATTCACTAGAGAATGAAAAAGCTGAGTTTTTGTCTCAAATATGGTCACAAAATGTTGGTACATTATGGGGTTATGAACCTTATTATGAGGTTCTAAATTGGGCTGCTAATCAAAACTTTGGTTACAGGCAGAATACAAAAAAGGTATTTATACTGATTGGTGATGAAAAAGTCAATGATGGTTTGAATAATAAAGAATGTGATAACAGCACTCCGTCTGCATTAACACAAAGCGGGGTAGCAAATACTTTATCCCAAAAAGGAATTCAGACATTTTTTATAATCGACGAGTCATTTGCTTACGGAGAATTTAATACAATAGCCTCTCAAACAGGGGGACTGATTGAGGATATAGATGCCCTGACCTATGATGACATATTGAATAAGTTTGGGCAAGCTATTACCGAAAAGTATATTATGCGATATTGTTTGGATGTAGACCCGGCAACTGTTGACCCAAATGACCATCACACCGTAACAGTTACCTATAACGGAGACCAGTCTGCAACAGATACCCAAATTTATTATCCGTCAAAGTCACCTTCGATTGTGCGTTCTGTTCAGACCCAAGATCTGGATAAGGTCAGCCAATTGGAGGATGTTGCCGTGCCTATTCAAGTAACGGTAATTCTGAATGGCAACACGCTCGATTATATAGACTTCTATTATAAGGGGTATTCTGAACCTGTATATCATACTGTCAGATCAAATTTATCGAATGGTACAATCAATGCAACCGGAGATGAAGTAAGCTTCTTGTTTTTTGTCCCTGCAAGTAGCGTTATAACCCCCAATGTGTCTTATTATTTTACGGCATCCACCTATACTGAGACACCTGCCGGGGATGTGTATCATACTGTATCTTCTCCGCCGGATAATCAAAATGTATTTGCATGGACATTCCCGGTTTTACCCAACCAGGCTCCATCTATAGAGAATGTTACAATTAGTGAGGTAAAACCTTGTCATCCGATTACGATTTGCGCAGAGGTTACTGATTATACACAATATCTTAATGCTAATCCGATATTAAATTACAGGATAAATAAAACGCCAAGCAGGTTTAATGAGATAGAGATGTTGCCATGTGCTCCCGGCAGTGATACTTATTGTGCAACAATTCCAGAAGATGAAGTTCAGGAAACCGACCTTGAATGGTACATTGTAGCCGAAGACAATTATGGAACAAAAGGTTGGGAAGGGAATCCTTCAAATCCGAACTTTATTAATACTACATACCAGCAAGATCCTTCATTGGGAGGGCATCCACTTGATATTGTCGTAACCAATTATGCCAATATACAGCATAACTGCCAGGCAATGGAAGAGACAGATGTATTAGCAGCCTATTTTATTAACAGTTGTGATGACGAACAACTTGCCGGAATAGGTGTTTGGGATGGCTTTGACCAAGGGTTTAATTTTACCGTATACGGAGATTCCGATCCCAACGATGATTATAAAGACGGATTTGAGGATGGCAATCAAATTATTTTTAAGTTGATTCGTAACGGAACCGATTACAGGCTGACTAATAATTCGCTTACATTTAATTCTACCACGCATTATTACAGGCTTTCAACAGCAGTAGGACCGGGAGCGCCAGCTATTACTATAAAAGGGAACAATATAGATATTCCTCATGGTAATACTAGTTTTGCCACAAATAATAATACCAATTTCGGATCATCAAACAGTCCTGTCACCAAAAGATTCAGGATAGTGAATGACGGATGTGATGTATTGGCTATTAAAAAAATCCAAGTCAATAATGCAAACTTCACAGTTGTAAATCCGTTAACCAGCGATGTACTGAGAGATCCCGGAGAGTATTATGAATTTGATATTACTTATGAGGCATTAGCCGATGCGACTGCTACGGTAACTGTCTCTACGAATGCCTCTCCGGCTCAGTATAAGTTTGATGTAAGAGGATCTACGGTCATCAGCGATCCTTGTACAGGAATTATGTTATTCCCGAACCCTACTCCAAATTTTATTGATCCGACCCTTGTAATTCCTGTAACAGACGATAATACTTATGTTTATGCCGTATTGCTTAATACAAGTAGCGCCATAATACAAACGATTATGTACAATCCGTCAACCCAGGCAGGAACTTATTACCAATCCATAAGTACCTCAGGATTACCTGCTGGAACTTATCCGATAGTAATTTACAGGGACAATAAGCAATGTAATACTTTGAAATTAATAATTCTATAATCCAATTAATAAGAAGGTTAGCCTATAGTGGCTAATCTTCTTATTTCATTAAAAATTATTATTATGAAACCGACCCTCAAACACATCATTTTACTGCTATCAATGTTACCTGTTGCTCAAATGTGGGCAAAACAAGGATATGATTTTGAAGCTGGTGGTATTTATTACAGTATCACAGGTGAAAATACCGTTGAGGTAAGCCCCAAAGAGATTTCTCCTGCCAGTTCCGATTATAGTGGGGATATATCCATACCTCCCACAGTCGTTTACGAAGAAACAACCTATAATGTAACTGGAATTGGCATGCATGCTTTCCGGTATTGTTCCGGAGTTACTTCTGTTTCGCTTCCCAATAGCATTGTAAAAATAGGCGACTATGCCTTTAGGGGTTGCTCATTGAATTCATCATTTGTTATTCCCGAGAATGTGACCTATATCGGTAGTATTTTTGACGATAGCTGTAAGATAACCGAGCTCACACTTCCTTTTGCAGGCACGACTCTTACAAGCGGAAATCTAAGGTCTTTATTTAGTACTACTAATTACTATCCTCCGGCTACCCTAACAAAAGTAACAGTTACCAACTGTACAAGATTAAATACCTCTGCATTTTCAGGATGCAATCATATAAAAGAAGTTATCTTGCCTGATAATCTGAAAGTTATTAGTAGTAATGCCTTTGCAAAATGCTATGGGATACACGATTTTGAGATACCTGAAACAGTAACGACTATTGAAGACGGCGCTTTCCGCGAAAATTACAGTCTGGCTTCTGTTAGTATTCCGGAAAGTGTAACGAGTATTGGAGCAACCGCTTTTTACGGATGCAGCAAACTTACTTCCATTACTATTCCAAGCAAAGTAACTGCAATAGAATTTATGACTTTTCAGGATTGTACTAGCCTTACTTCTATTTCTCTGTCCGAAGGGATTATAAGCATTGGATTGCAAGCTTTCCAAAATTGCATTAATCTTCCTTCGATAGATATTCCCCAAAGCGTAAGAAACATTGAAATGTATGCTTTCAAAGATTGTCAGAAAATTACAGAAATAACCATCCCTGAGGGTGTCAGTAGCATTGAAGAGAATGTATTTTTATTTTGTTATTCTCTTGCAAATGTAACGATACCGAACAGCGTAACAAACATTAAAAAAAATGCTTTCAGATATTGTGGCTTAACTTCGGTAGATTTGCCCCAAAACCTGCAAAGTATTGGCAATGGCGCTTTTTCAGGCTGTGGAAAACTTGGCTCCGTTGATATACCGGAAAATGTAACAACCATAGGTATAGGTGTGTTTGAGAATTGCACCAACCTGACTTCCGTTACTTTTCCGTCAAATATAAACAGTATCCCTGAAACTACTTTTCAAAAATGCTCCAACCTGGCTTCTTTCAATATTCCTCAACAAGTAACGGATATAGGAATGCTTGCTTTTGACGGATGCAGCAAACTTACTTCCCTTACTATTCCTGCAAGTGTAACGAATATTGCAGATTATTATACATTCAACGGCTGTACCGGATTGGAAGAAGTAATTGTAGAATGGCAAACACCCCTGAGTGTAGTGAATAATATTTACAGCGGTGTAAATTTATCCCAATGCACCCTGAAAGTACCACAAGGCACACGCTCATTATATCAAAACGCTCCTGTCTGGCAGGATTTCGGGCAGATAATTGAATATGAAAACAGCACTTCTTCTGCAAACGGCTTTCCTCAAACAGATAAAATACGCATAACCGCAGATAAAGGAGCTATCATTGTAGAAAATGCACCACAAGCTGCCATTCGTATTTACAATGTGAATGGTACTTGCTGCGCATCTGTTTCCAGTGCTGCCGTTTATGAATTTTTTCCGCTTCCGGCAGGTATTTACATTGTGCAAGCGGGTGAAGTTATTCGAAAAATTGCCTTAAAATAAACACATTAAAACTAAATGGAAATATGAGGATAAAAGGTGTTTCAAGACTGAAAACTATATTAATTATCCCATTTGCTGTATCGTAGTGTCCTTATCCTTCTTATCCCAATGCTTTAAATTCTCGTATTTCGGAATGCTTTGCATCAAACTGGCTGATGACCAAAAATAATGTCGTTCCTGTATAATTTTTCCCAAACAAAATATTTTTCGGATAAAGTTTTTTAAATATTTATATATATTTGTAAATATATATTATTTTACTGTTTGTTAGAAAACTAATAAGATATACATAAGATTTGATTCCGATTAAAATAAAAAATTCTCAACCGAATAAAACTCAAATAATTATTAATACATCTAATTAAAAAGAATATGAAAAAAATGTATTGTGGAAGATGTAAATCTTTAAATGAAGTTGAAATTGAAAAAGGTTATTTTACATTTTATAAATGTAAAAAATGTGGTGAATATATTTTAAGAAATTATCCTCCATTGAGCCCTCCATGTATCAATATGTCAAAAATTGGAAAAATTAACCCATTGAAACCAGTGGGAGATAAACTGGAAAGCAAATGTGTCAATACAAGAGATATAAAATCAATATTAAAAAGCAGAACTAAAAAATAGGTCTTATGGAGAAAAAAAATAATACAGAAATAGACTCTTTATTTAAAGAGTTAAATGATACTTATGTTGAAAAGTCAAAAGAAAGTTCAACCATTTGCCGTCAAATAGTATTTGCTTTAATAGCTATAGTCTGGGCTATGGTATATATAAATGGTACGGCAAACTGGAAAAACGAAGCAGGCTGTGTATTAGCATTACTTGTTATATACTGTTTTTTTGATGTCCTTCAATATCTCACAATAGTAATTTTGTACAGAAATCATTATAATAAAATTAAAGAATTATTGGAAGAAGGGGTTGATTTCTCTTTAATCGCTTCTCAGGAAAAAGAGAAAAGAGGAAAACTAAATAATACTTCTTTCTGTTTTTTTATTGCAAAAATCATTGTGTTGTTTTTATCTGTTATCGGAATAATATATATGATTTTATAAAGAGGTTTTAATTTAAAGTACCAAGAAAGACAGCTCAAAACAGGAGTGAGGAAATTTATTTCATGACTCCTGTTAAAGGAACTGTTTTGCTTTAAATATGGATAAGAATTTGATAAACAAAAGTATTCTGCCTTCTGTCTTTAGATAAAACTAAAAGTAGTATCTTTGCAAAGCTAATGTGAAAACGCCATTTGACAGGTGTTTTCATGAGCTTACAGAAGTTTAATATGAATGACAAAATAGGAATTTTCTCTTTTTTTGCCGGTGCAGGGTTTCTCGACTTGGGTTTTGAATACACTGGTAAGTATGATGTATTGTTTGTAAACGAAATTCATCAGCCTTTTATGGATATATACCAGTATTCCCGTAAAGCAATGAATATAGCAAAGCCTGCATATGGCTATTCTGTTTCTGATATCACAGCTTTTCTCGGAAAAGAGAAACTTAATGATTTAAGAAACAAAGTTAAAGAATCAAAGAAGGAGTATAAACTCACCGGGTTTATAGGAGGTCCTCCCTGTCCTGATTTTTCTGTTGCAGGAAAGAACAAAGGAAAAGAAGGTGAAAATGGTAAATTATCGGGGACTTATGCAAAACTTATTTGTAAAATAAAACCTGATTTTTTTCTGTTTGAAAATGTCAAAGGTTTATACCGCACAAAAAAACACCGTGAATTTTTTGAAGATTTGAAAGCCGATTTTAAAAAAGCCGGTTACTGTCTGACAGAAAAACTGATTAATGCAATTGAGTTCGGTGCACCGCAGGACAGAGAAAGAATTATCCTTATCGGATTCCATAAATCTGTAGTACAATCCAAAGGAATAAAAACAGAGAAAGGAGAACTGATTGATTTTGACTGGAATAAAAATAAAATGTTTGATTTTGCTGAAATATCAAAATTATCATGGCCTAAGACTACCGGATATTCGGAAAATTCAGTAGTTAGTATGCCGGATAATATCATTTCAGAATTGACCGTTGGTTATTGGTTTCAGAAAAATGATGTGGATAATCACCAAAATAAGGACAGATATTTTATTCCAAGAGACGGACTGCAACGATTTAAAGAAATCTCCGAAGGCGACGATAAAAAGAAGTCGTACAAACGATTGCACAGATGGCGCTATTCACCAACGGCAGCATACGGAAATAACGAAGTACATTTACATCCGTATAAGTCAAGACGCATATCAGCAGCCGAAGCACTGGCTGTTCAGTCTCTTCCTAAAGAATATGTAATTCCTGATACTATTACATTGACCAACACATTCAAAGCAATAGGAAATGGTGTTCCCTTTATGGCGGCGAAAGGTTTGGCTTTAAATATATATGATTTCATTATAAAAACAGAAGATAATGCAAAGACTAACGGCAAGTAATATTGTATCTTTCATCAATCAGCTTGATAAAAATGTTGCATATGAGTATATTAATCCGAAAACAAAAGGATTAATCCAAATTACCGGGGTAGATATGCCCGAAGGTCCCATACGCATAAAACGGTGGAATCCCGGCAATGGCGAATCTGCAAGCTCAAAGCGCGAAGAAAGCATATCTTCGGAACTAATATGGCGGGTTGCAAATGCTTTTGTTCCCGGTCAGCCAATTAACATAGACAGGGTGTTAGGTGCAAGTTACAATACCCGTTCTGTTCTTGAATCATTAATAGCTCATACACCTCAGTTTTATTTTGCCTATCCGGGAAGAATCGAAAATAAAGGGGGTATAAGTGCAATACAACGAGGACATAAACATTTAATGTGGATGCCGGATGTTCCACACAGACCGGGAGTTCTTCAGGAAATGAAAACCGAAATTGTTATTTCCGAAATGCCTCATATTGATGCTTTTTATGAATCACTTGTTCTGCCGGACACGATGCCTGCCGCGGATTTTAATATTGATATTCAAAGAAGGCATGCCCAGATTCAAATAGCCCTTTACTTTATTGGAAAACAATTAGGATTCAGAACATGGATAGCTCAAAATGATAAGGGGATTATATATGATAATAAGCGGCTGGGCGAATATGAAGGTGTTATCCCGTCCCTGAAAGATGAGAAACTTCTCTCAGCTTACGATGAAGCGGTCCGTGCAGCACTCTTAATTGATTGTATTTGGTTTAAAAACGGAAAACTAATGCCTGCCGTAATGGAAGTAGAGCATTCAACAGGCGTAACAAGCGGCTTGTCCCGGATGAAAAATTTTCAGGATAAATTTCCGCCATTTCCGACCCGTTATGTTATTGTTGCCCCCGACGAAGACAGGGATAAAGTTATAAAAGAAGCAAATAAACCGCAGTTTCATTCATTAGATACAAGGTTTTTCCCTTATTCCGCAGTGGAAGAATTTTATGCCTTATGTCAAAGAAGAAAATTAAGAGGTGTAACGGAAGAATTTCTTGATTGTTATATGGAACCTGTTTTGAATACAGCATCATAGTTCCTTTTTATAATATTTCTATGGCAGATGTACATTCCAAAGAAATAAGAAGTTATAATATGTCCATGATAAGGGGTAAAAATACCAAACCCGAAATCATGGTCAGAAAATACCTGTTCAGCAAAGGGTTCCGTTACCGGCTGAATGCAAAAGAACTGCCGGGAAAGCCGGATATTGCTCTTCCGAAGTATAAAACTGTAATATTTGTAAACGGTTGTTTCTGGCACGGCCACGAAAGTTGTTCCGGATTTGTTCTTCCCAAAAGCAATACGGAATGGTGGAAAAACAAAATCAACAGGACAAAAGAACGGGATGCAAAAAGTAAGGAACTTCTCAAAGAAGCAGGTTGGAATGTTATAGTAATTTGGGACTGCCAACTGAAAAAGGATAAAAGGGATGAAACTTTATCAAAGTTAATAATAACCCTTCAAGCAAGATTACATTATAATTCCTGAATATAAATCAAAAAAGCTCTTTCTATTTATTTTAAAAAAATCGAGTAAGACTGACAACAAAGAACGAATAGAGATATCCAAATCATTGGGATTTGTAATTTTTTTCGAAAATGCTTTGTTTTCAAGCTCAATAGCTATTCTGAAAATTATTTTTGAAACTTCTGATTTTGAAAAATAATCTTTGAGGATATCAGTTTCACTTGTATCAATAGATTGTTTGATTGCATTTGCAGGTATTCTGGAATTTGTAATTTTTATGGCCATATCTATAGTTCGATTCACTCCATCTCTCCCTAAATTGCCAAATTTGAATCCATCACTTAATGCTTCTTTCCTAATATCTATATCCAAAAAAGCAATATCTTTTAATATATAATCTAAAATTATGAGCAGATGAGATATTGTAAGATATGCAACTCTTGTTGCAATTTCTGTTTTTTGCTTATCAAAACATTTTTCCAAAAAGTACTTTATGCAAATAAGAGAACTGTTGAATCCGCTAAAATCCATTTCATTTAAAAGTCTGGATTTTGAATCTTCATAAATATTGTTCCAGGTTTGGTTTTTATAAACATCATAGCATTTTATTTCAGATAATTTTTTTAAAAAATCATCTTCTGTAATTCGCTCTTCTATTTTGTAAGATAATTTTTGCAAAAAATTTCCATCCAATATAAGAACGCCATGTTTTTTCCCATATTCAATTATTGAATCTTTTTTTTCAGATGTTGCAACAACACAACCGTCTGTTGAGAGTAATTCCTGTAAACCTTTAGTCCAAATAATTCTCTCAAAAGCTTTAGGTGTTTTTTTATTTTTAATATCAACATTTATTCTTTCTCTGGACAAACTGGAAATTCGTGCATATAAAAATAAATCAATATCCGTTATATCAGAGCCTAGGTGTTTATATTTTACTCCCCGGACAACATAATATCCATTATCAAGGAAATATTGCCTTAATTTTTCTTCCATTAGTTCTCCTTTTGTGATTAAATTTTCAGACTTCATTAGTTTCTCATAGTTCTAAGTAATTCACCAATATCCTTTTTGTAAGAAGTTTCTTTTTTTCTGCGGGTTTGTATCCTGTTTTTTTCTGGCCCTTTATAGTGTGAAACACTTGAGCTTTTAAATCCGGAATCTAAAATAGCATGTTCTGCAATATATCCATTTTTTAAGACATCCAAAGCTAATTGTCCAATATCATATTTTAATAATTTCATAAAATACATTCCATTATGACTATGTTCCAACTGAATTACACGACTTAGTTCTAATACTTGATAGTCTTGACCAATTGCGGTGCAAGGTCCAACTTTTTCTCCTCGTAATAATTTATTAAGTGTATTATAAAGCATAGAATAATCGCGTATTTGACCTCTGGAAAAAGAACTTATTTTCATACCATATATCAATGACGATATAAATGCCTTTGCTAAATCCAAAGCGTCATCTTCAAAAGGATTCCCAAATTTCGCAAATGCAGAAGGCATCGTAAGAAAAACTTGTGCATGATGATCATTACTCACTTCATTAAAATCATACATTGCAATAGATTGCATTTTCTTTAACAAATTTTCTCCAAGAATTTTTAGAGCAAAGTTATATGTAACACAAGCTTCTTTGTTTAAGTACTCGTTTAATTCCATTACCTTTCTGGATTCATCCGGACTTAATGTACTTAGTACTTTTGCCGTTTTATTTATGGAATCTTTTTTAAATAAATTCCCATTAAAATATACTTTTTCTCCATCAATTAACTCATAATCAATCAGACCAATATCTTCCGCTTGATTAAAAAGGCTTTCATTTCTTTTTGTATCTATTTCATATGTATCAGAAATATACTCTTTTATCAACTGTTCATCCTGGGGGGTCTCTGAAATATAATTAGAGAGCTCTATTGATGCTTTTTGAAAATTATCACTTGTTGATTCTTTAAAAATATCAGCAGTATGAGATAATACACTTGAAGTTGTTACCCCAATAACAGATATACTCCCGTCTTTTGAAGAATCAATAAGGCGTGCATTCGACAAGGTGTTCTTTATAGCATCTAATTCAACTTTTCTTATATTTGAAGCATGGGCAATCGCTTTTACCTGATTATCATTCAATGTGCTTTCAAAATTCGAAGACGAAATACTGGATAAAAACTGTCCACATTTTCCAGCCAATTCAATATCCTCAAAATCAACAGCATCAGCAACTTCCTGAATTTTTTTTGTATGATGGATTATCCATGCACCTTCTGTCCTTTTATCCATTTTTAAAATAGTAAAGTTTGCCAACAAAGGTAATAATTTTTAACTTAAATGGTCTGTAAATAAATCAAATATCATTACAAAGTAGTTTTATTCCTCCTTCTTAACCAAATGCTTTAAATTCTCGTCTTCCGAAATGCGTTTCAGTTCATCCGCTACAATCTGTTTCACATCCGCTTTGATTTGATTATAATTGTGTTCAATTTCCACTTGCATAGTATCATTACCACTTTCATCCCGGAAATCCACAATTTCCGGAATCTTTTTGTATGCCTTTGTTTCGGCAGCAACGGCAGCATTATCTACAACAATTTCTGCGTGGAAAATCTTCTGTTCAATACGCTCGTCAAAATTATCCGACACTGCACCGACAAACATCCCTTGCGTAAGGTTACTAATTTTTGATGCTGGGATAATACTATCCAATTGTGTCGAGATAGAAGTTGAAGTATCTTGCCTGTTAATAGTCATCGACTGGCGTTTTTGTAATATTTTCCCGAAGCGTTCCGAAAGGTTTTTTGCCGATTCGCCGACTACTTGTCCGCTGAAAATGTTCCCCACCGTGTTCATTACAACTGCTGCTTCTTTGTCGCCATAATCGCGCTTTAACTGCGAAAAGTCCTGAAATCCCAGGCAAACAGCCACCTTATTGCTTCGCGCGGTCGCTATCAGGTTATCCAATCCCCTGAAATAAATAGTTGGTAACTCGTCAATAATTACACTGCTTTTTAGCTGTCCTTTTTTGTTGATTAACTTAACAATACGGCTATTATACAAACCCAAAGCCGCACTGTAAATATTCTGCCTGTCGGGATTATTACCCACACAAAGGATTTTGGGTTCGCTGGGATTGTTGATGTCAAGCGTAAAATCATCGCCCGTCATTACCCAATACAATTGGGGAGAGATCATACGAGAAAGTGGAATTTTAGCCGATGCAATCTGCCCTTGCAACTGATCGGCAGCGCCTCCGAGCCAAGCATCCATAAAGGGCGACAGGTAATTCTCCAATTCGGGATAAGAAGTCAGAATCGGGAAAATATCTTCGTAGCGTTTATTCAGGAACTCAATGGCATGGGGAAAAGTACAAAATTTACCATTTTGATAGATTTTCAGATACCAGATAATAGCTGCAAGCAGGATTATAGGGCTTTCTACAAAAAAATCGCCCTGCTTGGTTATCCAGGTTTTATTCAAGTTGAGCATAATGGTATAAGCGCTCTCGTATGCGTCCGAAATATCCGTCATAAACTCCGGTGCAATCGGATTACAACGATGCGACTTTCGCGGATTATCAAAATTGATAACATAAAATCGGGGTTTTACTTTGTATTTATCAAGATTGTTAAGGAGCGTATTATAAGCTATCACAGACAAATCATCAAATTTATAATCATAAATATACATTGAAAATCCTTTTTGTATCTGTTGCTTAATGTAATTGTTTACAATGGCGTAGGATTTTCCTGAACCCGGAGTTCCCAACACAATACTTGCCCGGAACGGATTCACAATGTTTATCCAACCGTTATTCCATTTCTTTTTGTAGAAAAACCGCGTTGGGAGGTTTATGGAATATTCATTTTCCATAAGCTTCGTTTCCTGCATAAAACTTTCATTTTCGAGGTTAAAAACATCGTCCATCAGGTTGTTTTTGAGCAAACGGCTCATCCATATCCCGGCAAGCAATAACAAGATATACCCCAAAGTCAGCGTAAAAACATACAAAGCTGTTTTAGCAACAGATGGAAGAGGTAAATAAAGTAACCACCAATTCAGGAAAAAAAGGATAAACCCGAAAAACAGAAACACATAGATTTTATTCCATGTGATTTTTTCCTCTTTTACTCCCTTAGTTCCCAAACATGAAAGTGCAAGGAATACCACTGCAAACAGCTTCGTCCACAATATATTGGAAAATAAACCCGCCGTTCGTTGGAAATTCAACAGTATCCGGTCAACTACGCCAATATTAATACCCCATTCAACAATGCTTTGGTAGCAGAACCAATACACATGAATCACACAGAATAAAATACTTATGCCTCGCATAAACTCCATTGTTTTGGCGAGTCCTCTTAAATCGTCTTCGTTTTGCATAATCTGAAAATTAAATGTTTGGAGAGCAAAATTAGAGGCTATGCTTTGATACTTTATGTCGTTTTTGTGTCGTGGCAGCTTGTGGTGTTGGTTTGGAAGTGTTTGGCGTTAATATTTTGCAGGCGTCTTTTTATATGTCTGAAATCCCTTAGATGGATAGGCAGCGTTTTATGACTGTAGTACCCTTATGAAAGATTGACGGTTTTCGAGGGCTGAAAACCTATATTACAACGAGCCAAGAAAAAAAGTGCGGAAGGCGTAGCCTCGCACTTTTTTTCTTGAATTACAATATTGGAATTCAGATATTTATACAATACTTTTGTGCTAATCATTAACAAAAAAATAATTTAAAAATAATTCATATAAAGACGTAAGATGGAAGAATCGTGGAGACATCATTATTTACCTGAATTTTACATAAAAGGGTTTTGTGATGAAAATGGAAGAATAACAGTATATAATAAGCAATCTAAAAAATTTGATAAGAAAAGTCCAAAATCTATTTTTTATGAGGCTGATAGAAATACTCTTTCTGATGCTTTTGGTAATCGAGGCGATATACTAGAAAAAATGTATGCTGACTTAGAATCTAAAATCGCACCTCATTTAAAAAATGCTATAGATAATACCTCAGGCAAAATGGAAGAGGAAACCTTGAGAAATCTCATTTTCTTAGCCTATTTAACTAAATGGAGAAATCCTCAATATGATGAATCCTTCAAGGATTTGAAAGATATTTTTACGGTTGATGATTTAGGTTTAGGAATAAAAACAGATGGAAAAAGATTAGATGTTGAATTAGAAGAGCTTTTCCATTCCGAACTTTCGCAAGAATCTAAAAGGCTTCTTTTGTCAATACAACCATTCAGATTCAAAGATGATTATAAGGTAATATTTAGAAATAGTTTCATCATTCCTTCATCTACCCCATGTTTATTAGGAGATTGTCCTTTTTGGGAGGCTGATATAGATAAAGATAAATTTTTCGAAGATTTCATATTTCCAATTAGTCAAAATCAAAGATTAGTCTATTCTGACAGAATCGACAAATATGAATTTATAGAGTATTTCAACAATAATAAATCTATTGAATCCGATTTTATTCATTTATTCTCAACAGTGAATGACCTCACTACATTTCATTTAGCTGAAAAATATGTAGCTTGTGCTGATGAATCATATTTAAGAACAATAATAGATTCTTATAATGGCTTAATAAAAGATCGACTACAAAACATAAACTTAGTCCAACAGGTTTTTAGCATTTTACATAACTATAATACATAGATATATCAATACTATATCCGTCGCCCATACTTCCGTTTTTTTTGCATCGGCTTGTTATTTTCGTACTAAAAAACCTTGGCAGAAAAAACAATTTTTTTTCGTTTATTCAATTCGTGCGGAAGTTCTGCTCGAATTGACGGGTGTCAATTAAAGCATTGAAAATGTAAGTGTTGAAATTTATGCGAAGCCTTCGCACTAATTGAGGCTATCTCCATAACGGCACATTCTGCCAATCGGCGGTAAATCCCATTGTGTTAATATCCACATTGGGATACCTATTCAGCAAATTAACTAACTTTTCCCTGAAGGTGTTGTTATAAGAAACTGAAAATAACAAATATTGTATCATACAAAGCCGGAAATACACTCGTTGTACATCAACTGTTGAATGATTATAAAGCCAAGGGAATTGAGTATTTTGCGGCAAAGATGTGAGAAGTGGCAAAACCTTGCCGCCAAAGGCGGCTATGATGGCAGCACATATTTCTCAACTACACCGACAATATCTCAATCAATAATGCCTTGGCAACAGAACCAATATTCATTGATAACGCAAAATAAAATATTTTTTGCTCACATAAACTCCATCATTTGAGCTATCTTATTAAATCATCTTATATATTCATTTAATTTAAAAATTAAATATGTAAAATGTAAAAACATAGAATATAAAAGAGTTTTTTTATAATTTATGATAAAGAAATATTGTGTTAATTTTAAATTATTAGCCTTTAAATCAAAAAAATATAATAATATTTTTTTTGATTTATAATATGTTTGCTATATTCGTTTTAAAATATAAAAATATTATTTTTTGTATATTTTTAAAATTATAAAATATACCATTTATAGATGTGTTTAAATGTAAAATAGTAAATATTATTAATTAATTTTTATCTTATCTGTATTATGAAAACCGAAGAAGAAAAATCAAGAGAAGCCGAAAATAAGCTGGAAGAAATACGGAAACGCTATATTGTCGGAGGGCAAGATGAGTTAGGACATAAAATAACCAGAATACATGTCAAAGATCCGAACTATGTTATTTATGAAATTGAAACTGACGATATTTCACAATCCTTACGAACTAATATTTATGAAGATTTATGTCATATTGATGCCAAAACAGCAGAAAAGTATAAAGAATTAACTACTAATTTTAACCAAATTTACGATGAAATAGTAAACATAAGGGGAGTATTATATAAAATTCCTAATGCATCTTCAATAAAAGCTCAAACTGCTGGTTTTATTTCATTAGCCTTAGATAAAGATAATAAAGAAAGAAGAGACAGATGCGAAGAAATCAATCAAAATTGTGAGGAATGTAAGAGCAATGTAGACTGTGCTGAATATAAATTAATAAAACTTTATGAGTATATAAATAAAAGATATGCATATCAATTCAAGCAAAAATTTAATCATTTGGCTATAATAGGATTTATTTCACTTGCACTGATTATACTTTCTGTTTTGGCGTATTATCATTGTTGCTGTGGTATTTTTGACAAAATAAAGGATCTTATTTTTGTTGCTACTGCGGGTTCAATAGGAGGTTTTATGTCTGTAAGTTATGGTATTAAAAAAATTAACTTCTTTGAAAAAAGTAATGATCAGGAAGAGCTGAGAAAAAAGAAGGAAGTAAAAAGTAATGAAAAAGTGAAAAAAGAAAAAGTCGGATTCATTTATTTTTTGCTTTATGGACTTGAAAGAGCCTTTATTTCGATATTTAGTGCCGTAATCTTATATATTGCCGTTAAATCTAATTTAATTTTCGATATAGCAAATCAAATCAATATTTGGGGGCTCTTAATTTTTGGATTTACAGCTGCTTTCAGCGAAACTTTTTTCCCAAATGTATTGAAGGTTGTTGAAAAAAAGGGAACACAAAAATAAATAGACTAAATAAAACACTGTCAATATTGAGTAAGTACAAATTTAATAAACAAAAAAATGGAAACATACAAATATATTACGGTCTTAAATTTAGACAAAAATAACATCCCTAATTACTGGAAAGCAATTCAGTGGAGTAATTCTCTGGACTCAATTTTAGAAAAAACTTATTACACTGCCGGAAATAACAAAAATTTCCCAAAAAGTATAAATGATAAGGAATGTGGACAGAAAACTGTTGTGGAAATAATAGAAGGAAGAAGAGTTGAAGGAGAAGCAACAATAATTAAACTTGCAAATCCCCAGACTCAAATTTTCTAGAACAAAATTCTTAAATAAAAAAATATATGTAATTATGAAAAGAGTAACATTCTTTTTACTGTTGGTGTGTTTTTTTTCTTCTTGCAGCAATTTTTCGGGACATCTAACAAAAAGATACAAATCAATTGAAGTCATAAAAAATGACAGTATAATCAAAAATAGAATTGATGTAAATGCTTATGTAATTGAAGAGAAAAAAGGCGAGAGGTCTGAATCAAAGACAATTTTCGACTTATCCCCTGATGCCCAAGCCGTTTTAATCTCTGAGCTTGCGAAAAAAGACACGACAACCGATGCCTTCATTTCAGGATTAACACGCAGTTTATCTTCTAAGTCAAGTGATGCGACAAAAATTGCAGATTACTCACAGTTTGAAACAAGAATTGTTGTCTCAATAAGGAACAAAAGCCACATGCCTGCTGATAGAATTGCAAAAATTAATGTCACACTTGATATAGGAAATAATGGTATTAAGTTTTTGAGCTGTGATAGGCTGATTACAGAATACCAAACACTTGATTTAGGTAAATTAAATTATTCAAATACTCAAAGCGGAGAACTTGCCGGAAAGTCTTTAATAGAAGCTGGTCGTGAAGATGCAATAAAAGGAGAAGGAGCCGGAGAGGGAAAATTATCGGCAAGCCGTTCTTTTTCTGAAGAAATATTGCTAAAACAAAGAATGGTTGCTTTGAATGCCGCTATTACCCAAGATAAATTATCACTTTACCAAGAAGGTATCAGCGGAATAGATTTGACAGGAAATATTTTAGCTGATATAACTCTTGGTGTTAAAAATTTAAAAGTTGAAAAAATTTACTCTTTTAGGGAACTTGTGAGAAACGGAGTAAAGAATAATTCCGGTGATGTAAAAGTTAACGAAAAGTTCGTTATATACCCCAATATAATAAAAGACTTAAAAGCCACAATTACATTTGATGCTGATTTTCGTGAAGTTTCAAAGAAACACCAAACCATATCCGAATCGGACGATATGGTGAAATTATATTATGGCACTGTAAAAGATACAACTAATAAAGTAGTTATTATTCCAATTAGGGAAATGAAACCTAATCTTTGGAAACTTACTGATACACTTAGCACTGATTGTAAAAAAGGAATACCAATTCAAATAAAAAATACAACAACTCTTGCTTCGGGAGATTTGCTTTTTGACTCCTCTGATGAAGCAAAAAATTTTCTTGCATGGTTAAAGTTAGAATATGACAATGAAAAGAATAGTAATATTGTTGTCGGTTCAAACTATGAGGTTATTATACCTCATAGGACAATGATTCAAGACATTCAGGTAGAACCTTATGATTGAGATATAACAATTCCCCTACACCTGCCTCCCATACCTCCGTTTCCTCTTTTTCTTAATGTAAGGAGACTTCATCTCCTCATTTGAAAAATCTCCCTGTTCAGGACTAAGAATTGAGAAAATCTCTCCAAAGCCGGAATTTTCTTCAAAGTCCCTGCCTGGCTTTTGTGATAGCTCAAATGTTTGTTTTTTGTCTGATTTGAAAGTATCATAGAATAAATCATTAAAAACATCGCCGAAAACTCCTTGCCTACCATAGAGAGGTTATAATTAAGACAAAAGCACCAAAAATCTGTTATGCAAGAACACTATTTACAATAGAATTTATTCCTTTAATATCTTTCGAGTCGTAGCAGGAAATTAATTGTTGAGAGTGATTCGTATGCAAAGTACTAATATCCGGCACTTTTAACTTTCTTACATATTGACTTTGCCAACGAGGGTATCCTCCGTTCATGGAGTTCGCTAAATTGGATAATTGCTTAATAATAAAATCCGACATTAGTACCGCACTTAATATTTTGAGTTGATCAATATTTTTTCCTGTAATGTAATATAGATTATGGTGAGGATAATAAGAACCATTATCAATTAATATGTAATTGTTTGCCGAAATATCCGGTAACAATATTTTAGGCTGGGAAACCAACGATTTATGTATTTTATCTATTGTACGAAACCAAAAAGATGGATTTTTTTGTGATATATGCCTTTCCTGTAACCGTTCTTTATGAGTTAGCATATATGAATATGCTTTAGGGAATTTCTCCAAATCAATAATATTCCCTTTTTCATCAAAAGGATTAAATAGAAAATTGCCATTCCATTTCAGATCATTATCCTTTACATCTTTAGATGTAACAATTGGAATTAAAACCTCTTTTTCTACTTCTTCTATTAAATGTTTGCCTATAAAAATTTTATCTGCTCCGGTAGCTACCCCTATACCTACTTTAAAACCAAGATTTTCTATCGATGTTAATTGAAGTTTGCTTTTGACAACATTAAATGTATCACTCCAATCTCCATTGGTAGGAGAGAGGTATTTACTTACATGCTCTTTTTGAACAGAAATAGTAGATATATCTTCAATATCCGAATATTCAAAATATCCGTCCGAAGGTTGATTTACAATAAGACTTATTGCAGGGTAAGCAATAACATCTTCTTGAAAGGGATTTACTTTTTCTAAATTGATAATTTTCTTTAGGTTAAAAGATGAAGAAATCATATTTCTCAACCCATAACCATATTGATTTTTCAACCAACGATTTGAACAAATAAAACAATGCTTACCTTGAAGATTAAGCAGATTTAATGACTTTTCAAAAAACGGAATATATAAATCCGCCCTATACCTAAATGTGATGTATGTTTTTCGATATTCCTCTTTTTTAGCGACAGGAATTTGTTCGTGCCTTACATACGGGGGATTACCAATTATTAGGTCTGCTTTATGCACATTCTCCGCCAACAAAAAGTCTTCATGCCTAAATATTGAATCTATAATTTTTATCTGTCTATTTAGTGATAAAATTCGTTGTTTACAGAGTTGTATTTTTTTGAGGTCAACATCAAAACAGGTTATGCAGCGATTAATTGCATCATTGAGATTAAATCCGAATTTTTGGGCAGATAGAGATAACCTTTCGACTATTTCTACAATAAATTCTCCTTCTCCACAAGCAGGTTCTATGATAATAGTATTGGATAAATCACGGTCTGGCGTATATTCTGCAATATCCAGCATACACTTTACCACATAAGCTGATGTAAATACATCGCCATGCTTTTTCCCGTTAGATCTAGTTCCGTACATAGAATAATATTACTTAAATTCAGTTATTACGCCCTGCAAATATCCGGCAAATGATAATAAAAAAGTATTTATTGAGATATCATCTGCAACACTTCCATAAGTGCTATCATTTGAAGTCCATAGCAAAGCAGTAGATGTATAATGTCGTTCTAGTATTAGTTTTCGACATAAAATTGCATATCTATCAAGGTAAGAAGTGTTTTTAAACTCTTCCAGAACTTCAAAATAGGGTTCTGTAATTCTTACGGGAGCTGTGGATTTATTGCTTTTTTCAACAGCCATAAGATATCCAACCCAAGGGGCTTGTTGCAAAGGGAACACATTTTCTCTAAAAGCAGTCCAAAGGTCAACAGCCGAACCTAATGCTTCTTCTGTACGATTGTTGAAATTATTTCCAAACGAACCAACCTGAGATTTCAGTTCAATAACTGCAATAAGTTTCTGAGTTGGAGAGATTATGAGTAAGTCCCAATCTTTAGTAGGTCTGAAATAACCCGGCAAATGATTACTTTTCGTATAAATACATTTTTCAGGAATGCCAGAATCCATGGCTATTTTTTTCAACAAAGTGATAAATCCATCCATTTGTTTACCTCCTGTTACAGCTCCTCTATTGCCGGCATCTTTTATTTCCCGGCTTGCTTGTGCGCCTAACTGGTTATTTCTAGTATCCCAAAAATAAGATATAGCCTTTTCTATAAGCGGATTGTATTACTCAATATTCATATATACAATTTTTCATTACAAAGATAACGATAAACCTAATTCAACATAGCTTTTTCTATGCTATCTTAAGGATTTAAATAATACACCACTTTCCGAATGGAAGAGCAGCTTTTTGTATTAAAATATTTACTCAAATTGCTTGACAGTAGGCTATCGAAGAATTTTATTAATAAAGAATTGGAAGACTAAAGTAAGTTTATTTCAGTTTTTGCGTATTAATAAAAAAGTTTTTTAAAGTCTATTTTATCATTAATCACTTGTCCTTGAGGTTTATTATTTATCCACTTTAGTAAATTGGGTTCTGTTTTTCCACTGTCTCTTAAGTTTAGTTCTCTACAGATTACTTCTATGTTATTTTGGAATCCCGTTATTTTTTGACAGTTCTTATAATAAAAATAAAATCTAATATTATTTTCCCAGTCTCTTAAAGAACGAATCCCTGTTGTAAAGCCATTAGTGGCCAACTCTATATTAACTCCTGCATTACTTTCGAGATTATAAATCTCGGGGAATCTCTCAACAATATGCCTACCCAAAATTAAATTTTTAGGAATGCCGCAAAACTCAAAATTCACTTTCTTTCTCCATGCATTAAATAGAAATTCAACAATGCTGGGTAATTCGTCAATAGGGAAAATTTCTGCATAAAAACAATTACTAAAATGGTCTCTAATCAAGAAATTTACAATGTGTCTTTTCCCTGTTTTTTGATAATTTTTCCAATCAACATCAAATTTCTTTATTTGATATTTTATTTCACCATTTTTCAAAACATGATAATTCTGTGAAATTGAAAAATTCAATTGATGAACTTGATTGGGATAATCGCTTTTGTAAGTGTTATAAATTCCTCTCATTGTTTATTTCAATTAGTTTTATCATAGAATTGTTATTTCTTTTCTTCCTCAAAATACATTTCAAAATATTTTTTGTCTAATATCTCAAATTGATTTTTTGGCGACATTATATCTTGATATAACATCAATTCATTGAAAATATTCATGTGTTCTTCTTTCTCTATATCAAAACTACCTATCCAAAACTCACTAAAATGATTTTCTTTTTTCACTTCTGTTATTCCACTGCTATAAGAAATAAACAAATCGAAACAATGAATAGTAAAATTTTTGCTCGTAGAATTTGCATAACAAACTGCAACATAAATGTTTTTATAAATAGGTTTATAAAATATTAGTTTACCTGTTAATGAGCTTGTGTCTCTAACAAAACCATTTCTTTCTAAAAGTTCTAATGTTTTTAAAACCCATTCTTAGTGTTTATTTATGGGCATTTATTTATAGTTTTATTGTTTTTAGCAAGTAAATCAATAACGGATTACTATTCATCAATTGTTTTTATTCCATCATAAAAATAATCAAAAATATATTTGTCAAAATCATCAAAATCAACTTTTTCTAAGATTGTTTGCATTCCTATTTCTCTGAATATTTCTATTGCTCTGTGTATTGTTAACTCACTATCATAAAAATTAATTATTTCTGCATGATGAATTTTTTTAGAAATCATTCTTGGCAAACCATATTCTTCTAATTGGAAAACAACAGAAGGCAAGAAGGCATGAGAAACATAAGCAACAAAACGAGAAATATCACAGCCATTATTCTTTAATATTTCTCTTTGGAGAATATTGACATCTTTTAAAAGTGATGCAAATTTGAAAGAAACATTTCGTTCTAATTTAAAAAATTCATCAATTCCAACATCATAAGGCTCTAATAATTTAAGTAACTCAGGAATACTTTTAAACCAATTATCTCTTAATATCTTGATAAATGCAACGAATGTACTGCTCTTAGTTTCCCAATTACCTGGTTTAAGATTAATAATCCGATAAAGGCTAGGATCCCATTGATTTCTATTTTTAGAGTTTAGAAAAGATAATCCTTTCCAAGCCATTGGATTTCGAGTCATATCAATAGCAATTGTTTTGATTAATTCGGAATCACTTGACTGAAAGACTGCTTCTTCCTTTAATTTTTGATATGTTTGTTCTCCCAATACTTCGGACATCTCTTGTTGATAATATTGGATTTTTGCAACTTGGTCTTTGGTGAGAACTCTTTCGTATAAGTTTTCATCCAAATCCCCTAATATTTCCTCCGGAAATGGAATGTCAAGTTGAGTTTGTTCACTTACAGGAGGTTTATCTAAAATGTAAATCTTACCAACAAAGTGTTTAAACATTCTTCCGCCTCTTCCAATAATATTTCTATAAGTAAAATCATTTAAAGGCGAAGTTCCATTTTTATTCATCCAAAGTATCACATTTTCAGCCGATGTATTTACTCCTTCTATTATAGACGATGTGGAAATAATATTGACTAACCCATGCTTTTCTTCAAATAGTTTAACTTGTATTTGGCTTAGTGATCTATGTAATCTACCATTATGAATTCCAGTTCCTCTTTTTACCAAGTTAGTCAAAGACCAGTTATATGCATAATTTTTTGATAGCCAGCCTGCAAAATCATTAAGTAACTTATCCTTTCTTTCGTGGAAATTAGTGTTAATTATTGCAGATACAGTGTCAATATTCGAATATGTTCCTGCATATATTAAAGACTTTGTATTTTTTGAATTTAAGATTCCTATTAGAGTTTTTGTTTTATTTTGTTCATCTCGACCAATTTCTTTGTATAACTCATTAACTTCCAGAAAAACAGTATTAAAATCAAGTTTGATAAAATCCATGTCTTTTGTAAAAGGATTATCATCAAGAGATGAAATATTTGGAGCTAAAAAATATCGTTGTTTTGATTTATTACCAAGTTTTATTATTGCCTTAATAAGGCTTGGAGAGCGTTCTTTATCAAAATTTTTACTTGCTTTGTAGAATTCATCAATTATCATAATATCAAAATATTCTACTTTATCCAAATAATTTATAGCTCGTTCTTGAGGAAATATGAATATATTTTTATCAGATACTTCAACTTCGGTAGTTGTAATTATCTTGTATTCTGAAGCAAATTTTTTATACAATCGTCTTCTTGTTTCATCTGTTAATGCTATTGTTGGTACTATAATTAATACATTTTTAGGCTTATTTATTTTGATGTAAGCATCAATAACAAAGCTTTTTCCAAAGCTGGTTGGGGCACTAACAGCAATATTCTTTCCGTCTAAAAGCTTTTTCAATAGCATCGATTGTTCACGATGCAATGTTAATGGCTCTTTCTCACCAACATTTACTTTAAACGCTTCATAAACAAATTTTTCCTCCCAACTTGAAGTTTCAGTTTGAAGATAAGGAAATAAACCGGCATCTCGTATAAGATGATTAACTAATGGAGTATATTGTAGTTTATTTTCAGCATGAAAGTCTAATAGCCTGATTAATTGCTCTCTTGCTTGATTATCATTATTGACCATTAAAAAGTCATTGATAATATTACACTGTTCAAATATGTATTCTTCCATGACTTAGTCTCTATAAACTTTAGCTTTGGTGATGAATTTATCCACAATCTTTTCTTTCTCCGGAACAGGAAAAAGGATTATATGAAACTTGATTTCAGAATATAAATCAATGTCAGCGCACTCTTCTATTTGTTTTTTAAAATAAGAAGTGGCTCTATCCTTATGATATTCTATAATCTCATCTTTATATTCTTGTGAAAGATGTGTAGTTTTTTTAGTTATTGCACATTCATGAAGCAATAGAATAGGAATGTTTAAAATAGGTTTTATTTTATCAACAGAGGTATTTGGAGATAAAAGATCCAAAATATTATTTCGAAGTCCTTCCGAAATTTCGCTAAAATTACTGATGTCTGAAAGGCTTGTGATTATTCTATTTTCTTTTTTTAATTTTTCGAGAGATAGAGAATCTTTTACAGAAACTATTATTTTTGGAAGTCGAGTATTTTCAATACTATTATAGAATTTGGATTCTCCAAACCATAATGAAAATTTATCGTCACCTTCAATTACAATATGTACACTATCAGCTCCTTTTGCATTGTCATTATTGTTTTGTTTATAATAAATTTTAGGGACAATTGGTAATGCATTATAATAATGCTTCATTATTCCATATAATACTATTTCTGCTATTTCACTTCCTTTTCCTCTTTCATCTTCATTTTCAGTCAATCTCAAATGCTTTGCTGCTTCAGTTAGTACAGAGTCTTCACCTTCTGATATCAAAGATTGTCTTTCTCTATAACTCAAAGCTGTTTCTTTTATGTTGTTCCAAATAAATTTCTGAAACTTATCAAATCTCCATTTTCCATTTTCAAAGTCATTAATTATGCTTAAAACTCTCTTATTCTCAATTGGTTTCAAACTTTTGTCAAGTGTTAAAACAGAGAACGCATCATTTATTATAATTTCAAAATTCATACGGGTTATATTATTTGGCAGTTATAAATCATTTGATATAAAAATATGAGATGTTCAAAGATTGCTTCAATAGATAATTTATTTACATTCTTATATGTTTTTAGTATGCAACTATTTAATTTTATTTTACATTAATTCAAAATTATATAAATTAATCTATTCGACAATATGTATATTTAATTTATTTTAAAAGTAAATTAAATATACATGCAATTTTTTATCCACTTTATTCCTCTGTAAACCCTAACCTCCATAAGCCCCCGCTCTTTTTTCACCCTCTTTAAAATTAATACTTTATGTAGTTTTTGAGTGGCAGTAGCTTGTATCGTTGATTTGGAAGTATTTGGGATTCATATTGAAAACTAGGTATTTGAGATCACATATAGTTGCTGTTATGTTGTATCTTTGTGTCAATAATATACAATGTATATATAAATTATAATATTTATTCTTGCAAATGGGTAAGGGGGATAGAAAAACACATAAAGGAAAAAGATTCATTGGTTCTTGCAAAAAAAGAACTAAACTTAACTGTTATGGAGTAACTCAAAAAAAACAAAAGAAAATAATGGATTATAAGCAACAGATTGATTATGCAATAAAAAATGCTATTGTATCGTTTGGCGATATATTTGATTTTGAAGAAACCCCCAACGAAAAACTTTATAAAGACTTGTATCTCTTTTGCAGAGAAAATCTTGACATTCATTTCAAAAGAAAAAGAATATCACATAGTTCATTTTTGTATTCCAATGATTTTAGCATAAATGCGAAAGCCAAAACAAAGAAGAATCAAAATGCCATCTTTTTTAATATCGGATTAATGCAAGATTGCATAAACAAGTATTTATGCAACCATGCTTTAAATGATTTTATAGAAACAAAAGAGCCTGATTTGACTGCAAATTTTGATAGTTCTCTAAGTTACCTAGCATTTCAAATAAATACTCAATTCACCTATTATCATGAATTGGCTCATTTATTCCAATTTTCTAAAATAGCAACAGAGCAAGAACTTCAAGAAAGAAGCACTGATGGCGGATTTGATATTATAAAACACAAATTGGAAATTAATGCGGATACATATTCATCCATATGTATTGCAACCCATATACATCAGTATATAGATAAGAGTTTTGGCGAAAACATTAATCAAGAAATTGTTACTAAAACGATAACAATATTTGGGGCTTGTCTTTTAGAATACATTATAAACTTCACCGATAAATTTGAATTGTATTTTGAAGAACATTCTCATCCTCACCCTCTTATAAGACTACTAAATATCATCTTAAATATAACAAACCATTTTTCTTTAATTCCTGTATTCAAAGAGAAAGGAGTTAAACTTGAAGCAATTTCCCTTTTTAGAAACATCATTGATTTTCATAAGGAGTTAGAAGACAATAAAATATTCACAACAGGTTTCTCTGATTTTATTTCCCAATATACAGCAAATATTAAAAGAATCGTTTCATATACTTCTGAAATAACAAATTGGGGAGATGATCATACATATACTGATGCAATGTCAATTTGGAATGAACATGTAAATACATTAGACTAACTCACACCTGCCTCCCATACCTCCGTTTCCTCTTCTTCTTATTGTATGGCAGCTTTATTTCTTCATTTGAAAAAGCTTCCGGTTCCGGATTAAGAATTGAAAAAATCCCGCCAAACCCGGAATTTTCCTCAAAGTCCCTGCCAGGCTTTTGTGATGGCTCAAATGCCTGTTTCTTGTCTGATTTGAAAGTACCATTAAACAAATCATTAAAAACATTCGCCGAAAACTCCTTACCCAGGCGTGAACCGTTGAATACACATTTCTGCTCATGGTCAATAAATGTTGCACCATAAATACGCCCCTCATCATTAGTTCGGAACAAAACGGAAATACCCTGTTTCTCCAATACCTTTTCAAAACCCGAACGATTCCCGCATTTTTGCATTGCATCTGAAATAACCCGCTTGCTGCGCTCTTTCAACTTTTTGTCCCTGATAATTACCGCTGATTTTTCTATCCGCTTTTCTATGCTTTCCATGCCTACGGATTTTCCGAAAAGCGAAGACTTAAACGGATGCCCCACCTTCTCGCCTTTACTATCCAATGCAGAATAAACTAAACCCTTATACTTTTTGCCCTTCACTTCCCCGCACACTTCGTCCACACCTATATTATATAAGGAAAGTAAAGCCTTGTACTCTTTCAAACTCAGGAAATGATAATCCCGCGCAATAGGACGGATTATATTCGCTACCTGATGCTTCACATCCCCTTTTTTGTAATCCGCTTTTTTCAAAGGCAAACTATCCTTTTGCCCCTTTTTGTCAGCAGGAACAAGCCCATACTTTAGTTCTAATTCCCGGCAAGCATCCATCGAACGGCGGTGCTCGAATTTATCGCTAATCTTTTTGCCCTGTTCATCTACCCGCAGCGAAACAATATGAATATGCTTCCGTTCGATGTCCTCGTGCTTATACACAATAAAAGGCTGGTCTCCGTAACCCATTTTTTGCATATACTCCTGTGCAATATCCGACAGCTGTTCATCCGTCAGCTTATCCTTCGGGTCTGGATTAATTGATATATGCAAAACAGGATTTTCTGTCCGTTTATTTGCCAGTAAATACGGTTCAAAAGAGTGCAAGCAAGTATTCATATTGAATTTTCCGTCAGCCCTTTCGATTATTTTATTAGAAAAAATAACCCTTGCATGGTTTTCATCCACCTTGTTTTGATTATAGGCAAGTGCGCCATAAAGCGTATTACTCGTACTTATTTTTGCAACCATATTCCATTTAATTGAAAGTTGAAAACTGAAAATTGAAAGCTATTTATTCATATATTTTGACTCAAACTCATCCGTTAACGCTGCAATTTGTTTGTAAATCCCAACCAATTCCATTGTCGCTTTCTCCAATTTATACAAAAAAGCAAGCGCCTTTTTCTCCGAAAAGTTAGCCTTCAATGCTTTAACCACCTGGTTATAATTGGTTCCTATTGCCCGGAATTGAGAATGAAAAGTAGTCAGCCGCATGTAATAATCCATCGCCGCCTTGTCGTATTTTATCACTTTCAATGTGCGGTTAAAGACACATGAAGTGATGAAATGCGCTTTCACTTTCATTCCCGATTGCTCAAAACGGGATAAAAATTCGTTGTGTTCCGATTCGTTAAAACTAACCGAATAACGGAATACGGCGGGGTCTGCCTTTGGTTTGCGCCCGCCCAACCGCTGAAATTTCTGTTCTGTTGCCATATTTTTTGGATTTTAGTGGTGCTGCGATGCAAAGAGCCAACATACCTGATATTTTCTTCCACCGGACATACGACTTCGGAGTGTGACCTTCCCCTGCCGCCAGGCAGCGGGCAAGTTGTTTTGAGCTGCGGGAAACGAAGTGAGCAGCTCAAAACACAACTTGCCATGTTCTGGCGAACATCAAATTCCGCCGTGCGGAATTGAGCGTTAGCCCTGTTGTCTTTCGGGTTAACCGGAAAGGCTTTTGGAATAAATATATGCCTGACTTTTTGCATCACAATAATCTTCTTTCTTTAAACGCTACAAAGTTAGAATACCTGTTTTATAAATACCCTATCTCATTGAGTGCCAATAGATGCCAATTCAGTGCCAATAAGCGCCACACGCTGGCAAGAGATAAAAAACCAGCCTTTTTATAACTTCTTTTGTGCCGGAAATGCAACCGGACAACCAGCCGGATGTAAGTACAAATAATTGGCAGTACAATGAAACAGGCAATGGGAAAACTAAATGTACAATTGATTTTTTGCCTGCCTGGACAAACGGCTATCTGTTGCAACGCACCAACGCACCAACAGACCAACGCACCAACGGCTGTATGTACCAACGGTTATATGTACCGCCACAGGTTTAGCCAAAGGTAAATTTAGCTGTACAACAAGCCAGCCAATCATAAAGCCAAAAGGATGGGCAACCAAAAGAAGATATAATCAAACAACCGGATAACCGGATAAAAAAACAGATGTATAACTATAAAAATGATTAACCCTATGGACAAAGAAACATTATTTATCGCCTTCTCCACCCAAAAGGGCGGGATGGGCAAAACAACACTAAGCGTTTTGGCAGCAAGCTACCTGCATTATGTAAAAGGCTATAATGTAGCAGTGGTCGATTGCGACTATCCGCAACACAGTATCGCAGAATTGCGCAAACGGGACATAGAGCAAGTGATGAACGACAATTATTACAAACAGCTTGCCCACAATCAATTCACCACACTGAAAAAGAAAGCTTACGCAGTAGAAGAAAGCAATGCCGCCGATGCCGTTAAGGTAGCCGAAGAACTCCAAAAGTCCGGCAATCCGGATTTTATCTTTTTCGACCTTCCCGGCACGCTCAACAGCCAGGGCGTGCTAAAAACACTGGCAACGATGGATTACATTTTTACACCCGTCAGCGCCGACCGCATTGTATTGGAAAGTACCCTGCAATTTGCCTCCATCCTGAATGACAACCTGATAACCACCGGAAAAAGCAATATCAAAGGTTTGCACCTGATTTGGAATATGGTTGACGGCAGGGAAAAAACACCTTTGTATAAAGCCTACGATAAAGCCATTGCCGAACTCGGATTGCAGGTTTTGCAAACCATTATCCCCGACAGCAAGCGTTTCCGTAAGGAAATGGGCGGACGCAAAGCCGTTTTCCGCTCCACGCTCTTTCCCGTGGATAAATCCCTGCTCAAAGGCAGCAACATAGAAGAGTTGGTAAACGAAATATGTCAAATCGTAAAACAATAACGACAATGGCAAAAAGAATAAATACCGATGAAATAGACGAAGACTTCCTGCTTGCGTCCGTAAAAAAAGACAAGCCGGTTACACCTCCATCCGTCCAAGAAGCGCCCCCTTCGCCTGAACCTTCAAAAGAAGAAAACAGGCGCAAGCGTGGCAAACAAGATTACGAAACCCTGTTTATCAAAGAACTAAATATTACGGCACGATTGGGAAAAACAATCTATATACGCAAGGAGTACCACGATAGAATATTGAAAATAGTCCAGGTCATCGGAGGCAATGAATTATCCTTGTTTAGCTATGTAGACAATGTACTGACACATCATTTTGAAAACTTCCAGGATGATATTACTCAATTATACGACCAAAAAAACAGCAGCATCTTTTAATCCAAAATGATATGAAAACATTCGCCATAATAGTAATACTCACCGCTTTGTTTTTGCTCTTCCGGATAGCGTATCAAAAACCAGCAACCTCATCAAAAACCAAGGAAGATTTACCCCCGGAAGAACCCGTAACGGATAACGGTATTGTAGGAAAAAGCACCTTTGTCCGCTCAGCACGAAGCCAATTGGCGCCAAATGCGGACAGCCTCTTGAATGCTGAAAATCAGATAGAAAAAGCCAATATATTTGCAACGGAAACGCCCAAAAACGATGCTGTTATTCCACCCGGAGAACTGGATGAAGTTTTTGATTACACAGTGGATTTGGATATTCCGCCGGACGATGAGGATGACGAAATTGATGTTGAGGAAGAAGCCGGGGAACTTCGTCAAATGCTCGGGAATGATGCGGCTCCTGCAAGCGGATTTACCACCGAAGAGATGGCAGATGCCATCAATAATCCTTCGGACGAAAAAGCCGCAGTGCTTTGCCAAATAGGACAAACCGACCTGTTTGAACAGTTGGTTTCGCTTAATGCCGGAAAAGCCCTGCAAATAAAAGCCGTGATTGAGCGGCATATAAATGCGGAACCCGAAAAGCAGGAAGAAAGCAATAACGGATACGGCGGTTTTGATATTGCCGATTATGTATAATTAAACAGTAAAAACAGTGAATAACCAATGAAAGAACGAGATTACGGATAGCGTTTCAAAACGCAAAACAAAATGGCTCTTTAGAGCCACCACTAAAATTTAGCAAACAGTATTAACCTGCCGTGGGGTTTATCCCGCCTCACGGCACTTTTTTAAACATTATGACGAAAAAAAATTTAAAACTTTTCTTTTCGGCAGCCGCTATCCTGACGGCTACCGGTGCATTCGCACAAGGAAACGGAGTTGCCGGAATTACCGAAGCAACCCAAATGGTTACCTCTTACTTTGACCCGGCAACCAAGCTGATATACGCCATAGGCGCTGTCGTAGGACTAATCGGAGGCGTAAAAGTCTATTCAAAATTCAGTTCGGGCGACCCCGATACAGGCAAAACCGCCGCGAGCTGGTTTGGTGCTTGTATCTTCCTGATTGTAGCGGCAACTATTTTACGCTCATTCTTCCTTTAATCCAAAAATTATGGACTATCCAATAAACAAAGGAATCGGAAAGCCTGCGGAATTTCAAGGGCTGAAAGCGCAATACCTCTTCATTTTTGCAGGCGGGTTGCTCGGCTTGTTTGTCGTGTTCGTCGTGCTCTATATGGCAGGCGTAAACCAATGGTTTTGCATTGGTTTCGGTGTTACCGGTGCATTAATATTGGTTTACGGCACTTTCTACCTGAACCGTAAATATGGTACGCACGGGCTGATGAAAAAACAAGCAAAGCGCAATCACCCGCGCTACATCATCAACCGCCGTAAGTTTTCCCGGTTATTCATCCAAAAGAAAAAAGTATGAGGAATGTATTAAAAGCAGCCACACTGGAAAATAAATTTCCACTGTTGGCAGTAGAAAACGATTGCATTATCAGCAAGGATGCGGACATCACGGTAGCATTCCGGGTCGAGTTGCCCGAATTGTTTACCGTTACCTCTGGCGAATACGAGGCAATTCATTCGGCTTGGACAAAAGCCATTAAGGTTTTACCGGACTATTCGGTTGTGCACAAACAGGACTGGTTTATCAAAGAAAACTATTCTCCTGATATTCAAAAGGACGATTTAAGTTTTTTGTCGCGTTCCTTTGAACGACACTTTAACGAGCGTCCCTATTTGAATCACACCTGTTTCCTGTTTCTGACACAAACAACGAAAGAGCGGATGCGGATGCAAAGCAACTTCAACACTTTGTGCCGCGGTTTTCTTGTACCAAAGGAAATTCAGGACAAAGAAACCGTAACTAAATTTTTGGAAGCCGTGGGGCAATTTGAACGGATTGTAAACGACAGCAGTTTTGTAAAACTCACGCGCTTGACAGGCGATGAAATCACAGGCACAAAGGAAAATCCGGGGCTGGTTGAAAAGTATTTTTCGTTATCGTTTGAAAATACGGCTACACTAAAAGATATCTCTTTAGGTGCTGACGAAATGAAAATCGGAGACAATATCCTGTGCTTGCACACGCTGTCCGATACCGGGGATTTGCCCTCGAAAATCGCTACCGATAACCGTTACGAAAAACTTTCGACCGACCGCAGCGATTGCCGTTTGTCTTTCGCTGCGCCTGTAGGCGTTTTACTTTCGTGCAATCATATCTATAACCAGTACATTTTTATAGATGACAGCGCAGGAAACCTGAAACATTTTGAAAAGCAAGCGCGTAATATGCACTCGCTTTCGCGCTACTCCCGCCAAAACCAGATAAACCGCGAATGGATAGAAGAATATTTGAACGAAGCGCACAGCCAGGGGCTTACTTCCATCCGTTGCCATTGCAATGTGATGGCATGGAGTGACAACCGCGAGGAACTGCAACGGATTAAAAACGATGTCGGTAGCCAGCTTGCCTTAATGGAATGCAAACCACGGCACAATACGGTGGATACGCCAACGCTCTTTTGGGCAGGCATTCCGGGAAATGAAGCCGATTTTCCTGCCGAAGAAAGTTTCTATACTTTCATTGAACAGGCATTGTGTTTTTTCACGGAAGAAACCAATTACAAAAGTTCCTTATCGCCTTTCGGCATTAAAATGGTGGACAGGCTAACAGGTAAACCCCTGCATTTGGATATATCCGACTTGCCAATGAAACGCGGGATTATCACGAACCGCAACAAATTCATTTTGGGGCCATCAGGTTCGGGAAAATCCTTCTTCACAAACCACATGGTACGGCAATATTATGAACAGGGCGCGCATATTGTGTTGGTAGATACCGGAAACAGTTATCAGGGTTTGTGCAACCTGATAAACCGGAAAACCAATGGCGAAGATGGCGTGTATTTCACTTACACCGAAGAAAACCCGATTGCCTTTAACCCCTTCTATACGGACGACGGCGTTTTCGACATCGAAAAAAGGGAAAGCATCAAAACACTGATCCTGACACTTTGGAAACGGGACAATGAGCCGCCGACACGCGCCGAAGAAGTTGCCTTGTCTAATGCTGTCAGTATGTACATTGATAAACTGAAAACAAGCATTACGCCGAGTTTCAATACTTTCTACGAATTTGTAAAAGGCGAATACCGCAAAATTTTGAAAGAAAAACAAGTCCGTGAAAAAGACTTCGATGTGGCAAATTTTCTAAATGTGCTTGAACCCTATTACACGGGCGGGGAATACGACTATCTGCTGAACTCCGAAAAACAACTCGACCTGTTGTCCAAACGCTTTATCGTATTCGAAATTGACGCCATCAAAGACCACAAAATCCTGTTCCCGATTACTACCATTATTATCATGGAAGTCTTTATCAATAAAATGCGCAGGCTCAAAGGCATCCGTAAAATGATATTGATAGAAGAAGCCTGGAAAGCAATCGCCAAAGAGGGAATGGCAGAATACATAAAGTACCTCTATAAAACCGTCCGTAAGTTTTTCGGCGAGGCAATCGTGGTTACGCAGGAAGTGGACGATATTATCGCTTCGCCCATTGTAAAAGAAAGCATTATCAATAATGCCGACTGTAAAATCCTGCTCGACCAGCGCAAATACATGAATAAATTTGATAGTATTCAGGCATTGTTGGGGCTGACCGAAAAGGAAAAAGCGCAAGTCCTTTCTATCAATATGGCAAACAATCCGAACCGGAAATATAAAGAAGTCTGGATTGGTTTGGGTGGTGTTCAGTCGGCGGTTTATGCGACAGAAGTTTCTTTAGCCGAATACTACACCTATACAACCGAAGAAACGGAAAAACTTGAACTTTCCAACTTAACGGAAAAGCTCGGGGGTAACATCGAACTCGCCATTAAGCAACTGGCGGAATCAAAGAGAAACCAATAATTAAAACCACTAAAATCCAACAAAAATGAAATCAAAAATTTTAATCGTCCTGGCTTTTGTTGCTATGGGCAACATGCCGTTGAATGCGCAGTTTGTGGTGACGGATCCCGCAAGCATCGCTGCAAGTATCGTAAATTCTGCCAACGAGATTATACAAACTTCCTCGACCGTAAGCAATGTCATTAAAAACTTCCAGGAAGTAAAAAAAGTATATGATCAGGGCAAGGAATATTATGACAAGCTGAAAGCAGTGCATAATGTAGTCAAAGATGCCAAGAAAGTCAAAGATGCAATTCTTATCGTTGGTGAAATAGGCGACATCTATGTTGATAATTATCAGAAAATGCTCTCAGACCCACATTTCCGGTACGAGGAATTAGTCGCCATTTCCAACGGTTATACCATTCTTCTCCAAGAAAGTGCCGATATGCTTTTGGAAATGAAAGATGTTGTCAATGTAAACGGCTTATCCATGACAGACCACGAACGGATGGATATTATTAACTATGTGTACGACAGGCTCAAAAATCACCGCAACCTGGTAAGTTATTACACACGGAAAAATATTTCCGTTTCGTACCTCCGTGCCAAAAAAGCGGGTGATTCCGAAAGGGTAACAAGTTTGTACGGAAATACAAGTGAAAGATATTGGTAACTCTAATTAAAAATTACAATTATGTTGTTAGCAGTAACTTTTGATAACCTGCATCAGATTCTCCGCAATCTATATGAAGAAATGATGCCTCTGTGTGGGGATATGACCGGGATTGCAAAAGGAATAGCCGGGCTTGGTGCTTTATTCTATATAGCTTCCCGCGTTTGGCAAGCACTCTCGCGTGCCGAACCAATAGATATTTATCCTCTGCTTAGACCGTTTGCGATTGGCTTGTGTATTATGTTCTTCCCCACCTTTGTTTTGGGCACAATCAATGCGGTCATGTCTCCGGTTGTGGTGGGCTGTAACCAAATGCTGTCAACACAAGTTTTTGACATGAACCAATATCAGCAGCAAAAGGATAAGCTCGAATACGAGGCAATGATGCGCAATCCCGAAACAGCGTGGTTGGTTGATAACGAAGTATTCGATCAGCGGCTCGCCGAATTGGGCGTATTCGATGCTCCCGAAATGGCAGGTATGTATATTGAGCGGGGTTTCTATAACCTTAAAAAATCCGTTCGCGACTGGTTCAGGGAGTTGTTGGAAATACTATTTCAGGCAGCCGCATTGGTCATTGACACGATACGGACATTCTTTCTGATCGTACTAGCCATCTTAGGGCCGGTTGCTTTTGCAATTTCGGTCTATGATGGCTTTCAATCCACACTGACGCAATGGATAACACGGTATATCAGTGTTTACCTGTGGCTTCCTGTATCGGATTTATTCAGTTCAATACTTACCAAAATTCAAATATTGATGCTCCAGAACGATATTTCCGAATTGCAAAATAATCCAAACTTTTCGATAGACGCTTCGAATACGATTTACATTATATTCCTGGTTATCGGGATTGTAGGATATTTTACTATTCCGACAGTTGCAAACTGGATTATTTCAGCAGGAGGTTTGAGTGGGTATAACAGGAATATTAGCAATACTGTAACCAAAGGTGGTGCTTATGCCGGTGGCGTAGCCGGGTCGGCAGCAGGAAATATTGCAGGAAAATTAATTAAGTAAAAACATTTTAATCAATTTAAGATATGGAATTCAAATCATTAAAAAATATCGAAACAAGTTTCAAACAAATCCGCTTTTTCGGAATCGTCTTTGTTTGCCTCTGCGCAGCAGTTGTGGGCTACTCCTTATGGAGTTCATACAACTTTGCCGAATTGCAACGGCAAAAAATCTATGTGTTGGATGGCGGAAAGTCGTTGATGCTTGCCCTCTCGCAAGACCTTTCGCAGAACCGTCCTGTAGAAGCCCGCGAGCATGTAAAACGCTTTCACGAGCTGTTTTTTACACTTTCACCCGACAAGAATGCCATTGAAAGCAACATTAAACGCGCTTTGTTTTTGGTGGATAAATCGGCATTTGCCTATTACAAGGATTTGACCGAAAAAGGGTATTACAACCGTATTATCAGCGGAAATATCAACCAGGCAATCCAGATAGACAGCGTGGTATGTGATTTTGACAGTTACCCGTATAAAATTGCCACATATACCCGGCAGTTCATCATCCGCGAAAGCAATATCACCGAACGAAGTTTAATTACCAAATGTAACCTTATCAACTCATTGAGAAGTGATAACAATCCGCACGGATTTACAATGGAAAGTTTTGAAATTATCCAGAACCGAGATATTAGAGTTATTGACCGATAAAAACAGAAAGATTATGATACGGAAATTAAAAAAGAAAGCCATTCAAAAACTATCCAATCTATGGGAAAATATAGATTACGGATTGCGGATATTGTGCGGCAAGCCATCGCCGGTGAAACGCTTTATTGCGGTATTGATTGTCGGTGGAGCATTGAGTATTGCTTATATCTATATGCTTGCCGGCTCGATTTATGACATGGGCAGACGCAGTGCAGAATTGGAGCATTTGAAAATCGACCATATTCAACAGATAGAATTACAAAGAGATAGTGCAACACATTTAATACCATCTATTTATGGACAACAAAAGTAATCAAACAGGCAACAAGCAAACCCTCAGTCCCGAACAACAGCAAAAGATAAAGAAATACGCTGTTTTTGGGTTGATGTTTATCATTTTCGGAGCAAGCATGTGGTTGATTTTCGCGCCTTCGGAAGAAGAGAAAAGTGCCGAATTGACAGGCTTTAATGCCGACATACCCATGCCAAAGGATGAAAGCATCGTCGGTGATAAACAGGATGCTTACGAGCAAGACCAGTTAAGGCAAAAACAAGCAGAACGGATGAAATCACTGGCAGATTTCAGTTCATTGTTGGGTGATAATTCACAGAAACAAAGCAATGATTTATCATTGATTGACGATGAATCTAAACTAACAGACAGTAAACAATCTGTTGGCTTATCAAAACAACAGTCATCTGTTCAATCTTCAGCAAACGCCTACCGGGATATGAGCCGGAATCTTGGAACTTTCTACGAAACTCCCAAACAAGACCCTGAAAAAGAACGATTAAAAAAAGAACTGGAAGAATTGAAAAACCAACAGGAGGAAAGCCAAAACCCCCAAAAAGCAATGGATAATCAGTTGGCTTTGATGGAAAAAAGCTTTCAAATGGCGGCAAAGTATTTGCCCATGACCGGGACAACCATATCCGGCACGGCAGAAACCGCTGCATCTCCGGCAAAGGGAAATGCAAACGGTAAGGCAATGGTAACTCCGGTAGGACAGGTTGAAGAACGCACTGTTTCGGCATTGCCGCAGGAAGTCGATATTATCAAAGCATTCAGCAAACCCCGCAACCTGGCATTTAATACCCTGGATGACGGAACGAAACAGGAACGGAAAAACTCTATCTCCGCCTGCATCTACGATGAACAAACAATCATGGACGGGCAAAATGTCCGCTTGCGGTTGCTTGAACCTGTACAGGCAAAAGGCATGATTATCCCGCGCAACACATTGCTGACAGGAACGGCAAAAATACAGGGCGAACGCCTGAATATCCTTGTCAACTCACTGGAATATGAGAAAAATATTATTCCTGTTGAGATACGGGTTTATGACAGCGACGGGCAGTTAGGCATTTTTATTCCCAACATGGGAGAACTTGATGCCGCCAAAGAAATTGTAGCCAATATGGGCACAAGTGTGGGCACAAGCATCAGCCTTTCCTCCGACGCCAAAGAACAACTGCTGGCAGATATGGGGCGCAGCGTTATTCAGGGTACTTCGCAATTCTTTTCCAAAAAGGTACGGGAGGTGAAAGTACACCTGAAAGCGGGCTACAAAGTATTATTGCTATCCAACGACAACTAAGTTTATTTATTACCACTAAAATCCAAATTAAAATGAAACAGATTTTTCTAATGATTGCTTTTGCAGCAATCGCAATAAACAGTGCAACCGCACAGGAACAATCCTCTTCGGGAGATTTATACAACGGTCTTACCCGGAAAATTACTTTTGACCGGATGATACCGCCATACGGGTTAGAGGTCAGTTTTAATAAAACAGTACATGTGATTTTCCCCTCTGCCGTGCGCTATGTTGATTTAGGCTCAACCGACATTATTGCCGGAAAGGCAGACGGCTCGGAGAATGTTATCCGCGTAAAAGCAGCCGTTGCAGGCTTTGAAAAAGAAACCAATTTCAGCGTTATCACCGATGAGGGCAGTTTTTACAGCTTCAATGTCAAATATGCCGACGAACCGATAAAACTGAATGTAGAAATGAAAGATTTCATCCACGACGGCGAAGCGGTAAACCGTCCCAACAATTCTTTAGAAATTTATCTAAAAGAATTAGGTAACGAATCGCCCAAAGTCGTCAACCTTATTATGAAATCCATTTACGAAAGCGACAAGCGGGAGATAAAACACATTGGGTCGAAACGCTTTGGAATTCAATACCTGCTCAAAGGTATTTACACCTACAATGGATTTTTGTATTTCCACACCCAAACAACCAACGGCTCGCAAGTGCCGTTTGATATTGATTTTATCCGTTTGAAGTTGGTAGATAAAAAAGTGGCAAAGCGAACCGCCATACAGGAAATAGTTATGTTGCCCGTGCGTGCCTATAACCACAACATCCAAGTACCGGGCAATAAAACCGAACGCACCGTATTTGCCTTGGAAAAATTTACCATTCCCGACGGCAAACAGTTGATAGTAGAGCTTTTCGAAAAAAACGGCGGGCGGCATCAACGGTTCATTGTCGGAAATGAAGATATTATCCGCGCCAAAGTGATTAATGACTTAAAAGTAAAGTAACATGAGGCAGGCAAGAATAATATTCGCATTTGTGCTGTTCCTGGCAGTTCAGAACCAAGCGCACGCACAACGCCGTTTACCCGCGCAAATGGGGATTCAGTTAAACGGAGGTACGGTAAACGGTTTTAATTTGGATGCCGCCAGCGATGGTTTCGGTTTTCATGCCGGAGCAGTGTTGACCAATAATGTCAAACATGGGAATTATTGGAAATTTGGGGTTGAATACCTTCAAAAACAGTATCTCTATGAAGATATGAAGTTGCCACAGGCACAGTTTACAGGCGAATGCGGTTTCTTTCTTAACCTTCTTTCGGATGCCACTAAAACCGTATATTTTTCGTTAGGAGCATCTTTCCTGGCAGGTTATGAAACAATCAATTGGGGAGAGAAACTGCTGCCTGACGGTGCAACCATCTTGAACAGGGACGCTTTCATTTACGGTCCGGCACTGACCGCCGAAACGGAAATTTATCTTTCCGACATGTTTTCAATTATCGCCAATGTCCGGGAAAGGCTGCTGTTTGGTTCTACTGTCGGCAAGTTCAACACACAAATCGGAATTGGGATTAAATATATCATTAATTAAATTATTGAAATCATGAAAAACGATGAATGGTACACACCTGCGGAGATTATTCAATCACTCGGTGAATTCGATTTAGATCCTGCCTCTTCCACGAGCGCTTTTAACATTAATCATTCTGCAAAAAAAATATACACATTAAACGATGACGGGCTGAAATTACCTTGGTTTGGTCGGGTTTGGTTAAATCCACCCTATTCAAACCCGCTGGTACAAAACTTCATGCAAAAAATGGCAACACATAATAATGGCATTGCTTTGGTTTTTTTCAAAATAGAAGCAAAATGGTTTCATGACATTGTGTTAGATAAGGCTACAGCCATCAAACTATTATATAACAGAGTGAAATTTTTTAAGCCAGATGGGACTGTCGGGCAACAACCCCGAAATGGTTCTATGCTCGTTGCTTATGGAGAGGCTAATGCTCAGATTTTGCAGGATAACAGGCTAAAAGGAAGATTTTTACACCTAAAAAAATAACGATATGAAACGATTTGCATCATACATTTTATACACGCTACTGCTTGCGGCAGTAGTCTGTGCCAGTTTTAGCAGTTGCAATAGCGATTTGGATATTAAACAGGATTATCCGTTTGATTTGCTTACTATGCCTGTACCCAAAAAAGTGGCAAAGGGCGAAACTATCGAAATCCGCTGCCAGATTACGAAGGAAGGAGAATATAAAAAGGCGAAATACTATATAAGGTATTTCCAACCGGATGGAACCGGGGAGTTGAAGACGGAAAACGGGACTGTATTAACCCCGAATGATTTGTTCTTGCTGGATAATACGGTTTTCAGGCTTTACTATACTTCCCATTGTAAGGATCTGCAAAAGATTGATATTTACATTGAGGATAGTTTTGGTCAACTAATTCAAAAGTCATTCTCTTTTCAGAATGACAGCCCGGAGGAATTATGAAAATATTAATTGGATATTTACTGTTTCTGTTTCTAAGTTGGATATTCATTTTTATAGAAATATGCAGGGCGCCTATGGACACAGAGTTGTGAGGTAAGAAAACCGAACAACAGGCAGAAGCTACGGACGGTTTTAAAAGCCGTCCGTAGATTTTTGTAACGGCGAAATAAAATTGCGCCATGCAGCTTTATTTTTACATTATTACAAAAATTAAGTCGCCATGAAAGACTATACAAGAACGCCCGAAAGCCAATCCCGCACTTTGGACAGCAATCCCAAAGCATCCCGGCAAGCTCCAGTCTCTGATATTTTACAGGCATATAAAAACAGGACTTTGGGAGCGCAGCCAGTACAACGAGTGAGTGCAGATGAAGAAGAGCTTTTGCAAGGCAAATTTGAACCTGCTCCTGTATCAGGACAAGAACCGCTACAACGCGAAGAAAAGCCCAATAACACAGGATTACCGGACAACCTGAAAGCTGGCGTTGAAAATCTTTCAGGCTACAGCATGAATGATGTAAAGGTGCATTACAATTCGGATAAGCCTGCACAACTGCAAGCTTCAGCCTATACACAGGGAACGGATATTCATGTGGCTTCGGGACAGGAAAAACATTTGCCGCACGAGGCATGGCATGTGGTGCAGCAAAAGCAGGGGCGTGTACAGCCTACGGTGCAATTGCAAGGGGTAAATGTGAATGATAATGAGGGGTTGGAGAGGGAGGCGGATGTGATGGGGAAAATATTATTAAAAGGCAATGATAAATGCTCGGAAAATAAAAAAACGCTCCAGAGTTTTAATCCGATTATACAAAGAATTAAGATTAAATTAAAAGATGAAGACCCTATATTAATGAGTCGGCTGAGGAATGTAAGAATAGATGAACAAGGAGAAGGAAGACTTGAAAGTCCAGAAAATATTCATTCTGTTAAGCTAATTGGTAAAGAAGAAAATATTATATTTGAAGGACATGGATATGTTAATGATCCTTTGTGGGGAAAAGCAAAAACAATTGGGCAAGGAGGATTTACTCCACAAGAATTAGCGACTTTTGCGCATAAAATACCGAAGCCAGTTGATTGGGCAGGTAATATAATCCTTGCAGGGTGTTCCACAGGTGAAATCACCGAAGATGTTTCTAAGCACTATTTTTCACTAGCAGAAAAATCGGTAAATGTTATAGGAACAAAATTTAATATACGCATTGGAACAAAAGAAAATGGAGAAAATTTTATTGGAAGCGATTGGGGACATTTTCCTGACGAGCAACCTACAGACCTTAAATATATTGAAGAAATTCTTGGGGCTACTAAAACTTTTTGGAGTTCCATATGTGAATTTACTGCATTAACTAGGCAATTAATAGATTTCAAAGAAAAAAAAAGACAAGATATTGATTTAAATATTACTCCGGTGGAAAGTATTTGTAATAAAATTGTTTCAGTAGACACGCAATCTACTGAAACAAAAATTCCCCAAAAAAATTATATGTTCACTCAGAGGGAAATATTACATAACTTTTTTTGTACTTGTATTGAGAAACTCAAAGCAATTGATTTTTTTGTTTATCCCGACAAAGTGAAAGAAATAGTTGATTTGCATAAAGAAAACACTCAGCTTGATAATCTTATTGCTGACATACTAACACTAAGCCAGCAGAAACTTCTATATTCAGAAATATGTTTCTACTTGCATGGCTTACAACTAAAAGAGATAGATATCTTTGATCCAGAACAAACTAAACACAGTAAATTAAGACGTACTAAAAAAGGTTTTTTTTCAGATACTTGGGAAACAGATGTTTGAAAATAATATCTGACTATGTAATTTGTAAAGAAATGCCCCCTCATTTGCAATCCAAAATAAAGCATCATATATTTGTTGTGAAAATGGCGTCTATGAATTGCATCTCAACTAATAATTCTCTACAAATGCTTTATATAGCAACACTTTTAAATAAATAAATGATTCGGTTCTGTTAAGTTGTAAGGTTAGATGCTAACTTTTAATAAGTAGGGTATTCTTAAAAAAAAACTTTATCATCGAATATTTTCAAAATGGTTTCTTTGCTACTTTCTTTTTCGGTGCGCTTCATGAAAGAAAGTAGCAGGCGGTTATTTCCCGCCTGTTAACACTATTTTATTTCCGTTCCAAAAATCCGGTTGAATGTTTCTACAATTTCTTCCCGCTTAAAATAGTCCCAACTGATTGAGGCTATATGATAAGGGTCAACATTGCCGATTTGATACCCCATATCGCTTTTTGTCAGCCGTTTATTTTCCTCTATCTTTTTCAAAGTCGAGGGAAAAAGCCGTTTGCGGTTCTTCGCCTGAACCCATTTGTCCCGCTTCTCCCTGCATTGTTCCAAAGTCGGGGCGACAGTAGAGAAAAGTTCTCCGTCTGAATGGCGGTAATCATACTGAAAGTATTTCGTTCCCATGAATGCCCCTGCAATAAAGGTGGTATAATTTTCCTGTCCCTGTTTGCATACGGAGCAACCGTTTTGATTGATTGAATTTGTTGTGCTCATTTTTTTTGCGTTTGATTAATTTATATCCTGTATATTACTATTCAAAATATGTGTTCTTAACCATTCCTTTACAAAGTCTATATTGTACTCGGAAGTAATTATTGCGGTATGTTCATCAACATGAGTGAATCGTGTTGTTTCGTAGGATTCTATCCACTCTTTTAAAGTGGAAACTCCCCATTTTGTTACCTCTTTTTTCGCATTGTCAAACATTTTGTCTATCTTGCTAATGCTATCAGCAAATAATACCTTGATTGTTTTGTAATTTTCCATTATCCCAATTATTTAGAGGTTAATAAATCCCTTAATTCCTGCTCTTTCGACTTGCTGAAAATCCAACCCGCTTTTTTTTCGTCCTCATGTGTTAGCTTGGGATTGAAGCGACCACCTAAGGCTTTCAATTGCTCTTTCATCGGACGGGTATCTCCGAAAATGGCAATTGCTTTTTCTGAATAATCTACGATTGTAAAATCGCCTGTAATGGTTTCGTTTGTTTTGGGTTCTATTAAGGGTGTTTCTACGACTTTTTTTATACATATGTTGGCTTCATCCCCTGCGGTATATGCAAAATATTCAATTACCTGTTCAATAGAATTAAAAGGATATTTATCAATAATCCACCCCCTGTACTTACTCTCACCCAAATAGAAACCATAGCCCATGCTGTACTTTTCCCTGTGTTCATATTCCTCATTATATTCGGCTAAATAGGCGGTTTCTTCAAAGTTTACAGCATATTTGCGCATTTCTGAAAACAAGTCTTTTTTATGTGTAGAAAAACCTAAAATGACAGTTCTTACAGTGCTGTGGGCAAAATAATCTGTTTGGCTGTCACTGTCATCCTGTTGTAGTTTTGCAATAATAAATGCCTTTGCATCCTGCGGAATAAGTTTAGCAAGGCGTTCCCGACCTACTTTTTTTACTTCTTCAATCCTCTTCTTTTCTATTTCTGTTGCTTCTGCTGCTGCTTTTGCTTTTTTTTGAGCCTTATTCAAAAGCAATGCCACTTCAAATGCATCCATAAATCGTGGGTTTACATCATCATAGTAAATGCCTATTCCAAATTTTTCACTTAAGGGTTGTATTAATTCAGACGAGTCAAACTCAAAAGTTTTTAAGTTGATTAGCTTGTAATTAATTCCCCATTTGTCGCGGGTAATCTCGTAAACAACATATTTATCGTAATTGTAACCCTCCAATTGTACAATTTGATTTACCTGCACAGTTTGAATGTTTTTATCAATCTCCCTGTTTGCACCTAATAAATATACTCTTGCCATAATAGTTAAATTAAAATATTAGTAATAAGTAAATTACAATCAATATCACAACCGAAACGGTAGAAATAAAAAGAGAGAAAAGCAAACCCAAAATCCGCAAAATCAACCTTAAAAGTTTGTATCCGAGATATACCCCTGCCACTGTTGAGAAAGTCGCACCACAAGCGTATATCAACCCGAAAAACACTGCTAAACCAGTCAAGCGCAACCAAAATTTTATGTTGATTCCGAGCTGAGGGAGTTTTGTTTCAATATTTTTTACTTTGTTTCGCATAATCATGACATTTTTTTTTTATTCATGCGTCATCGTCGCGTCGGTCGTTTTTTGTTTCGAGGGCAACAATGGTGTAGGGTTTAGGGTAGTCAAGGTTTTTTCAAAAAATACTACCCGCAGGTGTGGAGATTTTTTGAAAAACCGCTTGCGGCTTGACCTTGAATGCCCGTATAGAACCCGTAAACACCTTTGCCCTCCGAACAAAAATGACCGTAAACGGGACTGCCGGAGCAAACAAGGCAAACGGGGAATGATTATGGGAAAAGAAACAATGGGAAAAATCCGGGGCAGGAAAAGTTTAAAATCCGGCTCGATGCCGGCTTATGAAGGAGTAAAAAATAGTTGCCGCATCAGACGGCAAGCATTGCAAGTGTAGGGTTTGTGTAGGGAAACGGAAAATAAGCCTACTTTTGCCCCGATGCTGCCGAAACTTGCTTTGCCGTTTTGAGTGTAGTCCCGGAACGGAAAAAGGCAAAGTGTGTTGCAGGCAGAAATGAAAAAATACTTTTGCGGGTAATTTTTTTTGATTTACTTTGCCCAAATTTTAACAAAAAATACCATGAACGAATTAGTAGGAAAATTAGATCAGTTATTTGCGGAATTTTCAAAAGATGCTGCACAACAAGTAGAAAACGGAAATAAAGCGGCTGGTGCGCGTGCAAGAAAAATATCCCTTGAAATTGAAAAATTGACAAAAGAATTCCGTAAAAAATCAATTGAAGCAACTAAATAAGGAACTTCAAAATACAAAAAACGGAATTAAGTAAATCTATATGCTTAATTCCGTTTTTTTGTGAATTTAATTTAACCAATAGCTATTCTGCATTGACAAATATGCCCAAATAATTTTAGTATCCGGGGTTTTCTTCTTTTGCAACTGTTCGCGCAACGCAGAATTGACAAACTGCCGGAAAATCTTTGCCTCCGGCGAATTTACACGGTAGCTCATAAAAATTAATACTTCCAGATTGTAGTACATTGTTTGCTTTTCGATACCATTATCAATGTACCTGTTGTAGTAAACACAATCATTTTCCCAAAGCAAATGCTGCTTAAAAATGCTGCGTAAATCCGCATCTACTTTCTGAACGAAACAGTTCAGCAAACGGGCTATTTCATATTTGGTCAGCCAGACGGTATTATTTACCAATCCGGCTTCCACCGAAGGCGTTTTGTCTTCTTCTATATTAATTTTTATATATCCTGTTTCCATGACTATTTGTTGTTTTTATGAGTTCGTTTAACGGTATGTTTCACCGACAGTACGGCAAGATTAAGTTCTATCGTTGTTTCTGTTTCCGTAGGTTCCAAGTCGCTGCAAATAATGTCAGAAATGATTTCCCCGCTTTTTTGCAGCATCGTTTTTTGCTCTTGCTCGCTGTGCTGGTGAAGTTCTGCTATTGTGCGGGAAAGTTCCCTGACTTTGGCAAAAGTTTCGATAATTGCCAGTGTTGTTTCTGTTGCTTTTGGACTTTTAAGAATGGTAGCAATCATGTATAATTCCTTTTCCGAAAAGGCTTTGGGAAGTTTATTCTTGCCACCCCAACTTGAAGCCGAAAATTTCGACTTCAAGTTATTCCATTCTTCTGTTGTTAAATTAATGATATACCCGTCCGGAAATTTGTCGGGATTATTCTTTACTGCCTCGTTGAGACGCTTGGTTTCAACTTGGTACAATTCGGCAACATCGCTGTCAAGGATCACTTGCTGACCTTGAATGCAGATGATTTTACTTTTGATTTTTTCTAATTCCATGATTATTAGTTTTATGGTTGTGGTAAAGTTTTGTTTAATTTGGAAGCCAGCATATTCATATCTTTAGTAAGTTTCCTGTCAATTATGCGGGCATATATTTGAGTAGTCCTTATGTTAGTATGTCCTAACGCTTTTGAAACACTTTCAATGGGCATATCCTCTGTTAGACAGAGAGTTGCGAAAGTATGTCTTGCAACATGTGAGGTAATTCTCTTGTCAATTCCGCATATTGTTGCAATCTCGTGAAGATATTCATTCATATTTTTATTGCTCACTACCGGAAGTAGTTTTCCGTCTTTCTGCTTCCCTTCATATTTTTTTAAAATGGCTTTAGGAATATCAAGTAATAGTACCTTAAAATCAACTTTAGATTTATTCCTTTCGGACATAATCCAAAGGTTACCATCAGCACCTGTTCTTAGGTCTCTTTTCTCAAGGTCACGGGTATCGGAATAAGCCAAACCCGTATAACAACAGAATAAAAACACATCCCTGACTTTATCAAGTCTATCTGACGCAAATTTTTTATTATAGATTTTTTCAATTTCTTCCATTTCAAGAAAATCCCGGTCTGATTTTTCAAACTTCATTTTGAAATTGGAGTAGGGGTCAATAAATGTTTCTCCGGTATTTTTAATGTAATTAATCACGGTTCTTAACCGTTGGAGATTTTTCATTGCGTTGTTGTTGCCGGAATTATGGGTATTCCTTAGAAAGAGATAAAAATCCTCAAGAAGTATCGAATTTAATTCACTAATGTGTAAATCATTTATTCCTTTGGTTGTTTCTATAAATTCTTCCAGTCTGTTTCTGGTCAAAATATATTTTGTATAAGTAGTCCAAGTCGTTGTAGTGCCAACTTTTTGTTTGTACTGCTCATTGAACTTATCAAAATATGAAATGATTGTTTTTTTCTTTTCTTCAAATCCCAATAATAAATTTTTTATTCTTTCAGGAGTAGCAAATTGAAGTTGGTTAATAAGAGAGGTATAATGTTCGGATGCTTTAACCTTCAAAATATCCAACTTCCTGTTCAGGTTAATTGACTTGGCAGAATTTCCTTTCACTTTTCCTGATTTTACATCCCATTCACTTGCCAGGATTTCAAGTTTTGTACTGAACTGCGTTAATTTGCCATCGACAGTAATACGAGCCATAATAGCAAATTTTCCGTTTTTTTTAGGATTACCTTTTTTTAGGTAAAACAAGATTCTAAATGTACTTCTCATTTTGATCATTTTTTAATGTTACAAAGATAAATTGATTAACTCTGATTGATCAAAATAGCTGATAGTCAATTTGCGACAGATGAGGGACTTATGTGGACAATCGTTACTATTTTTACCTTTAAAATAAAAGTAACGATTAAGTAATTTTTGGGAGTCTTAATTTGGTTTTATTTGTCCTTTAAGTGGGACATAAAAGCATAAAAAAAGCCTCCAAATTATTGATTTGGAGGCTTTTGGCTCTTTTTTGTCATTAAATGACTTTCAATTAGGTGGGCGTTGACGGATTCGAACCGCCGACCCTCTGCTTGTAAGGCAGAATTTCTCATTTTCTTCTATTTTCTTTTGTTCCTATTTATTATCTAAATATCTGTATTTTAGTATTATATTAAATTATTTATTTCAATTAATATTTTTTATTTTCATATAATCTGTATATTTGTGTGCAAATTGTGTGTACATATTTTTGTGCACACAAGATTCAAAAATAAGGATTATGGATACATATAATTTGAATGGAATCACAGTTGCTGCAATTTTGGATAATCGCAGGGAAACCAAGTCAGGAGAATATCCTGTGAAGATTAGAGTAACATATAAACGCGAACGGAAATATTATTCCACAGGAAAAAACCTCTCACTTTTAGATTGGGAAAAATTAGAAAAAACAAAAAATGCAGAACTGTTGTGTGTCAAAAAAGACCTTCAATACTCATATGAGAAGATTAGAGATGTTGTTCAATCATTAGAAAACGAAGGTAATTTTTCTTTCGATGTTTTGAATGTCCGTTTAGGCAAATGTATGAATGATACGCTCAACTCTGCTTTTCAAGCCAAGATAGATAGCTTAGTGGAAGCGGGTGCTATCGGAAATTCTATTACCTATTCTTGTTCTCTGCGACATTTGGAAAAATATGCAGGAACAAAAATTTCTTTTGACGCAATTACTGTAGATTGGCTCAAGAAATACGAAAAGGCAATGTTGAATGAAGGGAAAAGTTATACGACCATTTCTATGTACATCCGCAGTATGCGGACATTATTCAACGAAGCGAAAAACGCAGGAATTGTCAAAGAAGCTCAATATCCTTTTGGAAAAGGCAAATACGAAATTCCGACAGGAAAAGGTCGTAAAATGGCATTGACTTTACAGCAGATAAAACAAATTATCTCTTATACTGATGGAGCAGAAGCCACCGAACATTATCGTGATTTATGGTTTTTCTCATACCTCTGTAATGGAATTAATATCAATGATATGTTGAAATTGAAGTACGCTAATATCGACGGTGATGAAATTCATTTCTATCGTTCCAAAACATTGCACACATCCAAAGAAAAGAAAGAGATAGAGGCTTTGCTCACACCTGAAATGAAACAAATTGTTGAACTATGGGGAAATTCTGATAAAAGTCCAAACAGTTATGTATTTCCTTTTCTTACCGGAAACGAAACACCAATGGAACAAAAGAAAAGGGTTCAGGACATTACCCGCCGGATAAACAAGCACATGAAGAAAATAGGCGATAATCTAGGAATATCCGGTATAAGCACCTATACTGCAAGACATTCATTTGCAAGTGTCTTGAAAAGAAGCGGTGCTAACATTGCTTATATTTCTGACAGTCTGGGACACAGCGATTTGAAGACGACAGAAAACTATCTGGCTTCGTTTGAGAAGGAAGAACGGATTAAAAATGCAGCGTTTTTAACGAATTTTAATGACTAAAAAAGATACAATCAACATCTTTTTACAAGCAAGTATATCAATCCAATAGTTGAAAATATTGAATTATAATCGTCTTTTTACTAATTCTTTTTCGATAAAATATCTAATCTAACGAAAATAATTTCGACAAAATAGTATTTTTCGCGAATTTTATTTCGGTAAAAAATTTTATCTTTGCAAAAAAAAATTGTTATGGAACAAGCAATTATCAATCAAAACACGCATTGGAGTGGCAAACGCTATCAAAATTTGCAGGAACGCAGTTTGTATGATGTATTATTAAATAATCTGCAAACAAAACATATTCAAATACTTACAGGCATTCGCAGGAGTGGGAAATCTACTTTATTTCGTATGTTGATAAATGAATTGATGGGGCAAACAAACCCAAAGTCAATTCTGATGCTGAATATGGATGACCCGCTTTATTACGAAGTCTGGGAAAATTCGGCTATGTTTTATAACTTGATAGAACTTGCCGAAAAACTAACTGGAGAAAAAGTGAAGTATTTGTTTATTGACGAGGCTCAAGCGGTAAAAGGCTGGGAAACATTCGTGAAAAGTGTTTATGATAGCGAGATTTTTACAAAAATTTTCGTTACTGGCTCAAATTCATCTTTTTTGCAAAACGAATATTCTACTTTGCTGTCGGGCAGGTATTTAGATAATTCGGTTTTCCCCTATTCATTCAAAGAGATTTTACATCACAGCGGTATTCGTTCTTATTTGGATTTGGCAAGCGGAACTCCCGAAGTGTTGCGTTTGCTCGATAGCTGTTTGGAATGGGGGTGTTTTCCCGAGATTAGAGCCTTGAAAAACAGCGATATAAAATCAAATCTACTGAAAAGTTATTTTGATTCTATCATTATGAAAGACTGTGTTTCGAGATATTCGATTGCCGATGTTGCTATGTTTAAGAAATTATTGTTGTATTCCGTTTCAAATGCAGGGTCTGTTTATTCTTACAAAAGTTTGGGAACAGCAGTTGGCAGCAATGAAAATACGGCAAAAAAATACATTAACATATTGAATGATAGTTATATCGTACAAGATGTTTCAAATTTTGCTTTTTCGTTGAAAGAGAATGTGCGTAATAGTCATAAAATTTATGTGGCAGATACAGGCTTGATGAATGCCATTTCATATCGTTTTTGGGACAATAAAGCAAAATTGTTTGAAAACTTTGTTTTCAATGAACTTCAAAAACAAAATAGCGAAGAAATAACATTTGCAAACAATGACGGTGAATGTGATTTTGTGGTAAAAAATGGTTTTGATTACGAAGCAATTCAAGTTTGCTATGAACTAACACCGGGCAATCAAAAACGCGAATATGCCGGTTTCGACAAAATTGGTGAAGAAATAAATTTGAAACGAAAAATCATTATAACCTATAACCAAGAAGAACAAATAGGCGACATAGAGGTTATTCCTGCGTGGAAATACTTCTTTCAGACATAATATTTTGTCTCAAATCTATCATAAATTTGTCCCAAAATTCTAACGAAAAATCATAATCACTTGAAGCTGTAATTATTTTTCAAAAAATATTTTTAGATTTAGCTTAAATACTTAAAATATAGCAGTCACTTATGTTTTAGTGCAAAAAGGGAACTTCGGGATTCTGGAAGCTCCGAAAAAATAGAATAAAAAGCAGGCAAGCAATTGTATATTTCCGAAAATATGCTGAAACACAAATGGGCGAAAAATTATATATAAGTTGCAAGCGTTTTGAAAAGAAGTGGAGCGAATATTGCCTATATTTTCGATAGTTTGGGACACAGTGATTTGAAAACAACGGAAAGCTATCTGGCTTCTTTTGAAAAAGAAGAACGGATTAAAAATGCAGCGTTTTTGACGAATTTTAGCAATGAATAATATCACAAAATCAAGGTGTAAAATGCTACACAAAACACAATATTTGAGCATAACATAAAGATGCAGCAGCTTGCTGCACAATTTAAAGACTACTGAAAATAACTTGTCAAAACATGCTTTTGTAACAAAAATATGCTACTTTTGTTACAAAATAACAGTGAAATACACATGCAAAGTACTGAAAAAGAGATAGAAAAGTATATATCAAAAAGGAAACGAGGAAGAATATACTTTACGAATGACTTTCAAGATTTTGGAAGTGAAGGAGCTGTGCGTATTGCTTTGATGCGCTTGGTAAACAACAAGACTCTATTACGCCTTGCTCCTGGCATTTTCTATTATCCAATAGTTGATAAAGATTTGGGAATAAATCTTTTGCCTTCTATTGAGAATGTAGCAGAAGCATTGGCAAAAAGAGATAAAGCTCGAATTATTCCTACAGGCGATTATGCAAAAAATAAATTGGGATTATCTACACAAGTGCCTACAAATGTGGTTTTTCTGACTGACACAACTCCTCGAAAAGTAAAAATAGGAAAGAGTAAAATCACATTTAAAAAAGCGGCGTCTAAAAATTTTGCATACAAAAGCTATATCACTATGTTAGTAGCTTCTGCTTTGTCTGAAATAGGAAAAGACCTTGTAACAAGTGAAGATATTGCAACAATAACTCCCATTTTGTTGAAAGAGGATAAAAGCAAAATAGAAAAAGATTTGCCCCTTATGCCAGCATGGGAACGCAACATAATAAAAAACATAATCAATGGAAGCGATAAGGAATTGGATTGAGTTACCCGAAGAACAGCGAAAAAGATACATCAGTACAATTGCCATTGAAAGCGGCATATCTGTTGAAACAGTAGAGAAAGATTGGTGGGTAACACTCGTATTAAGGGCATTATTCACTTCATCTTTTGCCGAACATATTTCATTCAAAGGCGGAACATCATTAAGCAAATGTTGGAATTTGATTGAACGAATATCCGAAGACATTGATATTGCTATAAGCAGAGAATTTTTGGGTTTTAGTGGCGAATTGTCTAAAACCCAAATTAGTGATAAACTTCGACGGGCATCTTGCACTTTTGCCAGAGAAACGATGCAATTTGAATTAGAGAAACAGATAATAAATTTAGGCGTTCAACCCTCTCTTTTCGAGGTTAAAGTAAATATCACACCGGTAACTACTACTGACCCTGAAAAAATTGAAGTACATTACCACTCCCTGTTTTTACCTTCAACTTATGTTTTAAATAAAGTGATAGTCGAGGTTAGCGGTAGGTCTATGAATGAACCGCTTGAAGATGTTGAAGTAAATTCTATTATTTCACAATCACTTCCCGATGCCAAATTTGCAGATAAGCTATTTTCAATCAAAGCGGTATCCCCCAAACGGACATTTCTCGAAAAAGCATTTCTACTTCACGAGGAATTTGCAAAAGAAACAAAAGACATCAGAATAGACCGAATGTCCAGACATATATATGATTTGGAAAAACTTATGGATAAGCCTATTGCTCAAGAAGCATTGCAGAATAAGGAATTATATCAAACCATAGTAGAACATCGTCGAAGGTTTATCGGAATTAAAGATTTTGATTATAACACACTTATGCCTCATACAATTTCTTTTGTTCCACCAACCGAAGTTATGTCATATTGGAAGGATGATTATTCAAGAATGCAATCTACGATGGTTTATGGAGAATCTTTATCGTTTGATAAACTCATCGAACGAATTACGGAATTGAATGAACGGTTCAGGTCTGTAAGTATTGAATAATATAGGAAAATTACTGTCTTAATAAATTATCTATCCTCTTAGATGACATAATACAAGAATGATTTTCGACAAAATTTTGCATTTTCTTCTGATTCATCCTTTTTTATCGCAGTTTTTTGCGTATTAATGGAATAGTTTTTACGGGTAAAAACTCACTGTTTATACTGCTCAATAGGCAATCATATTGTTTTCGAAACCCAATGTGAAACTTATTTCGAATCTGAGCAACAAATTCTTGCGACAGTGTCGCAAAAATTGACCGAAAAATTCGGCAAGGGAAATGTTAAATAATTTACACAGAAACACAGGCGTACAATTATGTTTTCGATTTTTGAATGACAAAATTCAAAATTTCAAGAAGTATTTTTACATTTGCAATATAGAATTTTAAAGAAAAATAAACGAAACAGACATTTTAAATACAATTTAAAGACATATAGATAGCGATTTACTGCTATTCTTGAAACCCAATTTACCACCATTTGACTCGTAAAACGAGTTATTGTATCAAGAATAAGTTTGTGAAGCGCCGTTCATTGCGGCGTGGTGCAACTTGTTTGATACAATAGGCGTGGTAACCTGGGTTTCGGATAGGTTGTTTCCGCGCCGTTTTATTGTCAAAAATTGGTTAGTTTTTGCTATTTTTTTATAGGATTTTTTTGTATAACCTTGAAACTGATTTTTAACTTTAAAACTTTAAATCATCATGAAAACCCTAAAACAAGTTTTCTTAACAACGGCATTGCTATGCAGCACAAATATTTTCGCTTATGATTTCAGCGACAATACTGCCGGAACAGAGATTTTTTATGACATCACGGGGGCAAACACCGTAGAAGTAGTAAGTAAAGACCCTGCAAATCCGCGTGCCAATTCATATAGTGGAGATGTTGTAATACCGCAAACGGTAGCTTACAATCAAATTACTTACGAGGTGACGAGTGTCGGTGCAGGCGCTTTTATGGTGTGTCAGGGCTTAACATCGGTCGTCATTCCCGAAGGAGTAAGCAACATTGGTAATCAGGCTTTTTATTACTGCTCTTCGCTTGTATCGGTTTCCGTTCCAAGCACGATAACCGACATCGGGGCTAATATTTTTACCGATGCACCTTGGTTAAAGACTTTGCCTTTCGGACTTCTGTATTTCGGAAATGTATGCTACACTTATTGCGGAACTATTCCGACAAATTCAACTATTGCGATTAAAGATGGAATCAGGAAAATTGCTCCGAACGCATTTGAAGGAAAATTGAATGCTTTTTCGGTTCAACTTCCAGAAAGCGTAACAGAAATAGGAGAATATGCTTTCTACAGGTCGGGACTTACTTCCATCAACTTGCCAAGCGGAGTTACAACCATAGCGGGACGCACCTTTTCTGATTGTACAGGGCTTTCGTCCATTGACCTGCAAAACATAAGCCGTATTGATAACTACGCTTTTTCCAGTTGTACGGCACTTACTTCTGTTAATTTGCGGGAAAATATAATATTAGGAAATAATGTTTTTGAAAAATCGGGGCTTACTTCCGTTACTATTCCGGCAGGTTGCGAAAACACCGGAAACTGGACTTTCCGTGATTGTAAAAATCTGCAATCGGTTGTTGTATCCGAAGGAGTAAAAACAATCGGTATGAACGCCTTTAATGGTTGCGGATTACTGAATACGATTTCTCTTCCAAATACGCTGAAAACAATTGAGAGTTTTGCGTTTAGAGATTGCGAAGGCTTTACCTCTTTTACCATTCCTTCTTCTGTAACAAGTGCAGGAAGTTCGTCGTTTGCAGGCTGTGTAAATTTAACGGAGTTTACTTCTCCGCTCGGCTATCTCAAAAGTTTGTTTGACCCTTTCGATGGAGTACCGTCGAAACTGACAAAGGTAACCATTACGCAACCTTGCAAAGAAATTGCTTCGTCCGCTTTTTATCAATGTAATCATCTGAAAGAAGTAAATCTTCCCGAAGGCTTGTTGAGTATTGGAAGCAGTGCATTCTCCGAATGTTTGGGGCTGTTGCCGGTTACTATTCCAAGTACAGTAGAAAGTATAGGGGATGGTGCTTTTAGAGATTGCAGGTTTACTTCTATCACGCTTCCTGAAAGTTTGACGAGTATGGGAGATTATATTTTTGACGGATGCGACCGGCTTACTGCCATCAATATTCCTGGAAAAATAACGAAAATCCCTTATGGTATTTTTAGAAATTGTAAGGCGCTTGCCACAGTTACTATGTCTGACAATGTAACAGAGATTGGTATGCATGCTTTCCAGAGTTGCGAAAAACTGAAAAACTTTACATTCCCTTCCAAATTGGAAACCATTGGGCTTTACGCTTTTATTTCTTGCTATGAACTTCCTAGCCTTAATCTTCCTGAAGGTGTAACAAGCATTGGTGAAACAGCTTTTAGGAATTGTTATAATGCCGTATCTGCTTCAATACCAAAAGGATTGGAAACTTTATCAAAAAATATTTTTAATAATTGTTCAAAAATTAATACAATTACCATTCCCAAGAATATCACAAGCATTGGATTTTATGCTTTTGAAGATTGTAGCGGTTTGCAGGAAGTAACTGTAGAATGGGATATACCTCTGGATATTAAAGATAAAGCTGTTTTTCGGGGTGTAGAAACTTCGAGTTGCATATTAAAAGTCCCTGCCGGAACCAAAGAATTATACTTGGCAGACGAAGTATGGAGCACTTTTATGATTGAAGAATACGAAACCACCTTTTTACCAAGCATTAGCAGTATGGGCGTAATTATCCGAAGTGCAGGTAATAATATTGTAATAGAGGGTGCAGAAAATTATCCGGTGTCGGTTTATAATATTTTGGGGCGTTGCATATCTAAGGGCAAAACAACCGTTTCTGTTTCGCAAGCGGGCGTGTATGTTGTTCGTGTAGGCGATATATCACAAAAAGTTTTGGTAAAATAAATCCATAAATTTTCAAATCATTTAATCATCAACAAAAGGCATTCGTATGAAAATATGAATGTCTTTTGTTTTTTTACAACCCTAAACCATTAAAATTTTAATGGTTTGTCTTACCTAACTACGGACAATTGAAGCCAACTTGTGCCACCTCCTAAAACTCTCATAATTAAGTAAAATATCATCATATCTTTGTGCCGTATCATCAAAAAGACAAAGAAATCATGACAAATATTATTGTAACAGAAGAAGATAAACTTCGCGCTATTGTACACGAAGAAATATCAAAAATACTTCAAGTCAATCAACAACCGAAAACGGAAATAGACACCATGACATTATCCGGTGCACTTGCTTTGTTAACCCAATATGGTTATATCCTGTCAAAAGCAAAGCTCTATAAACTGACAGCATCGGGAAAAATCCCCTGCCGGAAGTTTGGTCATAAATTAGTGTTCTCCCGCAACGAAATTCTTTCATGGGCAGAAAGCCAGACGAAACCCCAACATAACCAATCGGAAATATCATTAACCCTTGCCAAAAATGCAAGGCGTAAAAAATAATCCTGTGAAAGAAAAAAATCAATAATATGGCACTCGAAGAAATAAAACGCATCAGCATCAGGAATTATCTTGAACAGAAAGGCATTAGTCCACAAAAAGAAAACGCACAAGCAGGCATGTATTATTCCCCATTTCGTGAAGATAAAAATCCAAGCTTCAAGGTCGATTACGAGAAAAACCTGTGGTACGATTTCGGGGCAAATGAAGGCGGTTCAATAATTGACCTCGTTATGAAAATGGAAAACATCTCTTTCCACCAAGCTGCAACCAAACTTGAAAATATATGCCTGAACACACAACTGTTACAACAGCCAAATGTCCCAACGCATAGCCATACCAATGTTGCAACATCACAACACACCAACAGTAATTCATTTTCCTTTCGCCGGTATAAAATTATTCCGGTTACCCATCCCAAATTAATTGACTGGATAAAAGAACGAAAAATTGACTTGGCTTTGGCAAACCAATATTGCAGGGAAATTCATTACCAAAACCGGGATAAAGATTATTTTGCTATCGGATTCAAAAATGACAAGGGAGGATACGAATTAAGCTGTCCACCCAATTTCAAGGGTTGTATATCCCCGAAAGAAATAACGACCTTTTCCAATGGTGGTAATACCTGTTTGGTTTTTGAAGGCTTTTGGGATTTCCTTTCATATCTTACATTACGGAAAATAGAAAAGACAAGCAACGATGCCGTTATTCTTAACTCTGTTGCCAATATTCACAAGGCAATGGATTTTCTAAAATTGCACAAGGAAATTTATACCTATTTGGATAACGATGAGGCAGGAAGAAAAGCGACCGAGTTAATCAAATCTACAAACTCTACTGTGCATAATCGTTCAACACAGTATAAAGAATACAAAGACCTGAACGATTACCTGTGTGGTAAAAAACTGCTTCCCGTGAAGCAGGTACGCAAGGGGTTCAAACTTTAGGCGGACGATGCCGCAGGGGCTTTTAAAGAAAAGCCATAGCTTATTAGGGCATTTTTTTCACGCTCCGTTGCACTGCACTAAAAATGCCCTAATAAGCCAAAGGGATTGCACCCCTTTGGAAACCCCGCAAGGCTTCCTTTTGGGAAGCAGGATAAAATCTTCAATCAATAACGCACAACATTATGGGATATGCCGTACTTCATCTGGATAAAGCATCGGGAAATGATGCTCCTATGTCCGCACATATTGAACGGACAATAGACCCCAGAAATGCCGACAAAAGCCGTACACACCTGAACCGCGAATTACTTACATTTTCCGAAGGAGTAGCCAACCGCACCGAAGCCATCCAACACCGCATAGAAAAGGCAAATATTACCCGCAAAATCAGCCATAACCAAGTCCGGGCCATCCGCATTATGCTTTCGGGCAGTCCCGAAGAAATGAAACACATTGAAGAAAGCGGGCAACTCAACGACTGGTGCTATGATAATATTGATTGGTTGCGGAAAACATTCGGTGCGGACAACCTTGTATCCGCAGTTTTGCACATGGACGAAAAAACACCGCATATCCATGCAACGGTCGTTCCCATTGTCACAGGAGAAAGAAGAAAAGCGAAAGCCACGAAGGTGGGGGAGGGCAAGAAGAAATACAAAAAGAAAAATCCCAATACCGCCCGCTTGTGTGCCGACGACCTTATGGCAAGGGATAAATTGAAACATTATCAGGACAGCTATGCCGCAACAATGAATAAATACGGATTACAGCGTGGCGTTGACGGTTCGGAAGCCCGCCATATTACTACCCAACAATTTTACAGGGAGTTATTTACCCAAAACCAATCATTGAAAGAAAATATTGAAATATTGCAGGAGCAAAAAGAGGAAGTTTATGAGAAAGTGCGCGACATGTACGACAGTAAAAACGAGGCACAAGACAAATTCCTGACAATGCACGAGCATTTACGAAACAAAGAACAGGAACTATCTGCCATTGAAACCAAACTTCAAAAAGCCAAGCACGATTATGAGCCATACAAAGCACAAGAAGAGCTTAACCTGATACACGAACTCTTCCCGATAACTAAAGAGCAATTGCGGATTGCAACCCTTTGCCGGAAAATAGGTATTGCCGTTGAAGGTGTCAAAATGCTATTTGAAGGCAAAAGCCTTGTGGGTAAATCCGCTTCGTTCTTTTCTCCTGAACACAATCAGAAATTTACAGCTGAAAATGTCAGACTGAAAATAGATAAAGAGCCAGATAATCCTGATAAACTGCGGCTGAGTTTGAACGGAATGAATATCTTGGATTGGTTTAGGCAGAAATATCAGGAATTTAAAAGTACGATTCGCCCTTCAAATCCTCAAAAGGATAAAGGATTAAAAATATGAAATAATATATATCAAAAAATAACTGCGTTTTATTATCTTTACCACTTTGAGAAAACTGATTTATATGAAGAAATCATAAGAAATTTACCGTAAGAAGAACAAAAAACTTAAATTATTTTCAATAATCATTATTTTTGTAAAAATACACTTCGCATATGAATGTCAAGATAAACGAGAAAGACAAGATTAAAATCGATAGTTCCGAGGATTTATATGAAATCATGCAACGCATTCTGTTGCGTGAAAACAAAATTGACCGTGAGAAAGAACATTTTTGGATTGTGGGCATGAATGTAGCAGGCGTTATCCTGTACATCGAACTTATCAGTATGGGAAGTGTCAGAGCTACATTGGTCGAACCGATGAATGTGTTCCGTGTAGCTATCCTCAAAGGTGCAACCCGTGTTGTAGCCGTGCACAACCACCCAAGCGGCAACCTGAAACCTTCGGCACCGGATATGGAAGTAACCGACCGCCTGATACAGGTTGGAAAAATAATTGAAATCAAACTTGAAGACCATTTAATCATCACTCCTACAAATTTTCTTAGTTTTAATGACACCGGGATAATGGACGAACTGGAAAAGAGTACCCAATTTGTTCCCACTTATAAATTGATTGAAAAAATTAAGAGTGAAGAAAAGAATATTAGGATTGAATTAGAAAAGAATTTTAAAGAAAGACTTAAGAAACAAGAGGATTCCATTAAAAGTGCTGTTCATAATTTATTAGAAAATCATCTAACGATTGAGCAAATTGCCAATATTTTACAAATGTCCCAAGAAGAAATAAAGAAAATTAGTAAACAGAAAAAATCTAATTGAGAAAATTTCAAGGCTTAACTGGGATGGCTTTTCGAGTCGATAAAGGAGATTTGTGGGAAGGAGATGGAGCAAATAGGGTAACTGAATATTATGAATTTATATGGTTTCAATAGATAAATTTCTGGAATTAATAGATAGACCAGAATCAACGACGCTTGATTTTAAGAGAGGGCAATATAAGATTATCAATGATAATGCGGATATTAAAACAGCTGAATTCATAAAAGACATTATAAGTTTTTCTAATACCATACGAACCGAAACCGCATATATTATTTTAGGTATTTCTAATGAAAATGGAGAAAAAGAATTGATGGGGATTGATATAGATATTGACGATGCAATTTTTCAAGAAAAAGTAAAAGATAAAGTCAATCCCAAACCAACCTTTCTCTATTATACGATTAAATATGAAAATAAGCTTTTTGGCATTTTTGAAATACCCATAACAAAATACTCTGAACCAATAACTCCAGTGGTTAAAATGAAGGGACTTGAAGTTGGTAAAATTTATTTTCGTAGAGGTTCATCAAATGCAGAGGCTATTGGAAAAGAAATAATTTTAATTGATAAATGGTTAGATAGTTTACCTGCTATCACGGAAATTAATAACCTGACTGATGAAATTGCATCATTATTATCTCAAGTAACTGATAATAGAAACTTACTGTCCAATGTTATGGCAGAAGCATATAGAGTTGCTAAAAAATATAGGCTGAAAGACTTAGAAAAGTTCTGTATTGGAGAACTTTCAGGTTGGGGAAGTGTGGACAATGAAGAAAAAGGTAAATATTTACATTATAGAAATTATTCGTCTCTCATCGTTCCATTTGGAATTGAAATTAGTCCATATTATGCTTTAGGGTCTAACTCTGCTTATGATGCAATAAAAAACATGGAGCATGTACACGAAAGAAAAATAATACTTGCTGAACCATTAAATATAATAGAAGGGCATAGGAGGCGTAGTATGGAGATCAAAGATGGCTTAGCAACATATAATACAACATTTGGAAAGCTTTTTAATACTTCTGAATGTGCTGACGTTCCAATAACCGTTGTTTCAAAAAAAGATACTTTTGAATATATTTATAACAATATAAAACAAAAATTTATTGAAGAGCTTTTTCACGTATAAGTTTCGGTAAAGGGAAAATATTAAAATTTCAATATATGTAAATTGTTGTGAAAATCAATGTTAGTGATATCTGCGGCAATAAACACAGTTTCTTCAAGCAAAGAAAAAACCGTTTTTGCCTACTATAACATTATGGGGCAAAAGTTACAGAAAGCATCTGCAAACGGATTATATATATTGTTCTGTATAATGATGGGACAAGAGAGAAAAGAATAAGATAATTTTAATAATCTTTTATATTAAAGAAGGCATTCTATGGAAATAGGATGTCTTTTGTTTTTATAACTCCGGAATAGTAAAATTTAGTAATAACAAGAAAATTTCTCATTAATAATACTTTAGAATAATTTATATTGCTTTTTAAAGGATGCTTATTGGGATATGTACTTTATAATACAATTATTTATACCTTCAATCTATTTGAAGACAATTAAGAAATATTCTTTTTGCGAGTTTTTTCGGGCAAAAACTCGCAAAAAGGTTATAGTTTTGTAATGTACAATTCTTATAATTAAAAAATGAATATTCCACCTAAATTTGAGAAAATATTACAGAAAGACCAATCATTGCATGGCATAGTTTTAGATGTTGTTAATGATAATTCTTTTGGGAGAATACTTGAAGATAATAAATTATTCTTTTTTGAAGAATATACAGAACATGGTATTAAACATATCGAAATGGTTTTAAAAGCAGCAGAGTTTTTAATCCCAGATAAATCATTTGAGTATATACAACCAAATGAAGTTGCAATACTTATTCTTGCCGTTGTGTTGCACGATATTGGTATGCACACAGAGTTTTCTACTTTCAAAGCAATGATTGAAGGAAAATATGATGATGTAAGAATAGATATCTTAGATAAAAAAACTTGGCAAGATTTATGGCTGGATTATTTGTTGGAAGTGCGGCATTGGAGTAGTAAAAAATTAGAGGATGTTTTTGGTAATGCAAAAGAAATAATAATTGATGAACCTAATCTGTCCGATAAAGACAAACTAACAGGAACAAATAAAAAGCTAATTGGCGAATTTTTAAGAAAGTACCATGCTAGATTAGCACATGAAATAGCATTGAAAGGATTTATAGGAGAAAATGGCATACAATCTATAGGAAACATAAAAGAGCAATACAAAAAATATGTAGGTGTAGTTGCACGAAGTCATGGCATGAATATTCGCGAAACTTTTGAATATTTGAAGACAATTGGTTCGGGTAAGGCTTGGAAAAATCCTGAAAATATAAATATTGTATATTTAATGGTGTTGTTGCGAATAGCAGATTATTTACAAATAGACATAAAACGCACTAATTCCGTATTATTAAAATTAAAAACATTCAATAGTCCTATTTCTTTAAAAGAGCATGAAACGCACCTTGCCATCCAAAATTTAAATTTTGATATAGAGCCTGAATTAATTTATATTGAAAGTGATAAGCCCGTAAACGCCCAAATGTATGTGAAGATACAAACTCTCATAAAAGATATACAGCATGAACTTGATTTATCATGGGCTATTTTGGGTGAAATTTATGGTTTCAATCCAAATGACAAACCAAAAATTAAATTTCGGAGGGTAGATTCTAATCTTGACGAACTTGGACTTGAAGTAGATTATGTTCCACAAAAAATATCATTTCAGGTAAATAATGAATTGTCAAAATTATTGGTTGCCCCTTTATATGGGAACAATCCTACATATGGAGTCCGAGAATTAGTACAAAATGCGACAGACGCTTGCAAAGAGCGAATAAAAATAGAACAAGACAAAGGAAATATTCATTACGAAGAACAAGCAAAAGTTGAGGTTACAATAGATAAAATTGGCGAGGACAAATATCTTTTTAAAATAGTGGATAATGGCAAAGGTATGAACGAAGAAGAAATCATTAATTATTATTTGAATATTGGCTCATCTTTTAGAGATAGTAGTGATTATAAGAAATTTTTTTTATCAAAGGATGGTAATATAGTTAATAGGAGCGGAAGATTCGGTATTGGAATTTTAGCAACCTTTATATTAGGAAATGAAATAACCGTTTGCACAAAAAGTTATAAAGATAAGTATTCATATCATTTCAGCATGAAAATTGATGACCCTCATATAGATATAAAGAAAGAATTAGGAGGTAATATAGGAACGGAAATATCTATTCTAATCAATCAATCTATCTATAACAAACTTATTGAAACGGGAGAAAAAGGCATTGAAACCAATCATTGTATAAGATGGAACGGTTGGTATGTTGATAATATTCCGATAGTGAATTATTTTGTTGATAAAAAAAAAATAGAACAATATCTATTAATATACGAAAATGTTATAGTAAAAGAAATAGATATAAAACAATTTGGAAAATTTAAATGGTTTTATAATAATCATTTAAATTTTTCTGCACACAATGGGATATTGCTAACAATAGAGACTGGCTATAACAAACTTGGTTTTTTATGTTCATCTATTATCCGCAATATGCCGTCATTAATGATTTATGACCCTAAAGGGGAAGTGCAATTAAAGTTAGATAGAAGTGATATTGATTGGACCCAAAAACTCCCTTTTGAAATAGAATTGATTGATAGTATAGCAAAAGACGTGATTGCACATATATTGACACTTCCTGTTTCTAAGGAGTATACTGAGTCAACAATAAAATTCGATTCAGGAGAAAATGCACATATTTGGTATACTACAAATGGCTATACATTAGGTATTGATTTTTTTATAAATAAAGCAGTATTTAACTATAGATTCGTTAAAATTTGGAAAAATAGTCGAATTACACCAACTTTATATCTTTCAGAAAAATGCCTTATATCATATTTATTGCAAGACCAAAGTGCAATAGATCAAATGCTCTTCGCAGTTGGAGGATTAACCTTAGAGAATAAGGAAGACTTTTACTTTTGTAAACGAGATAATAATATTATACTGCAAAATGACTCATTTGTTCTTTTTAATGATATATTTCCGATGCAAGATGAGCCAATTTATTTAACAAAGGAATGGATTGAAAAATTTACAAATACAAAATTCTTGTCTAATATAAAATCTATTCACGAAACGAGCAATATAAATATAGATACAGAAAAAGGAGGAGAAATTCTCAATCAACTATTTGAAAAATATATTGGCGATAACATTATTATTCCTTACGATATGGAAGAGCGTAAGAAACTCTATTCATTGGCATTTACGGAATTAAATGATTATATGATGGATTATGAAAAATAATAATTTTCGTGCTTTTAGGAAATAATAAATATAGCAAAAGAGATTGCAGACCGAGCGATAAAACGGATAATATCACTTATGGATATGTATAATTACATGAAAGTTGTGTGCAAATTGTGTATCCGTATAAAAGAAAAAAGACTTACAATTTCTTGTAAGTCTTTGATTTCCAAGTGGGCGTTGACGGATTCGAACCGCCGACCCTCTGCTTGTAAGGCAGATGCTCTGAACCAGCTGAGCTAAACGCCCGTTTGCTTTTGATTGGATTTTGAAAGTTGTGGGCCCAATAGGATTCGAACCTATGACCCCCTGCTTGTAAGGCAGGTGCTCTGAACCAGCTGAGCTATGAGCCCTTTTTGTTCCCTTCAAAAGCGTTGCAAATATACGGCTATTTCTGAATTTTGCAAAAGTTTTCTCCTGTTTTTTTATTTGTAAGAATGTTTTTTTGAAGAAAATTTCAATTGGTTAATAATCAGCAGATAAACGTATGAGAATTTATTGATCTTTTCTAAAAAAATAGACCGATCAATTCATTATAAAGTGATCGGTCTATTTAAAGAAAGTAAAAATATAAATGATAATCAATTAGTTGTCCGGAGTTATCCCCTTAAGGAATCATTTTTTTTGTCTTTAATTCATTGACAATAGAATTGGCAAAACTTACCGCTAAATCTTTTGCATTTTCAGGATCGTAACTTCTGGTTTGCGTTGAATAAATCAATTCATCCCCATTGATAGTGTAAATATCGGCCTCAAGCACCCAGTTTGTAGTAGACTCATAATAGCCGGGCGTATACATCTGATCGTATACATACCAATATCTTCTGTAGTAGAGAGAATAATCGGCATAAGGATATGCATAATAAGTTCCCGGCACATACTGTACTTGTTTTTCTTTATTGACAAGAGATACAATCATAATAGCAGTATAGTCCGATCCCTTCAATGTACTTGTAATTTCGCTTTCCTGCATATCCCTAAACCTTTTCGGTCCAAAAACGTTCATGGATGTATTTGCTATTACTCCTTCTTTATTTAGTGCCCCAGTCATTGCTTGTTCTATTTGGTCTTTTGTCTCACGGTTAGCCATAACACCGACTACTAAGATTTTTTTCATTGCATTAGTAGGCGGATTACTAATACTCCACGAAGAGATAACCTCTGTACTGGTACAAGATGTAATAATGGAAATGATAAAGACAAACAGTAATTTTGATAAGATGGTTCCCTTTTTCATAATAAAAAATGTTTCGGTTATTATATTTCTTGCTTTATAACAACCTTAACCTACAATTTGTTTTAACAAAAAAATATGAATTGATGGGATTTGTTTGTATGAAATTAATGACTTTTCATACGATAGAAATAGGCAGAAGGTAATAATCAATTAAACCGGATTGGGATATTCTGAAAAACAAAAGCCCCTTATAAAGGAGCTTTGAATTTAATTTTTTTATAGTATATTATGGTCTGTAACCCGATTTTTCCAGAATATCCTGTGCGTTAAAGTTGTTCATCAACTCCGGCAATGTAACATCCTTATTTTTATCCATGTAAGACCTTACAATCTGCCAACCTATCCATATTCCTGTTCTTCCGGGAGATTCGTCCGGAAAGAAAGAAGTGAAAGGGGCCGGATTAATGTATTTCGCTGTAAGCAATATTTCCGTAGAAAACATGTGTTTGTTTTCTATGATGTAATTCCACATTTTACTTTCGTTTGCTTTACACCAGTTCCATTGTTGGCGCGTATATCCCATTAGATTTTCTTCCTTTTCATTTGGCAAAACCACTTCGGTCAAATACATAATCTTGCCATAATAGATCATATTATCCAATAATCTTGCAACATCAATATGATCCGGAAATTCTGTCGTAAGCCACCAGAAAATAGCATCCGGTACAATCTTTTCGCGACGAAAGTTGGGAGTCATGTAACTGTATATGCCCTCCACATATTCATAATTCTTATAATCGGCTCCCAAATAATAATCCAGAGAAACAGAGATCAACCCTTCATCAACCACAATAACGTCTCCAAATCCGGAAACATGCGAATATACATTAGGAATGAAAATACCGGGGAAATAGTACTTTATATATTTAAAAGCAGTTGTAAATTCTGCCTCTAAATCAGACATATTGGTATATTTCTTCTCGCAATCGGAATAGAACTCCCGGTAAACCGGATGAGTCAGAAACTGATGGACAACTTCCTCTTCATTTGACAACGGATTTCCGATTATTTGTTTGATATACAGGTCTAAAAAACTACCGTACTTTTCTCGTAAAACAACTAAAGAAGAAGCTACATTATTTGTATCGACACAGAAAAAATCTTTGTCAAACCGTTGTATCTGTACCTGAGAAACAGGACTATTACTTAAATCAACATTTGAAAACCGATTTTTCTTTGTGCAAGAAAAGAGGGAAAATAAAAGAATGATAAAAAATATTCCTGTAAACCTTCCATAAAAGGAGGAACTCAAAAGTGGTAACTTATTTTTTGACAATAGTATCATTATAGCAAATTAGAAAATAAGTTTTTATTTATACATTTTTTCGCGTAAAGCCTTAATGCTTTCATCTGTTATATAATCGTCATAATCCATTCGTTTGTCAATGATTCCTTTCGGGGTCAATTCGATAACACGGTTACATACGGTTTGAATAAACTCATGGTCATGAGAAGACATTAATATATTTCCTTTGAATACTTTTAATGTATTATTGAATGCTTGAATGGATTCCAGATCCAAATGGTTGGTTGGAGAATCAAGTACCAATACATTCGCATTTTTGAGCATCATACGCGAAATCATGCAACGCATTTTTTCTCCACCTGAAAGGACACTTGCTTTTTTATAAATCTCTTCTCCCGAAAAGAGCATTCGCCCAAGATATCCGCGAACGAAAGATTCGCTCGTGTCTGATGAGAATTGCCCAAGCCATTCTACCAAATTCAAATCCGTATTGAAGAATGTAGAATTATCCAAAGGAAGATAGGCTGAGGTTATAGTTACTCCCCATTCAAATGTACCCTGATCGGCTTTTTCATTATCATTGATAATTTCGAAAAAGGCGGTCATCGCACGAGGATCTTTGGAGATAAAAACAACTTTATCCTCTTTTTCTATATTGAAATTTACATCTTTAAAAAGCATAGTACCATCAACACTTTTAGTCAATCCTTTTACTTCCAAAACACGGTTTCCAGGTTCTCTTTCCGGAGTAAAAATAATTCCCGGATATTTTCTTGTAGATGGTTGAATTTCTTCAATATTGAGCTTTTCCAGCATCTTTTTCCTGCTGGTTGTCTGCTTGGACTTTGCCACGTTTGCACTAAAGCGGGCAATAAATTCCATAAGCTCTTTTTTCTTCTCTTCAGCTTTCTTATTTTGTTGTTGTTGCTGACGAAGGGCTAACTGGCTAGATTCGTACCAAAAACTATAGTTTCCTGCGAATAAAGATATCTTTCCATAATCAATATCCACGGTGTGAGTTGAAACAGCATCAAGAAAGTGACGGTCGTGTGAAACTACAAGAACTGTATTTTCATAATTGGAGAGATAATTTTCGAGCCACATCACTGTTTCCAAGTCCAAGTCATTGGTAGGCTCGTCCAGCAGCAAGTTGTCCGGTTTTCCGAAAAGAGCCTGTGCCAAGAGAACGCGAACTTTCTCTTTTCCGCTCAATTCTTTCATTAGCTTATAATGAAGATCTTCTTTTATTCCCAAACCGCTTAACAGCATGGCTGCATCGCTTTCGGCATTCCAGCCGTCCATCTCTGCAAATTTTTCTTCCAACTCGGAAGCCCGGATACCGTCGGCGTCAGAAAATTCGGTTTTTGCATATAAAACCTCTTTTTCCTGCATAACATTCCATAAAGGCTCATGTCCGCGCAATACGGTTTCTATGACAGTACATTCGTCAAATTCGAAGTGATCTTGTTTTAATACGGATAAACGTTCTCCCGGAGCAATCGTAATACTACCCTTCGTTGGGGCCAAATCCCCACTTATAACTTTTAGGAAAGTAGATTTCCCGGCACCGTTTGCACCTATAATTCCATAACAATTTCCGTTTGTAAACTTCAGGTTTACATCTTGAAATAAAATTCGTTTTCCAAACTGAACGACAATATCAGAAGCAGTAATCATATTTTCTTTTTTTAGAAATGCAAATATACGGAATTTGGTGGAGATTCAGGAAGTGAATCTTGAAATTTAGGATATAAAACAAGTGTAGCTTTTTATTTGACAAAAAAAGCTATACGATAAAAGTTACTTAATACTTATGTTTAAGAGCGATTTTTTAAATCTGTATAAATCAATTTTGCAGTTTTTTCCGAAACAGGTTCTTTTCCCAAAGAATCAATTAGTTCCTGATATCCTGCTATCATTTTTTTTCGGTATTCACTATTTAATAGATTCCGAATCTCGGATTTTACATTTTCTACGGTAAAATCTTCTATAATTAATTCTTTTACCAGTTCTTTCTCTGAAATTAAATTTACCAAAGAAACATAAGGGACTTTAATGAATAATTCCAAAAAACGATGAAATAAGTTTCCTCCGGACATGTTATAGACAACTACTTGTGGAAAAGACAGCAAGGCTGTTTCGAGTGTGTCCGTT
>JAVBMA010000026.1:0-5654 GCA_031553005.1 Paludibacteraceae bacterium | reverse complement strand
AGGGTAAGATTATTTGTTTTCAATTCTAATGAAGGGGATTCTTTGCATAATCTTACCGTATCTCCTACTGCTGACTGGCTCGGGATAATCTCTACTTTCTTCCCGTTTACAGAGGCATCTGGACTCTTACAGGGGGGACACCAGTAACGTGAAGATAACTTCATGCGTCCACAATCGTAAGCAGAAAGGCTGTTGAAAATAATATTGCTTGCAATATATTTATTTGAAGGATTGCCCTCACCTTGATTTGAAATAGCGCCTATAGCAAGCAATGTAGCTCCATCAAGGTCATCTAGATATGAAGTAACAAAGAGTGGGGAATTTGTTTGATTGGTAGTAGTTGAAGAATAGAGTTGAAAATTCGTACTTCCTCCAAACTTGAATCCTAAAAAATATCGAGAGCCACGCGCTGCATTTGCTGTTAGAATATAATTGCTCAGAGATATAGTAAGCTTTGTACCTGTAGCTGAGGTATGATCATAAGTAAACGACTGAGTAGTACCTGTCCAAACTACTGCATCGGCTACATACTGTCCGTTTGTATTCTTAGTTACAGAATAAAGGACAGGAGTAACAGTCGTAGTTATGTCTCCATAATATGATTTAAGATAAATATCAACTGATTCAAGCATTACATTTTTCCAGCATTCAAGCAAAATTCGATAATTCTGGTCACTGTCACCATTAGTAGGTACTTGACCTTTTAATAATGTACCTGTCTCTTTCGTCTTATCTTCAATCCAAATAGTATACAATGTATCCTCAGGAGCATTATCAACCACTCCTACCTGATTTCCGGCAACACAAAACGTACCTTTTGCCGTAGCTCCTGTTCCGACATTGACTGTCATAATAGGAGTAGTTCCTCCTGTCTGGTCTTTATACACTTCAAATACACTTGGAATCAGAGTGGCAGCTGTTGAATAATGCGATTTAAATTCAAAACAGATTTGCTCGGCAGCTTTAGGCACTAACGGATCAGCCACACATGACGTTGTAATCAGTGTATCTATAGGCATCTCCTTATTTATTACTTCTATCTGCGCTTCTACTACTTTACAAGCCGCACAAGGCACATTGTTATCAATGTACTCAATCTCCACTTTATAAATAGCTGCATCCGAAACTGAAATTTCTGTATTATTATATATATCCGCTCTTCGAGTAGCCCGAGCATCGTTTTTTGTAGTTGTATTCAAAAGCACTCCGTTTTTGTACCACCGGAAATAATAGCGGTCACTGAACGGGTTTCCGTTTATATCATTTCCTGTCGGAGTAGTAAAACCGGAAAATAATTTAATAGAACTTTCCGGACATTTATATAAAGGACCAACCATATAAGCTTCAGGGCATTGGTCTTGTTTCGTACAAGGAATAGCTAATTCTGTCAAACAGTTTTTCCAGTTAATAGTAGTACTACCTAATCCTAACGTTCCGACATAGCTCGGAGAACCTCCCGGTTCTGAATTTGATCCCCAAACATAATATTTATTTTCACTATTAATCATAAATGCAAAAAGGTCTCCTCTGGATATCTTTACTGCATCTTTAACTAAAAAAGTATTTGCCAAAGGATTGGCATCTGTGACAGCAGTTCCCACTCCGGCGGTATTACAATATACGGCAAACTGTGGTCCCGAAGCACAAGTACTAGTAGCAGTATTCCCGTTAGGAAGTACTCCTCCATTACCAGCAGCCGGAGTATTATTTCCCCAATAAAGCAAATATCCCTCTTTTGTAATAGCTGCACCATACCCATTTCCTCCGATAACCTCAATAACATCGGTCAGATACTCTTCACCAGATACTGTTTTATATTGTCCCGAAGGGATTCTGAATGCCTTAGTCGTTGTGTTATTATTAGGAAGGCCATTGCTACATCCCCAGCCTCCATTTCCCCAGCCATATACATAACCGGTTACTCCATCTACAGCAAATCCGCCAACGTCCATAATCGCTGCCATCCTGATATTAACCAAAGCTGTATTAGTTTCTCCGTTTATAACAGGTTCAGCAGTATATGCACTTGTACCAGCATCACCACCACGGCCATTCCAGTTTCCGATGGAGTAAAGTTCTCCTAAGCCATCTCCGTCTGCATCAACCAGAAACATGGCATTATTATCACCTCCTGCCACATGAACTATATTTTCCAGAATTGGTCCGGTAGTAGCATTTGTTCTTCTTATATATTTAGGAGTCATTGTTGAAGCAGCAGTCCAACCACCTCCATCTCCATTTCCACCCCAAGCAACAACTCTTCCATCATTCAAAATTGCAAATGAAGCGGCTGTTGAAGCGGCAACATATTTTACACCTCCCAGATAAGCTCCACCGGGAGTACCATCCAGATTGTATCCGGGTGCCTCTCCTTTAAGTACCGGCATAGGGGTTGTAACTGCTGCCGAAGCGGGTTGTCCACATTGTGTAACTTCGTTTGCTCCCCATGCATACACGACACCGTTACATCCCAGCGCCACATTATGCGACCCTGATCCGGCAGTAACCTGAGAGAACGTTAATCCATTAGGATTATCCACTGCCCTCGGCTGCCATACTGTAGCTTGTGAATTATAAGGGGAAGCTAGTCCCAACTGGCCATTTTTATTATTTCCCCAGGCATATAAATAGCCCTCGGCACAAATAACAACCCCGTGGTCACTACCTCCGGAAATTGTCATACTTTGGGAAAAAGCACTCATAATTGTTCCTAATCCCAAAATTAACGAAATGTAAAAACGTTTCTTCATAATATAAATCTTTAATATATGAACCCTATTATTTAAAGCGAAATCGGGGAATTAATACACAATATCCATATAAAAGTATAAATTCAATTCTTATTTTTTTTGCAATAAAATTTCCTTAAACTACTGATAATATTTATGTTTTATTCCTTAAGCTCCTTTCAAAATGAAAAGAATTTCAAAAAGGAGCACAATAATCATACCAATGACAAAAAACAGACATCATTCAATTTTATATTTTTGAATAATCGCCGCAAATTTCATGGACTATATCTAAGACTGCTTAGTTAAAAAACACCCGACTATCTCTCTAAAAAAGTGAGAGTCTCTTTATTTCAATGGATTAGACATAAATAAAAATACACTAAACAGACCGAATAAAAAACACGGCAATTTACTAAAAAAGCATAACATATCAAAGGGAAAAAGCAAAAAAATATAATTTTTACCTCATATCAAATTAACTGCGAATAACAGACAAATAAGCAGATTACTCATTTCGTCAGGAATGACTTTCAATATAATAAATACAAGTAATTATTTGAAAAACAAATAAATGACACTTATCTTACAGATTTCCATAGAAACAAAAAATTGATTTCTATGATGTATTAATTTTATAATTATCCGCAATAATACTACTAAAGATTGTTTCTTGAGAGATTTCTCCCTAATTGGAGACAGTGCAATATGTAAGGATATAGAGTGGAGGAAGGCGACAAAGCCGCCTCCTTATAATCATAATTAATTTTCAGCAAAATAAAATCTGTAAGATCAGTGGTATCTATGTGCAAAATCTTTTTGGGCAGAAAATTTCACATTCGAAGATTTCACGCCAATTTTACACCCTCATCCGTAATAAGTATCTTATGAAAACGGTAAAGAGTACCTATTGCTTTTTTAAAGCTCTTTTTGCTACAACCGAATAAATCATTTATCTCTTCCGAGCTTGTTTTATCATTCACAGGCAGAAAACCTCCGTTTTCATGGAGTTTTTGAAGAATGTTTTCTCCTAAATCATCGACGACTTTATACCCTTGCTTTTGGAGAGAAACATCTACTTTTCCGTCTTCGCGTACTTGTTTCACATATCCTTTTATACGCAAACCACAATCGACCGGTTGAAATGTTTCGCTCCGGTAGATAATACCCCAATGCGCATTGTCAACAATAACACGATAGCCGATTTCAGTCTCTTTTACAACCAACAGGTCGACTTCCTGATTCATCTTATATTCCGGTTTTGTATTTCCAAGAAAACGTTCTATGCGTGCAGTTGCTATTATCTGGCGGGAATTAAGATCATAGTAAACATAAACAAGATAGGTATTATCAACACGTACGCGCATTTTTTGTTCCCGTGCCGGAAGAAACAAACCGCGCGAAAGGCCCCAATCAAGTAATGCCCCCGCCTCCGAGACTTCTTCTACCGTTAAAAAATCGAATTCGCCGGCCATAATATATGGATGAACTCCTGTTGCAACAGCTTTCCGCTGGGCATTCCGATAAATAAAAACTTCTATTTCATCGCCTGTTATAGCATCCAACGGAATGTCTCTTTTAGGCAAAAGCAGTTCTCCCTCTTCCTGTCCGTCCAAAATTATTTCCTTATCGGTTTCCTTAATTATTTTAAGGGTATTTAATTTTCCTATTGTAATCATCTATAATATAATTTATTGATTACAAAGTTATCGCAAAAAATGGATATAAGGATATTAATCTGTGTTAGATTGAATATTTCCACTATTTTAATTGCAATACATCATTTGCCTGATTTTCAAAACCACAGGGATTATTTAGAAAAAAACAGCTATTTATCAGCTTTTTATATCATCTCCCCATAATGTAAACAACGATTGTTTATCATTTCCCGGAAATGATTGTGTATAATAATGGGCCCCTTCTTTAATGGGTAAGTGAATATGAATGCAATTTTTCATTTTAATAATTAAATAGACATCGGTGGCAATGACACCTGCAATGTCAATATATTGCAAAACACATTCATTAATTACAAACTCTGTTTCAAAACATTGAATTTTTAGATCTGGGAAGTACATTTGCAAACACATTTTATAAGACTCCAATAATGCTTTGTACTCTTCGGTTTTTAACCTATACATAAAAAGATATTTTGTGGTGATTAATTTCAATAAGCCTGCAACGTGTTTCCGCTGTTCTAATGAATAACTCTGTGAAAGCAACAATAGACTTAGGAATGTTTGTTAGCAATTTAAAAAGATGATCAACAGGCTTGAATGCGAAGTATTTTAAGATTGTCCAGATAGATATTTTAAGGTACTTTTTGCAAAAAAAGAGGGACGCAGGTACTGAACTCTATCTCATGTGGGCTCTAGCAAGCCTAGGGTAAAATAAAGTCAGCCCCACGCCCCTTTACTATATAAACATAATAATCTGTATAAATAATACAGTCATATAAATGTATATCGCTGTAAAGGGTTCGCGGAACTTCCTTTATGTCTCTTACCCTAAAAGAATTTGCTAGATTCACATGTAAAGACATAAATATTATTCGCAAATAACGATTTCAACTATATGAAACCATTTCCTTCGCCACAAATATACATACTAATAACTTGAAACCATAACTTTTCACATTTTTTTAGAAAATATTCTATATTATCCGTTTCACGCTTGCAAATATATATAAAATACAAAATATTAATCGATTTACGACCTCATTTTAGGATAAACTACTGAAGTTGAAAGGTGAGAATTTAAAAGTGAAAGGTAAATCATTTTTAATTTATGTATATTTGTGGCGAAGGTAATGGTTTCATATAGTTGAAATCGTTATTTGCGAATAATATTTATGTCTTTACATGTGAATCTAGCAAATTCTTTTAGGGTAAGAGACATAAAGGAAGTTCCGCGAACCCTTTACAG
>JAVBMA010000017.1:0-69274 GCA_031553005.1 Paludibacteraceae bacterium | reverse complement strand
GGGAAATTCAGTAAATGCGGAAAAATATATTTTTTGTTTTTGATAGTAATATCTAGAGGGATTCCTCACTCCACTTTGTTGCGTTCGGAATGACTGGCATCTAAAGGTTGGGATATAGAAGGGGGAAGCGGCAAAGCCGCCGCTTCCCCCTCCTGCGTTTCTTTATATAACCACCAAGTGTCATTCCGAACGTAGTGAGGAATCTTAGAATGTATAGTTGGAGGTACTTTTTACGGCAAAATTCTCCCGATTTTTCCATGATTTATGTACAAAATCGGGGGAGTTTTCAGGAAATGATAGTTTGTAACAAGATTATTATCTGCTTGTTATTTATTCCCCGAATATCTCTATAAAAGTTGTTGCTTTGCTGCCGCGTCTACTCCTACATGGCAAACCGTAAATACCTGTCATCCGAATGGAACGAAAGTAGAATGAGAAATCCTATCAAATAACAGTCTGAAAAGTAGGGGTGTTTTTGCTGATAGGCATTTGATTCTTTTTTATGCCCTTTTTGGATAGGTGATATGTTTTTTAGAAGCTGGGCTGCAATCCCAATTAATATTCGATCTTATCGTCTTTATTCTCCCATTTGTTGAAGACAGTCAATGCCTCTTCTCTCAGTATCTGTTTTTGCTGGATAGAACGCTTTTCGGAAGGCTTATCCAGTTCTGAATAGATAAAAGCATCGTCAAAACCTATTTTGCGCGCATCGTCTTTATTGTTAGCAAAATAGTATTGGTTTATCCTCGCCCAATATATTGCCGACAGGCACATAGGACAAGGTTCGCAGGAGGTATATAAGACGCAACCGTTGAGGTCGAAGGTTTTCAGTTTTTTACATGCTTTACGGATTGCCTGTATTTCGGCGTGAGCAGTTGGATCATTGTTTAGTGTTACTTGATTGGATGCGGATGCGATAATTTTCCCATCTTTTACGATTACCGCACCGAAAGGGCCCCCTCCGTTGTCTACGCTTCGGGCAGAAAGAGAGATTGCACTTCGCATAAATTTTAGATCATCGTTCTTCTGCATTATCTTCTTCGGGGTTTGTTCTGATAGGTTTACTGTCGCGGTATTTCCCGGCTTTAATATTTTCCGTAATATTTTTTATTGCCGTAATGGTATATTCTACATCTTCCAGCGTATGAGTCATTGTCGGAATCAGGCGAAGCATTACTTTTCCTTGTTGTATATATGGGAATATAATGGATACGCAAAAAATATTATAGCTTTCGCGCAGATCGACAAGCATGTGGACAGCCTCCGGCATATTGCTGATGGATACATATACGGGAGTAATCGGAGATTCTGTGTTACCGATATCCAATCCGGCTTTTCGCAATCCTTTCTGTAATGGGGTTACGATGTCCCACAATTTCTTTTTGAATCCCGGATTTTCTTTTATTATTTCCATCCTTTTTATAGCGCTTGCTACTATGGCTGCGGGTAGTGATTCGGAGAATGTTTGGGAACGCATATTGTACCGCAGGTAATTGATAATGTCTTCTTTTCCGGCTACAAAACCTCCGGTTAATCCAAGTACTTTACCAAATGTACCGACATGCAAATCAACTTTGTCCTGCACTCCGAAATGATCGGCAGCACCGATTCCGTTAGGTCCCATAGTTCCAAATCCATGGGCATCCTCTACTACCAACCTGAACTCGTATTTTTCTTTTAATGCTACAATTTTGTCTAATGGAGCCAACTCTCCGGTCAAGCCAACGACTCCTTCCGTAATAAGCAACACGCCGCCATCATGTTCTTTGGCATACTCGCATGCTTTCTGGAGTTGGATTTCAATATTCTCAATTTTATTTTGTTGATAGAAATACCGTTTGTTCAAGTGAAGGCGAATGCCGTCGTGTATGCTGGAGTGTACGTCCGAATCATATACGATCACGTCGTTTCTGCCGCACAGACAATCAATAATGGATACCATTCCCTGATAGAAAGAGTTGAGCACGAATGCATCTTCTTTCTGTACAAAATCGGCAATGATGCTTTCTAACTCTTCATGTAATACTGTTTGTCCGGTCATTAGCCTTGAACCCATTGGAAAAGAGAAACCGTATTTTGCAGCGGCTTCCACGTCTATTTTTTTTACTTCGGGATTACTCGCCATCCCAAAGTAGTTGTTGATGCTCCAATTTAAAACGTCTCTTCCCCTGAATTTCATTCTAGGTCCAACCTCACCTTCCAATTTAGGATACATAAAGTAGCCTTGTCCTTGCTTACTCCATTGCCCTAAAGCTCCCGGATTGTTTCGTATTCTTTTAAAGATGTCCATAATTTTATCTCTGTGCGTTTTTTATTGTTAATAAACAGAGTTTTATTTTAAACGGCGTTTAAATTCTATTGCGAAGATAGTATTATTAATCAAACAATATAAGCTCAATAGCAGCGGGATCTATTTTTTCCTGTTTTTTACACTCGTATTTTTCTTTTACCTGGAATGGTTCTGTTCTCGAATATCCTAATTCAGTATCATTATATATTTTATTCATATATTTTCCAAAGATCGGAAGGGCAGTGGCAGACCCTTGTCCGTTAGCCAGGTTGTCGAAGTGAATATCCCGGTCTTCACCTCCGACCCATACTCCGGTAATCAGGTTCGGAGTAAATCCGACAAACCATCCGTCCGAGTTGTTTTGTGTCGTTCCTGTTTTTCCTGCAACCGGAGTTTCCCATTTGATATGATAAGAGTAGGCGCTTGAACGCAGGCGTAATCCGGTTCCCCCGTTTATAACCCCTTGAAGCATGGAGATCATCTTTTCGGAGGTCTCTTCGCTGAATATTTCATTCATGCGGGGAACAAATGTTGTAATGACATTCCCGTTGTTATCTTCAATCCGGGTGACAAACAGTGGTTCTGTCTGGATTCCTTTATTTGCAAATGCAGTGTATGCTGAAACCATTTCGCCGACAGAAATATCGGCAATACCCAACGAAAGCGCAGGTACGGCTTCGAGCGAGTTTTTTATGCCGAATGAATGGATCAGTTTTACCAATCCTTCCGGATTGTGAAGGTTGATAAGATAAGCCGATATCCAGTTGTTGGATGTTTGCAGGGCTCTTTTCAAGGTGATCATTTGTCCAACTTCAGCTTTCCCGGCTTCTCCGTACGGTACGTTTCTCGGTCTCCATATCTGTCCGGTAGGCAACGGAATTTGCGGTTGGATATTCGGTACTTCATCGCAAGGCGACATGCCGCGTTCCATTGCAAGTGTGTATAGGAACGGTTTGATTGTCGAACCTACTTGCCGTCGTCCGACAAAAGCCATGTCGTATTGGAAATAGTGAAAATCCGGACCTCCCACGTATGCTTTCACATGTCCGTTGAAAGGATCCATCGACATAAGTCCCGACCGCAAGAAGTGTTTGTAATACCGGATCGAGTCCATAGGAGTCATAGTCGTATCTTTGCTTCCGTCTTTCCATGAAAATACAGTCATTTGAGTAGGTGTGTTGAACACTTTTTTAATACTGTCAGCACTGATGCCGGCCTTTTTGAGGTCTCTGTACCGGTCGGACAACCGCATGGCGCGGGACATAATAGAGTCGATCTGTGCTTTTGTCGTATTATTCGAGAACGGAGCTCTATCGATACGCTTTTTATTTCTTTTTTCGGCAAAGAAAATATCTTGCAGGTAACCGCCTAAATACTCTTTTACAGACTCTTCTGCATATTGTTGCATGCGCGAGTCTATGGTAGTGTAGATTTTTAGCCCGTCCGTATAAAGATTATAACTGCTGCCGTCTTGCTTTTTGTTTTTATTACACCATCCGTAAAGAGGGTCTTTTTCCCATGCAAGTGAATCTTCATAATATTTTTGGTGCATCCATTTCGGATATTTCTTCGGATCGGGTTTGTTCGCGCTCATTACTTTGCGCAGATATTCCCTGAAATAAGGTGCAAGCCCTAATTTATGGTCTACTTTCTGGTAATTCAGCTTTAGTTCTATGTTTTGTAAAGAGTCGCACTCGGCTTGAGTGATGTATCCGGCTTTCTCCATTTGTTGCAGGACAACGTCCCGGCGCCCTTTACAACGGTCGTAATTTACGGTTTTAACAGGATTGAAATAGGCCGGGTTTTTACACATACCGACCAGCAGAGCAGCTTGCTCTGTTTTTAGTTTGTCGGGTGTTGTATTGAAGTATACTTGTGCCGCCGATTTGATTCCCACGGCGTTGTTCAGAAAATCGAACTTGTTGAAATACATGGAGATAATTTCATCCTTTGTGTAGTATTTCTCTAATTTTGACGCGATTACCCATTCGATGGGCTTTTGCAGGGCTCTTTCTACTATGTTCTCAGCCTGAGGCGAGTAGAGTAGCTTGGATAATTGCTGGGAGATCGTACTGCCTCCTCCTGCATTTTTCTGCTGTAATATTGCCGTTTTAAAAACCGCACGCAAAACAGCTTTACTGTCTATTCCCGAGTGTTCCCGGTAACGGACATCCTCGGTGGCAATAAGGGCTTCTACAAGATTGGGCGATAATTCTTTAAAGGGAATATAAACCCGGTTTTCCTTGCTTTGAAAATAACGTCCCAATACTTCCATGTCACTGGAATATATTTCGGATGCGAATTTGTTTTTTGGATTCTGAAGCTCTTCGATAGGTGGAAGATAACCAATTTTTCCATTTACAATTAATGAAAATATGGTGTATATGGAGATAATTCCCAATATAAATAATGCCCAAAATGCGATTAATATTTTAGTCCTCCAGCTTATCGTTTTAGCTTTTGCCATCCTTGAAAAAAATTAAAATTATCAGACAAAAATACTTTTTTTATCGCTACTTCCCAACCTTCTCTGTTGTAAATATATGCGAATAGGTATTAAAAAAAACAGAAAAGTATAAGGGAATGTAATTTTGCCTGTTATATGTATCGGAAGTTGGTATATAGCCTTGCTTTTTTGCACATTTCCCTGTTTGTTTTTTATTCAAACAATAAAAAAATAATAGTACTTTTGCTTTAATAAAATAAATGGAATGTATAAAGCGATTATTATCCGGATATTTGACCTTGTAAGGTCTCCCCGTGCAACGTGGATACGTATAGAAGAGGAGAACAAGGAGGTAAAGGAGATCCAGAACAGATTTTTTTATCCTCTTGTTTTGATAGTTACTTTAGCTACTATTCTTGGAGCGTTTTGGGGAACCAACGATTTTGCATTGGATCAGATGTTGAAAAAGACAATCATTGTTCTCACGTCCACTTTTGCTGGTTATTTCATCTCGGTCATTCTCCTGAATGAGATCATAGCTTCCCGTTTGTTTAATATGGAAAAACAGTATCCGGCATGTGTCCGGATTGTTGCTTATTCTTCGTCCGTAATGCTATGTGTGAATACGATTGTCGCTATTATTCCGGATCTGTTTATTTTATATGTACTGAATTTTTATACAGCTTATATCATTTGGGAAGGCAGCAGTGTTATTTTTAAAGGATTGGAAGAGAATCGAAAGGGTTTTTTTACTGCCATTTGTTTTATTTTATTGTATGTATCTCCCTACCTGATAGATAAGTTGATGTATATGATGATGAAATAGAAACCTTTCCGGGTAAATTTTAATATAACCCATTCTTACCTCTTTTTTAAGTCGTAAGAGAGTGTTTTACAGAAAAAATGGAAAAAATACAACGAGACATAATTATAAAAAATAAGAGGGCGACTTTTGATTTCGAGTTACTTAGCACTTATACAGCCGGTATCGTTTTGGTTGGTACCGAGATAAAGTCTATCCGTATGGGAAAAGCCAGTCTTGTAGATACATTCTGCTTCTTTTCAAATGATGAATTGTGGCTGAAAAACATGAATATTTCAGCTTATTTTTACGGTTCATATAATAATCACTTGCCCAGAAGGGACCGCAAGTTGCTTCTTAACAGAAAAGAATTGGATAAAATTCGCCGCCTCACTAAAGAGACCGGTTTTACTATTATTCCTGTTCAACTCTATTTGAACGAAAAAGGATTGGCAAAGATCCAGATAGCTGTGGCAAAAGGGAAAAAATCGTACGATAAACGCGAAACCCTGAAAGTGAAAGACGATAAGCGGCAAATGGATAGAGTAATGAAGAATTTTTGATTAGCTGAATATCCTTTCGTATGTTTCGGAAAAATTGCCCTTATTTCAGAGGAATGCTTTATAAATCCACCGGTTTTGAGGTGAGAATATAATCCACACAAGCCATCCGGAAATTTTTTAAATAAGGTAAATTTGATGTGGATCTGTATGTAATAGGTTGATTTTTTTATATAAATTAAATCCGAAGTATTTATATAATTTGTAAAAAAGACTCAAAATTTTCTCCATTCGACTCCAAATGTCAACTTATATTAAACCTGTAACTCCTTGATAGATATTATTTTATTTTTACTTTTCAACTTTCACTTTTCAATTTACAAAAATGTTTATATATTTGCATTGCGCAAAATGTGTAACGCAAAATGTGTAACGCAAAATGTGCAAAAATAAATAGTTGGAATGAAACCGATAAATCCTTTTTTAATAACTAATTATCTGACACCCGACTACTTTTGTGACAGGGTTGAAGAGACTGACCGTATTATATCAGCGATTAAAAATAACCGGAATTTAACCCTTGCCTCTATCCGAAGATTGGGAAAAACAGGATTGATAAAAAATGTTTTCTATCATTTGAAGGATTCTAAATACCGCTTGTTATACATTGATATCCTGGCGACAACCTCGCTTCAGGAATTGATACGAATGTTGGGAAATGCCATAATTGAGGAAGAGAAAAGAAATTCGAAAGATTTTCTAAAAAGAATCTCTCAATTGATTATGGGAATCAAAGCTAAGCTGGTATTTGATCCAGTGACAGGAAATCCGGAAATTGAATTGGGATATGAAAATTATCAGGAAGCCGAAATGGGAATTAGTCAGATTTTCGAATATTTGTCCAACCAGAAAGTCCACTATATTATCGCTATCGATGAATTTCAGCAAATAACATTCTACAAGGAGAAGAATGTTGAGGCTCTTTTGAGGACTTATATTCAGCAATCAAACAATATCTATTTCATTTTTTCGGGTAGCAACAAACATATTCTCACTTCTATGTTTAGCGAGTATGGCCGCCCTTTTTATCAATCATCCGATTTTCTTTTCCTCCAACGAATACCGGCCGATGTCTATGCCCGATTTATCTACGATAAATTCACGGATAATAAACGTGATATAGAGAAAACAGATATAGAAAATGTCTTAAGTTATTACGATTGCTATACCTTTTATGTACAATCGTTTTTTAACCGGTTATACGCAACCGGAGAAAAGAAAATAACTCCGGTGTTGATAGAAAAAGTGAAGTCGCTTATGCTCGAAGAAAGAGAGTATGTTTTTTATAATTACCGGAATTTACTTACCGATAGCCAGTTTGAATTGTTAAAGGCAATTGCAAAAGAAGGATCTGTAGATAAGCCTAATTCACAGCAATTTATGAAGAAGCATGGTTTCGTTCAGCCCAGTTCATTGAACAGAGCGTTAAAAGCATTGTTGGATAAGGAGATGATTTATGAAGAAGATGCTTTTTATAAAGTTTATGATGTTTTTTTCTCTAAATGGTTGTCTAAAATATAAATTAAGGACATTGATTCCTGATTTTTTAGCTTAAAAAATAATCCGAAATGAAAAAAGAAAATATATTTCTCTTGTTAGAAAATGTAGAGCCGAGAGTTGCAGGTGTGGATTTCCCGTCGCCGATAAACTGGAGGATCAATTACGGCGAGCAATGGGCAGTCGTGGGATTAAACGGATCGGGAAAAACGCTCCTTGCCGATCTTATTGCCGGCCGTTGCGGTGTAAGTGGGGGCGAAATCAAGTATGGTTTCTGGAACGAACGAAGAGCTCGTCAAACGCAAAAAAAATACGCCGCCGAATTAATCCGTAAAGTTAGTTTCGAATCGGCATATCTGTTGGCCGATTATAAAAATATGTACTACCAGCAGCGTTTTAATGCCTCCGAAAACGATTTGGCTCCGACGGTCGGGGAGGTACTCTCCTCAATATCCTTACCCGAAGAGGAACGAATCGATTTTTACGGGAAGCTTAACCTTACCTCTTTGCTTTCCAAAAATTTGATTATGCTCTCTTCCGGCGAGTTGCGCCGTTTCCTTATTGCCGTTGTCCTGATGCAAAAGCCCGATCTGATTATCTTTGATAATCCTTTTATCGGGTTGGATAAGGAGATGCGCAAACAGTTGAATGAATTTTTTACGGAACTGGCAAAGTTCCAACAAATGATATTTCTGATTCCCGCCGCGAATGAAGTTCCGGATGTGGCAACACATATTTTACCTGTCGAAAAATTGTCGTACGGGCCTCCTGTCGAGAGAAACGGATTTTGTTTCGAAGAAGTTGATTTGACTAAAGACGCAGGCAATGTAAAGATTCTTTTTCCAAAAAGTTCTACGCCAAAGAATATCACTTACAATACAGTATTGAAAATGCAAAATATCAATATTGCATACGAGAAGCGTGTGCTTTTCCACGACTTGAACTGGGAAATCAAGAAAGGGGAGAAGTGGGCTTTGCTTGGTCCTAACGGTGCGGGTAAATCTACATTATTAAGTCTTCTTGTCGGTGATAATCCACAGGCTTATGCGCAACATATCGAAGTTTTCGACCGCCTTCGCGGGACAGGTGAGAGTATCTGGGAGATAAAAAGACCGATTGGTTACATCTCTTCCGAGATGCACCTCTTCTTTCAGGAAAATCAGCCTTGTATCCGTATTGTAAGCTCAGGGCATTTTGATACGATAGGCCTTTTCAGGCAATGTTCGGAAGAGCAGGAGAGAGTTAGTTTGGAATGGATGCGCTTACTTGGCGTTGAACATCTGGCAGAAAAATCCTTTTTGAAAATATCCGGCGGAGAGCAGCGTCTTGTCCTGTTAGCAAGGACATTGGTGAAAAATCCTGATCTGTTAATTCTGGACGAACCGTTTCACGGATTGGATATGCACCACAAACAACGAGCAAGGAAAGTCATCGAAAGTTTTTGCAGTCAAGAAGATAAAACACTGATCTACGTTACACATAGGAGGGAAGAAATACCTTCTTGCGTAAACTTGTTTTTTGAGCTGAAAGGTGAAAGGTGAAAATTGAAAGTTTATTTAGTTGAAAGGGGAGAAGTGAAATTATTTAGGTGAAAGGTGAAAAGTGAAAGTTGAAAGCTTGGGGCAAAAGGATAATAGTTTTTTTCTATATGTTTTCAATGCTTTTATTGAAAATTATATAACTATGCTAAGCATAGCAAAAATTGTTGGTGAAAGTTCAGGAAATAATATTTGACTTGAAGGCATAAAATTGAAGATGATGTGAGCTTTGTTGAGGAGCAACTCATAAGCAATAAATATTACGGATAAAGAAGGAGCAGCCCAAAGTTGTTCCTTCTTTTATTTCTACCAGTTGATAACTGAGATAATTTTCTAAAATTCATCCGGATTATTGAAATTTTCTTAGCTTTTCTTATAACACAAAAAAGCTTACTGAAATCAATCTCAGTAAGCTTTTCTCTTTCCATATATGTATGTTATATATATAAATAACAGCTTTCAAAACATTTTATAAAATATTTTTTTAGCATATATAAAACTTTCACCTTTAACTTCTAAACTTTCACATTTCACTTCTCACCTTTCACCTATTTAACCGAGCATGCTCAGCAATATCCCCGCCGCAACAGCGGAGCCGATTACTCCGGCTACGTTTGGACCCATGGCGTGCATAAGCAGGAAGTTGCCCGGATTTGCCTCTTGTCCTACGACTTGTGAGACACGGGCTGCCATCGGAACAGCAGAAACTCCGGCAGAACCAATCAACGGGTTAATCTTTTCTTTGCTGAAGACGTTCATTAATTTAGCAAGAAGTACACCTCCTGCAGTTCCTAATCCGAAAGCAACGATACCCATGCATAAGATTAAAAGAGTGCTTGCATTCAGGAAGTTGTCGGCAGTAGCGGTTGCTCCTACGGTGATTCCCAAGAATATAGTTACGATGTTCATCAACTCATTTTGTACTGTTTTAGCCAAGCGTTCAGTTACTCCGCATTCACGCATTAGGTTTCCGAGCATAAGCGAACCGATCAGAGTTGCTGCTGACGGTAAAAGCAATGAAACGATAATCGTAACCAGAATCGGGAAAATAACTTTTTCGGTTTTGGAAACCGAACGAAGTTGTTTCATCTCTATTTCACGCTCTTTCTTTGTTGTAAGGAACTTCATGATTGGCGGTTGAATTACCGGAACCAGTGCCATATAAGAGTATGCTGCAACTGCGATAGGACCTAATAAGTGAGGCGCTAATTTGGAAGTCAGATAGATAGCGGTCGGGCCATCTGCTCCTCCGATAATACCGATAGAACCTGCTTCGTGAGGAAGAAATCCTACGGCAATTGCTCCCAGGTAGGTTGAAAAGATACCGAGTTGGGCGGCAGCTCCCAATAACAAGCTCTTAGGATTGGCAATTAGCGGTCCGAAATCGGTCATCGCTCCGACACCTATAAATATAAGACAAGGATAAATACCAAGTTTTACACCTAGGTAGAGATAGTCGAGCAATCCGGCTTTATCTACAAAAATGTCCCAATGAACATGACCTCCGGCAAATAATTCGGCATTATAGATTCCTGCGCCGGGCAAATTTGTCAAAAGCATCCCGAATGCAATCGGAAGTAAAAGTAGTGGTTCGAATTTCTTTACGATAGCGAGATATAACAGAATGCATCCAACAACCAACATGACAAGGATTTTCCAGTTATCTGCGATTAGCGCGAATCCGGTACTTTCCAAGAAACCAGATATACCTTCACTAATGCTAAGGTCGGCTTCGGGTTGGTCATTTGCAAGAATGTTCTCGGCGACAACCTCCGAAGTCGCGATTGGCTCATTAACCGAAGAATGCTGTGCTGACAGTGGCATTATGATAGCAAATAACGCAACAATCAGCAGGGAAAAATATTTGTTTTTCATTTTTCTTTTGTTTTTTCAGTTGTTTTACTCCAAATCAACAAGTGCATCGCCTTGCAAAACACTTTGTCCGATTTGGACATAAATAGCTTTTACGGAACCATCTCTGTCTGCCAGAATATTGTTTTCCATTTTCATGGATTCAATTATAACTAACAGGTCTCCGCGTTTTACCGTTTGCCCTACAGAAACCGGAATTTTGAAAACGCTGCCGGGAAGAGGGGATTTGATTGCTTTTTTGCTTCCCGCATTTTTAGCTGCGGGAGCAGAATTGGCTTGTGACGGAGTGTTAGAACTGTTTGTTTTTTGAGTCGTTTTACGGATTACCGGTTTATTTGCCGGTGCTTCTTCTTTTTCAAACTCCACGGTGTATGGTTTTCCGTTGACAGTAACTTCTGCTACGTTTTTGCCTTCTTCGTTTACCGAAACATCGAAAGTCTCACCGTTTATTGTAAATTTGAATTTCTTCATTTTTTATGTAATAAGAATTTTATTGAACACCATATATTTTTGAATTCCACGGAGAATATCTGCTATTGATATTTTTGATAGTGATAATATCACTTTCTTCATCATGAATATCAGCATAATAGAGATGCAGAGCCATAGCAATAGCAGCACTCTCGGTTCCCGAAACAACATCCAGGCTTTCTTCTTCATTCCGGCTTGCCGGTTCATCTTCGTTTTTGGATAGTTTGCTTACGACAAAACCAAAGCCATATAGAAGCGCTATCAATAGACACAAAACAGTGAATACAATAGCTATTCCTAAAAACATTACGATGAAAGCATTTGTCCAGTTTATACTAAGAATTAACATAATCGATTATTTTATAATGGCATGTTGTTGTGTTTACGCAATGGATTGGCAAGCTTTTTTGTCTGTAGCGATTTGAATGCCCGTATTACCCTGAAACGAGTATTGCGAGGTTCGATAATGTCATCGATATAGCCTAATGATGCTGCTTGGTAAGGATTTGCAAATGCATCCTGGTATTCTTTTGTTTTCTCTTCGATGTATTTTGCTTTTGCCTGAGGGTCTTCAATTTTTGCGATTTCTTTTCCTTCTAATACTCCGATAGCTCCACTGGCGCCCATTACGGCGATTTCAGCCGTAGGCCATGCGTAATTGAAATCTCCGCGGAGTTGTTTGCAACTCATTACGTCATGAGCGCCTCCGTAAGATTTACGCAGTGTTACGGTTACTCTTGGTACGGTAGCTTCGCCGTATGCGAATAAAAGTTTTGCTCCGTGAAGAATGATACCCGCCTGTTCCTGATTGGAACCCGGCAAGAATCCCGGAACATCCACTAATGTAAGGATAGGGATATTGAACGCGTCGCAGAAACGAACGAAACGGGCTGCTTTGCGTGAAGATTCCGTGTCGAGGATACCTGCCATTTTTGCCGGCTGATTGGCTACGATTCCGGTTGAAACACCGTCAAAACGGGCAAACCCGACAATAATATTCGGAGCATAATTGGCATGTACTTCAAAAAACTCACCGTTATCTGTGATGGAGTTAATAACTTTCATCATATCGTAAGGTTGATTCGGGTTTTCCGGAAGCAATGTGTTTAGAAAATCGTTTTTTCTGTCGATTGGGTCATTGTTTTCAATGGCCGGAGCATCTTCTAAATTATTTTGAGGCAGGTAAGTCAATAATTCGCGGATGGTATTCAATCCTTCTTCTTCGGTCGGTGCAACGAAATGGGCTACTCCCGATTGTGTCGTATGCATACGTGCTCCGCCAAGGTCTTCTACCGAAATATCTTCTCCGGTAACTGCTTTTACTACTTTAGGGCCGGTAATAAACATGTAGCTGTTTTCTTCTGACATCATGATAAAATCGGTCAGGGCAGGAGAGTAAACGGAACCTCCGGCGCAAGGGCCGAAAATAACGGATATCTGAGGCACAATACCTGAGGCAAGAATGTTTCTTTGGAAAATTTCAGCATAACCTGCAAGCGATGTTACGCCTTCCTGTATACGTGCGCCGCCCGAGTCGTTGATGCCGATGACAGGAGCTCCCATTTTCATGGCAAGGTCCATTACTTTGCATATTTTCATAGCAAAAGTTTCGGAAAGGGAACCTCCCAGTACAGTGAAGTCATGGGCATAGACATATACCAGACGTCCGTTGACTGTTCCGTGGCCTGTAACAACGCCATCGCCAAGGAATTTTTCCTTATCCATGCCGAAGTTTGTACAACGGTGTGTTACAAACATGTCCAGTTCTTCAAAACTACCCTCATCCAATAATACATTTATCCTTTCGCGGGCAGTTAATTTTCCTTTTGCATGTTGAGCTTCAACTCTTTTTGCGCCTCCTCCTTTTTTTGCTTCCATGCGGAGTTCTACAAGGCGCTTGATTTTATCTTCGTTTTCCATTTTTAATTTATTGAACACCAGTATTTTGTTGCTATTTCGCGTGTTTTGTAATCACGATTGCTTATTTGTTCGGATTTTCGCAGAGCTCAGTAAGGACTCCTCCCGTAGATTTCGGATGTAAAAATGCGATATTCAATCCTTCTGCCCCTTTTCTTGGTTTTTGGTCGATTAGTTGAACACCTCTTTCTGCTGCCAATTTGAGTTTTTCATCCAAGCCTTCTACTGCATAGGCGATGTGGTGAACACCTTCTCCTCTTTTTTCAAGGAATTTAGCAATTGTACTTTCCGGATCGGTTGGCTCCAATAATTCAATTTTGGTTTCTCCTACTTTCAAAAAGGCCGTTTTTACTTTTTGGTCTTTTACCTCTTCGATGGCGTAACATTTTAAACCTAAAACGTTTTCATAATAAGATAGAGATGCTTCAATACTTTTTACTGCGATTCCGATGTGTTCAATGTGCGTTGGTTTCATATAATTTAACTTAGATTTAAAGTGATGTAAAATTTTGTTTTTTTTGAAAAAACACCCAAAAATACCCGAAAAAAATATAGAAACCAAGAAAATAAAGGATTAAATTAGCTTAATTTTCGCAAAGATTCAGGCCGCGTAAATCACTCTTTTCTACCAATTTTAATATAGAAATGTGAGTTCTACACCAAAAGAGTTTTCCGGTGGTCAAAAATCTTTCTTTTTGATTGTTTTCAATCAAAAAAAATATCAAAAAGAAATTGATATATTGTCTGGCTATTGGAAATTATGTCAATATGTCAATTAATTTGCCGATGGTATTCGCTTTGAAATATTTATTGAAATTTATTTCTGTTTCAATATATCCCTTAGCAGCGAGGCTGTCTCATAATCCTCTTTCTTTACTGCATCTTCTATTGCTGTTTCTATCTCTTCGGACGACATTTCAAAGATGCTTTTTTCTACGTTTTTTTCTTCGTGTGCGTTTGAATTGGGAAGTACTCCGGCCACGTTCATTACCTTTTCGTTAGTGTAGATAGGAACGTTGAAACGTAACGCCATAGCGATGGCGTCGGAAGAGCGTATGTCCAGCCTTTCTGTTTTCTCCAGTTGCTGGCATAGCATTTCGGCATGGAAAACCCCTTTTACGATGTCATATATATATACCTCTTTTAAATCGATTCCAAAGTATACCATAAGGTTGAAAAAAGCATCGTGCGTAAGCGGACGCGGAGGGTGCAGGTTGTCTATTGCCACGGCAATTGACTGAGCTTCGTTGGAGCCAACAATAATAGGTAGTCGTTTATCTCCTTCCTTATCTTTCAAAAGGACAATATAAGAATCGGGTGATTGGCTGATAGTCAGGCCTAATATGGCTAATTCGATTTTTTTCATTTTTATTGTTTTGTATCGACAAACATAGATAAAATTATGATAAAAGGGTAAAAGTTTATATTTAAAATAGTCAAAAAGCGGGAAATAGTTTTTTTTTCAAATAAATTTAGTAATTTTGTCGGCGATTTTCCTTCGTGGTATAAAAAGAGGATGAACGCCCACCACCGGAACTAACTTAAAAAGTATAAGTTTAAAATGTACGCTATCGTAGAAATTGCGGGGCAACAATTTAAAGTTCAACAAGGACAAAAATTGTTCGTTCACCGTTTGGAAGCAGAACGCGGTTCTGTAGTAGAATTTGAAAAAGTATTGTTGATTGACAATGACGGAAAAGTAGTTATCGGAGCGCCGACTGTAGCCGGAGCAAAAGTAACCGCTGAAGTTGTTTCTCACTTAAAAGGAGACAAAGTGATTGTTTTCCACAAGAAAAGAAGAAAAGGTTATAGAAAAAGAAATGGTCATCGTCAGTTTTTGACCGAATTAAAAATTAATGAAGTTGTTGCTTAACGTTTAAAATTGTAGAAAAATGGCACACAAAAAAGGAGTCGGAAGTTCCAAGAACGGTCGTGAATCAGCAAGTAAGCGACTAGGAGTTAAAATATTCGGAGGTCAAGCAGCGAAGGCAGGCAGTATTATTGTTCGTCAACGCGGGACTACTCACCATGCAGGAGAAAATGTAGGTATCGGAAAAGATCATACATTATTTGCTTTGGTGGCTGGTCAGGTTTCTTTCAGAAAGAAAAAAGATAACAAATCATTTGTATCTGTTTTACCGTTCGCAGAATAAGAATTATTCTAAGATATTTTAAAAGGCATCCTTATCGGGATGCCTTTTTTATTTTGTTACCTAAACTATATAAAGGAAGCTCTTCATTTCATAGTTTTTTACTGCATATTTTTATCACGCTTTTATTGAAAATTTCTTGGTTACTTTATCTTGAGATTTTTTAATTCTATATATTCTATATTTTTACCATCAATTGAGAAAGGGATTTTCATGTAGGTGAACTCTTCAAGGTTAGTAGGTAAATCATTAAATCCATCAATTGTTATTTTTACTTTTATTTGCTGGGGAAGTTCATATCGGCTGGATTTATTTGCAGTGTATTTATTTCCTTCTTTATCATAAGCGATAGGATACCTTGAACTTAAATATCCCACTCGAAGAACTATATTTTGCGAAATTGATGTAGATATATTGGTTACTTTCATTTCCAGAGCACATCTTTGAGCGCCTGTTTTGTAGCAAGATATGGAAGCTGAGTCAATTTTTATTTCTCTTGACAATGGATTGATTATAACTAGTTTGGCTGAGGATGTTGAGTCTGATTTATTATCCGATTCGGAGCCTGTTAGCTTTTCGCAAGAACAAACGAAAATAGCGACGGAAATAAAAGAAATAAGTAAAAGACTTTTTTTCATGTTTATTGTTTTTTAGGTTGTGAAAATTTTTGCTACAAAACAAAAATAAACATAAAAAAAGAAATCTTCCATAAAAAAGATTTTTTTCTTCTATAAAGACACTTGGGTGAAAATGTCTGATATAATTTCTTTGCTTATCGAATCAAAATCTTCCTTCCGAGGTAATACAAGAATTCCTGCCATATCAATTGCTCCGGGACTTATCATTTTATAATCTTTTCCCTCGGCAAAAAACTGTGACGGGCGGTGTGCCTTTCTTGGGAAAATGAACAAATTCCACTGTCTGTTTTCATAAGAGACGAAGATATTCATCATTGGTTCTCCTTCAATGCGCAGATCTGATTGTAGTTGCGTATATATTTGACGAAAAAGCAAATCGACAATTTTTTTATCCGAAGATTGGATCAGTATGCATTTCCGTCCGTAATTCTGCAACAAACTTACCGCTCCATTAGGAACTTCGGTCAATATTTCTTTTCCTGTTTTTTGATATTCGGATTCGAGTGGAAGTTGATTTTTTCCGGTTGCCTGAAAGTGCATGTGGTCGGGAGCAGATGCGCCGGCTTTCGGCCCGTTATAGAAAATAATATAACCGGTGAGCATTCCGGCAAAATCCAGCATATCTTCCAGATATGGTAATATCTCTTGTTTGCTGTGCTGTATAAGGGGGATAGTAAAATGTTTTTTTAAAATCGGGTAAGGGTTGACCAATCCGATAAATTTTTCGTTCAGCCGGACTTCCCGTTGAACTGCCGGCCTGTTTTCCCGGCAAAGGAAACATTTTCGGGCGGCAATGGTTTTTTCATCGAGTTTTGCGTTGGACGAAACTATTCTTGCCAGATTGTATTGTGTTTTTATCACATAATTCCCGAAGTCGAAAGAATTTACTTTGACGTTATTCAATTGTAAAACGTTTTCTTTGAATAAAGGCCATTCGTTTAATTGCTCGGTGTATAGTTTTTCAAACATTTTAATAAGTTAAAAAGTAAAAGGTGAAAATTGAGAGATTAAATAAGTTGAAAAGTGAGAATTGAAAGTTTTAGGGAATATTAGCGGTTTGTTTTTGGCGGGCTAATATTTCGATTGTGCGCAATTTGTCTTTGTATGAGTTGTTTGCATTTAGTTTTCCGCTATCGAGGGCGGCGTCTGAATTGCCTTCCCAACGCCTGCACAGATAGAGGATTTCGTAGATACGCCCTATCTGGTAGTGACGGGAGAATGCCAGCCCGAGAGCATAGTCTTCGCCGTAGCTTGTGTTCGGTACTTTTATTTGACGCAAAAGGGGAGTGTAAAATGCTCTTGGAGCGCCAAGCCCGTTTATACGGAGCGCGTTATTCCGGCCGTTTTCGGGTGTCCATTCGCGGTGGTCGATAATTCCCGGAGGAATCATTTGCAGGTTAAAATCGGTAATCATATATGAGCCGATTACCATAGCGCATTGTTGTTCGTAGAATGCCTTTACTATTTCGCGTAATGTATTCTCGTCCTTATAAATGTCGTCACTATCAAGTTGGACGGCAAACTTTCCGCATAGGCGGTGTTCCACACCTTCGTTCCAGCATCCTCCGATACCAAGGTCTTCTCTTTTCGGGATAAGATGGATCACGCGATTGTCTTCTTTGGCATATTGGGCAATTATTCCGGATGTTCCGTCTGTGGAGTGATTGTCAATAATAATGAGGTTGAATTTGAACTCTGTTTTTTGTATCAGGACAGAACGGATGGCATCGCCAATGGTTTTAACTCTGTTTTTAACCGGAATGATAACGGAGGCTTCGTATTCAAATTGGTATTGATCGAAAGATACCTTTTGGAATATTGGTTCCAGATAAGCGCCGATATTTTTCAGATGTTCGGTGCATGCTTTCTCTTTCTCTATCTGTACTGTCCTGTTTCTCGGATCTACGTAGTCGAACTGCTTCTCGCCCGAAGTGCGGTTATCATTTTCAACTTCCGTATAGAGAAACTCGTTTAAGTGAAGAATCTCGTCGTGTTGCGATATTTTTAAGCGTATATTATACAAACCAGCGAAAAGATATTGCTCTTTTGTCTCGGCTACTGCTCGTTTCAGCGACTTTGTTTGGATCAGCAGGAGAGAACCGAAATTAAAATCGTCACGTATACTTCCTAACTGGTAATCAATCAGCGGGCATTTTTCGAGGACTTCATTTTTAAGGGCGTAGTAGTCGGCATAAACTATTCCGGGCTGGCTCGCCTCTGCAATCCCTGCCATACGGCTGATAGCATGTTGTCCTAACTGAAGGTTTGAGCTTTTAGTCTGGAAAAGGATGTATTCTGTTTCGGCAAATGTTGCGATCTTTTCCATTGTAGCGCTGCTTTCGAGGTGGTCTATCAGTATGTTTTTACACCCTTCGGGAACATTCACTTCATTGCAGGAAAGGACGAATATGTTATTCAGTTCCGGCTCTTTTCTTAATTCAGCGATTATCTTTTCGGTTATTTCTGCTGATTGGTATGGGATAAAGCAATCTACTTTCATGGAGATGATTTTGTATTATAAGGGTGTAAAGTAATTGTATTTTTAAAAATAGCAAGATAGTAAATCTATTCAATCTGCGTTATCTGCGTGCTAAATTGTTTTTATTTTTTCCTTTCAAAAAAGTTCAGAATCTCTTTCATCAGGATATTCCTGCTGTTTTCCGTCTCGATTGATTCGAAAGGGAAACCTGCAATGACGGTATTATATCTCCCTTTATAGCCAACGCATGCAGGAAGATTATTCTCTTCGTAGGCTAAAATACAATAAGAGCCGTTGATCGGTTCTATTGCATCCGGCGCTTCTACAGCATATTGGTTTTTATTAAGAAAATTGCAAAAGATATAATCTGTTTGGAATTCCGGGAAAAGACTGAAAAAACTGGATATCTTTCCTTTGCTTGCAGCGTGATCTTGTTTCCATCTGTACCGGAGTATCTGTTCTGCAAATTCGATTTCGTCCGGATCACAATTTTCGTGCATCCAAATGTCCGAGCCGATATAAGCCCCGCTTGCGAAAAGATTTCCTCCCGATTGTAAATAGCCTTCCAATGCTTTTCGTATAGGCTCTTTGAATATTTTATACTTTTTTTCTTTTCCGGTCAGGGTTTCCTTTTCTTCACCTAAAATCAGGTCTATAGCGAAATAAACACTTATATTTATTTTTTCGGGAATGATTACTTCATCACTGCAAGAGATGAACGAGTACCCTGCATTCCGTATTGTTTTTCCGTGTATATAAGGAAAATTGAAGGTATTTCCGGCAATTATGTCGTTTTCAAAATTCCCATAGCTGGCGCCGTATCCCGGGCTCTCATTAGTTTTGTATGGAGAGTCTTTTGCAAAGATATATTGACTGCCGGTATAGCTTATATCATATTTGTCGGGAACACCTTGGTCTACGTTATCCTGAAATCCGGCATATAGACCATTGTCGAAAGATGCCGGAGCGGATACCCTGTGGAAACCATTGACAATGAGGATTGTTTTGTCCGAACCGGATAACTTGCATGCTGATAGGGTTTCGGAAGGAAAACTTTCGCCTCCGCTGTTGACGGCGGCCACTTTGAAGTTATATATTTTCCCGGGCTCAATGGAGATAACCGCATAAGGGTCATCAATAATGACTCCATTATCAAACCCTCCATCCTCGATGGATGTGTATATAATATATTTTTCGGGTTGGGCGGAAGGCTCCTGGAAATCGGGCTGATCCTGCCAACTCAGGTAGACATCGCTGTCGTTCATGAATTCAACACTAAAGTGAGTAACCGGAAGAGGCTGCACCACATAGTCCGTGCCATATTGGGACGAGATAAACTTCAATAATCCTTTATAAGCAGCCCGGCTTACAACGAACCGGAAGTTGGGATCCAACCCGTATCTCATATCCGTAAAATTCTGATGGGAGAGTAGTTCCAATAAAAGTGTAGGAACTTCCGGAACCCGTGCTTCGCTGTATGATTGGTCGGTGAGCATTCTCCGTTTCCAATCCTGCCTGAAAAAAGCCTGTACGTCTTGTACGATTTCCGTTTGGACGAGGTCGGCAAGATCACGGGAAGCGATCCGCTTCTGCTGGTTTTTATAGAGGCCTTTATTCACATCAGTCATGTAGATGCTCATTGTTCCCAGGACAGAGTCATTGGTATATGATCCGGCATCCGAGTGGAATCCCATGGATAGATCTATGGGTATGTTTTTGCCTGTGCAATCGGGTAATTTGGCTGATCCTCCCATAAGGCTGTTGACCCATGCCCCGCGGCACATATAGTCGTCCTTATAGTCGTTTTTATTCTCGTTTTTGCTATAAATACTATCCTGAAATCCCGCCCATTGCAACCAGTAACGCGCACCCTCAAGGTAGCGTGCCCTTCCGCTGGTTTGCACTTCGGGTATCGGCAGGCCTTTTTTCTTCGTTATTTTTGTCCGTCCGATATTGCTGAATCCGCCTCCGAAGCGAACGGCATCGGCTGTTAGTATTTTATTATTCTCTTTGCTTTCATTGCTTAAGCGAACTTTTCCGGTTTCGGCGCTCACACCTTTTTCAAAGCTGAATGTCCCCAGATAAATCCATGTGCCGCCCCCCATTGTTTGGTTTACTTTAAAATCGGTTTTTCCTCCGGAATGAAAAACCGTGTAATGAGCATCATTGGTGCTTTCGGGCAATGTCTGATAAGCAATGTAAACGGCATATTGCCCTCTCTCCGGAATGTCGGGAGTCCATTCAATATATGCGTCTCCTTTTTTCTCGGTTTTTATTTGCCGGTAAGTCCCATACAAAAAAGGATTCTCAGATTCGGAATAAACCTCTTTCGTGTCTCCAAATCCCGGAAATTCTCCGGCTTCCCAAGCTATTTTACTTCCGTTGGTCTCTTCGTAGAAAAAGGTGTTTTCTTCATCATTGTCGACAATTACCTCATTTACTTGGATATCCCTTTCCCTCGGAACAAATACGTTGGCTCCGGCATTTTCCAGCATTGGAATCAGATAGGGAAGCGTATAAGACATCGTGTAAATATCTTCCACAGTCTGGAAAAGGCGCGGGCGTTGCCATTGCCATATATCGAGCATCGGGTCGTAATACCAACCGTGGCTGTGCCATATAGCAAGGTGCTTATTATTCAATCCGTCGGTAATTTCATACGGCTTGCTTTCATTCTTTACGATGGGCTTTGCTTCGGGTAGTACCGGAGGAATTTTGCTTTTGTCCCTTTTCTTTTTTTCTAAATAAAAGTTAGGAATCAACTCTTCTATCGGATAGTTGGAAACGAAAATTTTAAGTTCATATTTCTTCAAAACGTCAGGCAATACTGCATGGATACTATCATATAAAGCCTGTACGTTATCTTCCCTGTAAGGGATATTTTCAAAGTTTTTACATAATGATATTTGCAGTTTCTCTTTTTTAAAGTCAATATTGAAATTCTCTGCAACAAGCGATGTCCTTGCCAACGCCGGGTACTGGCATTTTAAATTTGTTATTACGGGACTCAGTACCTTATTCAAATCGATTTTTTGAGAAAGCGCCGTTCCTGTAAAACAAAGAAAAAATATAAGAAATAGATAATACCTTATATGCTGTAATACCATCATTATTGTTTCTGAAGAATTACACAAAGTTACTTAAATTAGCACGTAACAATATAAAACAGAAGTGAAAAGTTATTATAATAAGAAACAATTGGAAAAGGTGAAAGTTGAAAGGTGAAAGTTGAAAAGTGAAAGATTGGTGCTCTAAAAAAATAATGTTTTTTTTTCTATATATTTTCAATATTAATATTGAAAATATTGCATATATTCTAATCTTTCAACTTTCCCCTTTCAACTAAATAGCCTTTCACTTTTCACTTTTCAACTTTCAGCTTTCAGCTTTTTCAATCGTTTCGTTGATTTTTCCTACATTCAAGCTTCTTGCCGCAGCGTCGAATATCTCTTTATAAGTTCCATCCTGATGGTAAACTTCTTCGTGTGTGCCGCATTCTACGACCTTTCCCTTTTTCATTACGTAAATCATTTCGGAATCGATAAATTGCGAAATGCTGTGAGAAATAATGATTACCGTGCGGTCTTTTTTGATGGCGTCAAGGCTATTTTTTATCTGTTCCGTAGCAATGGCATCAAGGCTTGCGGCAGGTTCGTCAAGGAAGATGATAGGCGGTTTTTTCAGAAACATACGTGCAATGGCGATTCGTTGCTGTTGTCCGCCCGATAGCAACTGGGCGGAAGATTCGTAACCGGAGGGCAACGCAAGTATTTGCTCATGAATATAAGCCTGTTTCGCTGCATCAATCATCTCATCATGCGAAGCGTTCGGATTGCCGTAGAGGATATTCTCGGCTATCGTTCCGCTGAAGATATGGTTCTTTTGCAAAACCAGCCCGATATTTTCGCGCAGGAAATGAGTGTCGTATTCATGCAAAGGCACGCCGTCGAGCAGTATTTCTCCTTTCGTCGGTTCGTAAAACTTATCAAGCAGATTGATAACCGTACTTTTACCGGCCCCCGAAAGTCCGACCAATGCCGTAATCTTATTCGGAAGAATCGTCATATTTACATCATACAAAGCCTGTGTGCCGTTCGGGTAGATGAAATCAACATTCCGTATTTCGAATTTTCCGGAAATTTTTTCCGGCCGGTATGTTCCCGATTGCTCTTTCTGGTGGTCGGAGTTCATAATGTCAAAAAAACCTTCCGAATAAATCAGCGCATCGTTGATGTCGTCGTATATGCGGTGCAGTTGGCGGATAGGAGCGGTAACGTTGTTGAACAACATTATATGAAGCATTATTGCTCCGATTTTCATCTGCCCGGTCAATACAAGGTATGCTGTCAATATAATGATAATAACCATGCCGAATTGCTCGGTAAAGGTTTTCAGCCCGTCAAACTTGAAATTTGTTGACCGCGTACGCATTTGGGTGTTCGTAAGGGCAGCTTGCAGGTTGAGTTGCTTTTCTGCCTCGATATCTTCGCGGTTGAATGATTTTATTACGGTTATCGACTCCAGGATATTGATAATCCCTCCCGACTTGTTTTCGCGGTAGGAACGGATATTACGCCGCCATCCTTTGAGTTTTTGCGCCTGCTTTTGACTGATAAAGAAATAAACCGGTACAATGCACAGCCCGACAAGCCCTACATAGAAATTGGCGTTGAACATACCGATCAGCGCCACAATAGCAGCAGAGAAAAGCGGAAAAATATCAATAAAAAAACTTTGAACGGTCTTGGTTAAACTCGAAACGCCTTGGTCTATACGTGTTTGCAGTTTGCCCGAACCGCTCTCTTCGGCAGTGAAAAAAGCCATACGGTAGGTTAATACTTTTTCTATTACCCGTTGCGCAAGGTCTTGGGAAATCATAATCCGGATTTTTTCGCCGAAAAACTTTTGTCCGAAAGAGATGAAAATATTGACTAATTCTTTGCTTAACAATACGATAGATATAACCGTCACAATGTGTATACCCTCTCTTAACGGTTTATGCTGTTCTGCAAGTGAAGCAATGCTGTTGACTGTGTATTGCAACACATAAGCGTTGACCTGTGCCGTCAAAGCTCCGATAAAAGTCAATATTAGCGCCAATATAACCAGCCATTTATATGGACGGACGTAAGGGAGAATATTTTTAAAAAGTTGAAGTAAAGTCATAAACTATAATTTTTTGCTTCCGGATAAACATAAAATGGATAATAGCAAAGCCAACTGTTTAATTGTTATTAACAGTTGGCTTTTGTTGTACCCAAGACAAGACTCGAACTTGCACAGCCGTAAGGCCACTGGTCCCTGAAACCAGCGTGTCTACCAATTCCACCACTTGGGCATTATTTGCCCCGATAGTACTAATGCTTGGTAAAAGCATTCCGACGCCAAAAGTAATTAATATCTTTCAATAATTATCATTGGCGCGGAAAAAATTATTACGCATATCTGCAATATTACCACTAATGCCAACGTCAGTGAATTTTATAAACACGACGACACGAAAAACATAAAGAAAATAAATACGACTTTGTGTTTTTCGTGTCGTCGTGTTTATTATTTTTTATTAGTGATAGCGGGATATACATTAAAATTATTCGATGTCGATATGACTTTCTTTCAGAATAAAAATTGCCATTTCGAGTATAGAGGTGTCGTCCAGTTCGATAATCCCTCCATCCGGTCCCGGTTCGAAATGTATGCCGCAGCTTGTGCCTTCCCTGAAATTGGCTCCGCCGAAGTAATTCCTTACGGTTTCTACCGGAATACCCAGTTCGGAAGCGATTTTGTGGATGCTTCCGTCCGGAAGGCTATCTTTTATTTGTCTTAATTCATTGAAAGTGATTCTTTTTCCCATCTCTCTGTATAGTATTGAATTTTATTACGTTTATTCCATTTTTCCAAATGGGCATTATCGAATAAAATTAATCGGGCGTCCTTTCTGGTTTTCGTCAAAAGTTCCTTGATTGTATGTCAGGTGTCCGTTAACGAATGTGTGTGTTACTTTATAAGATAGCGTTGAGTCTTCCAATGGCGACCATCCGCATTTATACAACAAATCCTCTTTTTTTACCTTATAAGGCAGGTTCGGCTCAATCAGTACCAAGTCGGCATAGAATCCTTTACGGATAAATCCTCTTTTCTCTATATTGAAAAGTTTCGCAGGATTATGGCACATTTTTTCGATAACCTGTTCTCTTGTGAAATTCCCTTTTTTAGCAAGCTCCAGCATCATTGACAGGGAGTATTGCACAGAAGGGAATCCGGAAACGGCATGCAAGGCATCTCCCTCTTTTTCGGAAAGGAGGTGTGGAGCATGGTCTGTTGCGATAGTATCAATGTTTCCGTTTTCGACGGCTTTTAATAAAGCAAGGCGGCTCTTCTCCTTTTTGATGGAAGGGTTGCATTTTATTTTTGCGCCAAGCTTTTCATAATCGCGATCGTCAAACCAAAGGTAACCAACGCATGTCTCGGCTGTAATCTTTTTTTCTGCCAACGGTTTATTTTCAAAAAGGGCGAGCTCTTTTTCCGTTGATAAATGCAGGACGTGCAGCCTTGTGTTATATTTCTGAGCCAGTTCGACTGCTTTGGCAGTAGCTTTATAGCAAGCGTCGGAGCTTCTGATTAGTTCATGGCAAACGATAGGGACGGGATTATCTCCATATTCAGCCTTATATTTTTCTATATTGGCTTTGATGATTCCTTCGTCTTCGTTGTGCATTGCAACCAGTACCGGCGACTGTTCGAATATCTGTTCCAGTATCCGGTCGTTGTTTACCAGCATATTTCCGGTAGACGACCCAAGGAATACCTTGACTCCGCATACTTTTTTAGGGTCTGCATTTTTGATTTCCTCAATATTGTCGTTGGTTGCTCCAAGATAGAAAGAGAAATTGGCAAGGGATTTTTGTGCCGCCAATTCTGCTTTTTGTTCAAGCAGCGCCATCGTAGTGGTTTGAGGAATTGTGTTGGGCATATCCATAAAGGAGGTTACACCTCCTGCTACGGCAGCTCTGGATTCGGAGCCGATATCGCCTTTGTGGGTCAGACCGGGTTCGCGGAAATGCACGTGGGTGTCGATTACTCCCGGAATTAACCATTTACCTTCGGCTTCAATAACTTCCGAGTTTTGGAGTATGTTTGCCGGAACCTCTTCCCTGAATATTTTGGAAATCTTATCTCCATCTATCAGTAAAGAGCCTTTGAAGGAATTACCTTCATTAATGATTTTTGCGTTGTGTATTAAAACTGTTTTCATTTTTGCAGGTCAACGAGTGAAACGAGTTAACTATGTAAACAAAATTAGTTACAGTTGATGAGGTGGGTTGGCTATTGATTATTGCACATTGTGCGAGCCTTTTTGGGGAAATTTCCGGAAAAAACTGCGGATTCTCATTTGAATGACGCCGAAAATAGCTTCACCGAAAATGCCTCCGTTCATTTTGGAAACACCCAGTACCCTGTTTATAAATATAATAGGAACCTCTTTGATGGTAAAGCCGCATTTATATGCCGTATATTTCATTTCGATTTGAAATGCATATCCTTTGAATTTAATTTTATCCAGTTCCATTGTTTCGAGCACTTCACTACGATAACATACGAATCCTGCGGTAGTGTCCGCAATTTTCATGCCAGTGATTACTTTTACATAAATAGAAGCGAAATAGGACATTAAAACCCTTCCGATAGGCCAGTTTACAACATTTACGCCGGATATATAGCGTGAACCTATTGCAACGTCTGCTCCCTGTTCCGAACACGCTTCGTGAAGTTTCAATAAATCGTTCGGATTATGTGAAAAATCAGCGTCCATTTCAAAAATATAATCATATTTTTTTTCAATAGACCATTTGAAACCGGTAATATAAGCCGTGCCTAATCCCAGTTTGCCGGATCTTTCTATCATAAAAAGTTTATCGGGAAATTCTTTTTGTAATTCTTTTACAATGAGGGCAGTCCCATCGGGAGAACCATCGTCTATCACCAGAATATGAAATTGTTTAGGGAGGGAAAAAACAGCTCTGATAATACTTTCAATATTTTCCTTTTCGTTGTATGTAGGAATAATAACTACGCCGTTGTTCACTTTTCTTTCTTATTTTAAGGCATTATGTGCAAATATAGGAAATGGTTTGAATATGAGAATCAAATGCAACATAAAAAATATAAATTAAAGTAAATGAGTTGACGAGTAAACGAGTAAACAAGGCATTTGCTGATTATGTTCCACTCGTTTACTCGTCAGCTGGTTTACTTGTCAACTCATTAACTTTCCTGCCGATTCATTTGTTTACTAAAAAATTTCACCTTCGTAGCAAATTATCTAAATTTGCAGATTAAAAATAAAGAAAACTAACCCAAATTGGATATTCACGAATTACTGACCGTTTTTGAGAGCCATTCTCAGATAAAAACAATTGTTGATTGGTACGCCGGAAAAAATAATAACCTCTGCCTGAAAGGAGTTGAAGGTTCCCTTCGTTCGCTCATTTTTGCCTCTTTGTATAAGGCAAAGCCGGGGCATCTTTTTTTTATTTTAAATGATACGGACGAAGCTGCCTATTTTTATTATGATCTGGTGCAGATGATCGGAAAGGAAAAAGTCCTTTTCTTTCCTTCGTCCTACAAGCGCGCTTTACAGTATGAACAAAAGGACTCGGCGAATGAGATTCTCCGTACCGAGGCTTTGAACATTATAGAAAACTCTTCGGAACATTATCTGATCGTCTCTTATCCTGAGGCGATGATGGAAAAGGTAATCGCCTCGGAACATTTGCGGAAGAAAACATTGCATCTGAACACCGGAGAGAGTGTTGATACTGAATTTATTATCCAAGTGCTGAACGAGTATGGATTCGAGCGCGTTGATTTTGTCTACGAGCCCGGACAATATTCTGTTCGCGGGAGCATTATCGATGTTTTTTCTTTTTCGAATGAGTATCCTTACCGTATCGACTTTTTTGGCGATGAGATTGATTCTATCCGTACATTTGATATCGAAAGCCAACTTTCGAAAGAAAAAAAGGAGACAATTTCCATTATCTCGGATATTCATACTAAAGGCGACGAGTCGGAGTCGATATTCAATTATGTCCGGCAAGATACCGTTTTTGCATTCCGCGATTTTACTTTTGTCACAGACCGGGCTACTCATTATTATGATGAATTGGGAGATAAAGAGAGTTTGCTGAATCCGACCGAATTTATCCGGCAGATATTAGATTTTCGCCGGATTGAATTTGGAAGCCGTTGCGTTTTGAAAGATGCCGACACATTGCAGTTTAATTCGTCTCCGCAACCTGTATTTCATAAAAACTTCGAATTGGTCAGCGCTAATTTTCAGGAGATGCAAAAAAACGGTTACCGGATTTTTGTATTAAGTGATAATGAACGGCAGACCGACCGCTTGAAAACTATTTTTGCCGATCGGGGAGAGGATGTTAAGTTTACTGCTGTCCTAAAAACACTGCATGAAGGGTTTGTCGATCATGATTTGAAAATTTGTTGTTATACCGATCATCAGATTTTTGACCGTTACCATAAGTACAGTTTGAAGTCGGATAGAGCGCGTGAAGGGCGTGTCGCATTGAGCCTGAAAGAGCTGAGCGATTTTAAACAGGGCGATTACATAGTCCATATAGATCATGGGGTAGGAAAGTTTGGGGGACTGATCACAACCGAAATGAACGGGAAACGGCAGGAAGTCATAAAACTCCTTTACCGGGATGATGACTTGCTTTTTGTCAGTATTCATTCTCTGCATAAGATTTCCCGTTACAGAAGTAAGGAAGGAGAACCGCCGCGCATAAATAAACTGGGAACAGGTGCATGGCAATCGCTTAAAGACCGCACCAAGAAAAAGGTCAAGGATATTGCCCGCGAATTGATTTCACTTTATTCGAAAAGGCGTTCCGAAAGAGGATTCTCTTTTTCGCACGATACGTTTATGCAATCCGAACTGGAAGCCTCTTTTATTTATGAAGATACGCCCGATCAGGTAAAAGCTACGATTGATGTAAAAAAAGATATGGAACGTGATTTGCCGATGGATAGGCTTATTTGTGGTGATGTAGGGTTCGGAAAGACAGAAATCGCGGTGCGTGCGGCATTCAAGGCGGTTGCCGATAATAAGCAGGTTGCGGTATTGGTTCCTACGACTATTCTTGCATTGCAACACTACCGGACATTCAGCGAGCGGTTGAAAGATTTCCCTTGCCGGGTAGATTATTTGAGTCGCTCGCGAAAATCGAAGGATGTTACAGCGATTCTGAAAGACCTTTCGGAAGGTAAAATAGATATATTGATCGGTACTCATAAGATAATCGGTAAAGATATCCGTTTCAAAGATTTGGGATTGTTGATTATAGATGAAGAACAAAAGTTTGGCGTCTCGGTAAAGGAGAAGATAAAACAGATGAAAGTGAATGTGGATACGCTTACGATGACAGCCACCCCGATTCCCCGAACGCTGCAATTTTCGCTTATGGGAGCGCGTGATTTATCGGTCATCAATACGCCTCCGCCAAACCGTTATCCCGTTCAGACTGAACTGCACACTTTCAATGAAGATGTTATCCGCGAAGCAATCCGGTTTGAACTGGATCGCAACGGACAGGTCTTTTTTATCAATAACCGCGTGCAAAATCTGGTTGAAATTGAATTGCTGATTAAACGCTTGGTTCCGGAGGCCCGTGTAGTGACCGGACATGGACAAATGGATGGAGAGGCGTTGGAGAAGATCGTACTGGATTTTATTGATTACGAATATGATGTGTTGGTTGCTACTACGATTATAGAGTCGGGCATTGATATACCTAATTGCAATACGATTATTGTAAATAATGCTCAAAATTTCGGGCTGAGCGACTTGCACCAGCTCAGGGGCAGGGTAGGACGTGCCAACCGAAGGGCATTTTGTTATCTGCTGGCGCCGCCTCTTTCCGTACTTACGCAGGATGCCCGCAGGCGCTTGCAGGCGATAGAGAGCTTTTCCGATCTGGGAAGCGGATTTAATATTGCTATGCAGGATTTGGATATACGTGGAGCCGGAAATTTATTGGGTGCGGAACAGAGCGGTTTTATTGCCGACCTTGGTTATGAAACTTACCATAAAGTGTTGAATGAAGCTGTAGAAGAGTTGAAGGAAGATGAATTTTCGGATATATACCACGATGAAATGGCAGAGAAGGCAGAAGAACGGAATTTCGTTACCGATTGCCAGATCGAGACCGATATGGAACTGATGTTCCCGTCCGGTTATATCGAAAGTGTTTCCGAACGCATGAACCTTTACCGGGAGTTGGACAGTGTGAAGAATGAAGAAGAGTTGACCGGTTTTGAGAAACGGCTCGAAGACCGTTTTGGAAAATTCCCTGCGGAGACAGAAGATTTGTTTATTTTGGTTCGTTTGAGGTGGGTTGCCATACGGATCGGGTTTGAACGGTTGACGCTCAAAAACGAGCGGATGATCGGTTATTTCACCTCTTCCGAAAATTCTCCATATTATCAATCAGCTGCTTTCGGGAAAGTGCTTTATTATATTCAGCATCATGCAGCAAGAACCAAATTGCGTGAAACGGCGGGTAAACGATCTGTTCTCTTTTCGGATATAAAGGCAGTTAAAACGGCTTATGATATATTGAAAACGATTGACAGTGAGCAGGCTTTCTAAAGGTGTGACTTCAAGTCATGCCTTTAGAAAATCAATTGAAGAAAAGGTAAATTATATACCTAATTTAGAAACAATCTAAATTAGTAAAAAAGTGGTGAAATAATTTTATAAACCCTTTTAAATACTTTATTTTTGTGTTCGAATTTCTATTTTTAAAAATTTAAAAGATAAAAAATCATGGCTTACGTAATTAGTGAAGATTGTATTGCTTGCGGATCTTGTATTAGTGAATGTCCGGTAGAAGCTATATCAGAAGGCGATATTTATTCAATTGATCCGGAAAAATGTACTGATTGTGGAACTTGTGCAGACGTTTGTCCAACAGGTGCCATTTCACCGGCAAATTAATCTTATATAATCAAAGAAATTGGAAGGATGACCGTAAGGCCATCCTTTTTTATTTTTATTCCAATCTTTCTTGATAAAATTTTAGTAAACGAGTAGACAAGTAAACAAGAACTAAGAATAAAATATGAGCAACTTGTTTACTTGTCTACTCGTTTACTAAGAAATTGACTTTTGTGTAATTTTTTTCTGCTATTTGTGTAAAAAGAACCGGTTTTAAAGACAATTTTCAAATTGTCCACATATTTTATCCAAAAATCCACATAAAACGAATCGAATCCCACTAACATTGCAATACAATTAAAGGAGATACAGATCTTCTTTTAGAAATGACCCTATTATATAAATATACTATATCCAATCTGAAACCTTTTTTTATGTAAATCTATTTCTAAAATTGAATGTTTTCAATTTAGTTTTGTTAATCTCAGAAAACTCATTAAAAAAAGAGATTGAACAAGTCCGAAGCCTTAAACTTCGGATTTTTTTTTGCTTAAATAAGCAGGCGTGAGCTCCTAAATAAGTTCCTCATAAAACTTAGCGTCTTAGCGTACTTTGAGCCTTTGCGTTAAATATGAAAAGCGCTTGCGCTTAATTTTAAAACGCAAAGGCTCAAAGTACGCTAAGACGCTAAGAGCAATACTTAAGTTCCTTTTATATAAAAAGCTTTATTATCAATTTTGTATGTATAACTCCATTCGAAGTCGAATATAGAAAATATTGAACATTGGCTATAAATGTATAAATCTTCCGGATTTAATCTGTGTGAAAATTTAGCCGACCTATTGTCTCTCTATTTATTTTTTAACTATTTACTCTTTTTAAATCTTCGTACTTTTGTCAGAATCACATTTTGCAAAATCTTTTAATAAGTAATTGCAAATATTTAATGATATAATTTAGGTATTTATTATTTCATTAATAGGTTGGTAACTAATAACTTGTAACTACTTATTTTAGATCATCAATGCGTTTTTTTCGGGAGTATCTTCCTTTTTATAAGCGAAATTTGAAAGTGGCTGTTCCGATCATGCTTTCCCAACTCGGAAATGCAGTTGTTCAGCTTGCCGATACGGTAATGGTGGGGCAATTGGGAACTAACGAACTGGCAGCAGCATCTTTTGCTTCGGCTATTTTTTTTATAGGATTAGTGGTGGTACTGGGTGCATCGTTTGGTTCTACGCCGATTGTGGGACAAGCCTACTCGCAAGGAAAATTCAAAGATGTTGCCGCGACCTTTCAAAATTCAATACTTTTTGACTTTCTGCTCGTAATCCTTGTTTGCATTATCATGTATTCCGTCTCCTTTCTGATGGATAAAATGGGACAGCCGGAAGAGGTCATTGCATTGGCAGTCCCTTATTACCGGATATTGGTGCTGTCGCTTCCTCCTTTTTTGCTTTTTCAGGCATTCAGGCAGTTTATGGAAGGGATCGGCGATACGAAAAAAGCCATGTACATTACGATTGTTGCCAATTTAATTAATATCGGGTTAAATTACGTGTTGATATTCGGTAAAATGGGCTTTCCTGCTTACGGAATTATCGGAGCGGGTATTGCTACACTTATTTCACGTATGTTGATGCCTGTATTCTATTTAATTATTTTCAAATGGGAATCCTCATTGTGGCGTTATTTCTATTTTTTTAAATGGGAAGTGTTTTCTCTACGGAAAATCAAATTGCTCTGTTCTATCGGCCTTCCCATCGGATTCCAGATGTTGGTTGAAACAACAACATTCAGTTTGTCTACAATAATGGTGGGATGGTTTGGCGCAGTATCGCTTGCCAGTCACCAGATTGCGGGGACTATCTCATCATTGACGTTTATGTTGGTTGCCGGTATTGCTTCGGCTACTACTATCCGGGTGAGCCATCAGTTAGGAGTACGCGACTATCATTCCTTGCGAAAAGCCGGGTTTGCATCCATGCACTTAGTTATTTGTTATAGTTTTATAGCTGCCTTTTTTTTAGTATTTTTCCGGCATCAGATTCCGTTGCTCTTTTCAGACGATCCGTTTGTTATACATATGTCGGGAACGCTCCTGATTATGGCGGCGGTTTACCAATTGGCGGACGGATTGCAGATTGTTGCGCTTGGTGCGCTGCGCGGAATGGCGGATGTGAAGCATCCGATGTTGTTTGCCGTAATTTGTTATACATTGATTAACCTGCCTGTAGGCTATTTCTTCGGGGTAGTCCTAAATATGGGAGCGGTCGGAGTGTGGATCGGTTATATTTTCGGTTTGAACGTAGCCGCATTTCTTTTGGTAAGAAGATTTATCCTGATTTCCGGACGCTTATTGAAAAGGCGTTAAACAGTTAATTACTATTAAGTTCAATCAAATACCTAAAATGATGATATACTATTTGAAATGCCAGAATTGCGAATTCCTGAATGAAGTTAAGACAGAGTATCTGACGCTTTGTTCCAATTGTGGGTCGAGGCTGCATAATAGCTACCGCTCTTGGGCATTGGAGTTCAAAAACCAGGGAAAAACGTTTGAAGACTACAAAAAAGAAGTTTGCATATCCCAGCAACAGTTGGACGAGCAACAATTGTTGGAACGGAAAAGAAAGAAGGCGGAAAAGAGGGTCTTGCACGCAAAAAATGAAAAGAATAAGAAAAATTTGCGGAGGATATTGGCTTTTGCTGTGGCAATACTGGTTCCGGTTTTGGTCTATTTTACGGCAATATATTTTGCCGGATCCATATTGCTGACCGAGAATGTGACCTCTCTTATCGCTCCTGTCTTTATTTATATTCCCGACCTGCTTATTACTATTGCGATATCATTTATCAATGTATATCTGCTTTTTGCAAGAAAAACAACTCCTGTTTTTATTTTGAGCGGGATCAATTTATTGTTGGTTATTCTAGTTAATTTGTTGATATACCGTGCGTTTTGAATAAATTCAACTAAAGGTATAAAAAAATCGAAAGAGATAATAAAATGACAAATTTTATCTGTTTAACCGGACAAAACAGAGATAAAAAAGAATAGTTTTTGAAAATTCCGCGAAGTAAACGAATAATCGTTCTGATAAATTCTTATATTTGCCTTGAGCAATCAATCTAAACATTTTATGAATAATTTTTTTATAAAATAAGATGGTCGAACAAGCATTTTATTGTATGCAATTTTGAGTACAGTTTTCTTGCTTACCAATTTATTTTCTTTTTGAAAAGATTATCTATATGAAAAATTTGCCCTAAAAGCGAAATTGTAGATGATAAAAGGAAAATATAAATTAATTATTGCTCTTTCTTCGGCAGCTATATTTATACTGGCAATAACTCTTTATTGGCAGCGAAACAATATATTGGAACCTTTTATCCGTGAAAAAGCAGACAGGTATGAACAGAAAAAATCAATAAAGATTTCTTATGACAAAATCTATTTGTCGGGTTTAAATGATCTCCGGATCAATAATTTATGCATTGCTTCCCAAGATAATGATACACTTGTTTATATAAGAGAGGTTGAGGCAAAACTCAATTTATGGAAACTTCCGGTTAAGGAAATTGAACTGCAAGACCTCCGCATAAACGGTTTTACCCTTTCATTCAAGGATTACGGCGGAAAACGAAACTTTGACTTTTTATTGCAAAAAGGAGAAGATGAACCAGCCTTCGGTTCAGACCAATCAACTTCCGGCTACACGCAAAAAATATCTCGTTTTTTAACCCTTTTCTTTCGTTTTATTCCCGAAGATATTCTTGTCTCCGACATAAATATAAGTGCTCAAAGCGCCGATTTTTTTTCAAGCCTGACCATTCCCGAATTGAAAATAGAAGATCATTGTTTCTTTTCGCAAGTGCTGGCAAACGAAAATGGCAAAGAACAAAATTTCTTTTTAGAAGGATTTTTCCGGCGTAGCGATAAAAAGCTAAGTTGCAAAGTGAGTGCATTGGAAGAGGAACTTGTTGAAATCCCGTATTTGCAGCATAAATACCATACTCGCGTACTATTTGATACATTACAATTCCGGTTTTCACAAGCGGGAGAAGAAAAAGATTTGCTGCAATTGGAAGGTTTTATTTCATTTTGCAATTTAAGTGTTCAAAATGAGAGGCTTTCGACAGAAGAGATTTTATTTCAAAACAGTAAAATGAATTATTTGGTGAATGTTCATCCGGATTATTTGGAATTGGATAGCGCAACAACAGTACAATTCAATAAGCTCGATTTTCACCCTTACATATCACTGAAAGTGAAGCCGGAAGTTAATCTGACGGTCTCCGTCCGGAAAAAAAGTTTTCCCGCGGATAATCTTTTTTCATCCCTGCCCAAGGGATTATTTCGCAATCTGGAGGGAATCCAAACGGCCGGAAACCTCTCATACAACTTCTACTTTGCGGTAGATATGTCGGAAGTCGACAGCCTGAAGTTTCAATCCTCTTTGAGTAAAGAAGATTTTAGTATTAAACGGTTTGGGAAGACCGATTTGACAAAAATACGGGAACCTTTTCCCTACTCGGCTTATGAAAAGGGCGAATTGGTGAAGACATTTGAAGTAGGGGAGCTCTGTCCTGATTTCCGGAATCTGGAGTCAATTTCTCCTTATCTGAGGTCGGCTGTGCTTTTTGCCGAAGACGGATTCTTTTATGGGCATAACGGTTTTGTTGAAGAGGCTTTGCAGGCATCCTTGGTGAAAGATATAAAAGAGAAGAGATTTGCGCGGGGAGGAAGCACGATATCTATGCAATTGGTGAAAAACCTCTATTTGAGCAGGGATAAAACAATAACCCGCAAGCTGGAAGAGGCATTGATTGTCTGGTTGATAGAAAATAACCGGCTTGTCTCTAAAAACCGCATGTTCGAGATTTATCTTAATATAATTGAATGGGGACCGGGAATTTACGGAGCCAACGAAGCAGCTCGTTTTTATTTTAATAAAGAGGCTGCCGACCTGGCTCCCGAAGAAGCAATATTTATGGCAAGTATCGTCTCCCATCCTAAAAAGTTTATGTGGTCTTTTGACAAAAGCCGGAACTTGAAGCCATATCTTTCCAACTTTTACGAGGTAGTTGGCAAACGAATGTTGAATCACGATTATATGACGGAGGAGCAATTTGAGAAACTGGTTCCTAATGTTAAGATTAAAGGAAAAGCATCTGCTTATTTGGAAAAAATAGATACTACGGAAGTCGAAGAGTTGGAAACCGAGTGGTAATATTGAATTTTAAATATTTAATAAAAGTTAAACTGTAAGTATTTTTACTATAACTTATTGTTAATCAGAAATGTGATTGGATTTATTAAACAGAGTTGTTTTTTGTGCGGAAGTGGCCGGAGAGGCTCATTATTAAAGAAATAATTTTCGGGGATGAATGTTTTCCTGCGAAAATATGATAATTAAAGAAATATAAATGAATTAAAAAGAGAAGCTATGAAACTTTTTAAAACGTCTCAGATAAAAGAAATAGATGAATACACTATTCAGAATGAACCTATTGATTCATTTGCTTTAATGGAACGGGCATCCCTTGCTTTTTTCAATAAGATGGTTGGTTTTTTGGACGGAGAGCATCGCATAACTGTTTTTGCCGGTCCCGGCGATAATGGGGGAGATGCCCTTATTGTTGCCCGATTGTTGCTCATTGCCGGTCAGTCCGTTCGTGTTTTCCTTGTCAATCCCAAAGGACTCCTTTCCCCGGGATGTGAAGCTGCAAAAGCGAAATTGCTTGCGACTTATCCCGATGCGCTTGTCGAAGTCGATGAGGCTGAAAGAATAACAATTTCATTGGCGGATTATGTTGTGGACGGATTGTTCGGATCGGGATTAAACCGTCCGTTGGAAGGCATATTTGCCAAGGTCGTTTCAATTATTAATAATAGCGAAGCTACCATATTTTCGATCGATGTTCCTTCCGGACTTTTCGGAGAGGACAACCGGGCTAATGAAGACAAGTCTATTGTCCATGCAGACTATACGTTTAGCTTCCAACTTCCAAAATTAGCTTTCCTTTTGCCCGAAAATGAGATCTATGTAGGTAAATACTCAATTCTTGACATAGGTTTGCATCCGCAGGCATTAGAGGATTTACCATCCTCCTATTTTTTAACGGAAGAGAAAGATATCAGGTCAATATTACGCCCTCGACGCAAGTTTTCCCATAAAGGAGATTATGGGCATGCTTTACTCTTTGCCGGTTCATACGGAAAAATGGGAGCTGCCGTTTTATCGGCAAAAGCGTGTATGCGCGGCGGTTGCGGACTCCTTTCTACTCATATTCCTCAAAAGGGATACGATATTATGCAGATTTCCGTTCCTGAAGCCATGATTCAATATGGCGCACATGAAATGGTACTTGTTGATGTGAATTCGATGTTGAACGGAAAAAATGACTATTCCGCAGTCGGTATTGGTCCGGGTATCGGTACCGATAATGGCACTTGCCATATCTTATACGATTTGTTGAAGAATTGCAAAATACCATTGGTGATAGATGCCGATGCGTTGAATATTATTTCCGAATCGCCGGAAATGCTGCAATGGGTTCCCGAAGGATCGGTATTGACTCCCCATCCGAAAGAGTTTGACCGGCTGGCAGGACATTCGTCGTCTGGATACGAAAGGCTGCAAAAACAATTGGAATTTGCCCAAAAACACAAAGTAATAGTTGTCCTGAAAGGAGCCAATACAAGTGTGGCTTTTCCTGACGGACGATGCTTTTTCAATTCTACCGGAAATCCCGGTATGGCGACAGCAGGAAGCGGTGATGTGCTTACCGGCATTATCCTTTCGTTGCTGGCACAAGGGTACTTTTCTGGGAACGCCGCCCTGTTGGGTGTGTATTTGCATGGTTTGGCGGGCGATTTTGCCGCGAAGGCACATTCACAACAGGCAATGATTGCAGGAGATATTGTCGACTCTTTAGGAGAGGCATTTTCTCATATTATGCAAGGAAAGGATTGATTGCCGGAAATGTTTTGGAAATATAAAAATATAAAATGCCGGAATGAGAATTTCTTATTGGAATATTTTTTGCGGTATATTGGTTTCGTTATACTATAATCCGTTATAAAAACGTTTTTATTAAGAATAGTGTCTTTGATGGATATAACCTTAATGTTAAAAAAAGAATAAATATTTACGTATGAGAAAAATTATTTTATCGGGAGTTTATTTGTTTCTGGCAGCCGGACTCTTCGCGCAAACAGCAGTGTTGAATGTGAAAGATAATAGTGAGTCGATGAAAGATGATCCGGTTGCAACTTATTTCTTACCCCGGACTGTTTTGGAAATAGAAGTAGAAGTTACTAAAATCATTCGGAAAGCAGGTCCCTATGCGGGCGATGCAATTAAGTACCTTGGCGCTCCCGCCGGGATACAAAAGGATGAAGAGTTCTGGAAAATAAGTAAAATCAAAGTAAAACAAAAATCGGAACCAGATGCCGGGAATCAGTTCAAGGTGTATGCTAACACCAATTCAAACGCCACCTTACTCTCTTTAACTGAGACCGGCATCTTAAAAGGAATTAATCTCCCTTCGCCTTTTTCTTCTAAAGCGAAAAAGGAGGGACGTAACTCAAATAAATCTGAAAAGAAAAAGGGGAAAAAAGAAAAATCAGGGAAGTCGGCATCCTCTTCTTTGTTTATTTCCGATTTTGTTATAAAAGAGGGCGGTACGGAAAAAAAAGCGGACGCTGCTATTGCTTTCGATCAGATAAATACGTTGAGGGAAGCCCGGTTGAATATTTTATCGCAAAATAATGATGTGTTGCAGAAGGGCAGTGCAGTAAAGGCTTACTTGAGCGAGATTGATAAAAGAGAGAAAGAGTTAACGGCTCTTTTTAATGGGAAGGAACGAAAAGAGGTAGTTAAAAAAACATTTACCGTTTATCCCGACAAAGAGATAACAAAGCAGGATTTGTTCCGTTTTTCGGAAAAACAAGGCTTTTCGGATTCCGGTAATCCGGTCACTATTACCTTAAAGAAAAAAGAGACAGGAGCTAAAACTGTTTTTCCTGGAAAAAGCAAAACAGGTTTCGTATACCGAATGCCAGCCTTGGTTGATGTGGAAATAAGCGGAGATAAAACCGTCCTTTGGTCGGGAGCAATCAGCATTGCCCAATTAGGCAGGTTGGCATATCTCCCCGTAGGTTTTTTTGACAAAAACGACGTTAAAGCCCTGTTTGATACGAAGAGTGGAGCTATATTGCAAATAGTTAAATAAGTGAAAGGTGAAAATTGAAAGGTGAAAGATTTAAGATAGATATAGACGATATAGAAAAAATATTTTTATCAATTCAATATAAAAAAATCCTGCGGCTAAATATATGTTTACGTCAAATTTGCCCGGTGCAAATTTGACGTAAAAGATTGATGCGGCAGGATAGCTCTTTTTTATATTTACCTTTTTAAATTTTCAAATAACACTTTTACTCCAACTCCGGTTTGAAAAGGTTTTCCTCTCTGCATAAAACTATTGCCCCTGTTTTCAAAATAAAAAGTATCGTAAGAGGTATCCGGGATATTTTTTGCCCATATTTCAAGCTTAACACACTTTTTCTCATGCTACAAATTACCGATTATAATTCCGGCAACAAAACAAGTACAAAATGTAACAAATAAAAATCCCCTTTTATAAGGAGGAAATAAAATCCCACTCAATCTCTCTTTAACTTTCACCTTTCACTTTTCACCTTTCAACTATCTCCTGTAGTTCGTTTCCCGAACCGAAATCCGGTAAGCATCATCATCATCCCCTATCGCTTTTCCGGCTTTAAGCACAGACGGGTTTTGTCCAGAATAAACAGCATAATTACGCATAGAAACACTTCCCATTGCCGGAATAATTATCCCAAACTTATTATATTCAGGCAATTGATAGTCGTTCCGGTAGACCAGTTCATCATTGATATAAAAAAACAATTCTTCCCCTCTCTTACTGAGGGCAAGTTTATTATACGTTCCGTTCCGGTACTTGTCGCTCACCAATACCTCGGCAAAAGGAACAATACATTTCGTATTGGATGCCCGCGAACGGTTTCCGGATGAAACAGAAAAATAGTTGTGGCTCTCTTCCGAACTTGATTTGCAACCCGAAAAAATACCTGATATTCCACCATCCGGGATCGAAGAGACATACATCTCCACTTCCATATAGAAATCCGTTGCGATTTTAGTGTCATACAAAGAAAACAATACATTTTTGCTATCGGACGAAGATATTTCACAGGTTCCGTTTCCGGTTTTGATAGTAAATACCCCTTGCTGGCGGATGTCGGAAGGATGAGATGAATAATCGTCAGATTCTATAAGAATCCCTTTATCACCGTCAAAAGACGCCGGATAACTCCAATCCGGAACCGACGTATTCATATCAAATAATTCGTCCAGATAATAGGATTTCCGGTAACCATTAAAATTGACCGCCCAATTTCTTCCGTTCACTTGGGGTTCGCCACACATCATACTTGCCCATTCATTATTCGGCAGAGAATCATTTATATGCGCCCGTCCTAAAAAGCCATGCGCCAATTCATGAAAAACAACATCCTCCCTGAGGTTTTCCCTATTAGGGGCATCAGCGGTCTCTTTCCAATAAGTACGGTCTATTTGAATGCGGATAGGCAACAAATGGTAACAAAGCCCGATAACCGGAGGTTCTAAATCGGCAAACTCCATTATTACACCTCCCTCTTTATTAATATCAAGCGTTTTCCCCCTCTTGGCCGCCTCTGCCAGAAAACGATCCAAATAAGATTCTAAAGAGGAATCTACAGAATGCGGAATATCATCCTTTCCGCAAGAGAAGAGTAATAACACAAAAAAACAAAGGAAAAACGGCTTCATGCATCCTTTTTTTTAAGTGGCAAAAATTCATAATCAGATACGATTAAATTCAATTAAAACAAAGATACGAAAAATAACAGCTAATTCCAGCCGCCTATCCGATAGGAATTAGCTGTTATTAATGGTTATGATAGTATTTTAAACAATAATTACCATATCGGAAGTGGATTTTTGGAGATAGATGCATTGTGCTAATAATAAATAGCCCGGATTTTGCTCTATAAGTTAATGCGGTCGAAGGCTTTATTCATCTGTATGCTTTTTATAACTGTTTTTTTCGAAAAAAGTAGTATATTTGCACGCTCAAAAAAAGAATGAGCGCCAATTGCTGCGTTATGCCTTCCGGCCGGAAGGTTTTCCGATTTCTTTGTTACATCTGATTTTAGTATAAGAGTAGTAGATAATGACGAGAAAAAACATTGAGAATGGTGCTCGATTAGATACGAATAAAAAAAAAGATGGTAACATTTAAAGAATTAGGATTAAAAGAAGAAATCCTTAAAGGAATTGAAGATTTAGGTTTTACGGAACCAATGCCAATACAGGAAAAGGTAACTCCTTTCTTGCTTGGCGAAGACACATCGGACTTGGTTGCTCTTGCACAAACCGGAACGGGTAAAACAGCCGGATTCGGGCTTCCCATTCTGCATCTGACAGATGCCTCCGAACGCAGGATACAAACACTTATACTTGCTCCTACACGCGAGCTTTGTATTCAGATTGCCAACGATTTGAAGAATTACTCCAAATATATGGCAGGATTGAAAGTAGTTCCGGTATATGGTGGTGAAAATATTCTAAAACAACTGAAACAATTGGATGTGCCGCCCCAGATTTTGGTGGCGACTCCGGGAAGGCTAATCGACCTGATCGACCGGAAAAAGGTCAATCTGTCGTCTATCCGTTATTTGGTTCTGGACGAAGCGGACGAGATGTTGAATATGGGATTCCAGGAAGATATCGAACGGATTCTCGAAGAAACGCCTTCAGAAAGAAGAACATTGCTTTTCTCGGCAACCATGCCTAAGGAGATTGCAAATATAGCGCGGAAATATATGAAAAACAGTGTTGAAATCTCTATCGGCCGCAAAAATGCAGGCTCTGAGAATGTACAGCATATTTTCTATATGGTACAGGCTAAAAACAGATATGCTACCCTTAAACGTGTTGTTGATATCAATCCGGATATTTACGGGATCATATTCTGCCGCACAAGGCAGGAGACTAAAGATATTGCCGACCACCTGATGCAGGACGGATATAATGCCGATGCCCTTCACGGGGATTTGTCGCAGGTACAACGGGACACTGTAATGCAGAAATTCCGTATTAAGAACCTTCAATTACTGGTCGCTACCGATGTTGCGGCAAGAGGATTGGACGTTAATAACCTGACCCATGTGATTAACTATAACCTGCCGGATGATATAGAAAGCTATACTCACCGTAGCGGACGTACGGGACGTGCGAATAAATCGGGGATTTCGATCTCTATCATCCACACGAAAGAACGTGGAAAAATAAGGGAAATAGAACGTATTATCAATAAAAAGTTCGATCAGGCACAAGTCCCTTCCGGACTGGAAGTATGCCAGTGCCAATTATTTGCAATGATCAATAAATTGCAAAATGCAAATGTAAACGAAGAGCAGATCGAACAATATCTTCCGATGGTTATGACGCAGTTGGAAGAGATGGATCGCGAGCAATTGATCAAAAATTTCGTTTCGCTTGAGTTTAACCGTTTTCTGGATTACTATAAAGAGGCTCCGGATCTGAACCTGCAGGAAAAAGAGCGGGGCGGAGACGGTAAGAAAGGTCCGAGATCAGAGCGCACACGCCTGAAGATCAACATGGGACAACGCGAAGGATTTAACCCTAAGCGGGTGCTCGGGTTGATAAACGACACTATGAATGATAAGAAAATCGCTGTCAACGACATTGAAGTAACTTCCAAATTTTCATTCTTCGATGTTGATAATAACGATGTGAAACGGATGTTGGATGCTTTCAGCATGCACACCGAATCGGGAATCATTCTCTCCGAGGTGCTTAATGACCGGAAATCCGGAGGAAATTTCAAAAGGCGGGACAAGTTCGAACGCAACGATCGTAGCAGAGATTACCGCGGTGGAGAATCCCGAGGAGGAGGCTTCCGCGGAAAGAATTCGGAAAGCGGAAAGGAATGGAGAACCCGCCGGAATGATGATAATAACAAATTCAAGGCGAAAGATTCCGAATACCACAAAAAGAAAAAAGACGGATTCAAAAAAAAACGGTAATCGGTTCGTAGAGGCGCGGCATGCCACGCCTCTACAGACAACCATGCCACAACATAATACATTAACATTGAATTTTAATGTTGGAATTAAAATTCAATGTTAATTTTCAATATCGGCATTGAAAATCAATATCCGTATTTGCCGGATACAAAAATCTAACATGCAAGATACCTTTTTTACCATATCAACCATCTCGGAAGGATTATACAAAGAAAAAGGGAGTAAATTTCTCGCTTTCGCAATTCCGGTTTCTTGTGTGGAAGAAGTTAAAGAGATACTTGCCGAAAAGAAAAAAGAATTTCACGATGCCCGCCATGTCTGCTTTGCATACATTCTGGGTAACGACGGCAGCGAAACCCGCGCTAATGACGACGGAGAACCGTCCGGAACTGCGGGTCGCCCGATATTAGGAATTCTCCAATCCAACAACCTGACAAATACCCTGATCATTGTTGTCCGTTATTTTGGCGGGACAAAACTGGGAACAAGCGGACTGATCAACGCTTACAAAGAAGCTTCGGCTGATGCCGTTGCAAACAATACAATTATTGAAAAAACCATAGACGAAACGATCACCGTACGGTTTGAATACCCTTTCCTGAACGATGTCATGCGCATCGTAAAAGAAGAAGCGCCAACCATTATTGAGCAGCATTTTGACACCGATTGCTTTTTAACACTAAGTATCCGAAAGCGCGATTTTCCAATCCTACTCTCCCGCTTAGAAAAAGTTGAAAGTATTTCAATCGTTGAATAAATCTTGTATTTCAACCCCCTAACAAACTCATGCCTCTTTGTTCGTATGCGGCAGCATTCATACAAACTCAACAACAAAGCATATATTCGGCATACAAGCCTCATCATTCTTATTTTTAACAGGGAGTGATATTTTTTGAAAAATAATTTCAGGAAATCACTTTTTCACTTTAAATTTGTAAGCACAAAAGCCGCTATAGCTCAGTTGGTAGAGCAATTCATTCGTAATGAATAGGTCGCCGGTTCGAGTCCGGCTATCGGCTCTGGTATAAAAGTCAATATCAATATGTTATTGGCTTTTTTTATGTGATTTTAATACCGGATATTTTACAATACCAGCAGGTGTTTTTGTGTGTTATTGTAATTATTTTAAGTGAAAAAGGTACAATAACGCAGGAAAGCAACCTTAGCGTTTTTGTACCTTTTCTTTATAAAACACCTCCGTAAGAGGTTAAATAAACTAGCAATTATTTCTTTATCACCTTCTGAACAGATGTTCCTTCTGCTGTTCCTACTTGTAAGAAATAAATTCCCGCAGGAAGGTTATCCATATTCAGCACAGAAGTTTCATACTCCTGCTGCATCATAATTCCTGCCTGATTGAATACCTTAATCTTTTCAACAGGGACAGCCGAATTTATATTTACCAACCCTCGGGTTGGATTTGGATAAACCGACAAGGATGGAGACACTGGAAATTCTTTTATATCCAATAAACTTGCATCCGTCCACTCTTCGTAAGTTTCGGTATAGTTTGGTTCCGAATTGGCTCCCAACATCAAACCGGTGCTTAGTATTTTTCCGTCATTATCATATACATTGAGATAAACTTTGGAGTTGGAAGTATTTTCAAAATCCTGATATGCTATTAACCCATAATTATCAAATATGAATGTGGCAACAATAGTGCTTTGTCCATCTTCCACATAAGCTTTTTCATACTTCCTGAAAGGATATGGATCTATATTCTCAATTGTAAGGGTTTCTTTACCTAGTTCCATTCCACTCAAATTAAAAGTTGTAACAAACTCTGTTTCATCATCATTAACACTTGATTCCATTGAAACTATCACCCCCAGCATATTAACATCCGCATTAATCCTCCATTGTTGAATAAGAGCCTCTTCTTCTGATTTAACCGAGTTATTATTAAGTGGAAACAAACTATAAGGATTGATATATTGCTCACCCCATACGAAAACGACATTACTAAAAACCATAACAACACCATCTTCAGTAGTGGTAAATCCGCTCAGTTTATTATCCTCATCCCATGTATATGAATTAAAAGTATCGGATTCCTCATCAGTATAACTGATAACCCTTCCTTTTTCATCAAATGTAAAGCGGTTATCAATTTCCATTTCTTCTGTATCTTCGTTATATCGGCTTAAAGCTACACGTATACCGTCTTCGTTCAATATTGATTCGGTACGTGAATAACGGTACTCACTTACGGTTTGTTCCCAAAGCAACATTCCGTCAGCAGTATACTCGGCTGTATATTCAGTGACTGTCTCTCCATAAAGGGGATTACGTATTGTTACTGTCTCTTTTGTTTTCATAAATTCGCCGTTGGACAATCGGAAAAAAACGCGTTTAGTAGTAGAATACAATACATACGAATCACTGTAAAACCGATAGCATTTTTCTTCAACTATATGCTTCCATCCATCATATTCGTACTCATATTTTTCCTTACTTCCGGCCGTATATTCCCGGTAAGCAACAGTAGGGAGCATATCTCCGGTAATGGTCGTACGGAGCTGTTCACTTCCCGAAGCAGAGCGCAACTGAGAGGAATGCTTCTGTTTTTTCAAAATTGAAAGAACGTCTTGATAATTTTGTGCCGATAACATTGTGACCAGACACATCGCGATAAGCGTAAAAGTATACTTCATAATTATTACAAATTTTAGTTTTATCCCTATTTATTTATACTATAATCAAAAAAACTCGGAGCTTTCATAAATTTATTTTTATCATTATAACAAATATCGAGCCACGGAGTGCAAAATTAGAAAATACACATTATTTTTTACACATAAAACAGTTAAAAACCGGAGCTTGATGATTCTTTCTTGCATCCGTAATTTTATATTATCACAATATTATCAGCTACCGATTAAATGAACTTTTCTGATTCCGTAGCTTCTCTATTATTTTAAGTCTTATAAAGAACATTTTTAGTAAACAAATTGACGAGTGGACAAAGTAAACAAGTAATTCTTATTCTTGTTTACTCGTCAACTCATCAGAATATATCATTATATCTTATCAATTATTTACTAACCTCAAAAAGGTCAAATTAATTTATTAAGGCGTGTTTTTTCTGTTAAATCGTTATTTTTTTTAATAGTTTTGTGTCTTTTGATAAAACTTTTTTATTTTGAAAAGTTTTGTTTAATTGATTTTTAATCAAGATATTGAAAATATATTGTTTTAAAAAAATAAAAGCAGTTTCTTAATTAAGTGAAAATAACCGGAAGAAAAAGTAGGGAAAAATTATATTTGCCGCCAAGAGAGAATAAAACAAACATTTGTGATTTATCTTTTGTTTACTCTATATTTAGGTTCTGAAATAATGAAATAAGGCAAAAATATTAAGCCTATCGAAAATTACAGGTTCAACAAAAAACAGATATCATTATGAATAATAAGCTTCAGGAACTTACCGATAAAATATATACTGAAGGATTGGAAAAAGGGAAAAAAGAGGCTGAAGAAATTATAACCGAAGCCAACTCTCAAGCAAAACAAATTATCGAACAGGCACATAAAAAAGCTCGTGAGATAGAAACCGCTGCTTCCAAAAAAGCCGAAAACCTTGAGAAAAACAGCAAATCGGAAATTTCCCTTTTTGCCAAAAGGTCGGTAGATTCACTACGCTCGGAAATAACAAACCTTATCTCCCGTAGAATCGTAGAGGAAAGCGTTTCCGAAGCATTTAAAGAAAAAGATTTTTTACAAAAAATCATCTTATCCATATCTCAAGAGATTACAAAAAACGAGCCTGTCACGATTCAGGTATCAGACAAAGAGCCGCTCATAAACTTTTTCAAGGCAAAAGCAGCAGAGTTATTGGACAATAACCTTGAGATAAAACAGGTAAACGGATTAAAAACGGATTTTGTCATTGTCTCCGAAAAAGGCGGATACAAAATTAAGGTCGGAGAAGAGGCTTTTATTCAATATTTCAAACAATTCCTGAGACCGGAAATGATAAAAATACTTTTTGAGAGGTGAAAGATGAAAATTGAAAGGTGAAAGTTAAGATAGAGACTTTTTGTAACTCGTAGCTAATGAACTATTATTATTACATATCGGGGTTGCCTGATATTCGGTTTGAAGATACAACGCTTCAACTGGATATGACGGCATTGAGAAATGGACTCAGGGAAGAACTCACGGTGAAAGATTTTGAATCCGTACAGCTTATTTTCCTGAGGTATGATAATATTAACCTGATGAAACTTCTCCGAAAGCAAGATGCCGGAATAAAGCAGGAAGGTAATTATACTAAGGAAGAATTATTGTCGTATATACGCGATGTGAAAGAGCTTGGAGAAGTAAGAGCCGATTGCCCGGAATATATCTCCCGCTTTTTGCGCGCTTTTTCCGAAGGGGTTCCGGTCATAAGTGATCTGGGATGGGAAGAACAACTGGCATCCCTTTATTATGAATATGTTCAGCAATCGGGGAATATTTTTTTGCAGGATTGGTTATCCTTCGAACTGAACATTAACAATATACAAGTTGGAAGCAGCTGCCATAAATACGGATTGGAACAACGGAAATCGGTTGTTGGCGATAACGAAATAGCAGAATCCATACGTACATCCAACTCCAAAGATTTCGGATTGCATGGGATGAGCGACGAACTGGAAGAAGTTCTTCGTATTGCAATCGACGATGCAAATATTTATGAAAGAGAAAAAGCAATAGATATGATAAAATGGAAATATTTGGAAGAAAACAGTTTCTTTCATTATTTCTCAATCGAAAGGATCATTGTTTTTCTCTTACAGACAGAAATAATATCCAGGTGGAGCTCATTGAACAAAGAACGGGGCAATATTATTTTCAACGATACGATCGGACAATTAATAAAAAGCACCTCCGGGGATTCACGGAAAGCAGAAGCTTAAAAAGTTTTTTGCATGGAAAAATAGTTTTCCAAAGAGAGTTTAAACGATTTTACAATAACAGATAATGCCATCAATGATAAACGATACTTCGCAAAAATCTTCCGTTATGGAAGAATCAAAGGAATTACTCCCAACCTCAGGAAAAGTAAAAGGGATAATCTCCAATCTTGTTATTATAGAAGTAGACGGACCGGTTTCGCAGAACGAAATTTGCTATATCGAAACAAACGGGACTAAACTAATGGCGGAAGTAATCAAGATTATAGGAAAAGATGCCTACTCTCAGGTTTTTGAAAGCACGCGCGGATTAAAAATCGGAGCGAAGGCGGAATTTATGGGTCACATGCTCGAAGCAACTTTAGGTCCCGGCATGTTGTCGAAAAACTACGACGGATTACAAAACGATCTGGATAAAATGAACGGCGTATTCCTGCAACGTGGCGAATATACTTTCCCGTTGGATCTGGATTCTTCATGGGACTTTACTCCTCTGGCAAAAACCGGGGATACGGTCGAAGCCGGGGATTTTCTGGGAGAAGTGATCGAAAATCAAAAACCGTTGAAAATCATGGTTCCTTTTGTTTTGGAAGGGAAATACACTGTAAAATCCATTAAGCCGGAAGGGAATTATAAAATAAACGATACTGTTGCCATACTGCAAAGTCCGGACGGAAACGAGAATGAGGTAACAATGATTCAGAAATGGCCAGTTAAAAAAGCGATAAAAAAATACCAGGAAAAGTTGCGCCCCTATCAATTGCTGGAGACTGGTGTCCGGATCATTGATACAGCTAATCCGATAGCGGAAGGAGGAACCGGGTTTATACCGGGACCGTTCGGAACCGGAAAAACGGTATTGCAGCACGCAATCTCCAAACAGGCGGAAGCCGATATTGTAATTATAGCGGCATGCGGCGAGCGGGCGAATGAAGTGGTAGAGGTCTTTTCGGAATTTCCTAAACTGATCGATCCGCATACGGGACGCAAGCTGATTGAGCGGACGATTATTATTGCCAATACGTCGAATATGCCCGTGGCGGCGCGCGAGGCTTCCGTATACACGGCTATGACGATTGCTGAATTTTACCGGAGCATGGGTTTAAAGGTTCTGTTAATGGCAGACTCTACTTCGCGTTGGGCACAAGCGCTGCGCGAAATGAGTAACCGATTGGAAGAGTTACCGGGGCAAGATGGTTTCCCGATGGATCTTCCGGCTGTCATTGCTAACTTCTACGGACGCGCCGGTATGGTTCGCCTGAACAACGGTGAGACGGGTTCTATTACCTTTATCGGAACCGTATCGCCATCGGGAGGAAACCTGAAAGAACCGGTAACCGAATCGACCAAGAAAGTAGCCCGCTGCTTCTTTGCGCTTGAGCAGTCGCGCGCCGACAGGAAACGTTATCCGGCAGTCAACCCGATCGATAGCTACTCCAAGTATATAGAATATCCCGAGTTTGAAGAGTACATATCTTCGCATGTGGCTCCCGACTGGATTGCAAAAGTAGAGGAGATGAAAAATATATTGCAACGGGGGAAAGAGGTACAGGATCAAATAAATATTCTGGGAGACGACGGCGTTCCGACCGATTATCATATTACTTTCTGGAAATCGGAAATCATCGATTTCGCCATATTACAACAGGATGCATTCGATAAAATTGACAGTGTTACCCCTATCGAAAGGCAAAAATATATGCTCGACATGATTATTGACATTTGCCGGAGCAAATTCCACTTCGAAGACTTCAATAAAGTAATGGATTTCTTCAAAAAGATGATAAACATTTGCAAACAAATGAATTATACTGAATTCCAATCGAAAGAGTTCAATCAGTACCGGAATACACTGGACGAAATGATAGCCGGAAATATCTCTAACTCATAATTTAAAAATATGTTTCAAAAAATATATACCAACATATCGCAGGTTACGAAAGCTACATGCTCCCTTACCGCCCGGGATGTGGGATATGATGAACTTGCCACCGTAGGCGGAAAATTGGCACAGGTAGTAAAAATCATGGGAGATACTATCACGCTGCAAGTTTTTGAGGGAACCGAAGGAATCCCCACCAATGCCGAAGTTGTCTTTCTTGGAAAAGCGCCGAGCCTGAAAGTAAGCGACCAATTGACCGGACGTTTTTTCGATGCTTACGGAAGTCCGATCGACGGAGGAATGGATATTGAAGGCGAAGAGCGCGAAATAGGCGGACCTTCGGTCAATCCGGTACGAAGAAAACAACCTTCGGAACTGATTGCGACAGGCATTGCAGGTATTGACCTGAACAATACGTTGGTTTCGGGACAAAAAATACCGTTTTTCACAGATCCCGATCAGCCGTACAATGTCGTAATGGCAAATGTAGCTTTGCGTGCCAAAACGGATAAAATTATTCTCGGCGGCATGGGAATGACCAATGATGATTATCTTTTTTATAAAAATATATTCAATAGCGCGGGGGCTATGGACAGGATTGTCAGTTTTGTAAATACAACGGAAAATCCTCCGGTAGAACGCCTTTTGATTCCTGACATGGCGCTGACTGCCGCCGAATATTTTGCGGTAGAGAAAAACGAAAAGGTATTGGTATTACTTACGGATATGACCTCTTATGCCGATGCGCTTGCCATTGTTTCCAACCGTATGGATCAGATACCGTCCAAAGATTCGATGCCCGGCTCGCTCTACTCCGACCTATCCAAAATATACGAGAAAGCGGTACAGTTTCCCGAAGGGGGCTCAATCACGATCATTGCCGTTACAACACTTTCGGGAGGCGATATCACCCACGCTATTCCCGACAATACCGGATATATTACCGAAGGGCAACTATTCCTCCGCAAGGATACGGATATAAGCAAGGTGATCGTAGACCCGTTCCGGAGCTTGTCGCGCCTCAAACAATTGGTGATCGGTAAAAAGACAAGGGAAGACCATCCTCAGGTAATGAATGCCGCTATACGCTTATATGCTGATGCTGCAAATGCCAAAACAAAGCTCGAAAACGGTTTTGATTTGACAAATTACGATGAACGGTGCCTCGGTTTTGCAAAAGAATACGCAGATAAGATATTGGCAATCGATGTCAACCTTGAGATAGAAGAGATGCTGAACGTCACGTGGAGGCTGTTCGCTAAATACTTTAGCGCAGAAGAGTTGAATATCAGGCAAGAGCTTCTTGAGAAATATTATAGAAGGTGAAAAGGGAAAGATGAAAATTGAAAGGTGAAAGGTGAAAAGTGAAAAGGCAATGAGGGGAGGGCTTGGGTTCAGGAGATAAATTTTGATGGAGATAAAAAAATGGAAATGCGGTGAATAAGAATGAAAGGGAGAACAAGTTAACTTAAAAATCTGTTTATCTAAAAATCATTTTTTATTCATTAATTTTTAATTAATCAAAATTTCACATGAAAAAGCTAGTAACTATTATCTTATTGTGCACTTGGAGTCTTTTATCGTATGGTGCTGAAGACCCTAATCAATTATATATCCTTTCGGGAGATGAAAATACGATGGATGATACTGAAATTGAAATAGAGAGTCCGTTTGCCCAGGAAAATTTGCTGGTGGTTTTCGACAACCAAAAACGTTTCCAGCTTTCTGCCCAATTCGGGTATGGAAATATTTTTACCAGCGATTCTTTTATGAACGGGGCTTACCTGGGCTTTTTTGTACAGTACGAAGACAGGGAATTCAGCAATCTGATCTCCTTTCAGGCGGGACTCAGGGGAAATATTTATTTTGATGATTATTTTGAAATGGATGATTATATTTATACGCTTGAGACTGGTATTTGTATCAATTTTCCTGTTACAGTGCAATTCAAACTATTTGAAACTGGCATATCGGGAAGGATAAAGAGATTGGATCTTTTTGCAGGTGTAAATCCGCAAATATTTGAAATTTACAATCCTGCATTTATTTTCAATGTCGCCGCCGGAATTTCTTACACGTTTTACAGTTCATATTATCTGACGGCAAGCTACGAACATTCACTCAATCAGGATTTTACCGTAAACGAAGTAAATGCCGGATTCGGGTATAAATTTTAATAAGGGGACAGGAATTAAGAACCAGGAATCAAGAGTCAAGAATCAGGAACCAAGAAATGGTAATTTCACTCGTTTACTTTATTGTAACTAAATTCATTTCAATGATCGAATTTCAATATAATAAAACATCGTTGCAGCAATTAGACAAAAATCTAAAAATGCGTATACAGTCGCTTCCTACGATCAAAAATAAGGAAAACGCCTTGCGCATAGAAGTGAAAAAAACTAAAGACGATGTAGAAAAACTGGAAGCTCAACTGAAAGAGAAGATTCGCGAATTTGAATATGCTATTGAATTGTTCGGAGAATTTGACAACTCTATTATTGAGGTTAAAAATGTACATATCGAAACAAAAAAAATAGCAGGCACACGAATACCGTTTTTGAAAGAGATAGAATACGAAATAAAAGAATTCAGCCTGTTCAACAGTCCTAAATGGTGGTTGGATGGGATTGCTCAAATAAAAGAAATAGCCGGGGTGGGCATCAAAAGGGAAATACATATAGAAAAACTGTCCGTACTGGAGTATACCCGCAAGAAAACAACCCAAAAGGTAAACTTGTTCGAGAAAGTCCAGATTCCGGGCTACGAAGAGGCAATCAAAAAGATTAAACGGTTTATGGAAGATGAGGAAAACCTTTCCAAATCGGCACAGAAAATTGTGAAATTAAAAAAGGAAAGGAATGAAGAGTGAAGAATGAAGAGTTAAAATATAGAATGACCGATTGCTGTTTATCGAGTAAACAAGTAACCGAAAAAGCCCTGAAAGGGCGACATATTCCAGCGTAGGACAACGTCCTACGGTAAATGCATGAAGTTTCGGTTCTTGATTCTTGGCTCTCAGTTCCTGGTTCCTGTAATCAACAAACAACACAGCAATGATCACACCAATGTATAAATACACATTTTTGGTTTACCACAAAGAGTATACCTCCTTTCTGAAAAAGATTCAGGAAAAAGGAGCTCTGCATGTGATCGAAAAGCCGCAAGCGGAAACCGGAAATGATGAGATGCAACGCCGCCTGGAGCATTGCAAACACCTGAAAGAGATTATCTCTTCATTGGAATTTTTTACCCAAAATAAAAAAACAGACCGGGTTATTGCTGAAAGAGACGACGAGGCATTGATCCAAAAAGCCGATGCTCTGTTTGAAGAACGCGATCAGTTGCTTTTAAATCAGCAATTGGCAGAAAAGGAGATCGAAAAGCTGGAGCCTTGGGGCGAGTTTGACAGAAAAAAGATATCGAAGCTGCATGATGCCGGATATCAAATTCGTTTTTACAGTTGCAATAAACAAAAATTCCGTCCCGAATGGGAAAATGAGTATAATGCGATCGAAATCGATTCCAATGGTTCGGTGATATGGTTCATAACCGTTACGAAAGATATCGATTTCAGTATTGAAGCCGATCGGCTTACTCTCCCCAAAAAGAGCCTTTCCGAATTGTTGGCAGAAACGAAACTATTTGCAGGCAGCTACAAAGAAAAGACGGAAGAAATAAGTCGGTTTGCATTGGCATATACAGAGACATTCAAGGCTATGCTGAACGAGGCCGGCAACGAATACTCCTTTGCGAAAGTATACTGGCAAACAACAACAGAAGCTGATGATAAGGTAATGATCCTGCAAGGCTGGGTTCCCGAAGACGCGGCGGAAGAGATTGATGCTTTTTTAGAACAGGAACATATTTACTACGAAAAAAACAAGCCGGAAAAGAGCGATAAAGTTCCGATTAAATTAAAGAATAATTATTTCGCACGGCTATTCGAATCTATTGCTGAATTGTATGAAATGCCCAACTACCACGAGGTTGACCTCACGCCGTTTTTTGCACCTTTTTTTATGCTCTTCTTCGGTCTTTGCTTAGGCGATGCGGGATACGGGCTGCTTATCGTTATCGCGGCAATTATATTTATGCGAAGGGCAAAACCATCGATGAAGCCTATTCTTTCATTAGCCATATTTTTAGGAAGCGGGGCTGTAATTCTGGGCTTTTTGAGCGGAACATTTTTGGGAATAGATTTAAAGATTGTAGATTGGGAATGGCTCCGGAACTTTAAAAAGATTATGCTTAACTCCGATCAGCTATTCAACTTAGCGCTAATCATCGGAGCAGTACAGATTATCTTCGGAATGTTTATCCGCGCCATCGGAAAAAGCATCCGTTCCGGCTTTCTTTCTTCGCTGAGGGATTGGGGATGGCTGATTATGATTCTGGGTGTCGGAGGTTGTTTTGGATTGGTCAAAACAGGATTGTCAACAGCCGAGCAGGTACGGATTCCCATGATCGTTTTTGGCTGTATAGCAGTACTGTTCATCTTCCTGCTGAACAATACCAAACGGAATCCGCTTATCAATATCGGAGCCGGATTGTGGGACAGCTATAATACTGCTACGGGACTTTTGGGCGATATATTGTCCTATATCCGCCTTTTTGCTTTGGGCATATCCGGTTCGGTCATGGGATTTGTATTCAATAATCTCGCATTCAGCCTGAGCGGCGATATTCCCGTTGTCAGCCAGATCGTTATGATTTTTATACTTTTCTTCGGGCACAGCCTCAATATTTTCATGTCGGGACTTGGCGCTTTCGTCCATCCTATGCGGCTCACATTCGTTGAGTTTTACAAAAATGCGGGATTCGAAGGTGGGGGAAAGAAATATATTCCGTTTAGTAAGAATTGATGAGATAGTGGTTAACGGTTAGTGATTAGTGATAATATCAAAAACTTGTAACAATACAAAAAACAACATTCGAATTAAAATTTCAAATCAAATAAAAAGTAATTATGGAACCTATTATTTTAGCTTATATCGGCATTGGCTTGTCTATCGGACTAGCAGGAGTAGGAAGCGCTTGGGGAGTAACAATCACAGGTAGCGCCACCATTGGGGCATTAAAGAAAAATCCGGATCTGTTCGGGAATTATATGGTATTGAGTTCCGTTCCGGGAACGCAGGGTTTGTATGGATTCTTGGGATATTTCCTATTGGCTGGCAAGCTAACGGCAGATATCACATGGTTGCAGGCAGGAGGAATCCTCGGAGCCGGATTCGGACTGGGACTGGTATGCCTTATATCGGCTATGCGTCAGGGAAGCGTTTGTGCAAACGGTATTTCGGCTATCGGATCCGGATACGATGTTTTCGGTAAAACATTGATCCTTGTGGTATTCCCCGAACTATACGCCATTGTCGCTTTGGCTGCAACATTTATGATTGGAAACTCTATTTAGGGGAAAGGTGAAAATTGAAAGGTGAATGTTTTGGGCGAAAAAATGGCGGCTTTCTTTTTTGTTTTATTTGGGGGTCTATTTTTATACAAAATATAGTCTGGAAGTTCACATTAAACATAATACGCCGGATAAAATGTGTTAGTATTTATCTGAGTTAATCATCAACCATTTTTTTACCGCTTTTTGAATAGAAGATAGCTTGATATCTTCCGGTTTGATCTCTTCAATCGGGATAAATATGATTTCGGAAACATCATCGTTCGGAACAAGAACCGAGTTCTTTTTCAACGAACAAATAAATATCATGTCAAGCGTGCGTACTTCAAACCCAGAGTATGGATAAATATTAGGAAAAGAATCAAAATATTGAATTGTTTCCGTTTCTGCTCCGGTCTCTTCATGTATTTCCCGTCTGACAGCATTTTCGGCAGATTCGTTAAGGTCGACAAAGCCTCCCGGCAAAGCAAGAGATCCTTTATAAGGATTATATCTCCGGCGACACAATAACATCTCCCGTCTATCGTTAACAATAATGGCAGCAACAGCAGTAGCAGCATTGAGATAAAAAACAAACTCACAATCCATACACTTTTTAGATTTTGTATCATTTTCCACGAATCGGGAAGAGCCGCACCGGGGACAAAATCCAAAAAGACCTAAAGGATGTTCCATTTCTTCAATTTTCAAGTTAATCATATTCTGCAAATTTAGAAAAAAGCATCAGGGAAAGTATGTTTTTGAACAGCAAACAAAGAGTCCAAATGAAGCAAATTTTACTTTCTTTATTTTCGATTGGGATATAAGTCGTTAAATACAAACCGGTTATTCGCTTTATACTGCCTTAGTGAATGAAATTCAATGGGATTTAAATAAAGTTAAGGCATGTAAATGTTAAAATTCTAGTTCTTATATTTGCGTATATGAAAAAGAGGGCAATCTTTTTTTTAGGAGTGGTGATGGCCATATCGTTCTTCGGGTTGATAACATTACAGGCCAATTATATTAAATTGACTGCGGAAATGCGTGCAGATCAGTTCAATGAAGCTGTGAAAAGAACGCTATATCAGGTAGCGCGTATTTTGGAAGAAGAGGAGACATTACAATACCTCAATAAAAATCTTACCATTCCTTCCAGTAAAACGAAAATAACTGTAAAAGCCATATCACAAGGGAATGACTCCCAGATAAAAGCGATTCAGGACATAACGGATACAATTTCCAGTTCGGAATATTCATGCGTAAGGGTCAAGCCACGTGTTTTTATCTCTACAAGGCATGGATCCAACACAATACAGGAGTCTTCACGGATAATGCAAAACAAACTGAGGGAACGTTATTTACACGACCGTGCCCTGCTGGATGATATTTTAATCCGTTTGTTATCCGAGTCTTATATCAGGCCGATAGAAGACCGGATTAATTTTCAACAGTTGAACGAAATATTAGACCGCGAACTGGACTTTAACGGGCTGAACATTCCTCACTATTTTAGTGTTATTAACAAAGACGGAAAAGAAATATATAAAAGTAAAGGTTTCGAAACCGGACAAAGCGACAAAGGATACTATACTCAGGTTCTTTTTCCAAACGATCCGACTCCGCAGCCCAATTATCTTAAAGTCTATTTCCCAACAAGGAGCAATTACATATTAAGTTCAATGACCTTAACGCTGCCTTCGATGATATTTACTACTTTGTTGTTATTCACTTTCATACTGACAATTGTCATTATCTCCAGACAAAAACGTTTGTCTGAAATGAGAACCGACTTTATGAATAATATGACACACGAGCTCAAAACTCCGGTATCATCCATTTCGCTTGCTTCCCAGATGCTGAACGATCCATCAATTACGAAATCTCCGGCTATGATACAGCAGCTTTCCGGAGTGATAAAAGACGAAACCAAGCGTCTCTCCCAATTGATAGACAAAGTATTACAAATGTCTATTTTTGAAAAAGAGAGCACAGCCCTCAAATTAAAAGAGATGGATATTAATGAGTTGATCCTGAATATTGCCGGAAATTTTGCGATTAAGGTCGAAAGCAAAGGAGGGACAATAGAAACAGACCTGGAGGCTGACGATCCATATGCTCTTGTTGATGAAGTCCATTTTACAAATATTATTTATAACCTGATGGACAATGCACTAAAATACAGCAAAAAACCGTTAGTGTTAAATGTAAAAACGTGGAATGAAAAAAACAAGCTGATAATTTCCATCGAAGACAACGGGATCGGAATCAAGAAAAATCATCTGAAACGTATCTTTGATAAGTTTTACAGGATTCCGACCGGAAGTGTACATGATGTCAAAGGATTTGGGCTTGGACTAGCATACGTAAGAAAAGTTGTTACTGATCACCGGGGCACAATACGTGCTGAAAGTGAACCAAATATTGGAACAAAATTTATAATATCAATACCTTTAAAAAAGTGAAGTTATGGACGAAAAAACAAAAATCTTACTTTGTGAAGATGACGAAAATCTTGGAATGCTACTAAGAGAATATCTTCAAGCAAAAGGATATACCACAGATTTAATGCCTGACGGAGACGCCGGATATAAGGCTTTCATGAAAAACAAATATGACATTTGTGTATTAGATGTCATGATGCCTAAAAAAGACGGATTTACGTTGGCACAGGAAATCAGACAGGTTAATGCTGAAATACCTATTCTCTTTCTGACAGCAAAGACACTGAAGGAAGATATCCTGGAAGGATTCAAAATCGGAGCTGACGATTATATGACCAAGCCTTTCAGCATGGAAGAATTGTTACTACGTATCGAAGCTATTCTGCGCCGTGTGAAAGGAAAGAAAAGCAAAGAAGGAGTAGTATACAAAATGGGAAGGTTTACATTTGATACTCAAAAGCAATTGTTGATCATGGGTGATACTGTAACCAAACTCACCACCAAGGAGTCCGAATTACTTTCCTTATTATGTGCGCATGCCAATGATATTCTGGAACGTAACCATGCATTGAAAACAATCTGGATTGATGATAATTATTTCAATGCAAGAAGTATGGACGTATATATCACTAAACTCCGTAAGCATTTAAAAGCAGATCCTTCTATTGAAATTATTAATATTCATGGAAAAGGATACAAAATTATTATTCCGGAAAATAATAAAGAATAATATACTTTTTAATAAAACAAGAGGCTGTCAGTAATGGCAGCCTCTTATTTTCTCATTTATTTATAAATAAGAAAAATATATGTTTTCGTGAAAGTTTCGTATTATTTTTCTACAAAAATTTTATTCAGAATGATGTGTCCAATCAACCCCAGAACCATAATTATACCGGCAGTGATTAAAGTCCCGTTGCCAGTCATTACACCTAAATAATATAAACCTAAAATAATTACTCCGACTAAAACGGCTATTATACCTAAGTATCGCATTAATTGATTCATTTTGTATATCCTTTTTTATTACATTTCATTTTTATCGGTACAAATAACGGATTATTTTTTCTCATTCAAAAATTTTTTCGCACAAAATTGGATTTAGATGATACGAAAATCAACTAAATGCGGAGTTTGCGCGTTTCATTTCAAAATTGTTTTTGTTCTGAAAAATCTGTAAATTTGCCGTTTCGTATATAACGGTTTTTTGTAGAAAAATTTAATAATAAATATATAATGGCTCAGAAACTGTGGGATAAAGGCAAAGCGACCAATGAGGAGATCGAACGATTCACTGTCGGCAAAGACCGGGAAATGGATACCTATCTGGCTAAACATGACGTATTGGGTTCCATGGCACACATTATAATGCTTGAGAACATTGGGCTGATTGAAAAAAATGAGCTTCCTTTATTACTTGCCGAATTAAAGAATATTTATGTGCTTGCGGAAAAAGGTCAATTTAAAATTGAAGACGGAGTTGAAGATGTCCATTCTCAAGTAGAACTAATGCTGACCCGCAAACTGGGTGATATCGGAAAAAAAATTCATAGCGGACGTTCTCGCAATGATCAGGTTTTACTGGATTTGAAACTATTTACCAGAGAACAAATTCAATTTATTGCAAAAGATATATCCGCTCTTTTTTCAACCCTGATAAGCCAAAGCGAGCATTATAAGGAGATACTTTTACCCGGTTACACTCATTTGCAGATAGCTATGCCATCCTCTTTCGGATTATGGTTTGGCGCTTATGCCGAAAGTATTGCCGATGATATGGAGCTTTTATTAGCAGCATGGAAAATAACAAACAGGAATCCTCTCGGATCAGCAGCCGGATATGGTTCCTCTTTTCCGCTAAAACGGCAGATGACGACCGACTTGCTCGGATTTGATAGCATGGACTATAATGTTATCTATGCACAAATGGGAAGAGGAAAAATGGAACGCACCGTAGCATTCGCATTGGCAGGTATCGCAGCCACAATTTCCAAACTCGCTTATGATGCATGCTTGTTTACAAGCCAGAATTTTAATTTTCTGAAGTTGCCCGACGAATGTACGACCGGATCGAGTATTATGCCACATAAGAAAAATCCGGATGTATTTGAATTGATTCGTGCCAAATGTAATAAGATACAAGCTATCCCTCAACAAATTATGATGATTATCAATAATTTGCCTTCCGGATATTTCCGGGATTTACAAATCCTGAAAGAGATTTTCATCCCTGTGTTTCAGGAATTGAGAGATTGTATTAAAATGGCTACCTACATCATCAGCGAAATCAAAGTAAACGAACGCATATTAGATGATGTTAAATATGACCTTATTTTTAGTGTAGAAGAAGTAAATCGTTTGGTATTGAATGGTATGCCTTTCAGAGACGCTTATAAAAAAGTAGGATTAGATATTGAAAAAGGAGCTTTTTCACCGGATAAAAAATTACAACATATACATGAAGGAAGCATTGGTAATCTCTGCAACGATGCGATTGCCTTGTTGATGCAAAACACAACATCTCTGTTTTCCTTCAAACAAGTAGAAGATGCGATTGATAATTTGCTAAAAAAATAGAAATAAGCAAATTAATTATTTTTATATTGTTAAAAAAGAAATGCGATTACCTATCTTTGCTTTAGAATAAGAAAAAATATGGACGAAACAAAACGATTACTGGATAAGATTGTAGAAGGAATACAAGAAAAAAAAGGAGAAAAAATAACAATAATAGATATGTCTAAGTTGGAGAACTACGTATGCCGTTATTTTGTTATATGTCAGGGTAAATCAAATACACATGTTAGTGCGATAGCCGACTCCGTAAAAGATTATGTGAGGGGACAAATGCGTATCAAGCCATTTGCTACCGACGGATATGAAAATGCACAGTGGATTGCACTGGATTACGGAGATATTATTGTGCATGTATTTCAACCCGAAATCAGAGACTTCTATAAATTGGAAAGTCTTTGGGAAGATGCGAAAATTACTCAAATACGGGATTTGTTATAATTAATTACAGAAAGTTGAATCTATAAATATGGCAGAAGAACAACAAAATAATAAAATGCCCAAGCTACCCAAGAAATTCAAGGTTAACCTATATTGGATTTACGGATTGATAGCATTGTTCCTTATCGGGCTGAATTTTATAAATACGGCGCCGTCATCAAAAGAAGTCGGATGGAACGATATAAAAGGATTGATAGAAAAAAATGCTATCGAGGACATTACCGTAGTGACCAATAAAAACACTGCGACAATCAAGATCAAAAAAGACAAACTGGGAATTGCCTTTGGCGCGGATTCTACCAAGTATACCAAAAATCCGATAATGAAGGTGCAGATTCCTTCTGCCGATAAGTTTACTGATGAACTGAATACTTGGCAAAAAGAGTATAAAACGAACATCAATATACGTTTCGAAGAACAGAAAGATTATTTTGATTCGTTTATCTGGGGATTTGGGCCGTTCCTTTTATTAGCCGTTTTCTGGATATTCCTGATGCGCAGGATGTCCGCAGGCGGAAGCGGTGGCGGTGGCGTTTTTAATGTCGGAAAATCCAAAGCACAGCTTTTTGACAAAGGATCTAACGAAAATAAAGCCACATTTAAAGATGTTGCCGGATTGACCGAAGCGAAACAAGAGGTCGAGGAGATTGTAGAATTCTTGAAGAATCCTAAAAAATACACCGAATTAGGAGGTAAAATACCTAAAGGAGCTTTGCTGGTAGGCCCTCCGGGAACAGGAAAAACATTATTGGCCAAAGCTGTTGCAGGAGAAGCCGATGTGCCGTTTTCTCCCTTTCAGGTTCCGATTTTGTAGAAATGTTTGTCGGAGTAGGAGCTTCCCGTGTTAGGGATCTTTTCCGTCAGGCAAAAGAAAAAGCTCCATGTATCGTCTTTATTGATGAAATTGACGCTGTAGGTAGAGCCCGAGGCAAAAATCCAAACATGGGAGCTAATGATGAGCGGGAAAACACACTCAACCAATTGCTTACTGAGATGGACGGATTTGGTTCCAATAGTGGTGTGATTATTCTCGCTGCAACCAACCGTGCTGATATTCTGGATAAGGCACTACTCAGGGCCGGACGCTTTGACCGGCAAATACATGTAGATTTACCCGATGTTCACGACCGGAAAGAAATATTTAAAGTACACCTTCGTCCGATAAAAATAGACGAGTCTATTGATATTGACTTTTTGGCTCGCCAAACACCCGGATTTTCCGGAGCTGATATTGCGAATGTTTGTAACGAAGCCGCTTTGATTGCTGCCCGGAAAGATAAACAATATGTACAAAAACAAGATTTTCTGGATGCTGTAGACCGGATTATTGGCGGATTGGAAAAGAAAAATAAAATTACGACCCGTTCCGAAAAAGAGGCAATTGCCTGTCATGAAGCCGGACATGCCACTATAAGCTGGATGTTGCAGTATGCTAATCCATTGGTAAAAGTTACTATTGTGCCACGCGGAAAAGCATTGGGAGCTGCATGGTATCTGCCCGAAGAGCGGCAATTGACCACAAAAGATCAGTTATTGGATGAAATGTGTGCAACTTTAGGTGGGCGTGCTGCCGAAGAGCTTATGTTCAGCAAAGTGTCGACCGGAGCATTAAATGATTTGGAACGTACGACTAAACAAGCTTATGCAATGATTGCTTATTTTGGAATGAGCGATAAACTACAAAATGTAAGCTATTACGACTCTTCGGGTGCATCTGATTATGCTTTTTCTAAGCCTTACAGTGAAGATACTGCTCAATTGATAGACACAGAAGTTAAATTGTTAGTCGAATCGCAGTACGAAAGAGCTAAAGATATTTTATCTATACATAAAGAGGGTCATGCACAATTAACCCAGATTTTGATAGAAAAAGAGGTTATTTTTGCCGAAGACCTGGAGCGTATTTTCGGAAAACGAAAATGGGCTTCCCGCGCAGATGAATTAATGGCCAATGATGGCGAAGAGAAAGAGGATAATAAGCCCTTTACTCCAAAAGATTCGGCAGACGCAGACTCTTCCCAAAAACAAGAAGTCAATTTTTAATGGTAAATCAAAAGAAAAAATAATTAAATCTATTTTTTAACTCTTTTATATCCCATTCTATTAGCGTTATTCTAATAAAATGGGATTTTTTCATTAAAAAAGACAGAAAAAACAGAGCTAAAAACAGGAAATTATCCCATTTTCTAATAAAAATGAGAAAATATTCGCAAAATGTAGAAATAAAATCAATATAAGAAAAAGAGGTTAATTTGCTCAAATACAATTATTTAACCATTATGGCAATATCACTCGAAAAAATAAATTGATATAAGTCAATTTATTTTTTGTAATATGTCTTGCGCAATTCAATTTGTCGCCGTATATTTGTAGTGCAAACAAACAAGTAGATTTTTTCATAGTTTAGGTTTTAAAACGTTAAGGGAGACTGGGAAGTTTCCCTTAATTTTTTATATAAGTCCATCCTTATTCTTTACATTCCCTTAAAATTGATTATAAATACAAAGAATCCATATAGCCGGAAATATTAATGTATAAATGACCCGGTTAATAAGACTCATGTATGAGATTGAAATGAAATTTTTATTATATTTGTGCTGATTAAAAATTAACACGTTAAAAATCATTCAAATGGTAAGTTACAAGGAATTGGGCTTAGTAAACACAAAAGAAATGTTTGCTAATGCAATCAAGGGCGGATATGCCATCCCCGCTTTCAACTTCAATAACATGGAACAGCTACAAGCTATTATTCAAGCTGCATCCGAAACCAAATCTCCGGTTATCCTTCAAGTATCAAAAGGCGCCCGTGAGTATGCTAACCCGACATTACTTCGCTACATGGCTCAGGGAGCTGTAGAATATGCAAAAGAATTGGGTTGGGCAAAACCGCAAATCGTACTTCACCTTGACCACGGTGATTCGTTCGAAACTTGCAAAAGCTGTATTGATGCAGGTTTTTCTTCTGTTATGATAGATGGTTCACATTTTCCTTACGAAGAAAACGTTGCTCTTACTAAAAAAGTAGTTGACTACGCTCACCAATTTGATGTTACCGTAGAAGGTGAACTTGGAGTATTAGCTGGGGTTGAGGATGAAGTTTCTTCCGACCATCATACTTATACCAAACCGGAAGAAGTTGTTGACTTTACAAAACGTACAGGTTGCGATTCTTTGGCAATCTCTATCGGAACTTCTCATGGTGCTAACAAATTCAAACCGGAACAATGTACACGTAATGCACAAGGTATCCTTGTTCCTCCTCCGTTGGCATTTGACGTATTAGAAGGTGTAGAAAAAGAACTTCCTGGTTTCCCTATTGTACTTCACGGAGCTTCGTCTGTTCCTCAGGAAGAAGTTGCGACTATCAACAAATTCGGAGGTGCAATGAAAGATGCTATCGGTATTCCGGAAGAAGAATTGCGTAAAGCCGCTAAATCGGCTGTTTGTAAAATTAACATTGACTCTGACAGCCGCTTGGCAATGACTGCTGCTGTTCGTGAAGTTTTTGCTAACAAACCTGCAGAATTTGACCCTCGTAAATATTTAGGTCCTGCGCGTGAAAATATGAAGAAACTTTACAAACACAAAATTGTAAACGTACTTGGAAGCGAAAATAAAGCTTAATAATATTTCATAGATAAAAAATCCCGGCTAAATATTTAGCCGGGATTTTTTATCTATGGTTAATTGCGAAGCCTTACGCTTTTGCCAAAGTCAAAAAAAATTCTATAAATTACGGAATGATAAGAGAGCTGTCTTGATAAATAATACTATAGATAAAAGTATAGCTCTGTATCTTGTAATGTTTGTAATTATCAAATACCGATATTCCTTCTGATTTTTAGAAAAAATAGTATCCCTTTCTGTTTTACAGAATAAGTTAAGGCGATTAAATTGAAAAGGCGTGAACCCTATTTTTATCAGAGGTACACCACACACCTACAACACAAAATAGTTAGTCCACGCCATTAGCGAACGGAACTAATTCTTCTTGGTGTTATAATTGAAAGTGGTGATTTCTGATACAAGAAGTAAGCTTCGCTTGTTTCTATATAATAGAATAATTATTATCGAAGTACAAAGAAAAACATTTTTCTGAATAAAATGGTTTTATTGTTCGAAAAATTTAAACTAATAAATATTATGGCATGGACTATTTACAATTATTTACCTGTCAAATAAATAGAAAAACGGATTTAGTTGTTTTATTTACTTGATAATGATATGTATTACGATTTTTTAGTTTGAGTAGATTTTTTAATTATTAATTTGTTATTTATTATAATTAGAAAAAAATCAAATATTAAAAAAATAAAAATAGCAGGACCAAATGTTTAGAGTCATGTTGTCCGGTATTATTATTTTTGTGTGAATATTAATGAATTTTTTGTTTAAAAACCTATTCCAAAGTCTGATTTTTATTATGCTTAATTTTCAGCATATGAAATTTTATTTTAAATTTGTCTGAAAGAATGCAAAGGTAAAGAAAATATTCTAATTTGCAAATAAAAATTTAGAAATTTTGCTAAAAATAATTATATGCTTCAGCGATTGAAAGAATATATAGACTACAAAAAGATTAAAATATCTACATTTGAGAAGAGTGTGGGAATGTCTAATGCATCGTTAGTTAAACCTATGCGTTCAGGCGGAACAATTGGAGCCGATAAGCTGGAGAATATTTTGAAAATATATTCCGACTTGAATCCGATATGGTTGATTACCGGAGTAGGTGAGATGCTGAATAAACCCAAAACCAGAAAAATATATCAGGAATCCGGTACAGTTTCTATTCTTGAAGAGCCTCTTATGGAGTATAAAGATAAAATCGCCTCTTTAGGAAGAACAATAGATGAGCTAAATCGCATAATACAGGAAAAGGAAGAGCGGTTGCGGGAAAAAGATATGCAGATAAGTAAACTCATTCAGTTGTTGGAAAAACCCAATGTTCAGTAGTTGAGCGCGCTATATTCTAAGTGTGTTTGTTTTTTTGAATAATATATTTTGTGTCCTTTGTAGTAAAAAATAAAAAAACACAAAGGGCACAAAATTTTATAAATAAGGGGTTAAAGTATCTTTTGTCGATAATTGTGAAATTTATTGTGATTGTTCTTTAATAAAGTTAATCTCAGGATAAGCTAAATATGACGACTTTTTTTGTCGTCTTTCCTTTTTTACAAAGACTAAAAGAAAAAGTAACCCTGTTTTTTTGAAAAAAATAGGTTTTTTGAATATAAAGGCGTATCTTGGGACAGTATATTTGTATGCAATATTGGGGGGAATTTGAAGTGGATATAGTATTCTTTTAAACAGATTTCTACATACTTAATATCAGAAAAATAGATTTAAATATAAACTTTAATACGAAAGTATATGAAACTTTTATTAAAAAGTAAATTGTGGTTTATAGCGGGATTGTTATGCTTTTCCGTTTTCGGAGCTTCTGCCCAATGTGTGGTGGGAGGAACGGATTTTGATACAAATGTGGCATTGTTTGATCCGGAAATGACAAATGATGCAACCGCGACCGGTTGGTATTATGAAGAGGTGGGCGATGTCTTAAATGATTTGTGTTTATCGTGCCGATATTACGAGCACGTACAGAGTGGAATACACAAAGGAGTGCTGACAAACTCAATGTCTTCGGGAGGAACTCTTTTTACCGAAGCATTGTGGAATACTATTTTAGCAAATGGGAATAACGTTGGTGCCTCTACAGGAGGAAGCGGCATTGTTGCCAATCCTAAATTGATAGACCCTCGGTTAAAAGAGTTTCACAACAATCTGTTTGTAAATGCAGGTGCAACACACGAAAAACCATTTTTTTCTTATTCTGCAACCGGACTAGCTCCGAATACAACTGTTACGATTACTCTTGATGTTTATAATTTACTTGACTTGGAATCGGCAGCAGAATACTCAAAAGCGAATGGTGGTGGCAATTTCTCTATTGGAGGCTATACTTATGATGCCAATAATAAAACATATTATGGAAATACAGGTATAGGCATTACTGGCTCAACCACTCTAAATAACGGAGCTGTTTCCGGAGGAGTAAGTACCGGAACAATTCCTTTTGGTGGTTCTGCGAAATTAACAATAACGGCAACTACCGATGCCGGCGGTACCGTAACATTTTATTTAGGAAGGCCGGGAGGTATTAACTTTGCTCCTATTGGAATAGATAATATTGAAATAACGGGTACTCTAAAGCCAAAAATTGTTTCACAAAAAGTACTTCCGGTATGTGTTGCCAATCCTGTAACACTTAAACCATCATCAGTCTATCCTGCAGGGACAACCTATTCGTGGACTTCAACTTTGGGTTCGAGTACAGGACAACAATTTGTGGTTACACCGCCAAATGTACAAGATTATACGGTAAATCTTTCGGTGACTATACCCGGTTGTGCTGCGGCTGCGGCTGAACCGTTTAAATTGGAAGTAAAAGCATGTTGCGTCGATCCCAATAGTGGTGTGCCAATGGCTGAAACATTTATTTTTTATGATGATTTCGGTGAATTTGCAGGAGCAAACGCTTACTCATACCGGGCTGCCGATGGTAGTTTGCAAGACGGTTCCGTTGCAGGAATATTTGCCTTTAATGAAAATCCTCCGGTGGCAACAAAACCTCCGGGATTTACTTCGGCATATACCTATTGGTCTGATTTGCCTAATCAACACGAGCGAGCATTGATTATTCCGTGGGCGCCATATACAAATCCACGATTTTATGACAATACAACAGGCAATGGAACCGGTGGTATGTTGTTTTTTGGCCTTGGCTCAGCAGGCAATATGAATAAGGTGTTGTATCAACGAAAAATATGCAACCTTTGTCCGGGTAAAGAAATAAAATTCGGTGCAAGTTATTCTGCCGGTAATACCAATGCCGGTGGTGTATTTGATGTAGAATTGCGATTGGTGGAAGGCGATTACGATGTGGCGCTTGGGAATACACTTGCAACGAGTGGCACGCAAAGATTAACACTACCTCAATGGAAAAGTTTTGAAACAACATTTACGGTAATCGATCCAAACATGACCTGTGTTACACTACAAGTAATTAGCAAGAAAGATGATTATAACGGCATGAACATAGGCGACCTTTTCTTAGACGATATTTATGCCTCAGTATGTACACCACCCGATATTAATGTGAGTGCATCATTATCAGGTTCAGCGCCCGATATACTCAATTTGTGTACGGGGACTTCGTTTACATTACAAGCAGAAGAGTCTGAGGCAATTACCAATTTTTACCCTGCTGTAGGATATTTATTTCAATATAGTTTTGATAATCCGATAACTACGGCAAATCCAACATGGTATGATTTAGGTTCCATTCAAACACCCCCAAATCGAACATTTGAGATTGCTGATCCTAAAAATCATCCGGCATTTAATTATGAAACGGGACCTGGCGCAGGAAAAGATAAGACGTATTTCCGGTTGGTAGTGGGCGATAAAACCTACTTAGCAAATAGTACGGAATGGGAATCCATGGATGCTTTAAGCCCGTGTCGTGCCATATCTATTTCGTCTATTGCCATTGAGGCGAGTGTTAACTGTCCTTGTCTTACTCCTAATACGATAAAAATAGCAGCTGATAAACCAATCGCAGGGAGAATAATGTCCTTGTGTATGAACGAAACTGCTACATTAAGTCTACAGCAAGGAACTTCGCCAGATTATGAAATACAATGGTTTAAACAAACAGCACAACCAACTGCGATTGATATTCCTTTAGCAAAAACGCCGACATATTCGGTTACAGCTACTCAAGCAGGGACAACCACCTATTGGGTAAAAGTAATAGAAACACTTGAAGACCGTGAAGAATGTCGAAGATTTGACAAAATTGTGGTACAGGTGAATGAAGCGCCAGCAGGGAATATTGATGGAGAAACTGCATGTGTCGCTGATGAAGAAACACCTGTCGGTACTGATAACGTTTGTTTTAAATTTGAATCGAACTATGCCAAAGGTACTTATACCGGCACGTCCGTTGAAAGTCAATTTGGCATTTATCAACGTTCAACAGGAACCGCAGTAGCAGGAACTGGAACAATTGAAGTTCCCGCAGATGAACTTGCTTCAAGTTTTTGCGTTCCCGGTAATCATGTAGAAGTAGAAACAGACGGAACTGATACTTACTACCATGTGTATTTGGAAGATAAAACAGTACAAAAAGGAACACTCTACAAAGGTGCGCTTGCAAGCGCTACGAACACTTCAAATCAAAGATATGAAATGTATATTGAAGCAACACAAACCGTAAAACTCACATCGCTGAAAATATATGTAAGATCATCTGGTGGTGATAAAACATTGGGAGTTACGCCAGTTCTTTACGCTACTAATCTAAACAATGGGAATATGGTTGCGGGAACTGAAATAGCAAACATAACCGCCGCACAATCGTTTACTTACAATAATCAAATGACTGAAATAACTGTTGATTTAGGCGGTTATACTTTGAATCCGGGAGAATATTATATAGGATTGACGTTTAGTAATTTGGATAACCTGTACTTTATAAGTCCGGCAGCTACTGGAACTAAATATAATACACCTTATGTTGATGATTTGCAATCTGGTGGAGCGGCGTTGTATGGGATTGGCTCTACGGAAAATGGGAATCCGGCAGGACGGCTTTCAATATCTGATTTGAAATTCGACCTCTCTGTTCCCAACCAATGTGGTCGTATAAAATTGACAACAAAATATGAGTGTCCCCCCTGTAAGAGTCCAGATGCCTCTGTAAACGGGAAGAAAGTAGAGATTATCCCGAGCCAGTCAGCAGTAGGAGATACGGTAAGATTATGCAAAGAATCCCCTTCATTAGAATTGAAAACAAATAATCTTACCCT
>JAVBMA010000008.1:0-65719 GCA_031553005.1 Paludibacteraceae bacterium | reverse complement strand
GCAAAATCAAGATATTGGGACACCAATAAATTTAAGACCTGCAATTCTTTTTCCGACAGATAATTCTTCGCAATTTTGACATCATCCCGGGTTATGTAATCCCCTTTGAAGTTGGTCATACCCACCATCGGCTTATCGGCATCTACTCTCTGATAGATTACTTCCGCTGCTGTATGTTGATGGGCGGCATAGTGCATCTTATTTTGCACAGTGGAAAAAAACTGACGGGTAACATCGGCTCGCGGGTCATAATCTACCGATGTGGCATAAATATCGGTTACTTGTTGATACAAATTGCGTTCGCTCGAACGAATATCTCTGATTCGTTGCAGCAACTCTCGAAAATAGCGGTTTCCGTTTCCTTTGAGGCGTTCATCGTCCATCGTAAATCCTTTTTGGATATACTCGTGCAGCCGCTGTGTCGCCCATTGTCGGAATCGTGTTGCCACCTGTGATTTCACGCGGTAACCAATCGCGATAATCATATCCAAATTATAATGCTCAATTTGTCGTTTTACCGATCGGTTGCCTTCGTTTCGAACTAACAAGAAATACTTGTGAGTTGCCTCTTTCTGCAATTCGCCTTCGTCTAAAACACTGTTAACGTGCAAGCTGATATTTTGTTGCGTAGTATCAAACAATAGGGCAATTTGTTGTTGCGAAAGCCAGACATCCTGCCCGTCAAAACGGACATTGACGTTCGTTACTCCATTGTCGTCCTGATACAGGACGAATTGGCTATTTGTTGGTTGGAGTTTATCGTTAAGCATAATTTCTATTGAATATGATTAAATTTTTTTGCACTGCATTCAAATTTTTGTTTCAAGGATTGCCAAGATATTGCTTTGTTTTTCTCGTTTTTATCAATGTGTTAATACTATCTATAACTTAGATAAAAAACTATCGTTTTCTCCTCTTAAATCGTTTAATAATCCATTGTACTCAATCAGAAGAGATGAGCTCTTAAGCGTATTTAGACTTTGCTCTAACTCATAAATTCTCCATTGATTGGCAAAAATTTCTAATTTTTCGGGAGCAACGTTTATTTCTTTTCGATTATTCTTTCAATTTCTTCAATGTAATCACCACATACTCAGGGCTCATTCCGAGCCTTGCCGGGATTCCTGCATTTCCTACGCCACGGCTCACAATAATATATTGTCCATGTTCTTTATAAATTCCGTCCCAATATTTCACTTTCAGGCGGGCAGGCGAGAGCTTGACCGGGCCTATTTCAATTCCGATCTGTGCTGCATGCGTATGTCCGGAGAGAGTTAGAGCAAAATCTTCTTTTCCGGCAATAAAATCTTCCCAGAAATCGGGGTCGTGAGAGAGCAATATTTTAATCGGCACATCTTTAACGGCTTCCATTGCCGCTTCCAAGTCGGCATGCTGAGGCATCGGAGAGTGTCCCCAATTTTCGATACCCACAAAAGCGATTTTATCATCACCTCTTTGTATAGTAACAGATTCGTTTAAGAGTAGATTAAATCCGAATTTGCGGATGGCTTTTAATATCTCATATTGGTTTGCATCCTGAAGATGCTTGTCGTCCCAGCGGTAATAGATTCCGTAATCGTGATTGCCAAGAATCGCGAGCATACTATCTTTACTTGAAAGTTGCTCGAAATAAGGTTCCCATCCTTTCGTTTCGGATGCGAAATTATTGACCATATCGCCGGTAAAGACGATTATGTCAGCATTTTCCTTATTAACCCTATCAAAAAGAGGAGCCACCCTTCTTTGGGATTCCGAAAAATTTCCCAAATGCATATCGCTAATTTGAACTATTTTATATCCGTCGAAAGCATCCGGCAGATTTTCTATCTCAACGACAAACTCCCGCCTTTGGAAATTATATTTTCCCCAGCCAATGGCATAAACAATGGCGATAAAAGCAAGGATGGCACAAGCATAACCTGCATATTGAATTTTTCGCCATCGTTTTTTTGTCAGGAAAAATATGAGGTCGAAAGAGACAAAAATCAATTTCGGAATATAAATAGCCCCTAAGGTGGTTATGAAAATCATAAAATGATAGCTGGTTTCGGGCGAAAGGAGCGTATTGATTTTGAAAAGGATGGATAAGGATACAACGATAAAATAGGCGGATATTACCCAGTGCAATGCTCCTAATGACCTGCGGACACGGTTGTGTATAAACCTCAGATAAATGTATATATCCGGGATAACGATTATGAGGACAATGAAAAAGATAAATATTCCGTAAACTTTCATTGAGAAAAGTGGTAATTATTTTTAACTATTACTCCTAAGGTTCGTTATTGTCCCGTTAGGGACGTAATATTGGTAGAAAAAGTTCCATCTTCTTACCTTGTCCCGTCAGGGACAAAATATTTTCTTCTTATATTGTGTCCCTACGGGACTTAGATTGACAAAAAATTCTCCTTTCTGCCAATATTACGTCCCTAACGGGACAATACACAATATTTTTTTCTACTCTTTTTAAAGAGTAATATTGCGGATAAGCATTTGTTTTTTATTGCCGGGACAGTTTTAAGTTATCCCGGCAATTAGCTAAACTCTATTTTCTTTCCAGCAACACAACATTTTCTACGTGGTGCGTATGCGGAAACATGTCTACTGGCTGAACCGCTGTTACTTTATATTTAGTATCTAATAAATTCAGGTCACGCGCCTGTGTTGCCGGATTGCAACTTACATATACGATACGCTGAGGCTCTGCAAATAAAATGGTCTCTACAACGTCGGCATGCATCCCGTCGCGCGGAGGGTCGGTGATTATAACATCCGGACGCCCGTATTGGTTTATAAATTCCTGATTAAGGATATTTTTCATATCGCCTGCAAAAAAAAGCGTGTTGTCCAGTTTGTTGTTTGCCGCATTGACTTTTGCATCTTCAATCGCTTCGGGAACATACTCAATTCCAATCACTTTTTTTGCCTGTTTGGCTACAAAGCAAGCTATTGTTCCGGTTCCCGTATAAAGGTCATATACAAGCTCTTCTCCCGTTAATGCCGCAAAGTCCCTTGTTATTTTATACAACTCGTATGCTTGCTTGCTATTAGTCTGGTAAAACGATTTTGGACCTATTTTAAATTTCAATCCCTCCATTTCTTCCAGAATATAATCTCTTCCTTTAAAAAGGATTGTTTCCTGGTCTGTAATCGTATCATTACATTTTCCGTTGATAATGTAGATAAGTGATGTAATCTGAGGAAACGTGTTGGCAACGTAATTTAATAACGATTCAATCTCCTTTTTATTTTCTTTGTAGAAGACCACAATCAACATAGTTTCTCCCGTACTGGATGTACGGATAATGATATTTCTTAATAATCCGTCTTGGTTCCGTATGTCAAAAAACGGCAAATCATGTTCAAGGGCATACGACTTTATTGCATTTCGTATCTCGTTGGAAATTTCTTCCTGAAGAAAACACTTGTCGATATCCAATACTTTGTCAAACATTCCGGGAATATGAAACCCGAGTGCATTCATATTGTCGAATGTTTCTCCCGATTTAATCTGCTCTTCGGTAAGCCAACGTTTGTTGGAAAATGTAAATTCCAGTTTATTCCGGTAAAAAACGGTTTTTTCGGAACCCAAAATAGGCGTGATTTCCGGCAAATCTACTTTCCCGATGCGGGTTAAGTTATTGATAACTTGTTTTTCTTTATGATTGATTTGTTCCTGATATGGAAGAATTTGCCATTTACAACCGCCGCAAACTCCGTAATGAGTACAAAAAGGGACTTCTCTTTTTTGGGAAAAAGAGTGAACTTTGACCACTTTCCCTTCCATGTAGCTGTTTTTCTTTTTGGTAACTTGTATATCCACAACATCTCCCGGAACAACATATTGTGTAAAAATGACCATATTATCCAGCTTTGCAATTGCTTTTCCTTCGTTTGCAATGTCTGTTATTTCAATATTTTCTATTAAAGGCAATTGCTTTTTTTTTCTTGTCATCGGATTGTTTTTATGAATTTTACGGAGGTTGAATAAGTAATATTTACTTGTGCAAAAATAAGAAATAAAAATTTGAATGTGGATAATCGGAATTCAAAGAATTAGAAATCGTTTTAAGTACCCTCAAAAGCTAATAAATGGAGTTTGATATGGAAAATTTTATTCTCAAGAAGGTATTGCATATTTATAGAAGATAAGGTGATAATCCAATTTGTACAACTCCATTCGATTATTTCTTGTAACGGCATAACTAAAATAAATTTTGTTTCTGTCCATTGCTTAACGAAATAATTCGGATTTAATTTTGCTGAAAATCAATCTGTTATATTCTGTCTTTTATTGAACTTATGTTAATTTAGCATGCGTATGATATATCTTTTTTATTAAATACTTATTTCTAAAAAAATCAAAAATTGCTCTTGTTTTGTTTTAAATAGGTAATCAGAATGAAAAAAGTCATAAAATACCTTTATTTTTGCCGAAATAATTACTTTTTGCCGATTTGATTGTTAATTATAATATACTAAAATATAGTTTGTAAGATGAAGAAAATTTTATTAGGAGTTTTATTCGCGGTTTTGAGTATTTCATTGTATGCTCAAAGTGATTTATTGACAGCCTCAAAGGGTACGAACAATATTTCTATTGATTCGATAAAAGCGGCATCAAAAGATACGACTTATTGGCGTTTTCCGGGTTTAACGGGATTAAATTTCTCGCAAACAGCATTTGTCAACTGGGCTGAAGGCGGACAGAATTCAATAGCCGGAAGTGCGTTTGTCCAACTGAATGCAAATTATAAAAAGCACAAGTTGCTTTGGATTAATAATCTTTCGGCTGAGTATGGCATGTTCTATTCTGAAGCAAATAAAGATTTTAATTGGAGAAAAAACTCCGACAAACTCAGTTTAACCTCCAATCTGGGTTATCAGGCTACCAAGTATTGGTATTATGCCGCATTGATAGATTTTAAAACACAGTTTAATAAAGGCTATGATTACCCGAATGACAGTACCCGCACCTATGTTTCCGACTTTTTGGCGCCCGGCTATCTCATTGCCTCTATCGGTATGAATTATATCCCGAATAAATATGTATCGCTCTATGTTTCGCCAACTACAGCCCGTTTTATTTTTGTACGCGATACAATATTATCGACAAAATACGGTGTAGATGAAGGTAAAAGAATAAAATCCGAATTCGGAGCTTATGCCACCGTACTCAATAATTTTGATATAGTGAAAAATATTAGCCTGAACAGTAAACTAGAGTTGTTTAGCGCTTATGAAACCTTCGGCAATGTCGTTGTCAATTGGGAGTTGCTAATATCTATGAAAGTCAATAAATATATCAACGCCTCTATCCGTACACAAGTGAAGTATGACGATGATGTCAAGAGTACAAAAGATGTTGTCATCGATGGTGTACCGACAACCGTTGAAGGCGGACCGAAAGTCCAGTTTATGGATGTGATTGCCGTTGGATTCTCGTATAATTTTTAAGAAATATAAAGAAGAGTCAAAAATTAGTTTATGGTGAGACTTTTGATATTTTTTAATTAGAGTATCTGCATCAGTCCCAAAGATAATATTAATTTGATTTTGCTATAAAATGAGTTAACGCACAGATTGTTGAAAAATAATCTGTGCGTTTTTTTCTTTTTAGTGTTTTTGATATGTTTTTAAATAATTAAAATTATTTATATTTGTTTGCACGTTTGCTAAATAGCGGAAAGAAAGTCCTAAATATGAAAAATTAAACGCATTTGCATGAATAATATTCCGAGAAAAATATTTTTCTTTTATTACAATGGGTTTCGAAGTATGACTATTGGACGAGTCCTTTGGCCTATCATTCTCATTAAGCTGACAATTATGTTTTTGGTACTGAAACTGTTTTTCTTTCCCAATTTCTTAAAAGAAAAGTTTGATACGGAAGAAGAACGTTCGGAATATGTAAGGAAGCAATTAACTTCATCCCCGAAGGGTGGCTAAATAAGAAAGGCATTTATAGAAACCGTTTTAATAAAGCGTCTCTATAAACCGTTTCTATAAACCTTCTAAGTTTTTAAAACTTAGAAGGTTTCCGATTTCCGGTAGATATAATACTAATTTCTAACTAATATTAATAATGGAATATGATATTGCACTGATAGACTGGTCTCGGCTTCAGTTTGCCATAACGGCAATTTATCACTGGCTTTTTGTTCCGTTGACACTTGGAATTACTTTTCTGATAGCGTTTATGGAGACCATTTATGTCCGTACCGGAAACGAAGAGTGGAAACCTATAATCCGTTTCTGGATGGTGGTTTTCGGGATAAATTTTGCCGTCGGTGTTGCTACCGGTATTATCCTCGAATTTGAATTTGGTACAAACTGGTCTAATTATTCGTGGTTTGTAGGCGATATATTCGGAGCTCCTTTAGCTATCGAAGGTATTTTTGCATTTTTTATGGAAAGTGTCTTCATTGCCGTTATGTTTTTCGGATGGAATAAGGTCAGCAAGAAAGTCCATTTGACGGCGACGTGGCTGACTGCTATCGGGGCAAGCCTCTCGGCATTATGGATTCTGGTAGCAAATGGCTGGATGCAAAATCCTGTCGGGATGCACTTTAATCCCGAAACAATGCGTAATGAAATGAACGATTTCTGGCAAGTCCTTTTCAATCCGATGGCTATAAATAAGTTTTTTCATACTATTTTTTCATCTTACCTGCTGGCATCTGTTTTTATGATAGGAGTAAGCTCTTGGTTCCTGATAAAAGGCAGGGAAATAGTACTCGCCAAAAAAAGTATTTATATGGCTTCTGTTTTCGGACTTTGCATGTCGCTTTTGACTGTCTATACCGGAGATACTTCAGCCAAGAGTGTATCAAAGTACCAACCTGTGAAACTGGCTGCTGCCGAATCGTTGTATGAAGGCAGGAGTGGAGCCGGATTGAGTGTGATAGGCTTATTGAAGCCGGATATGAAACCGGGCAAACCACAGAAGGAGAGTTATTATTTTAATATTGAGATTCCCTATATGCTCTCTTTTTTAGGCTTTGGCAATTTTAATGCCTATGTTCCGGGCATCAATGACTTAACGTATGGAAACGAAGCACAAGGAATATTACCCGCACGGGAGAAAATGACACGGGGCAAAGAAGCAATCGGGCTTTTGAAAGAATATAGCGATGCTAAGAAAGACGGCAATAAAGAAAAAACAGAGGAGTTGGCACGTTATTTTGATAGAGATACGCCGGAAGGAAAAACTTTTCTGAAAGAAAAATTTGCCTATTTCGGTTATGGTTATCTCAATTCGCCCGAAGATATTGTTCCCAATGTACCATTGACTTATTATTCGTTTCGCATCATGGTTGGGTTGGGATTCTGGTTTATCCTCCTGTTTGCAGTAATGTTATTTCTTTCTAAAAAGGATAAATTAGAAAAATTTAAACCCATACTCTGGCTTTCTCTTTTATCCATACCGTTAGTATATCTTGCATCTCAGACAGGTTGGATTGTAGCCGAGGTAGGCAGGCAACCTTGGGTGATTCAGGATTTGATGCCAACAATGGTTGCTGTCTCCCGCATTGATGCCTCTTCCGTTCAGATTACTTTCTGGCTTTTTGTCGTCTTATTTTCAATATTAGCCGTTGCCGAAGTCATGATTATGTTGAGGCAAATTCGAAAAGGTACTACTGAAAATGAATGATTCTTAGTACATGACAAAAATTGTATACTGATATTCAGATTAATTGACTAATTGACTAATTGACTAATCGGGCAATTGACCAACTGATTAACCGATTAAGCTATCTGTATTATTCGTATTCAAAAAAAATTGCGACTTAGCGAACTTTGAGCCTTAGCGTTTTAAAGTTAAGCGCAAGCGCTTTTTCCTATTAAATGCGAAGTCGCAAAGCACTTTTTTAGATAGAAAATATTACATAACAGATAAAGATTATATATGATGGAAAATAAAGTCTCAGATAACCGGGTACATAACAACCTTCTCATCCTCTTGGCTGTTTCCAATTCTCAACTTTCCCTTTTCAACTTTCAATTCCTCCAAAACTATTGGTGGGCGATTATATCCCTCCTGGCAGCTTTGCTGGTTTTTCTTCTGTTTGTGCAGGGAGGGCAGACGTTGATTTATTCGTTGGGAAAAACAGAGGAAGAACGATTGTTGCTTGTAAATGTACTTGGGCGGAAGTGGGAAATTACTTTTACTACGCTGGTTACTTTCGGAGGCGCTTTCTTCGCATCTTTTCCCCTGTTTTATTCTACCAGTTTCGGAGGCGCTTATTGGCTCTGGATGATTATTTTGTTTTCTTTTGTCGTTCAGGCTGTCTCTTATGAATTTCGTTCCAAGTCCCGCAACCTATTGGGAAAGAGAACCTATGATGCATTTTTGTATATCAATGGGTTTGTTGGCCCTTTACTATTGGGCGTTGTGGTTGCAACAATGTTTACAGGAGCCGAATTTACGGTTGCAAAAAGCAATATCACCAATATTCACGGAGGCTCGTTGACTATTTCCGAATGGCAAGGAGCTATTTACGGATTGGAGGCGTTATTAAATCCGGTAAATGTAGCATTAGGATTGGCGCTCTATTTTTTCTCGCGCATATCAGGTGCGCTTTATTTTATCCGCAATGTAGATTCGGACGAAGTTGCCGGTCGTGCCCGGAGAGTTATAAAATGGGCAACCATCCCATTTTTGGTTTTCTTCCTCTATTTTGTTGTTGCATTATTTTTGAAAGACGGTTTTGCTGTCGATCCCGCGACCGGAGAAGTTTTTTTACAACCCCATAAGTATGTCGGCAATTTTATAGAGATGCCGGTAGTTTTCTTTTTATTCCTGTCGGGAATTGCCTGTGTTTTATCCGGAATTTGGAGAGGAGCGTTTACTGACAGTGAAAATGGTTTCAGGTTTGCCACTACCGGAATAGTGTTTGTTGTATTTTCTCTTCTGATTATTGCCGCATACAACAACACAAGCTATTATCCGTCTTTGACCGATTTACAAAGCTCGCTGACGCTGAAAAACAGTTCTTCGAGCGAATTTACCTTAAAAGTAATGTCGGTTGTTTCGCTGCTCATCCCTTTTGTTCTTGCATATACCGCCTATGCATGGAAAAAAATGAACCGGACAAAAATAAGTAAAGAAGAGATGGAGGAAGAGGAGCACGGTTATTGATAGTGAAAATAGAAGGCAGGATGTTGTTTCTCAATGTTCTAAAAATGATATACAAATGCTCAAATGTATATATATATAAATGGTCTTTGTTTGAAACGTTCGTGTACGATTTAAGAACTATAACTATCAAGAATAACAATAAACTTCGCAAATTGCAAAGTTTATTATTGGTTTTTCCTCTTTTCGTTCTTCATCATTATTTTTTTTATCTTTGTTCTCATATTTTTAAAACACAAAAGATGAGTTGTTCAGGCAATGGAGACAAAATTTCCGTTCTTTCTTCTTTAGATTTAAAAGCATTTTTTTTCGATATGGATGGCGTGCTGTTTGATTCGATGCCCAACCATGCAAAAGCATGGGTATATGCGTTTGAACAGCAAGGTGTCAAATTTGACCAATACGGAGCGTATATGCGTGAAGGCATGACAAGTGTTGGCACAATCAACGATGTTTTTCAGCTTCAGTTGGGGCGCAATGCAACCGAGGAAGAGTGTGAAAAAATCTATAAAGCAAAGTCGGATTGTTTTGATTCATTGGGAGCTCCCAAGATAATTCCCCATGTGAAAGATGTTTTGCAGGTGGTTAAAGATGCCGGATTAGGGATTTTTATTGTTACCGGTTCCGGCCAATTGTCTTTGCTTGATACCTTGGATCATTCTTTTCCCGGATTTTTCCAACGGGAAAAAATGGTAACCGCTTACGATGTCAAAAAGGGAAAACCCGATCCCGAACCTTATTTGATGGCTTTGCAAAAAGCTAATTTAAAGCCCGGACAAGCCGTTGTAGTTGAGAATGCACCGTTGGGAGTTCGCTCGGCAGTTGCTGCGGGGATTTTTACTATTGCTGTAAATACAGGTATACTGAAAGATAAAGAGTTGACCGATAACGGCGCCGACCTGGTCTATAAGAATATGAAGAGTTTATACAAAGATCTTTTAACGGTGATTAATAATAAAAAGATAAGTGATAAAAAATAATCAATCACTTTTTACTTTTCTTTTTGTCACTAACCACTAATAACTAATCACTAACCACTAAATACATGCTTTTTGATATAATAAATGCCGATATTGAACAACTGGTGATCCATAAGATTGGCAGTCGTACCGATAATACCGAAAATGTTTATTCGCAAAAATGTGTGGAAATGGCAGAGGAAAGCCCTGTACCGTTTCTGCTCAAACAATATTTTCTGGCTTCTTTCCGCGAACCATCCCTTTATCATTTAGGCGGAGCCAAAGGATTATCCGGAAACATTGTCTATCAGTCTGCTTGTGCAATTTTTGACAATCCGTCTCTTTTTTACGAACATTCCCGAATTCTGGCTGCTTCACTCTACGAAAACTCATCCCATCCGCAGATCAAGCCCGGCGAATTTTACCTTACTCTTTTTGACGGAGTCCAGATTTTTGACCAGACAGTAAAGTGCCTCGGTATTTTTAAGTCGGAAAATAAGGAGACTTACCTGAAAATCTGTTCAGGCGAAAATTCGTTTGATGTTAATTATGAAGAAGGCATTAACATCCGGAAGTTGGACAAAGGATGTCTGATTTTTGACGTTGAGCGCGAAAAAGGATTTGTAGTCTCTTTGATAGATAAAGTGAGCAAGCAAAACGAAGCCCTTTTCTGGAAGGAAGATTTCCTGGGATTGGAAGACCGGCAGGATAATAATTTTTTTACTCATAACTACTTGAATGTCTGTAAAGAATTTGTCGAAGATGTTTTTTCTCCTGCCAACGAAGTTCCCCGTACGGAGCAAATAGACATGCTTAACCGTTCTATCAATTACTTCAAAGAAAATACCCTTTTTGATGAAGATAAATTTGAAAGGGAAGTACTGGCTGCTCCCGATATTGTAGATGCATTCAACCAGTTTAAAGAGTTCTACGAAAAAGAGAATAATGTTTCTTTGAATGAAGAGTTCAAAATATCCCCCGATGTAGTTAAAAAAGAGAACAAGTCCTTTAAGTCCGTATTGAAGCTGGATAAAAATTTCCATGTCTACGTTCACGGAAACCGTCGCTTTATCGAAAAAGGCTTCGACCAAAGCAAAGGACTACACTATTATAAGCTTTTCTTTGAATATGAAGTTTGAATAAGTTGAAAGGTGAAAAGTGAAAGATGAAAGTTTTTGATGAAATAGAAATATTTCACCTTTCAGCTTTCAATTCTCACCTTTCAACTTTTACCTAAGTATTCTAACTTTCATCTTTCACTTTTCACCTTTCAACTTATGCAGTTTTATTTTTTTTACGAAACCCCGATAGGGCGGTTACAGGTTTTTGCCGATGCGGAATATATTACCGGGATCTCTTTTTTTGAAAAGAGAGTGACAAGCGTGGTCGAGGAGGAGACTCCTTTGATAAAAAAAATGTATCTGCAACTGAAAGAATATTTTGATGGGAAGCGGCAGTTGTTTGATGTTCCGCTCAGGCTGGAAGGAACCATTTTTCAGCAATTGACTTGGAATGCATTGCTGGAGATACCTTATGGAGAAACCCGGAGCTATAAGCAGATAGCAGAGGCAATTGGCAAACCTGCTGCTTGCCGTGCGGTCGGGATGGCAAATAACCGCAATCCGATACCGATTTTAATCCCATGCCATCGTGTTGTGGGCGCGAATGGAAGCCTAACGGGCTATGCCGGAGGGTTGGATGTTAAAATGAGATTGTTGGAATTGGAGAAACGGAATTTAGGAAAGTGATTTTCATATATTTTGGATTAAATAGAATTTTCGGTCGGTAAAAAAATACCAAAAGCAGCAATGTCAATTCTTTACCACAAAGTACACAAGGAAAATTTATTGATAGTCAATTGTTATTTTTTGTGCCCTTTAGTGTAAAACTTTGTGTACTTTGTGGTTAAAGTATTTTTAGGATACCTTCTTATCTTTGGCATTATTACAAAAAAAGAGAAGCTTTCAAAACAATTTGAAAGCTTCTTTGGTGAGTCAGCTGGGGCTCGAACCCAGGACCCCATCCTTAAAAGGGATGTGCTCTACCAGCTGAGCTACTAACTCATCCTTATATTGCCTTATTTTTTTGTAAGGCGGTGCAAAGGTAATGTTTTATTTTTTTATTCCAAATTTTTATTCCAAATTTTCATAATGTTTGTATTTCAATCCGGGGCGCGACAGAAAGTTGCACCCCGGATATCCCGGTGTTTTTACTCTCAAATCCGCTTTTATTACCTTATTTCTGGAAAATGGGACTAAAATTGATTTGAAAAAAAATATTAGTTTTGCGAAGTTATTTTTTAGAAGAAGACAAAAAAGAATTTTATTTTTCGGGTTTTATCACTTATTCATAGTCTTGAATTTTAAGATAGCCGGGAGCGGCTTTTTATACTATCTGTCCCGAACCATAATAGTACGAATGAGAAATTAGGAAAGGATTTTTATGAACATAAACGAAAATGCGGAAAAATTAAAGCCGGGATTGGCTTTCAAAATGTTTCGCTCTTATGTACGTTTTTTTCACGATAAGATATTTTATAGAAAAACATACACCGTAAATCAGGAAAATATTCCGGTAAACGGAACTCCCGTGATGATTGTTTCCAATCACCAGAACTGCCTGAATGATCCGCTCGGTATCCTTTTTGCTTTGGGAAAACGGAAGGCAAACTTCATTGCACGCGCCGATGTATTTAAACATCCGGTAGCCAATAAATTTTTACGTTTTATCGGGCTGTTGCCCGCTTTCAGGTTGGATTATGAAGGTGAAGCGGCGCTTGGTAATAATAACGAGACTTTTGAAGCTGCCGGAAAGGAGTTGATGAAAGGCCGGTCGGTTATTATCTATCCCGAAGCGGGACATCAGGATAAAAGATGGCTGGGTGAATTTTCCTTGGGCTATCTGAGGCTTGCATTCGGAGCTGCCGAAAAGGCAGGTTTTCAGGATGATATCCTTATTTTGCCCTCGTGCAACCATTATTCCAATTATTTTAGCATACAGGAAGAGTTAGTGATTAAATTCGGGACTCCTATCTCGTTAGCTCCTTATTATGAGCTGTATAAGACAAAGCCGAGGACGGCTCAGCGGGAGGTAAACAGGCTGGTTCGTGAACAGATAGAGCAATTGATGCTTAATATCACCGATTTGGAAAATTATGAAGCGTTGGATTACCTCAGGAATACATACGGAGCAAAATACGCAAAGAAAAGAGGGTTCAAGTCCGGTCTTTTACCGGACAGATTGCTTTCGGATAAAGCATTTATTGCTGATATGGCAGATTTGAAGGAGAAAGAAGAATCAAAAACAGAAGCCCTGTTCCGGAAAGTATTGAAATTAAAAGAAGAAACATTGAAATTCAATATCAGGGATTGGAATTTTGATGGAAAATTTTCTATATTTTCTATATTGTTAAGAGCTCTTCTCTATATAGTGCTATTTCCCCTGTTTATTTTTTCCCTGATTCCGAATATCATTATTTTTCTGGCTCCCCGGTTGATAAACAGAAAGCTGAAAGATAAGATGTTTTACGGTTCGTTTAATTTCGGACTCAGCGTGTTAGCTACAATCCCTCTGTTCTATACCCTCGCCTTTGCCCTGTGCCGGATTATCTCCGGTTCGTTTTGGATAGCTATGATTTATTTATTTACTTTGCCGTTTATTGGACTTTTTGCATGGAATTACCGTAAAACGTTCATCAAATGGAGGAGTGAAATACGCTTCCGGAAGCTGTTGAAAAGTGGGAAAATTCAGGATTTGATTCAATTAAGGAAAGAAATATTTTCATGTTTAGACATTGAACTGAAATCAAGTATTGTTGACGGATATCAGAAGTCCGCTTGAGGGTAGAAGTTGAAAAGTGAAAGGTGAAAGTTAAGGTGAGTGGCTGTAGGTAGGGGAAGTTGTCAGAAATATTTTAAAGGTAAAGAGACTGCAATTTATATTTTCTTTACGCCTTTGTGTCTTCATGTCGAAGTAAATGAAACGGGACTCTGGCGTATGATAAAAACTGAAATAAATTTAAATTAGATATATGGAAAGACGAGTTGTGATTACCGGAATGGGAATTTATTCATGTTTAGGAAAAAACATGGAAGAAGTACGTGAATCTCTTTATACAGGCAAGTCGGGAATTGTTTTTGACCCTGCCCGCAAAGAGATGGGATTCCGTTCCGCGTTAACCGCTTTTTTAGAAGTTCCCGACCTCAAAGGCGTATTAAGCCGCAATCAACGTGTATATATGCCCGAACAAGGTAAATACGCTTATGTAGCAACCAGCGAAGCATTGAAAAATGCAAAACTGGATATGGATTATCTGGAAAGCCACGAAGTAGGTATATTATATGGAAATGACAGTAGTGCCGATCCCGTAGTTAATAGCGTAGACATCATGCGCCAGAAAAAGGACACGACCCTCATCGGTTCGGGAGCCATTTTCCAGTCCATGAACTCTACCGTTACCATGAATCTGGCATGCATCTTTAAACTGAAAGGTATGAACCTGACCGTTTCCGGAGCCTGTGCAAGTGGCTCGCACGCAATCGGGCTGGGTTCGTTGCTTATCAAGTGGGGATTGCAGGATTGCATTATATGTGGCGGTGCACAGGAAGTCAATCCGTTTTCTATCGGTAGTTTCGATGGTATCAGCGCTTTTTCCGTCCGCGAAAGCGATCCGGCGAAAGCATCCCGCCCGTTCGACCGCGATCGAGACGGATTGGTTCCAGGAGGTGGAGCGGCTACCGTAATTATCGAAAGTTATGAGTCGGCAATAAAACGTGGCGCGCCTATCTTGGCTGAAATTACCGGATACGGTTTCTCATCCAACGGCGACCATATTTCCGTTCCGAACGTAGACGGCCCAAGCCGCTCGTTGGAGATGGCAATCAGGGAAGCCGGAATAAACCTGAAGGAAATCGGCTATATCAATGCACATGCCACTTCTACTCCGGTAGGCGATAAGAATGAGGCAAAAGCCATTTCCGGAGTTTTCGGAGACTACAACCCGGAAGTAACTTCGACCAAATCGATGACCGGACACGAAATGTGGATGGCGGGAGCTAGCGAGATAATTTACTCGATGCTGATGATGAAGAACGGTTTTATCGCACCAAACCTCAATTTCGAAAATCCGGACGAAGATTCCGCAAAACTTAATATCCCTTCCCAACGGGTGGATAAAAATTTCGATATGTTCCTTTCCAACTCCTTCGGATTCGGAGGGACAAACTCCACCTTGATCGTGAAGGATATAAAGTAGATAATCAGATGGTCAGATAATCAGATAAATAAGAAAACACATAATTAATAACGAAATTATTTACAACGCATGGAAAAGCAAGAATTGATAGAGCAAGTGAATGAAGTATTGGCAGAAGAGTTTGAAATCGAAGTTTCCGAAATTACTCCCGATGCAAATATAAAAGCCACTTTAATGCTGGATAGCTTGAGTTTGGTTGATTTGGTAGCTCTGATTGAAAATACATTCAATGTAAAAATTAAAGGTCAGGAAATCGCAGCCGTTCAAACATTCGAAAGCCTGTACGATTTTATTTACCAAAGGTTAAATGGGTGAAAGGTGAAAAGTGAAAGATGAAAGGTGAGATAAAAAAGCTTTCACCTTTCACTTTTCACTTTTCAACTATTTCAGTTTTCACCTTTCAATTTTCACCTATAATGATGAAGGATTTTATTCCCCAGAGAGAGCCGATCATAATGGTTGATGTGCTGTATAGTGCGGAGGAAAATAATTGTGTAACGGGATTGACCGTTTTGCCGGACAATTTGTTTTGCGAGTCCGGACGTTTTACCGAACCCGGCTTGATTGAGCATATTGCCCAGTCTGCATCGGCTTTTGCCGGTTACAAGGCAAAACAGAAAAATCAGCCGGTTCCGGTTGGTTTTATCGGCGAAGTCAAAAAATATGAGACATTGGAACTTCCCGGGGTTGGCGATAAATTGGTTACACACATACGCATTTTGTCGGAAGTGATGAATATAAGCCTCCTTTCTGCCGAAACTAAAGTGGGCGACCGTACAGTGGCAACCTGCCAGATGAAAATATTTATTAAGGAATAAGGTTTGTCGTAAATGAACGTTTTGTATGAAAAAACAAGGTGGCGATGCGGCTGACTTCCCAAAACTGACAGAGAGCATCGAGGTAGATGTCCGTTTCAGTGAGGTTGACTCTATCAATATGGTTTGGCATGGAAACTATGTCAAATATATGGAAGATGCAAGAGAGGCTTTCGGGCGGAAATTCGGATTGGAATACATGTATATGTTTAACAGCGGCTATGTAGCTCCGATTGTCGATATGCACCTTCAATACAAACAACCTGTTTCCGTAGGCGATACTATAATTATCGAGATAGCTTATGTGCCCAGCCGGGCGGCAAAACTTATTTTCGAATATACTATTTACCGGAAAAACGATAAGTCGCTTGTGTTGAAAGCTACCTCTATCCAGCTTTTTATGACGAAAGACGGCATTTTTGAAATCTCCAATCCCGATTTTTTCGACAATTGGAAAAAACGTTGGGATGTATAAACGGAAAGTTGAAAACCGGAGATCGTTTTTCTATCAATTCTAAATTTTATTCGGAAACTGTTTAAATTTTATATTAAGATGAATTTGATATAAAAAATTTTTGCTAAAGGTGCTACTGCTCCATCCGCCTTGGAGGCGAAGCGTTAAGAAAATTTTCGGAATGGAGCGTTAAAAAACGTTTTTTGTCTGACGACCGTAGGGAGGAGTTTAAAACGTTTTAGTGTAATGCAGAAGATTTTTAGCGAAGAATCCACAGCGGCGGCTTTTTTTGCTTACTTTTTTCAGCTGCTGGAAAAAAGTAAGAGCTTGTCCGGCTTGAGGACATCTAATAATTTTGTGATAAAAATTTTAAACAGTTACTCAATATGCTTTTAGGAGAATATTTTACCATACAGGACAGAATAGAGGAAGAAAACAGCGTGATTTTCTCAGTTGCCCTGAACCCTTCGTATAAAGTTTACAAAGGGCATTTTCCGGATATGCCGGTTGCACCCGGAGTTTGCAATATACAGATGATCAAGGAGTGCGTTCAACAGGAGACCGGAAAAAAATTACTATTGAAACGGATTTCCCAATGCAAATTTTTGTCCGTAATAATTCCTGCACAAAACTCCGAACTCTTTGTCCGTGTGCAGATTACCGAAACCGGAGAAGAATCATACAAGATAAAAGCAACTATTACTAATCCTGAAAATACGGTCTCTTTTGTGGATTTAAAGGGAGAGCTTGAAGTTGAAAAGTGAAAAGTGAAAAGTGAAAGTTTAGGTTGAGTGATTTGAGTTAATGTGAGCTGATTTAGAAAAGCTTTATTGTCAATGTTGTATAAGGGAAGGGGATAATCTTATTTTTGCGATTTAGCAAGAGAACAGAAAATATAGATTATTTTCTATGTATTTGTAGAAAATATTTTGAATTTTTATTGCCATATGCCGTAGGCATTATTGCCTGGTAGAAAAACAGATAATCTTGAAATCGCAAGCTGTCAAGTTTGCAATTTACTACGTTAAATAAAAATCTTTGCGTCTTTCCGACCTTCGCGTCTTTGCGTTAAAAAGGAAAAGCGCAAGCACTTGAAATGCGAAGACGCGAAGTTTAATAACATAAGTAATTTTATATTAAAATAAGATGACCAGATTTACCATTTACATATATCAGTTTTTCCGGAAACATCCGGTATTGCTTTATCTGATTCTGATTTTCAGTAGCCTGTTTTTTATCTATTTCGGTTCGAAGGTCGAGTATGAAGAAGATATCTCCAAGCTTTTGCCCTCTACCGAATCGGGAGGTTCCGAAAAAGTAGTTTTTGCCAATTTAAAAGTAAAAGACAAGCTCTTTATTCTTTTTGCTTCCGATGCCGGTTCCGTTCGTCCGGAAGAACTCGCTGTTGTATGCGATAGCTTTGTCGGTTCCCTTTTGGCAAGGGATTCGGCTCAGGAAAAGAGCGTGATAGAGGATGCCCTCTACAAAATAGAAGACGATTTTATCCGTAATAGCATCGGATTCCTGTATGGAAATATCCCTTTGTTTCTCGACAGTATTGATTATGTGAAGATGGATTCGATACTGGCAAAGGAGAATATTGAAAAGCAGATGGCTGATAACTATATGAATTTATTATCGCCAGCAGGAATGGCTTTCCGCGATATTATCATGAACGATCCCGTTGCATTCCGCAATATTTTTATTGATAAAATGGGAGCAATGCAAGATGGGCTCGGCTCGAATTACATCATAAAAGACGGATACTTTTTTACGCCCGATACGGTTATTGGCATTGCATTTATATCTCCCAATTTCCAATCGTTCAACTCCAAAGAGAGTATCAAGCTGATCGAGATGCTCGAAGATGAGATTGACCGTTTTCAAACCTCCCATCCCGAAATAAAAATAAGCTACCATGGCGCACCTGCACAAAGTGTATATAATTCCCGGCAGATAAAAAAAGACCTGGTAGTAACGCTTGTTGTATCGTTGTTGATTATTTGCGGTATCATACTCTATTGTTTCCGGAATAAATCATCACTGATCTATTTATTGGCTCCGGTAGTTTACGGTGCTTTCTTCTCCCTTACCATTATTTATTTTATCAAGGGCAGTATGTCTTTGCAAGCGTTGGGTATCGGAGCGGTAGTGCTTGGTGTCGCCCTGAGTTATTGCCTGCATGTACTAACCCATTACAAATATGTGAGCGATCCCGTTACCGTATTGAAAGATCAGGCTGTTCCTGTTACTTTAGGTTGCCTTACCACTATTGGCGCATTTGCGGCATTACTGTTTACCCAGTCCGATTTACTGAAGGATTTCGGTATTTTCGCTTCATTGGCTTTAGCGGGAACCACCTTCTTTAGCTTAATTTTCCTGCCTCACTTTTTTAATCCGGAAAAAAATAAACGCTCGGATAAAGCTTTTGCTTTTTTAGAAAAAATCAATTCATACCCGTTGGAAAAACAGACATGGCTGATTATAACGATCGTTGTCCTGAGCGGAATCTGTTTTTATACCTCCCGCTGGGTTACGTTTGATCCCGACCTGAAAAATATCGGTTATCATGAAAAAAAGGTAACCGAATCACATGACCTGTTGGCTTCGCATACGCTTCCCGGATATGTAACCACTTATTTTGCTGCTACTTCTCATGATTTGGATTCGGCATTGGTTTATAGCGGGCAGATGATGCAACTGATGGATACCCTTCTGCAGGAAAAGAAGATACTTGGTTTTTCAAAATCATCCTCCCTTTTTATACCGGTGTCCGGACAGCAAAAGAAGATTAGCAGATGGAATGCTTATTGGAGCAAGGAGAGAAGAGAACAGGTGGAAAAAGACCTGACCCATGCGGCAACAGCTTATAATTTTCGTCCAGAGATGTTCCAACCATTTTTTGATGCATTGGATAAAAAATATGACCCCGTTTCCATATATGATTCCGGAATGATACCTTCTGCCATTCTGGCAAATATGATTGAGTATACCGATAGTACATATATCGTATTTACGCCCGTACAACATAGAATAGAGGATTTGGCGGATGTAAGCGATATATTATCTGCTGACAAAAACAGTATCGTGATCGATCCTTTTTACTACACCAAAGATATGGTACGCATTATGAACGATGATTTCAATACGATACTCGGCATATCTTCCGTTTTCGTTTTCATTGTGCTGCTGCTCTCTTACCGGAATTTCCTCTTGTCTGTACTTGCTTTTCTTCCGATGGCGCTGAGTTGGTACATTGTGCTGGGTATTATGGGGATTTTCGGGTTACAGTTCAATTTGATAAATATTGTCATTTCCACCTTTATATTCGGTATCGGGGTCGATTACAGCATATTCATTATGGATGGCTTGTTAGTAGGCTACCGCACCCGTTACCAGTTGCTGACATATCATAAAACTGCTATATTCTTTTCGGCAATAGTATTGATTATCGGGATTGCATCGTTGCTCTTTGCCGTTCACCCGGCTATATCTTCCATCGGGATTTCTACCCTTATCGGGATGACTACCTCCGTTCTGATTGCCTATTCATTGCAGCCGTTTTTATTCTATTGGCTGATTAAGCGCCCTGCATTGCGCGGAAAGGCCCCTCTTACAGTTCATGGCTTGCTGCATGCTGATTCTTATTTCGGAAAAAAAGGACTTTCCGATGTTCAGAAAATCCGTAGCAATTATGCATATAAGGGAGTTGCTGTGGAAAAATTACTGAGAGAAGAGCTGAAAGAGACCGGTAAGTACGCTATCTTTGAGCCATATATAAAAGAGCAAGAACGGGTATTGGTGTATGGTTGCGGATACGGTTTTATCGCCTATTGGTTTATGATAAGAGGAAAAAACAACCTTGTCTCGGGATACGATTCCAATCCGGAAGCAATAGCCATAGCTGAGAATTGTTATTTGAAAAATGAACGGATCAGTTTTTCTTCGGATAAGGATATCCTTTTGAAAGAGGAATACGACGTTTTGATTTTGAATAAAATAACCTCTTCTGATAAGGAGGATATCCGACAACTTACTTCCCGGGTACATACAATCATTTTCCGGAAAGAGGATCTTCCATTATTAAAAGAGTTAATCCCTTCGAATTTTCCGGAAGCCCCGGAAGATGAAAATGGATCGTCACCTTTTTCTATTTTAGTTGAAAATTGAAAGGTGAAAGGTAAAAAGGCGTTTTTTGTCTGCTGCCCGACTGTAGTAATTAGTGGATTATGCGAATCAAGAGTTGAAAACCCTGATTTTCATCAATAAGTCAATTAGTCAGTTAACCAATTTTACAAATGTCAATAGATAACAAAATAACTCAGGATACTTTTCAATCTTTTTCGGAGAAAACCCCGGGAAAGGCTTTTGATGTAGTCATAATAGGAAGCGGACTCGGAGGATTGGAGTGTGGATATATCCTGAGCAAAAAAGGCCTGAATGTCTGCGTATTGGAGCAAAACCCCCAGATAGGAGGCTGCCTGCAAACATTCAGGAGAGGCAAAAGCACCTTTGATACCGGATTCCATTATGTTGGAGGATTGGAAGAAGGGCAATCCCTGCATAAGCTGTTCCGCTATTTTGAACTCATGGATCTGCCGTGGCATAAGTTGGACGAAGGATGTTTTGACGAGATAATTCTCAACGGAAAATCATATTCCTTTGCCAACGGGCACGAGCGTTTTGTAGAGACATTGGCTGCGGAGTTCCCGCATCAACGGAAGAACCTGCAAAACTATGCCTCTTTCCTTAAGCAAGTAGGAGATAACCTCTACCATAGCTTTGAAAAAAAGAATGAAGAAGAGTTTTACTCAACATCTGTTTTTTCAAAGTCGGCTTTTAATTTCCTAAATGAAACAATCACAGATCCGGTTTTACGGAATGTCCTTTCGGGCACTTCGCTGAAGATGGAATTAAATCCGCAGAAACTCCCGCTTTATATCTTCGCGCAAATAAACAATTCGTTTATACAGAGCGCTTGGCGGCTCAATGGCGGCGGTTCGCTGATTGCCGATGCTCTGGCAACCAAAATAAGGGAGAGGGGAGGAGTTGTTTTGACTAAAGCAAAGGTAACCCACCTGATTGAGGAAAACGGAAAGATTGCCGCCGTTGAAGTGAATAATGAAGAGCGGATCTCTGCCACATATTTTATTTCCGGTATACATCCGGCACGAACATTGGAGTTGATTACCGAAAGTAAACAAATTCGCAGGATTTACCGGAAAAGGATCAGCGGATTGCCTAATACCTATGGTATGTTTACCGCCAATATCAGCTTAAAAGAAAGCGCAGTGCCTTACCTTAACCGGAACCAATATATCTATAAAACAAATGATGTCTGGTCTTATTCCCATTATGAGGCTGGTAAAAAAGCATCTTGCGTGCTCGTGAGTTACCGGGTTCCGGAGCAAGAGGATGAGTATGCTCGCAATTTGGATATCCTGACACCAATGCATTGGGCGGAGGTTGAAAAGTGGCATGATACCTTTATCGGAAAGCGGGGGGATGAGTATGAAGATTTAAAACTCCAAAAAGCGTCGGAATGCATTGAATTGGCATCCCAATATATTCCCGGACTGAAAGACGGCATTCAAAAGGTATATACCAGTACGCCGCTCTCTTATCGCGATTATACCGGGACAGCAGACGGTTCGGCATATGGAATACAAAAAGACTATAATCAACTTATGTATACTATATTGACTCCCCGCACTCCTGTTCCCAATCTGTTGCTGACCGGACAAAACCTGAACCTGCACGGAATACTGGGCGTTTCCATGACCTCGTTTTTTACATGTGCCGGAATTGTCGGGATGCAAACGCTGCTTGACGAATTGAAGGCGGTTTACTGAGGCGGTGACTTCGAGTTTGGGATAAGCAAGATTTCTCATACCACTGCGTTGCGTGCGGAATCTTTTCTCTATTGAGAACGAATAAAAATCTTATCCATAAAGTAATAAATTATGATAAGTAATAAATTTATGTAATTATCCGCAATCATACTACTAAAGATTGTTTTTGAGAGATTCTTCCCTATGGTCAGAATGATAACGTAACTTATAAGGATATAGAGTGGAGAGAGGCGGCAAAGCCGCCTCTCTCCGTTTTCTTCCGCACGCTGAAAATATCAGTCATTCCACACGCCATAAAGTGGCGTGTGGAATCTTCTAAATTAGTGGTATGATTGCGGATAATCCTATAAATTTTCATTGTAAATTCTACATTATAAATTTTACATTTCTTAATTTTGTGCATGCAACGCTTATCCCATATCCTTTCCCTTGAGGATCTTTTTTCTTCCGAAGTTTTTCTCCTGACACTTGTACTGGGGACATTCCTTTTAGGAGTATATATTTATAAGAAGACCAAAATAAGTCTTCTTCAACCGCTGGTCATATCCATTATTCTGGTTATCTCTTTTTTGAAAATTACAGGCGTCCCGTATGAAACATTCTACCAACAGACAAGGATACTGAATTTTATGCTTGGCCCCAGTGTTGTCTCTTTGGGGTATGTCTTATACGAGCAAATGGAGCATATCAAAGGCAATGTAGTTTCTATTTTTACCTCTATTTTTGTCGGCAGCATAATCAGTATCGTCAGTGTTGTCCTGATTGCCAAGGCGTTCGGAGCCGACAAAATTCTGATAGCCTCTTTAGAACCCAAGTCGGTTACAACACCTATTGCTATGAGCATTGTCGAAAAAACGGGAGGAATACCAGCCCTTGCCACGGCATTTGTTGTCATATGCGGCATTTTCGGCGGTATAGTAGGACCCATTATCCTTCGTAAGCTAGGTATTAAGAGCCGTGTTGCCCAAGGACTTGCTATGGGCGCTTCTTCCCATGCATTGGGAACAGTACGGGCTTTGCAAATGGGAGCCGTAGAAGGTGCAATCAGTGGATTGGCAATCGGTATTATGGGCATTATGACGGCTCTGATTATTCCGTTTGCCGATAAGCTATTGAATTAGCCGGACGTATTTAGTTGGTGACTTCAAGTCACCAACTAAATAAGGCTAGAATAAGAGAAGCCCGAAGAACATGTGTTCTTCGGGCTTCTCTTATTTTTTATGTGTTACTGCCTTCGGGTATAGATCATATCCAGCCGCGGTTTTTTATCGTCGGCCGAATTTGGCCCGTAGAGCATGGTGGCTGTCAGCCATAATTGTTGCCTGTAATAGTTTACGCTATTACTCTGTTCGACTACAATCGGAACGACTACCATCTCTTCACTGAAAGCAACCTGTTGTCCGGTTAATTTTTTCTGGACGGCTTTTGTGATATCGAAAGTATATGATTCGGTCGTGGAGTTGTAGGAGGCAACAAAAGATGAATAGCCGTCCGGAGTTTTATTTTTATAGAAGAATGGTACAACGGAATCCTGATGTAACAATAACATGTAAGAGTTTGGAGTCTTACTCAAATCGGTAGGTGTCCAATCCAATGTTTTGGTGTAAAGGGTTAACCTTGCACTGTTAAACATAACCTTGGTCGTATCGGGAGCTTTGAGTTTAACGGAATCTATCATTGTATTGAAAGGGATATTTACTTTCGTATACATTCCGGCAGGAGTATAGGCATAGGTAACATCCTGGTTTTGTAAAGAAGGGAATTTTTGTTCCAAATCAGGGTGACTTACCAGATTTACGCGTTCTACCGCTTTGTTGGCGGAAAGGAAGATGGAAGATACTAACGGATTATATCCTTTAGCCTTTAAATCAGCGGAATTGACAACAACTTCTTCTCCGTTATAGGTAGTGGTTATATTGGCATCGTAACTGTAGTAAAGCAGGATTCCGGCAACTTCGATTTTGATAAGGGATCCGTTATTAAAGTAATGCGAGAGATAAATGCCCTTGAAAAAGTTATTAAAATCAGCTTGATTCGTAATTGTTGATCCTTTCTGATAAATCTTGGCAAGGCGTTCGCCAAACTCATCTTTCAATTTGATTTTAATTTCATTTTTATTTTTATTAGCAAGATTGTACTTGTAGGCTTTTCCGTCGCTATTCAATAGAGTGTCTTTTTTACAGAACTCGGATACATCTGTATTAGTGAAATATTTATATGCCGCAGAAGGAACCAGTGTTTTATTCATAGCATATACATAAACTCCCTGATTTGCAGTCGAATCACCAAAGAAATCGTCAGAATAATTGATTACAAAAAATATGGAGTCAGCTTTTACATTCGTCGGTGAACTTATTTTTGTAATAGGGCCGTAATTAGAATCATAATCGGTAAGTAAACCGGATAATATTCCGTTGGTAGTAGAAGACGTTGTAACTACTGTCGTATCTGGTATTGTCAGACCGTCGTCTCCCAGGCGGGAGTCTATTTGGGTCATAAATTCCACATCTGTTTCTCCTAATTTTGAGTCAAGATATTTTCCCAGAAAAAGATAACTAGATTTGCTTAATGCCGAATCTACCAATATGGATGCAATGTCTATGTCTATCGAATTGGAGTAAACATGCAGTAGATCTTCTTCGGGTTGGATGCTCGATCCTACCTGCTCGGTATCCTTACAGGCAGTAAAAAACACGATTGATATTAGAATAAAAAATATTGATTTTAATTTCATCTTTTGTATTTATTTCTGAGGCACTAAGATCGTGCAAAAAATTCTTCCGTTGTATCTGTTTACAGGTAATTTATGTTAACACAAAATCACAAAAACACAGCGTTTTTTGATCAACGGTTTCCTGTGTTTTTGTGACTTTATATTTTGTTTTTATAATTCATTGATATCTTGAAAAATGAACGTTTTTGAATGAATCAATTATAATAGCTTTATATCATCATTGCATTGCTTGTACAACGTCCTTTTGTTCGTTTTATTTTTCAATTGCCCAATACAGAATCATAAAATTCGTTATATACATCAATATAATTTTCCGGAGATTGGTAAGAAAGAAACGGCACTCCGCTTTTTTTAGCGTATTCGATAACGCTTTCATCTACCTCGCTGCTACCTTGAATAACGGCATCGGAGTATTCGATGGCAAATTTGGACAAGTCGGCAAATGAGATATTTTTATTCAGGATAGAATCGATATCTTCGTTGTTTACCCCGTCTATTTTTACTTTTTCCCCGAAACGGCTGCTGAATGGTTTTTTAAATTCATCGCCATATACGGAGTATACGATTTTTGAATTTTTGAAAAACGGATCGGAGTTGAATGCTTTTTTTACATAGAGAGGAATAAGTGATGCGATCCAACCGTGGCAGTGGATAATATCAGGCGTCCAACGGAGTTTTTTTACTGTTTCCAGTACTCCCCGTACGAAAAATATAGCGCGGTCTTCATTATCTTCATACTCTCCCTTTTCGTCAGCAAATGTATATTTGCGTTGGAAGAAATCGTCATTGTCGATAAAGTAAACCTGCATCCGTGCGGATTGTATCGAAGCAACTTTAATAATTAAAGGATGATCCGAATCATCAATTATCAGGTTCATTCCGGACAAGCGTATCACTTCGTGCAACTGGTTACGGCGCTCATTTACGCACCCGTACCGGGGCATGAATGTTCTGATTTCTTTTCCTTTTTCCTGAATTGCTTGTGGCAAAAATCTGCAAACATTTGCGATCTCACTTTCGGGTAAGTACGGAGTGATTTCCTGAGCAATGAATAATATCTTTGTGGTTTCCATTAATTTATTTTAAATGAAAAAAATAGGTATGCAAAGATAGTAAAATATACTGAGATAGACAAATTTATAAGCGGTTCAATCCTAATGATTTGGTAAATATAACATTTTGAATATATAACGAACAAATGTTTAACTCCTTTTGAAACAGAGAGTAAGAAAGGGTTTGCTTGGTAAAGTCCGGCGGGTATTTTGTTTTAGTCCTGATGCCGATTAATTCTATATTGTAAGGTTAAGATAGGGTCATATTATACATTGAGCAGGGAAGATTATCTCCTGATCGTTAAATTAGGAGATATTTGTTTTAAATAAAACTCGTTTACATTCTCTATTTATTTACTTTCTCGTAACTTTGCATTCCCTAACGCGATTACAATATGAAAATATACGAAACAGTAGCTGATTTACAAAAAGAATTACAAGCCCTTCAAATCCGGAAAAAAACAATCGGTTTTGTTCCTACTATGGGAGCATTGCATGAAGGGCATCTGACCTTGGTGCGGAGATGCGTGGAAGAAAATGATATATGCGTGGTCAGTATTTTTGTCAATCCGACACAGTTTAACAATAAGAGTGATTTAGAGAACTATCCACGTACATTAAACGATGATGCTAAATTGCTGGAAAAGATGAAATGTTCGATTATTTTTGCACCTGCTGAAAAAGAGATTTATCCGGAACCGGATACCCGTATCTTTGATTTTGGAGCGTTTGGCGAAGTGATGGAGGGAAAATACCGCCCGGGACATTTTAATGGAGTTGCTCAGGTTGTGAGCCGTTTGTTTGATATCGTGAAGCCGTCGAAAGCCTATTTTGGCGAGAAAGATTTTCAACAACTCGCTATTGTCAGGGAAATGGTCAAGCAATATCAAATACCGGTTGAAATCGTAGGGTGTCCTATAGTCAGGGAGGAAGACGGCATGGCTTTAAGCAGCCGGAATATGCGCCTTTCAAAAGAAGGGAGAGAAAAAGCAACATTAATATCCCGTACTTTATTAAAAAGTTGTAATTTTGTAAACCAAAAGAGCGTACCGGAATTGAGAAAGTGGGTTGTAGACCGGATTAACGAAGAACCTCTTTTGGATGTTGAATATTTTGATATTGTGGATGGGTTGACTTTACAACCGATAGATAGTTGGGACGGTTCAACGTATGTTGTAGGATGTATTACTGTCTATTGTGGCGATGTGAGGCTGATTGATAATATACAATATAAAAGATAATTTTCGCTTTCTTGTAAAATAAATAAAATGTTTATAGAGGTTGTAAAATCAAAAATTCACCGGGTTACAGTAACGGAAGCCGATTTGAATTACATGGGAAGTATCACGTTGGATGAAGATCTGATGGATGCTGCCAATCTGATTGCAAATGAGAAAGTTTCCATTGTAAATAATAACAATGGCGAACGTTTTGACACTTATATCATTAAAGGAGAACGCGGTTCGGGTGTTGTTTGCCTTAACGGGGCTGCTGCACGCAGGGTTCAGAAAGGGGACATCATTATCATTATGTCCTATGCTTTGATGGACTTTGAAGAGGCTAAAAATTTCAAGCCGGCTGTCGTATTTCCCGATACAGCAACAAACAAAGTTATAAAATGAAAAAACTTTCCCTTTGCGAAGGGAAAGTTTTGATTTATCATCCTTTTATTTGCGCTGTTTTTTTCGAAACCGGACGTTGTTGATTGAAACAACGGATAGTATTAATTCTATTTCCTTTCCAGTTCCTTTAAATTCTCCAATTTCTTTTTCTCAAGGAATCCATAAATAGTCTCCAAATGTTCGGTTACTTTTTTGTTTCCGAATTCATATACTTTAGTTACAAGCCCGTCCAGAAAATCACGGTCATGCGAAACGAGAATCAGCGTACCGTCAAAATCTTTCAAAGCGCTTTTCAGGATATCTTTTGTTTTCATATCCAAATGGTTGGTAGGCTCATCCAGAATCAATAAGTTGACAGGTTCGAGCAATAGCTTTATCATTGCCAGACGCGTACGTTCGCCTCCTGAAAGTACTTTTACCTTTTTGGTCGAGTTATCGCCTCCAAACATGAACGCACCCAGTAAATCTTTAATTTTATTGCGGATATCTCCTTTTGCCACATCATCTATTGTCTGGAAAACGGTTAATTCTCCATCCAATAACGATGCCTGATTCTGGGCAAAATAACCGATCATTACATTATGGCCTAATGTAAGTTTTCCGCCGAAATCGGTTTCACCCATAATACATTTGACCAGTGTTGATTTTCCTTCCCCGTTTTTCCCGACAAAAGCAACTTTGTCGCCCCGTTCGATTGTCAATGAAGCATTATTGAAAATCTGATGCTCCCCATAAGCTTTGGATAAATTTTCCAATACGACCGGATAGCTTCCCGATCGTGGAGAAGGTGGAAATTTCAGGCGTAAAGCGGAAGAATCTTCTTCGTCTACTTCGATAATATCAAGTTTCTCCAACATTTTCACGCGTGACTGCACTTGTAATGTTTTGGAATAAGTTCCTTTAAAACGTTCAATAAACTCCTTGTTTTCGGCAATCATCTTTTGCTGCTCTTCGAATGCTTTTTGTTGCTGTTCGCGGCGCTCCTTACGAAGCTCCAAGTAATGGGAGTAATTTACTTTATAGTCGTATATCCGTCCCATGGTAACTTCGATGGTACGGGTAGTGATATTGTCTACGAAAGCGCGGTCGTGCGAGATAAGTATAACCGCTTTGGCGCTGTTGATGAGAAAATCCTCCAACCATTGGATAGACTCAATGTCAAGATGGTTGGTAGGCTCATCAAGCAAAATAACATCCGGCTTACGGAGCAATATCTTGGCAAGCTCAATACGCATGCGCCATCCTCCGCTGAATTCTTTGGTCGGTTTATGCAGGTCGCCTCGTGCAAAACCAAGCCCGAGCAATGTTTTTTCAACATCTCCGGCAAAATTTGTTTCTTCTATGGAATAGTATTTCTCGCTTAGGGTAGAGACCTTTTCGATTAGTTCCATGTAGCTGTCCGATTCATAATCGGTGCGTTCGGACAATTGTTTGTTAAGCTCTTCTATCTCCCGTTCCATTTCGAATATTTCGGAAAAAGCAAGGGACGCTTCTTCAAACACTGTCCGCGAATCTTCGGTCATCAAGTGTTGGGGCAGATAGGCTACGATTGTATCTTTAGGTGCAGATACTACGCCACGGGTGGCTTGCCGTTCACCTGCCAATATTTTCAACAGGGTGGATTTTCCCGCACCGTTTTTCCCCATCAGGGCAATCCGGTCTTTTTCATTTACCTGAAAGGAAATATTTTCAAAAAGAGTTGAGCCTCCAAATTCTACCGTAAGTCCGTCTACAGAAATCATCGTATAAATTTTTTTGGCGGCAAAGATACGAAAATTTAATGGCGAGTAGACAAGTCAACAGAGTAAACGCAGAGCAACCGCATTAAAATGTCATGGATATGATAATGTGAATTACGGGAGAAATGTGCCGTTAGGCACAGCATAGTGGTAGAAAAACGATTCTCCATCGTTCATCGTACCGTCAGGTACGTAATATAAAAACATTTTGTTCTAACGGCACAAAAATATTACTAACCCAATGTTTCTACCAATATATTGTTCCGTTAGGAACAATATATGCGGATTTTAATATAGAATGATAATATTTTGATGCGGATGCCCTGGAGTAAACAAGAATTACTGGTCAACTGGTTTATATGTGTCCTGAAAAATATGGCAAAAAACTTAATTACCCGTTATTACTAATGTATCAATGATTTCTTTACATCCGGCATAGTAATTGTCAATTTTATCTTCGGGCATGACAATGACAATCCTGTAAAGCCGGTTATTCTGATATATAAAATAAGATTCCTCGATTGAATTTTCCTGTTTGCATTCCATTTTTGAAGCATTGTATTTACTTATTTGAGCAGATGTAATATCAGAAACAAACGAATATTCTGGTTTTCCTTCATAAATATTTTTGAATTCTTTAATCATTCCATTTGCTTTCTCTTCATTTTCAAAAGTAGAAACAAGACGCGTAAAATAAATACAAACAGAATAATTTTCCTTTTCATTAGTTATCTCTTTGCTATCTTTCAAATAGGTCAAGATGCATTCCATTTCATAACCAGGGTCATCAAAATCATAATAAAATTGATTGCTCCATCCGGTTAAAGGAAACTCGGCTTCCATTCCGAATTGAGAAAGTATTAGTTTGCCGGAAGGCTCTTTGTCGGTTTCTTCTAAATCATTGTCTTTTTTACATGATCCGAAGGCAAGAATGCATAAGCTAATGATTAAAATGGATTTCAGTGTTTTCATACGTAAAAATTGAAATTAGTAATTGAAGATTGAGAATGAAATACTTTTTCACTCCCTTTAGTTCATTGTATTATAATGAATTTTTTATTGTAAATAACTAAAAATCAGCAATGAGGATATATGTTTTCTTGGACACCTATTATAAATATTCTATTGCGAAACAAATATACAATTAATTAGTAAAATATGAAAGGAGATTAATCGTAATTGCTTTAAACAGATATACTTAATATTAAATAATAAAAAAAGCTGCTATTTACGCAGCTTTTAAAGTGCTCAGGATGAGATTCGAACTCACACACCGGAACCGGCACTACCCCCTCAAAGTAGCGTGTCTACCAATTTCACCACCTGAGCAAAAAAAATTGACAGATATATCCTGTCAAATTGGAGCGGAAGACGGGATTCGAACCCGCGACCCTAACCTTGGCAAGGTTATGCTCTACCAACTGAGCTACTTCCGCATTTTCACCGTGCAAATATAGTTATTTTTCTTTTTCACCAAAATAGTTTTGAAAAAAGAATTACAACCTTTCCCTTTTCACCTTTCAGCTCATCCTCATCTTATAATCCTCATACCCAAATTCCCTCAGCATCTTTAATTTCCCCTCTTTAGTCCAAAGGGCAATTGACGGATGCGATATTCCGTTAAACATGGTTGTTTTTACTATTGTATAGTGTATCATGTCAAGAAATACGATCCGGTCGCCTATTTGTAGCTCTTTGTCGAAAGACCAGTTTCCGTAAAAGTCGCCGGAAAGGCAACTATTGCCACCCATGCGGTAGGTCGGCTTACCTTCAGTTTCGTCTTTAGCTCCTAATATTGCAGGTTTATAAGGCATTTCGAGGCAATCGGGCATGTGACATGCAAAGGAAACATCCAGAATAGCTGTTTTGATGCCTTTATTTTCTACAATATCCGTAACGGTTGACACCAGTTCACCGGTCTGCCAGGCAAAAGCGCTGCCCGGTTCCAATATCACTTGCAACCATGGATAGCGGGATTTGAAAGCGCGTAATAAAGAGATAAGATGTTCGACATCGTAATCCTTACGGGTCATCAAATGCCCTCCGCCCATGTTAATCCATTTGATTTGTGGAAAATATTTTCCGAATTTGGATTCAACCTCAGCCAGTGTCCTTTCCAGATCGGATGCAGAGGATTCGCATAATGTATGAAAATGTAATCCTTCCACACCTTGAGGAAGGGCTTCTCCGAGTAAACCGGAGATAATACCCAGACGGGATCCCGGGGCACAAGGATTATATAAATCGGTTTCGACATCCGAAAATTCCGGATTTATTCTTAATCCGCAGGAAATATCTTTATTCAGTTTTTTCAGGACAGGTTGGAAGTGATGAAACTGATTCAGTGAGTTGAATGTAATATGGCTGCTGTATCCGGCAATTTCCGGGAACTCTTTATCAGTATATGCCGGAGCGTATGTATGGGCAGGTTTTCCCATCTCTTCGAATGCCAATCGGGCTTCGCTAAGCGAGCTTGCCGTAGAACAGGGAATGTATTCTTTTACGATTGGAAAGACTTTCCATAAGGCAAAAGCCTTGAATGCCATAATGATCTCAGCTCCTGAGCGTTCTTTTACAGAGCGGATTAATTCTAAATTTTTGCGTAAACGGACTTCGTCTACGACATAGCAAGGAGAAGGTATTTTTGAATAATCTATCATGGGTATAGTTGAATGCAAAATGAATATTTTTTAAATATTTGAAATGTAATGAGATATGAAATGAATTGCGAATCTTCGAAATCCGGAAAGCAAAAATACAAATTTAAATAGGAAGATTTGTTCAAACCTTATTGATTCGTTTCAAATAAATAAATTTCCTCCTAAATCAGATTCTTTTTTTGTGATAAATCTTTAATTCATAATTGATTATATTGTAAAGTTGGATTATTTTATAATTTTTTAGCAAAAAAGTATAAACAAGAATTTGCAGTGATTAAAATAACTTCTCATATTTGTAATGATTTCAATTGTGTAATAATTACAAATGATATTCAAAATGACAACTGATAAATATTTGATGGAATATGATATTAAGCCTTCTGTTCAGCGGATAGCTATAATGGATTATTTGAGGAGTCATAAAACACATCCTACGGTCGAAGAAATTTTTAATGCATTGTCGCCTTCCATACCAACCTTATCAAAAACGACGGTTTACAATACCTTAAAATTGTTTATGGAACAGGGGGCGGTTACATGTATTAATATAGAGGAAAAAAATGCCCGGTTTGATGGAGATGTCTCTCCACATGCACATTTTATCTGTTTGGGATGCGGGTGTATTTATGATATTGAAATGGAACAGTTGGATGCAATAACAGTCGAAAATATCGGAGAACTGACAATTACCGAGACTCATGTTTATTATAAAGGTTATTGCAAAAAATGTAAGGAAGACAAAGAACGCAAGACAGGAAATGCTATTGGTTAAGAGAACTTCTCAAACACTTTTTATTCATTAATCCTGCATAAGTTAAACACATAAATAATTATTTTTTTAATTAAAAACAATCATGAAAAAGAAATTTATTTGCACAGTATGTGGCTATGTTCACGAAGGAGAAGAAGCACCAGAAAGATGTCCTCAATGTAAAGTTCCGGCAAGCAAGTTTAAAGAACTGGACGAAACACAGTCTTTATCATTTGTTACCGAGCATGTAATCGGAGTTGCAAAAGATTGCGACGAGGAGATGATCAGGGACTTGAACGCTCATTTTATGGGTGAATGCACCGAAGTAGGTATGTATCTGGCTATGAGCCGTCAGGCAGACCGTGAAGGTTATCCTGAAATTGCCGAGGCATATAAACGTTATGCAATCGAAGAGGCCGAACATGCTGCTAAATTTGCCGAATTGCTTGGCGAGGTTGTTTGGGATACCAAGACCAATTTGGAAAAACGTATGAATGCCGAATCCGGCGCTTGTGCCGATAAAATGCGCATTGCCAAACGTGCAAAGGAATTGAATCTGGATGCAATTCACGATACTGTTCATGAAATGGCTAAGGATGAGGCGAGACATGGTCAGGGCTTTCAGGGGTTGTACAACCGGTATTTTAAGAGGTGAAAGGTGAAAGGTGAAAAGTAAGGGAGAGGGTGCGAGGGGGAGATTTTTATTTCTTTCGCACCTTTTTTATTTTTTTGAAGAGGGAGAAATTGATTCAAAAAATGTAACTTGCCGTAAAAATAGAAATAATGAAATATATTGGAGCTCATGTAAGTGCATCCGGAGGAGTCGAAAATGCACCGTTGAATGCAGCCCGGATAGGAGCAAAAGCATTCGCCTTATTTACTAAAAACCAGAGACAGTGGAACGCTGCGCCGCTTTCGCGCGAAAGTATTGGCAAGTTTAAAATGAATTGTGAAACACATGGTTTCTTACCCGAATATATCCTTCCGCATGATAGTTATCTGATTAATTTGGGACATCCTAATAAAGATGGTCTTGAAAAATCGCGTGCAGCCTTTCTTGATGAAATGCAGCGTTGCGAACAATTGGGATTGCAACTTCTTAATTTTCACCCCGGCAGCTCACTGAAAGAGATAAGTACCGAACAGTGTCTTAAGCGTATTGCAGAATCAATAAATATCACATTAAGCAAGACCGCAAATGTTTGTGCCGTTATTGAAAATACGGCAGGGCAGGGGAGTAATGTGGGAAATAAGTTTGAAGAGTTGAAGTTTATTATTGATTTGGTGGAAGACAAAAGCCGCGTTGGCGTTTGTATAGATACTTGTCATGCGCTTACCTCTGGGTATGATCTGTTGGAGAAAGATAGTTTTGTTAAAACTTTTGAGTCGTTTGCTCAGATTATCGGCTTTCATTATTTGAAAGGGATGCACCTGAACGATTCTAAAAAAGGAGTAGGTTCGCGTGTGGACAGGCATGAAGTCCTTGGCTCCGGAGTTCTTGGCTTTGATCCGTTTGCATGGATTATGCAGGATGAAAGGTTCGACAATATTCCGTTGATTCTCGAAACGCCGGATGAAACCAAATGGCCGGAAGAGATAAAATGGCTGTATGAAGTTATTGGGGGCTAAGAAATAACGAGTTCTATACTTTCTATAAAGTAGTTTTCTTATAATAGAAGAATCTATTTTAACGGTAAATTCATTTCTGTTCTCCGTAGTATAAAGGTTATAAGAAGCTGTCCAAAAAGTCTTTCTACCACAAAGGACACAAAGTTTTACACTAAGGGATACAAAGTATGTTGGTTGATTATCAGTATATTGTGTTCTTTGTGAATTTACTTTGTGTCCTTTGTTGTAAAGAATATAGGCTTTTGAGACAGCCTCATTTTTTTTTCTTTTAACGGAGGTGCTATTTTGCTTGGCTTTATTTTCTAATTTTCAAGTTCAATCTTTCCGCTCAATGTGACATCATAATTCGTATTGTTTACTTGCATAGGATAGGCTAAATCGCAAAAAGATATTACAATTTTATTCTCATCTATACAATTTAGATAGACAGATTGCCCCGAATTGATAGGCATAGTTGGAGTGCTATAACCAATTGTTTTACTGATATTTATTGATATATCGTTAGTTGCCCCGTAACGCTCAATTCTATCAACTGTTTTGTAAATTCCTGTTATCGGTTTTTCTCTGAAAGAAATTTTGATGTCGGGATTCCAAGGGCCGCAATTTACAAAAATATCATACGTTTCGAATTTTGCGGATTGGTAAGCTGTAACCGTATAATTCCGTCCGTCATCTGTGACTCGATTCGTGATTAATTTGTTTTCACAAGGTGATTCCGGAGCTTCAAAACGAGGTACGGTATATTCTATAACTTCGCCTGTAGCATATCCTAAATCTGTAACTATAAACGCCTTGAAATAATAGGTTGAATCTTGTTTCAATCTTTGTATAGTTGCTCCAAATGTGCCATCTTCGTACATCCAATCAACCAAAGTTTGATTTTTTTTAATTGTTGACGGGGCTTGGTCTTGGTCGTAACAAAAACCGAGTGTCCATATTCCGGCATTACCGTCATCTATAACTTTTCCGGAAAGAATAACATCTGTTCCCGAAACTTCTACGAACGAAGTTTCTACAGAGGGCAATCGAAGATATTTATCGTCGTTGCAACTCGTTAAAAATAGTGCTGTAGTCAAAAAGAAAATAATATATCTCATTGTTATTAAAAGTAATAAATTACACTAAAAGAAACTGTCGTATAGGGATACATATTTTGTGGAGTAATGTCCCAATTATAGCCGGCGGTAAGTAAAAAAGAAAAATCTTTGAGGTCATAGACTACGCCTGCTTTGGGAACAAACGATATGGAAATATCATTGTTCGAATCTTCAATACTGCCTGAGTAAGGATTTTCGAGGAAATATGAAGTGTATGTATAAGTTGAAAAATTAATTCTGAAATCCAATCCGACTATCGGACTAAAAGGTGTTTTCAAAATTTTAAATTCGCCGATTCCTGCCCCATAAAAATAATGATAGCGATTATTTTTTAATGATTCTTCTCCTTGGTAATAAATCTCTTTATTATCTCCGGTTTCGTATGCAAAAGTGGGGAATACGTCCATTGTTGTTGTAAATGGTACATAGCCGAAAGAAACGCCCCAACGTAAACGATATTCATTGTCACTACGAGTTGTAATTGCAAATCCCGGTGCTTGTTTTAACATAAAACCAAATTCTTGTTTGGGATTTGGACGAATATATGATATTTCCACCCCACCGCCCACACGTTGGGCATACGAGGTTGATAGGGATAAAATCCCCATCAACCCTATCAAAAATAAATTAAACTTGTTCATCATTTCTATTGAATTATTCAGCAACGCAACGACATGATAATCCTAAATCAATCGGACTTCTATTGTTTTTTATGTTTACCATAACGTTATATTTGTCAAAAAACAACGTATTCGCAGTATGTCCTTCGCTCGGTGATTCGTACTTATACTTTGTGTCACTCCAAATATAGCCTTCTACATTCCTACTAAAATTATAAATTGTAGTAGTTTTATTTTTAAAACTTCCTGAGGTACTTTGAGAAATGAAACCTGCTGCCGGTATGAAAATTGAATTGGAACCGCTGCCGAATGTGTATCCTTTCACTCCATTCAATTCTGTAAATTTACCTTTTGCTTTGGCGAGTGTTTTTAGTTCCTCGCTTGTGGGTAAACGCCATCCTTTCGGACAGGGTTGATTACTTCTTTCCCAAGTAGTCATATCACCACCTGTCCATGTTCCTTCTTTTACGCGTTTTCCTCCTTTCGTCCACTCCCAGAATTTATCCCATTTAGTTGTTCCGTCTGATGCAGTAATTGGCGATTCAGCACACCAACCTATGTTTTTGTTCCATTGATAGAACATCCCTGAATCTTCGGGTTTAGTTGCAAAAGTACCGGGTTTGTCCACATTTCGGGTTGCCCATTTTACACCGTTAATTACTACACCTTTGTCGTAAGCCAGTGGTTCATTTGGATTTGTTGACGTTGAATCAGATATTTCTTGGCCATAAGAACTGAACATTATGGCAAATAAGCCTAATGTGAGTGAAAATTTAAGATTGCTCATTTGTGATTTTTTTAATAATTAAAATTAGTTCGTTTTCTCTCTTTTTTCAGGTTTTCGCTATCACTGTTTCTCTTTTGTATTGCAATTATTCTCCTACCGTTATAATTCCTATTTTGGCATCATTTTTATAGCGAGCTGAAATAAGTATTTTGTTATTGGCAACAAAATAACCATTTGATATTTGTGGGATTAAAATAAACTTGTCAGGTACACTGAGAAGTTGCCGTTTTTGTTTGCCGTATGCGTCAATGGTTACAATCATTGGTTTGACATTGAGATTCCAAGCCAACAATACATTAGTCGCATTTTCATCTAAATCGATATTTTTAGGATGATCGTTAAAAAGCAGAACAACATTGTCATTTTCCACAAAGAATTTGCAACCTTCTTTATTCGAACCGGAATAATCTATTGCAATTTCTTGTTTTTTGGGCACTCGTTTTAACCAACTTATACCGTTTTCGGGGTTTATTCTGAAAACGTAAGTATCGGTATTACCCTTACGAATACGTTCTGTTTTGTTTCCTCCATTAGCTGCTTTTTGAGGTGTTTCAGTTTTCGATGGTCTGGCAGAGCCTTCTGCTCCTATTATTATATCGCCGTTTGCACTATACTCTGCCGGGTAAAAAGCAAATTCTTCTAAAATCTCGCCCACACTTTTCTTTTTCGTTTCTTTTGGATTTGTCAGATACAATTGTTCAAGTTTCATCTCTTTGAAGTAAAGATTTTTCGCTTGGGTTAAATTTTTATCCAATGTAAAATAGTATCCTCCTATTTTTTTTTCGTTTTCGGAATAAAAACCAATAGCAAATAAATTATCGTTTTTATCCAAATTTACTTGGCAATTATTGTATTTTAATCCGTTCATTGTCAATTTGAAATCTTGCGAAAATTTTCCTCCCTCATATTTCAAAATATGGTAATTATAATCCGTATTTGAAGAATAAATACGATCTGCAAAATAAACCGCACCGGCATTATCCAACGCAATAGTTGTATTTGTCAGGAAACTATCGCCAAACCCATCGTTCAGAATAAAATAATTAAAAGGGAGATTTATCTCTTTTTCCCATATCTTATTCATCTTATTATCAACCAAAACAAGGCGGTGTAAGTTTTCTTTTTTTGACATTTTGTTGTATACGAATAGGATTTTGGAACTATCCGGCGATAGGAAGTATTCACACGGCCAATCATAAGGCAAAAAATCTATTCGACCGGGTAAAAGTTCAAACTCCATTTTTTCCGTATTAAATTTATAGAAACCGTGTTTTTTATTGTTATAACGGCTCATATAATTAAGGCGAGAAGTCGGAGGATTTTCCCAAATATAAGCATACGTTTCTCCTGCTATATTACGAACTTTCTCAACAAGAGCCACGTCCATATCAATTTTCTTCTGTTCTTTTAGCGAAAGTGTTTTTTTGTCGTATTTCGCAATTTCGTACTCTCTATTCGAGTAGGTAGTATTACGTGTTTTTTGAAGTAGTATATAATAGTTGTCTTCATCTTGACCAAGAAAATGCTCGAAAAAAGATGATTTTGAAAAATTTTTATCCTTTTCGGTTTGCCACTGACTCTTGATTTTTGTTGTTTGTGCGGTTGATAATCCACACGCAAGTATTGTGAATGCTATTGTAAAAATAAGTCTTGGAATTGTTTTCATGTTTTTAGTCTATCTTTGTTGTTGATTTTATTTTTTATTTGTTGTCAGTTTCCACCTCTATTCATGCAAAAAATAGTATGTTATCGGCTGTTTATTTGTCTGTCTTCTTTACTGTTAATTCGTAACTGCTATTTTCCAAACCTTTTCGTCTATCCAAACAAGGTAAACGCCTGCTTGTGGTACATTTATTTGCATTATTCTGTTTGTATTTCTTATACTTGTAATCAGTTGTCCTCGCGCGTTGTATATTGTAATATTTTCACTTTTTACATTCTCTATGAATATTGTGTTGTTAACGGTATATATATTAATGGGCGATTTTTCTTTTGAGTCAATCTGAGAAGTGGCAATTTGTTCTATTATTTGGAAATCTTTCCAAACAACGGCTTTTTCGTAAAGTTCTTTTGTGCCTGCCGGAACAAGGAGTTCGCATCCCGAAATCATATCAAAAATTGGGCCATTGATAACTAATGGTGTTTCCCAATTAATAATTATTTTTTTCTTTGCCAAACAGTGTGCAAAAGCAAAGTCTTCAATAGTTGTTACGCTTGCGGGAATCTCAATGGTTATTAGTGAAAAACAAGCATTAAAAGCGGTACGTCCAATACTTATTAAATTGGGGGGAAGAGTTAGAGTTGTTATGCGTAAACTTTGAAATGAACTGTATTACTGAATTTGGTATTTCGACATAAGTGGTAAGATAACAGTTATTAAAAGCATAATCTCCAATAGTTGATACTCCTTTTATCTTTATACTTGTTATTTTCTCACGATATTGAAACCAAGGAGGATTATTCTCAGAAGTATAGTCCGGCATTTCTCCTTCTCCATTAATCATTAATGTCCCTTCACTATCCAACGTCCATGCAATATTTTCATTCAAATTGCCGCTTTCTATTATTTCGGCAAAACTCATTGAGCTAATTAAGCATATTGCTAAAAGAAAAATTATTTTTTTCATTTTAAAGATATTTTATAGCTTTCCGTTAAGGTTGGCAGATTAATAGTTTATTTTTTTATTCTTTTTTCTATCTGTCCGTTACTATATAAAATGATGTATAAGCCATTTTCTGGCTCTTCGGATAGTTTTGTACCCATAAGACTATAATACCCAACAATCTCGTCTGACATACACTTTGTTTCCGCAATATTAGTTCTTTCTTCGCAAAGCTCTGATTCTATACCTATAAAATTTGTAAACTTATTCCAACCCTCAGATGTTTGATACGCTTCTATTGCACACTTAGGTACATAAATAGGTATGTTATTATCCACATATTTAAAAACGTTCTCTTCCACAATTATATTAGAAGGATTATTCGATAAAACTGTTAATTGCTCTAATCCGTTCCATTTGCCAAATAAAAATTCGGGAATACGAGTGACTTTTTTTCCGATAAATACAATTTTAAGACCTAAATCAAGGTCTTCGACTACACAATTTATAGCATTGTAATATAATGTGTCAAGACCTATTTTATAAAATCCCAATCCTTCTATAGTAGTAACATTTTCTGGAATTGTGACTGATTTTACATTACACGCTCCAATAGCACAATAACCAATAGTTTTTAATGAATTTGGTAATTGTACTGATGAAACATTATTGTAATTTCCACACGTTAAACTGCTGACAGAAGTAATGCCTTCTGATACTATTATTTGTTTTATTTTGTTTGTAATACTATAACTACACCAAGGAGGATAACTTGATATGTCTCCTTCTCCGTTAATCATTAACGTGCTATCACTATCCAACGTCCATGTAATATTTTCATTCAAATTACCGCTTTCTATTATTTCGGCAAAACTCATTGAGCTAATTAAGCATATTGCTAAAAGAAAAATTATTTTTTTCATTTTAAAAATATTTTATTGCTTTCCGTCAAGGTTGGCAGATTAATAATTTATTTTTATTCTTTTTTCTGTCTGTCCGTTACTATACAAAATGATGTACATTCCACTTTTTGGTTCTTCAAGTAGTTTTGTTCCCCAAATGCTGTAATAACCTTCGATTTTGTTTGATGCACTCACTGTTCTTATAATGTTTGTCGGTTCGCCTGTGGTAGAAAATTCGCCCGATTGATTTGCCAATACAACATTGCTAACACCAAGTATTTCAAATGTATAATGATAATCGGTACTAGTCGACAAGTTCTTTATTGTATGGAAAAGTGTTGTATTTTCCGAACGAAGTAACTTACCCTTTGTGTCAAACTCCAATATCAGAATAGTATCAGTATGTGTTTCATTTCCGTAAATTATTAATTTGTAGCCTTCTGCATTTTCGTAGGATTTCCATTCTATTAACGCTGTGGTGTCTGATGGAGTTATGGTAATGTCGTCTTTTGCAATTTCGGGAAGTTCGATGATATTAAACTCTTTCCATACATTTGCAACCTCATAATCACTTTTACTTTTTATTGGGACGTAGAGTATGCAGGCATTTTTATTCACTCTTTCAAAAACACTATTATCAATATTTATCGGAGTAGGATTGAAATTGATTATCACGGAAAGATTTTCACTACTAATAAAGCTTCTGTCTCCAAGAGTCATTAAAGTACTTGGTAAAGTAAGTGCTTTAAGTAAAGGTTGATATGACGCAAAACGATCTCCTATTGTTGTTACACCTTCAGGAATAACAAGGATTGGCAAAGGCATCATATCTTGATTAATACCATAAAAATCAATACTTGTTAAAGTTTTTGGGAAAATCAGAGAAGATAAACGGGATAACGAAAAAGCAAATGTGGGTAATTGGTTGGCCGGATAAAATCGACTTTGATCATAAGGGTTTGACGGTTTTGAGATACCTTCAAATTCCACTATATTTGCATCACTCAAATCTAAACTTTCGAGGTAAAATAATGCATCAAGAAAATAAATGTCACGGGCATCAATTGTGCCAGTTAGGGTTAGATGAGTTACTTCTACGGGATTGGTTACAATCTTAGAAAGTGTACCGGCTTCGGTTAAATGTATAGTTTCGACTCTTTGTCCATAAATCTGCACATTTGCTATAAGACAAAAAAATGTCGAAATAAATAAAATTTTCTTCATTGCTTTATAAATTTAGATTATTATAACTTTTTCTACTCTAATGACTCTGCCCGTTTTGCCTTCTTCTCGACACATGTCAATTTATTACAGATAGATATAAAAGGTATTTTTTTCGTTTTCTTAAATTCAATTAGTCAATTTATCAGTTCGCCGATTTATCAGTTCCTCAATTCGCCAATCATCCTATTTTACTGATTCTCTTCAAGTGTTCTTCGTCAATAATTTTAATTTTCCGCCCATCCATTGTGATAATTTTTTCGGATACAAAGTTAGATAATGTACGTATCGCATTTGAGGTAGTCATGTTGGAGAGATTTGCCAGATCTTCTCTGGAGAGATATATGCTCAATGTAGCTCCGTCTTCTTCCAATCCGTAGTTTTCTTTCAGGAAAAGTAAAGACTCTGCCAATCGGCCGCGAATGTGTTTTTGTGTCAGGCTAACAGCGCGGGCATCGGCTATTCCCAAGTCAACAGATAGAGCATTAATAAAATACCAAGCCAGTTGGCTGTTTTGTGAGATAAGGCTTTTCATAACAATTTTAGGAATGGCATATATGACTGTCGGTTCGAAAGCACAAGCGCCTGTTACAAAATCTTCTTCGGCAAACATTGCCCGGTAGGCAAATGTTTCATAAGGCTTTACCATGCGCACGATCTGGCTGCGTCCGCCAACTCCGGTTTTGAATATTTTGACTTTCCCTTTTACCAGACACAACACATGAGTGGGAGTTTCTCCTTCACAATAAATTATTTCGTTCTTTTTATATTTTTGAACCTGATAATTGTTTTTTAGATATTCCGTTTGTTCGGGAGTCAGCATTTTCCATATATCCGAAATTTCGTCAATGCTCTTATAATCTTCCTCTTCCTTCTTAGCAGCCATAAAACCTTATGTTGTAGTACTAAATTGATCTGACTACAAATCTAATAAATATTGTTGACAAATAGGTAGTTTATGAGTTACAAAGTTACAAAACGAGTAAACCGGTAGCCGGATAAACGTATAGATACATTCCCCAATATTGGAAAATTTGTAAATATCTATTCGCTTATCCGGCTATCGGTTTATTTGTCTGTTTTTTATTTTGAAAAGAGTAATTCCCTGTATTTCGGCAAGGGCCAGATTTCATTGTCTACTACCAGTTCCAGTTGATCTATATGGCTACGAATAGCTTCCATCACCGGTTTTACTTTCTGGTCATAGAGTTTTGCCTTTTCTTCTTCGCAAGAAGAGGTGTTTGCCTCTTTGCGGTTTGCCGTCATATCTTTTACCAGTAGCTTGATGGTGGTAATATGGTTTGCAATCTCCCTTATTAATTCTTTGCGGTCAGAAGAGAGCATCTCAAACTCTTCCTGAGAAAACAACTGCTGCAATCCGCACAGATTCTTAATCAAACGGTTTTGATAAGTAACAGCCGTCGGTACGATATGATTGATAGCCAGATCTCCCAATACGCGGGATTCAATTTGTACTTTCTTTGAAAATTTCTCATATTCAACTTCCACCCGGCTGTGTAGTTCCGTTTCATTAAATATTTTTTCTCCAATTAATACGCGGCGAGCAGGTTCTTCCAAATATTTTCCGATAGCCTCCGGTGCATTTGTAATGTTTGTGAGGCCACGTTTAACGGCTTCGTTTTTCCAATCTTCTGAATATCCGTCACCTTCAAAACGAACCGGTTTGGATTCTATAATCAGGCGTTTCAATGTTTGAAATATAGCCTCGTCTTTTCCAACTCCTTTTTCCATCAAACTGTCAACTTCTTTTTTGAAAAGGTTCAATTGATGAGAAACCGCCGCATTCAGGGCTATAATAGAGGCGGCGCAGTTTGCCGACGAACCTACGGCGCGGAATTCAAAACGATTTCCGGTAAAAGCAAAAGGCGAAGTCCGGTTACGGTCTGTATTATCCAACATAATTTCCGGAATGCGGGCAATTCCCAGTTTTAGCGCTGTTTTTTCTTCCGGTGTCATCTTATTGTCGCCTACACGCGCTACTAAATTATCGAGCATGCCGGAAAGATTTTGCCCCAGAAAAACGGAAAGGATAGCCGGAGGCGCTTCATTGGCACCCAGACGGTACGTATTTCCAGCACTCATAATGGATGCCCTCAATAAATCCTGATTTCTATAAACAGCAGTCATAACGTTTACAAGGAATGTAAGGAAGAGCATATTTCCTTTCGGATTTTTTGCCGGAGAAAGGAGGTTGATTCCGGTATCCGTACATAATGACCAGTTGTTATGCTTGCCCGATCCGTTTACTCCTGCAAATGGCTTTTCGTGCAGAAGTACCTGAAAATGATGCTTTCTGGCAATACGTTTCATCAGATCCATGAACAGCTGGTTGTGGTCGTTCGCCAGATTGGCTTCTTCGAAAATAGGGGCAAACTCGAACTGATTCGGAGCTACTTCATTGTGCCTTGTTTTCAGCGGAATGCCTAGTTTATGGGCTTCAATCTCCAAGTCGCGCATGTAAGCGGTGACCCGTTCGGGAATGGAACCGAAATAATGGTCTTCCAACTGTTGGTCTTTGGCCGAAGCGTGTCCCATCAGTGTTCGTCCGGTCAATGATAAATCGGGACGGGCATTATATAAGGCACTGTCAATTAAGAAGTATTCTTGTTCCCAACCCAAATTGGTATTTACCTTGGTTATATTTTTATCAAAGAACTGGCAAATTTCTACTGCCGCCTTGTCTACCGCATTTATCGCTTTCAGCAAGGGTGTTTTATAATCCAACGCTTCGCCGGTATATGAAATAAAAATAGTAGGAATACAGAGAGTAGAACCAACAACGAAAGCGGGAGAGGAGAGATCCCAGGCGGTATATCCCCTTGCTTCGAATGTATTACGGATACCTCCGCTTGGAAAAGAAGAAGCGTCCGGTTCCTGCTGAATCAGCAGTTTGCCCGAAAAACGCTCGATTATTTTTCCGTCGTCTCCGAAATCAATAAATCCATCATGCTTTTCTGCAGTTCCATCTGTCAATGGTTGAAACCAATGCGTATAATGTGTAGCACCACGTTCCTTAGCCCATTTTTGCATTCCCATGGCAATCTGATCTGCAATATTCCGGTCGAATAAAACACCTTGTTCTACTGCTGCAACAAATGCTTTGAATGTGTCTTTTGACAAATATTCCTGCATTTTTTCCCTACAAAAAACATTTACTCCGAAATAATCGGAAAGTTTTTCGGACGGAGGATTTACTTCCATTGGTTTTCTTTGTGCAAGTTCCCGGAGAGCTTCAAATCGTAAAGTAGCCATAAATCGATTGTTTATTACTTGTTTCTTATATGTACCCCTAAAAAAATGGGGGTAACTTTGCAAAAGTAGTATTATTTTGTGTGTTTGCCCCTAATTTTAAGGGCTTTTTTTGTTTCGGTGTAATAAAATATTGAAAAATCAGGAATTTTGCTTATTCCGAATTTGGCATAGAAAGTTTTTTGAGGTTTAGAGGTTGTTTGAATTTCTTTCCACGCGCTTATCCGCCTGTCAATATAAATCTGCTAATTGGGAGGGCGACTTCAAGTCGCCCTCCCAATGATATATGCTTGAAAGTATATTTTAAAGAGAGTTTAATATAGTATAATGTGTAAGTTATTGATTTTTGGATAAATTAAATCCGAAGGATTTATATATTTATAGTCAATTGTTTAAGATTTTATATATTCGACTCCGAATGGAGTCATACAGGCTGGGTTTTCATCTTTTTCTATAAATATGCAATGCCTCCGGCATTGATAACAAGATTTTTATATTAAAAATTTTGTTAATTTATAATGAACGTTTTAAATAATTCACTCCTTCGGATTGGATTTATCATTTTTAAGAGAAAATTCTGTGGATAAATATTTTACTTCGAAGATGCTTGTACTAATGACAATATTTTCTCTATTTTTTCTGTGTTTGATAGAGCGGCATCTATCCAATGGATCTGAAATCCTTTTCTTTCCATTCCTCGGAACCAAGTCATCTGGCGTTTGGCAAACTGATGAATGGCGATTTCCAATTCCGAAAACATCTGCTCATAAGTCAGGTTTCCAAGTATATAATTTGTCAGGTATTTATACTCCAATCCGTAGTAGATTAAATCATCGGGAGAAACACCCGAATCAAGTATTGCTTTTGCTTCGTCAACCATTCCTTCTTTCAGGCGGGTTTTTAGGCGTTGGGTTATTTTTTTTCGCCGTTCTTCGCGGTCTATATGGACGCCGATTATCAGGCTGTTTATTTTTTCAAAGTCCCGGTTATTTATTTCATTGTTTTGATAGAATTCTTCTATTTCGATTGCACGGATAGCTCTTTTGGGAGTATCAACATCGGTTGTATTGTGCAATGTTTTATAGCTTTTCAATATATCGGTGAGTTCCTGTAATGTTTTTCCTGACAGAGAATCCCGTAATTCTTTATTCTCAGGTACCGGAAGCAGTTTATACCCTTTCAGGACCGACTCAATATATAGTCCGGTTCCTCCGCACAGTACCGGGAGTTTGTTTTTTTCTTTTATGGATTGGTATGCTTGGAAAAAGTCCTGTTGATATTCGAACACGTTATATTTATAACCGGGCTCTGCAATATCAATTAAATGATAGGGTATTGCTTTATCTTTTACCGTATATTCTTCAAGGTCCTTTCCTGTCCCGATATCCATTTTTCGATATATTTGCCTTGAATCGCCACTGATAATTTCGGAGTCGATGTCGTACGCCAATTGAGCGGCAATTCCGGTTTTTCCGCTTGCCGTCGGGCCTAATATCGTTATCAGGTCAAAGCCGGTTGTAAACTTTGAATCAAGGATGATGGATGAGAAAGAATGCACGGTTTTCAATATTGGGTATAAAATTTATATGCTACCAAATTTAAATTATTTTCGGATGATTCGCTTCATATTCAACCGGATTTTAGCTGACTTTGTTTCTTTTGAAGTGTTCTCCTGTGAAATAAATAAAAAACAGTACAGAGATACAGCTTAGTGCGGCACCCATAAAGAAGGCAACTGAGAAATCGGCTAATTCACTGAGAATTCCTCCGAGCAATAATCCTGCGCCAATTCCGATATCCCACGAAATAAGATAAGTGGAATTTGCCGTTCCTCTCTTATTGTTTGGAGCAAGGGCTATAAAAAGGGAATTCATGGCAGGGAATACCGAACCATAACCTAACCCTATCAGAAGGGCTACAAAATAGAACATATTTTGAGATAGCGCGGAATAATCGGACGGCAGATATTTTAAGGCTGCCAATAATAAAAATGAAACGGTGGCAATAGATATTCCCGAAGCAATGACTTGAGTTAACTTCCCCCGGTCAACCTGTTTTCCTGAAAATAGCCTGGAAAGTGCAATCCCAACCGCCAAAGCGCAATAAAAGAAACCTATCTTTCCGGTGATATTCAACTCTTTTGCATATAAAGCAATATAAGTTGTTGCTATCCCGTAAGGAATGGCGATAAGAAAAAGATTAATTCCGGCGGGTATTCCTTTTAAAAGTATAAAGCGGTCCAGCGAAATGGCTTCGGGTGGAGTCAGCACTTTCGGAGTGGTTTTAATACGGCTACCTATTATAAAGGAAATAATTCCAATTGCAAATGCCGTGTAGAAGATGACATTGTAACTGTAATGGTCATACAAGTACATACCTGTCATAGGGCCGATAGCCATTGCTATATTATTTGATAAACCGTAATATCCGAGTCCTTCGCCTCTTCGTGAAGAAGGCATAATATCAATCACGATTGTATTTCCGGCAATAGTAACTGTGCCGAAAGCAAATCCATGCAGTACGCGAAAGATTGCAAACATGGTTATGCTTGTTGCTAAAGGATATCCGGCAAATATTATGACAAAAATGAACAACGAAATCAAATAGAGCGGTTTGCGTGCAAATGAGTCTAAAAGGAATCCGGAAAACGGACGTATGATTAAGGCGGCTATGGTGTAGCATGACAGAATAGTGCCAATCGTGCTTTTAGATGTCTGGAAAGTGTCGATAAGATATAAGGCTAAAATCGGCATTAGAAGGTAGAAACAGAAAAACAGCAAAAAATTGGCGCTGCAGGCATAAAAATAACCGGGAGTAAATAATTTGTCTTTTTTCGGTGTTGTCATACTTCCTCTATCTGTTTTGAAGGTGCAAAGGTAGAGGTTATTTTATCAAATTGTTTTTCTCCGGTTAAAATAAATAACTCCTTTAAGTTTCTTTGACGGAAGGCTTAAAGGAGTTATGAAATTCGATTTATTTTAAGCGGTTTTAAATCCGCATCGAAGTTTTTTAGAATTTAAAAGTAATACCTGCTGATACCCAAGGCACATCACCTTCATTGAAATCGCTGGCAAGTTCGAGTTTTGCACCAATCTTGTTGCTGAAGTAGTATTTTGCTCCGGTATATAATCCGAAAGCGGCATTTGTATTGGTATCGGCTCCGGCGTCTTTTGCATCTCCGGTAGGCGACCAAATGTTAACCCCTGCAAGTATACCTGCATAAGTATCTAAGTTTTTTACAAATTGAAAATGAAATGCCGAACGAGCTAAAATACAGTTTTGAAGCGCATTGTCATAAGAAGTTATGCCATAATAGAATCCTAAGTCAATGCCTCCGTTTTGTCCGAATGCTTTTGTATTGATAAAGCCGGAAGTAAGCCCCCATGCTCCGTCTAACGAAACTGTAGGCATATTTGCATGACTTTCGGCAGGAACACCAATCATGATTCCTAAATCAAAATCGCCTTTTTGAAAAGCTGTGATTCCGTCTGTGGCAGCATTTGCATTAAAGAAAACAATTGTGGCAGTTGCCAGTGACATAAATAACTTTTTCATATTCATTCATTTAAATTTATAATTTTTTAATATTTAAATATTCGGTTTGAATAATTTTTACTCCAAAATTTTGTTGCAATGTTTCTTGAAAAAACAACAGTATTCATTGTTTTGTTCATTGATAAAGCAATTACATAAAAATATTTTATCTTATTATCTTCGCTTTTTTATCTTTATAAGAGAAAATAACGACTATTTGTTTCTTGCTTTTTATCAAATGATAATTTTTTTGCTTGGCAAATATATGATTAAAAAAATTAGATAATTCCGGCTTTAACTTATAATAACTTGAATTTTTATGTTGCAATACAATAAAACCGGAAACACAATATTATAATAATACAAATCCGCAGTCTGTACATATTTTTTCGGAAACCATATGTTTCTGAAATCCGGAAAGAATTTTCAGGGCTTTTTCCCCGTTAATAATTTTGTCGAAATCATCGTTAAAGATATTTCCCAAAGCCATTTGAGCATCGGCATCCAGACAGCAGGGAACTACCGTTCCGTCTACTAAAATGGCTACATGGTCTTTTAGTGCGTAGCATGTACGTTGTTGGATTCCCAAAATTTTTTCTCCGGGCCATGAAAAGCGGACGGCATTTTGCAAGAAAATCCGGTCTTTTATCTTTATGTTTTTTTCTTTCCTGATTGTATCCATATCAATATTCTTGCCAAAATAGTTGTTAATAGCATTTAGGCACTCATTATTGAATTGGCTGGATGTCTCTGAGCCTTGGTTCCATAGGCGAAGGGAAAAATAAGCATCTTCCGACTTTTCATTAGCAAAGTCAAAGATGTCATAAAGGTATCTTTCCCTTGTTTCTTGTGGAATATTTTCTTCCGCGTCGTGCAATGATATGTTGAATTGCCGGACTGGTTGACTGATTAATGTGCTCCTTTTTTTTGCAATTAACGAGCCGTTGGTGGTAATATTGATGAAAAAACCTTCTTTATGGGCGATAGAGAGAAGGGTTTCCAGTTGAGGATGTAACAATGGTTCTCCAAGTACGTGGAGGTAGATATAATTCGTATAGGGTTTTATTTTAAGAAGTATTGCCGAAAATTCTTCCGGCAATATAAACTTTTTGTGACGTAATGTCTTGTGGCAAAAGCTACAAGAAAAATTACAGACATTTGTAATTTCAATATATATTTTCTTAAATCTCATACAAAGAACTTTAAAACGTATAGTTGTTGTTATTCTTTGTAAATGGGATAAACAAAAGGGTAGAGAAAATTTCCCTACTCATTTGTGTATTTGTTTTCTTGTATATCTTTTTTATGGTAAGTCGAACTTAACCATTTGCTATATGGGAATTTATATCCTACGGATAGCATCAATTCCGTGCTGCGGGTTTTATCGATAAATCCCTGAGAAAATCCAAGGCTGGCAAAAATACCGTTCCCTTTTTTCAGGTGTTGTAATTCGTATGCTAGTTTTACAGATACACCCCAGTCAAATCGTCCGATTTCGTCGAATGTATTGTAATCACCATCTATTTTTCCTGCAATTCCGGCAGCACAATAAGGTCCTACACCGGGAGACAGGCGTCCCGGACCTACGTTTAAGAAATTATAATATACCAAAAGCGGGAATTTGATATACATGGCACTTATTCCTTTATCCAGAATGTCCGAGTTGGTTCCTTCATAAAAGAAAACGACTTCCGGTTGTATTGACCATCGTTGATTAAACATCATTTCGGCAACACCTCCGATGTGAAATCCCGGTTTGAATGTGGTTTCGAGGTCATCGACATAATTTCCTCCCCATTTACTCATATTGAAACCGGCTTCGCCTCCAAAACGAACTTTAACTTCTTGCTGGGCTTGCATTGTCCAAGTAAATGACAATAGCATGATAGAAAGGGTGAAAAATATCTTTTTCATATTTTATTATATAATAAATTGAAGTATTAGGAATGAGAACAAAGTTATTTAATTTTTTACAATTCGCAATAACAGAGGTGCAAAATTAGCGGTAATCCCTAAAAATAAGAAACGAGTTTGATAAATTTTCAAACTCGCTTTATTGTCGAGGTAGAGGGATTCGAACCCCCGACCCTCTGGTCCCAAACCAGATGCGCTAACCGGACTGCGCTACACCTCGATAGTCTGTATTGCTACATTGCGGCTGCAAAGATAATCCCTTTTTTTTATTGCACAATCAAAATGAAAAATATTTCAAAAAAAAGATAAATACTTTGTGCCAAAATTGAGTTTGTTTTAAATTGCATCGTTATTTGAATTTTTTAAAATTCTTTTTGGAAGTTTTTAAGTAGTTGATAAGACTTAATATAGTATTTAGAAAAGTATACAAGTAAACGAGTAGACAAGTAAACCAGAATAAGAATGACCTGTTTACTTTGTTTACTTGTCAACTTGTTTACTAAAATCATGGCAATAAATTCTTTATAAAATTTAATAATAATATATATTCTGTATGAAAAAAATAGGTTTATTCTTTATTTTAAACGTTTTTGTGATATTGCAAGTTTGCGCACAGCAGCTTAATACCAATACTTTTTACGGCAGGGAATATAGTCGTGGCGAAGAAGTACTGAAATACCGTATTCTGTATCCGGAGGGATATAAAAAAGGCGGTAAGAAAAAATATCCTCTGGTTGTTTTTTTACATGGAAGAGGTGAGAGTGGTTCGGATAATGAATTACAGTTGAAATATGGTTCTGCATCGTTTCTGGATTCGGTAGCCAGACAAAAATATCCTGCGATTGTGATTTTCCCACAGTGTCCTGACGATGATTCGTGGGCAACTTATACAAAGGATTCCGTGACAGGGAAATTCTCTATACCCGAAAATCCGAAACAGACAAAGTCTAGCGAATTGGTGCAGGATTTGATTAAATATTATTTAAAAAATGCGCCGGTCGATCCGAAACGGGTCTATATAATGGGATTGTCAATGGGAGGAATGGGTGCGTTGGATTTGGTTGTGCGTAATCCGAAAATGTTTGCCGGGGCAATTTCTATTTGCGGCGCCATTGAGCCGAGCCGTTTGAAGAAGTTGAAAAAAATGCCGATTAGGTTTTATCACGGTATGGAAGATGCTGTTGTTCCTGTCTCTTTTTCCCGCGATGCATATTATGAATTGAAGGCTGCCGGGTCATCCGTCGTAGAACTTATCGAATATCCCGGAGTTGGGCATGATTGCTGGGATTATGTATTCGGGTCATTAGATTTTCAAGCATGGTTGTTTTCATAAAAAAAATAATGGAAATATCCGTGGCGGGTAAAAAATAGTTGTATTACAATGAATTGCTTTCCGGTTATCCGTAAATTGCGCTGAATGCATTCTGTTTAGAATTTGAAAGTGTTTATAGTTGAGAGAATTTATTTTAAAATATATTTTGAATGGAAAATAAGGAAGAAAAAGAAAAGAGTTTTGTTCATAGATATTTTAATGAAGCCTATAACCGGTTTCGTATTATGTCCAATTTGCTTGGTGATACGGATTATGAAGCAACAATAGACCGGATTGAGAAAGGAATTGACTTTAAGGGAACTAATGTCTGGATTCTTATTTTTGCATTTATAGTAGCTTCGGTTGGGCTGAATGTTAATTCTCCGGCAGTGATTATCGGAGCAATGCTTATTTCTCCTCTGATGGGTCCTATTATGGGAATAGGATTATCAGTCGGAATAAATGATAATATAATGCTGAGGCGTTCGCTCATCAATTTGTTTATCATGGTATTGGTCAGTTTGCTGGCTTCTTCCCTTTACTTTTTTATTTCACCGTTGAGCGAACCTCAGTCCGAGTTGCTGGCGCGTACAAATCCTACTATTTATGACGTATTTATTGCATTGTTTGGAGGTCTTGCCGGAATTACTGCGTTATCGCGTAAAGAGGAAAAAGTAACGGTTATTTCAGGTGTAGCCATAGCTACAGCACTGATGCCGCCTCTTTGTACTGCCGGCTATGGTATCGGAACGGGACAAGCCATGTTTTTTTTCGGAGCTCTTTACCTTTTTTTTATTAATGCCTTTTTTATTGCATTGGCCACTTTTGTTATGGTTCGGATTTTGAAGTTCCGCAAACGGGCTTATATGGACGAAAAAAAAGAAAAGCATGTAAAGGTTACTATCTACGTTTTTTCCTTTTTGATGATTGTTCCTAGTGTGTTTATGGCGTTTAATGTAGTAAAGCAGAGTTCGTTCGATGCCAATGCAGCCCGCTATCTGAACTATGTACAGGAGAATATAATGCTAGATAATGTTTATATAATAAAAACGGATAAACATTATTCACGTAAAGGAAATACCGTTTCTCTTACGATAATGGGCGATACATTGTCGGTAGGTCAAAAGGATGAATTGGAAAACCGGATGAGGAATTTCGGATTGGAGGGTACACGGCTGATTGTTAAACAGATGTCTACGGAGAGTGGCGATATTTCTGTTTTTCAAAAATATATAGAGCAAAATGAAAACCGCTTCGAGAAAGGGGAGATTCAATTGCATCAGTATGAGCAGGAGCTGGCAAAATACCGGAAACAGGTATATCCGATAGAGCAATTGATGAAAGAGGGACTCATTAATTTTTCCGATTTGGATACTTTTTCTGTTGCAAATGTAATATATGGAAGTGCTGATAATACATTAGATACGATTCCTACCGTGTTTCTGATTTGGAAAAAATTTCCGGACACAGCTGATAGAGAAAAGGTATTGGATTGGATAAAAGTAAGACTTTCTCTTTCAAAGGTAAAGGTTTATGAATCTGTTACTAGAAAAGAATAAGTAATTGATAAGATTTAATGATGAATTTGGAATTTAGTAAACGAGTAGACAAGTAAACGAGCAAACAAGTCATTCTTATTCTGGTTAACTTGTCTACTAAAAATATGACAATAAATTCTTTATAAAACTTAATAGACTGGTAATTTGTAATTACTTAATATCTATGAAAAAATAAAACGAGGTATGTCAAAAATCCTCGTATTGTTTGCGTTGTAATCCTGACCGATTTTGAAATAAAAAGTATTGAATAGAATGAACCTTTTTTTATCACAAGGGTTTATATTATACAATATTTATTTATTCATTGAAAAAATTATGAAGTATTCGGCCATCCTCCTACTGGCTTGTTTTATAATGCCGGTTACCCTTAAATCGCAGGTTTCAAAAACAGATTCTATTGCTTTATATGTATTGGAACAGACAAATAATAAGATGCGAAGTCTTCAATCATGCAGTTTTACGGCACATATAAGCTATGATGTCTGGTTGGATGAGCTGGGGTATATTAAACATTCGAATGAGAATAAAGTAAGTCTGAAATTTCCGGATAAGTTAAAGGTAAATCTAGATGGGGACGACGGGCATAAAGTTTTCCTTTACGATGGAAATAATTTCAGTTACTATTCTTACGGAAGAAACCAATATTCAATATTTCCGCTTCCTAAAAAAGATGTCGTTCAGGTAATGGATACAATAAACCGCTTGTATGATATTGACTTTCCGGGGGCCGACTTTTTTTATAGCTCATTTGTACAGGATGTTGTTGATACGGGAGCGAAATTGATTTTCTTGGGAATGACCGATATTTATGGCAAAAGTTGTTTCCATATAGCAGGGAGAGATGTGAACGGTACCGGTTTTCAGTTTTGGATTGCAGCAGAAGATTATTTCCTGCCGATAAAAATGGTACTTGTATATAATGACGAAAACGGACAGTCCCAGTATGAGGCAACTTATTCCGATTGGAATCTTAACCCGAATATCCCGGATTCGATGTTTGAATTTTCAATTCCTCCTAAGGCAACTAAAGTAAGGCTTGTTCAGAACACAACCGACCAAAAAAAATAAACTTTTAACGAATCATATTTGAAACGTTTTAAGTCATTGTCCTAACCAAAGTGAAATAAGCGCTTCATCTTTAATTCTCAATCCTTAAATTTTTAAGTATGAAAATGATGTCAAAAAATAAGGTATATACAGGACTGTTAATAGCATCTGCTCTGTTTTTACCGGTGCAGGAAAGTTTTTCCCAGCGGTTTCGTCATTCCACTGTCGTACATAATCCATATACAGGAAGAACTATTGCGACGTCGACGAGTAGAGGTTATTATCCGGGACCTCGTCCAATGCCTCCCGGTCCTCGTCCTGTTCCGCCTCCACCCCGGCCTGTTCCACCTCCACCGAGACCCGTTCCGGTTCCTGTGCCCCGCCCAATCCCGGTCCCTGTTCCGGCTTTTCCATATTATTATCATCCGTTTGTTCCTTATTATTGGGGACCAGTATGGCATCCGATAGGATTTGTAGTTGCAACTTTGACAACAGCCGCAGTTATTGTTTCAATCAATGATATGCAATATCATTATGATGAAGGGGTTTATTATGTTGAGGAAAGCGGAGGCGGATATAAGGTTGTTCCGGCACCGATAGGAGCTGTTATTTCGTCTTTACCGAGCGGATATACGAAAATTTCCGTTTCGGGTAATACTTACTATTATTATGGTGGTGCGTATTATGTAAAAGCGGACGGTAAGTATAAAGTTGTTACAGCGCCGGCAGGAGCAGTTGTATCACATTTGCCCGACGGAGCTAAAGAGACAACTGTCGATGGTAAAAAATATGTCGAATACAACGGTACATATTATGAACCTATTACTCAGGGAGGACAGGATTCGTATATCGTTGTTGAAACAAAATAAAGCCTTTTATTGAATCCGTGCCATCGGAATCAGGCAGAGGTTGGAGAATACAAATGAGACAAAAAACGTAAATTCTCACTGAATTTACGTTTTTTGTCTCATTTGTATTTTGTATAGGGATTTTGATAGGTCTATTTTTTTGATTTTAAATTTAATATAGCCGGAATTGAGTGAGAATTTCGATTGGCAGCAAACACAAAAAATACAGATATTAATTATAAATAAGATAAAAAATTGATATAAAGATTCTTTTTAGACTAAAATAAGGTAGGTCAAAAGCACACAGATGACGCAGATTTTACAGATTTACACAGATTTTATATTGTTAAAAGCCATATTTTTTCTGTGTAAATCTGTAAAATCTGCGTCATCTGTGTGCTAAATTATTTTTGATTTTTTACGAAATATCTTATTTCAAATTACTTGGCGAAGGGAAAGAAAAGACGGTTTTAAAGTCATTTTTCATATCTACTATAATCCATTCTTTTTGTTCTCCTTCAATCAGGGCATTTTTTAATGTTCCAATATGGGAAAGACTATCGTAGGCATATTCGCGTTCGCCATCAGTATGGTGCAAAAGAAGGCACAAATTCGGATAAGTATTGGTCGTAGTCCACTGAAGCATTTGCAGGTCTCCATCGGAATTACCAAAAGCAAGTACCGGCTTTTTACCGATGAATTGTTCTATACCGATTGGTTTTCCTACGTTATCGTCGTTGTGCCAAAGTTCGGGTTCGAAAGTTATCTGATATTTATTGTCTTTAACCACAAACTTGCTTTTGAGCATTGTGCCGATTACTTGTTCCGAAGGAATACCGTAAAGTTTGTCGCTGAATTGGCGGATAAAGGCTGAAGTGCCTCCCGATACGATGTAGGTTTTAAATTCATTTTCGCGTAAATATTGTAAGAGTTCAACCATTGGTAAATAAGTCAACTCGGTATATTTTACTTTGAAGCGGCTATGTTTTGCCGTATCTAACCAGTTTGTAGCCATTTGCGAAAATTCGCCGGTTGAGACGCCTGAATGCGAAATTATAAACGCTTCCATAATTCCCTCTTCTGGATTTTTTTCGAATTGTTTTTTATTTATCAGTGCTTGTAATTTGGGATTCTTGGCTAATTCAGGTTTATCTGCGATTATCTTTTTCGCGATATCAATCGAATACACCATTTCGAAATATAGAGGTTGTTCGCTCCAAAGCGTACCGTCATTGTCGAATGTTGCAATGCGGTCTTCAGCCGGAATGAAGCCGGAACTCCCTTCGGAAGTTACTTGCGTAACAAAGTCAATAATGGCTTTTTTGTTTTCTGTTTCATTCCACGATGGAAGAGGGTCGGTTTTCACCTGTTCTGTTTTCGTGTTGTTTTGTTTGCAGGAAAAGAGTAACAATGTAAATAATAGCGGAAGGAATAGATTCTTTTTCATTTTGTATAAATTTTATGCCAACTTGTTTCACGACAAGATGGGTTAAGTTTCTATATACAAAACAAATAGAGATAATGAATGTTTTTAACAATAATCAGAAATTTATTATTAGTTTGTGAGTTTTTTGTTTGGGTTTGTATGTGTAGTTCGAAGCGGCTCTTGGGAGTGTGGAGAGGTTGGGGGCTCTATTCTCCCAATTTTATTGGGGGTTATTTAGATTCAATCCTTTGGATTGGGTTAATAGATAGCTTCGACAACGGCTTGCTCGGCTTTTTGTAGAAGGTCGGGAAATGGCATCCCTTTGACAGGGATGGGGTCATGAATCGTAAAATGGAGTTTATTCCCAATTCCTAAAGGGAAGGAGCCCCATCTTGTCATTTTCCACGAATTATTGATTGTTAAGGGAACGATATAGGCAGAAGGTGCATATTTACAAAGGATTTTCAATCCGTTTTCAGCAAATGGTTTTGGTTTGCCTGTTTTACTTCTCGTTCCTTCCGGAAATATTACGGTTGACCGTTTAGTAGTTTCTATGTATTCTCCCATTTCCCTTATTACGGATAGGGATTGTTTCGGATTTTTTCTGTCAATAAGAACAGAGCCTCCATGATTTAAATTGTAGGAAATACTGGGAATCCCTTTGCCGAGCTCAATCTTACTGATAAATTTCGGGTGTACCTTTCGCAGGAACCAACAAACAGTAGTAATGTCATAGAGGCTCTGATGGTTGGCAACGATAATCAAGGGTACACCTGTTATTAGTTTTTCCGGATTACTGATTTTATACCTTGTACCTAAAACATAAGTATTAGCAACCAGAAAGAAAGACATGATATCCACGCTTTTTTTGTGGGCTTTGTATCCGAATAAATTGAAGCATAGCCACTGGACCGGATGGAAGATAGCCAAAGTAGCTCCAAACAGTAGGTAATAAATTGCAGAAAGCGGATATGCTATTAATTTTTGCATTTATTCTTTATTCAGTAATTCTTTTTCGAGTGTTGCGTTAAGAAATTCCGTTTTCAATCTGGAAATAACTTCTTTTACACTTGATATTTTTTGAGATAAATGGACGTTTATACCTGTAAAGGCATAACCTTTTTTCATATTTCCTCTTGCTGCTTGATAGAGCGCCAGAATAATACAATAAGGGCTTTTTGTATAATCACAGGTTTTTATGCAATGGAAAGCACATTTTTTTGGTGTTTCCTGTCCTTTTTCAACACTTTTGATAAATTCGCCGTCAATGGCTCTGCCCGGCATTCCGACAGGACTTTGTATAATTTTTACGTCTTCTTGTTTCGCACTTACAAAAACATTTTTGAATGTTTCGGATGCGTCACATTCCGTAGTGGTAACAAACATAGTACCCAATTGTACGCCCGCAGCTCCCATTTCGATAAAGCGGAGGATGTCTTTTCCCGAAGAGATGCCTCCGGCAGCAATTACAGGAATCTCTTTTTCGCTTTTGTATGAATTAGCAATGGCTATGACTTCCGGTACAAGCTTTTCCAAAGAGTACTGCTCGTCTTCAATCTGATTGAGCTTGAAACCGAGGTGTCCTCCGGCTTTAGGGCCTTCTACAACTATTGCGTCAGGCAAATAATTATAGTTGGCTTTCCATTTGTCACATATGATTTTGGCAGCCCGGGAAGATGAAACGATAGGAACCAGTTTTGTTTTACTGTCGCTGGTCAGATAAGAAGGTAAATCGAAAGGAAGTCCGGCTCCGGAAAAAATAATGTCGGCTTTTTCAGCTATCGATGTTTTTACCATGTCGGCATAATTTGTCAGTGCAACCATAATGTTTACGCCGATTATGCCTTTGCTTTTTTCTTTCGCTTTCTGGATTTCTTCTTTTAATCCGATAATGCATTTATTTAAATAATCGCCCGGATAATTGTGATAGATTAATCCAAGGCCGGCGCATGAAATAACACCTACGCCTCCTTCATTAGCTACCGCCGAAGCTAAGCCGGACAAAGAAACTCCAACACCCATTCCTCCTTGAATAACCGGAAGTTTTATTTCCAGATTACCTATAAAAAAAGATTTCATTCTGTTTTAAAAATGTGTCACGATAATAGAGATTCATACTTTCGCGACTTGTTGTTAATAATATAAGCAAAAAAGTTGGTACTGATGTCGATTCTTACGATGAGAGGCCTGCTAAAGAGCAAAGCGGGACATTGAGAAAAAAGATACATTATTAACTTTATTGTTCAAGTGACAAAGGTACGAAAATAAATAAATCGGTATATCGTTTTTTTAGCAATATTTTTGAATAGCATTTCTTGTCCGGTAATGAAATGTTAGTCTTTACCATTGTAAATAATGGTTTTGATTTATTGAAAATCAGATATTGTTCAAACGGAAAGAGATAGTTTTAATGGAAAGTGGACAAAAAAAGAAAATTTCTTAAAATCAAAAATGCTAATAACCTTATATGATTATTAGCATTTTGCGTCGTGACCCAGCAGGGGATCGAACCCTGGACCCACAGATTAAGAGTCTGTTGCTCTACCAGCTGAGCTACTGAGTCATTCAAAACGGTTGCAAAAGTATAAAAACGATTTTAAAATATGAAATTTTTAATCTAAAATATAATTGATAAATTTTTTGAAAGGATTTTTTATATTAAGCAAACAAAAAAAATGTCTGATTTTTCTTTTTTTATATTTTTGCATTGAAACCTTGGCCTGTGAATTTAATATTCTAAAAAGAGTCTGACTGTTGTCAGATAAATTGTCGGCAGTTGTTTGCGATTGCAGGCAATAATGAGAGGCTGATTAATTTTAGTCAGTCTCTTTTTAATTTGCTTTAATTGGCTGAAATCCAAAAATTAAAATTGAGTTAGTTCGTATTAATTTTTGAAACGGAATACAATAAGCGTGTAAAAATGCCGTTTTAAAAATAAAAAAAATCATGTCGAATTAAAAACATTATTGAATGAGGAATATTTTTACGAAAACACCTAATAATTTTAATGAGTTATCTGAAGACAAAGAGGAGGAAAAAGTAAACTTGGAGCCAAGCAAAGAGGCTTTGATGTTTATTTCTCAGTTTGCCAAAGTTTGCTATGTAGAAAAACGGATGAAAAAAATCACGTTTTCTACACCAATGATTTTGAATTAATCATGAAATGGAAAGAAGGTAAAAAAGGAGCTTAGGCTCCTTTTTTTATGCTATTATGAAATGCGCGTAATTTGTGCGCCGATTGCGTTTAATCGTTCGTCAATGTTTTGATACCCCCGGTCTATCTGTTCAATCCCGCTGATTGTGCTGGTGCCTTTTGCACTCATTGCAGCGATAAGCAACGCGATTCCTGCGCGGATATCGGGCGAGCTCATATTTGCCGGGCGGAGCGGATTTTGATTTCCCAATCCGATTACCGTTGCACGGTGCGGGTCGCAAAGGATTATCTGGGCTCCCATATCAATTAACTTGTCTACAAAAAAGAGGCGGCTTTCAAACATTTTCTGATGAATGAGCACGCTTCCTTGTGCCTGAATGGCTACAACAAGGAATACGCTGAGCAGGTCGGGCGTAAGTCCCGGCCACGGTGCATCGGCGAAGGTCATTATCGAGCCGTCGATAAATGTATCTATCGCATATTTTTCCTGTTTGGGGATATATATGTCGTCATTAATTCTTTCCATCCGGATTCCCAGTTTGCGGAATGAGTCCGGAATAATTCCCAATTCATCGTAACAGACATTTTTGATGGTAATTTCGGAACTTGTCATGGCTGCCATTCCAATAAAACTGCCTATTTCAATCATATCGGGAAGAATTCTATGCGAGCAACCATGCAGACATTCAACACCTTCTATGATTAGAAGGTTTGAACCGATGCCGCTGATTTTAGCTCCCATCTTATTCAGCATTTTACATAGTTGTTGTATGTATGGTTCGCAAGCAGCATTATAAATTGTGGTTTTCCCTTCAGCAAGAACAGCAGCCATAAGTATATTGGCAGTACCTGTTACAGATGCTTCGTCAAGCAGCATGTAGCTACCTTTCAGTTTTTTTGCGGAAACCTGATATAATTGTTGGTCGGAGTTATACGTAAATTTAGCTCCGAGTTTTTGCAGTCCTATAAAATGAGTATCAAGCCTCCGGCGTCCTATCTTATCGCCTCCCGGTTGAGGGAGTATTGCTTGTTTGAAGCGGGCTACCATCGGGCCGATCAGCATAACCGAACCACGCAAGGAAGCGCATCGTTTCTGAAAATCTTTTGTTTTCAGAAATTCAAGGTTTATTTTTTCGGTTTTAAAGGTGTATGTATCTGCGGCTTTCTTACGGACAGATACACCCATATCAATTAATAACTGAATCAGGTTATTGATATCTAATATATTAGGTATGTTTTCAATAGTAATTTCTTCGGAAGTAAGGAGGGTTGCACAAATAATCTGTAATGCTTCGTTTTTTGCTCCTTGCGGATAAATAGTGCCATTGAGTGAATGCCCGCCTTCGATAACAAATTTTGCCATGTATAAATGTTTTCTGAAAAATTTTGCTTAAAGATAAGAATTAATTAACAATACAGATAAGAGACTTGTCCTAAAAAAATTGAGACTTAGCACATTTGTTTTTAATAAGAAAAAGCGTTTGCGCTTAATTTTAAGTTGCTAGGTGCTCAAAAAAAGTATAAAAAGTGAGGTGATGAGGTTCTTTTATTGTTACTATTGGGAAGGCGACTTTAAGCCGCCCTCCCAATTAGTAGATGGAGGAGAAAGTAGCAGTTTTACCTCTTCTTTCTCCTCCATCCTTTTTTAATTATAAATCAGAAAGTCATTCCAACTTTCCCCTTTCAATTCTCACCTTTCACCTCAGTAATTATCTTCCTGATTTCTTATTTTGTTTATTGGAATTATTCTTGTTGGGAGCAATCTCTTTAGCTTCTGCCAATTGCATGGTGGTTTCGTCCAAATCTATTTTCCCTTTGGTAAATTCGCGGATATCGTCAAAAATTTTGCGGTCGTCTATTCCTTCTTTATTGAATCCTGCAAAGCATTTTTTCATGTGATTGGCAATCATAGAGACCAGTTGCTCTTTTTCTTCACCCTCTTCATAGTCCATTGCTTTATCAAGCAAAAGCTGCAACGTTTTGCCGTAGTGCATGTACCTTATCTGTTTAGGAGAAGAATAGGGGATAGGCTCCGGTTTTGTATACAGGTTTTCTTTCTTAATAATCTCGTAAGGATAATCAATATCTAACCGGAAATCGGACATAATAGCCAGATGATCCCACAAGATATGTTTGAAATCGTTGATATCGCGAAGGTGAGGAAATAAATTCCCCATTGTAGAAATAATTGTTTGGGCACAGCGTGCGCGTTCTTCCCTGTCTTCTATCGTAAGGCAGTGGTCTACCATATTTTGAATATTTCTGCCATATTCGGGCAATATGAGCCGTTTTTGCTGCGTATTGTATTCCATTAAATTGTATTGGTATATAAAAACGAAAAGAAAATTTCTGTTTGTAAAAATTTCTAATCGGAAGGATTTGGTCTCACAAAGATAGAAAAAAATCAGGTTTAGCAATATGCATAATGTTTTTTGATGAAAAAATATATTTTTGAAATGCACCCAGAAGTTGAACAAAAAATATTTTAGGTGTACTCAGAGTCTGGTTTGAGTACATCAAATTATTTTGTGATAACGATTTTCACAAGGAATCTCCCCTCAAACAACAAACCTTTCCAAATTTCTCCTCTTAATCTTTCACCTCTCCCCTTTCATCTTTCACTTTTCACCTCTCATTTTCCCTTTTGTCAAGAAATTCAGAAAAAAATGTTTATTTTGTTCTTTCAAAATTAGAATGAATGAAAGCCCTCTATATTCTTCCGGAAGGATAGTGTGGTTTAAAAAATAGTTATTTATGAAGTTGGATAAAAAGAAAGTTTTTTTGCTTTTTGCATTGGTAGTGGGTATGTTTTTTCTGTTTTTTTATAACTCAGGTAAAAAAGAGAAAACGTTTTTGACAAATGAAGGACGCGTATTTGGTACTTTTTATAAAATAATCTATGAATCTCCCGACGGAAAATCGTTGGAGTCGGGGTTGAACGAAATATTCCGCTCTTTCGACCTTTCTCTTTCTACATTTAATGACAATTCTGTTATTTCAAGAATCAATAATAATGACCCAGATGTAGTAGTCGACGATTATTTCCGCACCGTATTTGAAACAGGCCAGCGGGTTTCGGAGATAACCAACGGAGCATTCGACATGACGGTTGCACCATTGGTTAATGCTTGGGGATTTGGTTTTAACCGTAAAGACAGTATTACACCCGAACTGATAAGTTCGCTATTGAAAAAAACGGGATATGAAAAAGTGAAGCTGGAAGGCGACCGTGTGGTAAAAAGCAATCCGGCGGTTATGCTCGACGCATCTGCTATTGCAAAAGGATATTCATGCGATGTTGTCGCTTCTTTCCTTGATTCCAAAGGAATAGAAAACTATATGGTCGAAATTGGCGGAGAAGTGGTGGTGAAAGGGCATAATGACAGGCTGACGCCTTGGGCAATCGGTATAACCAAACCTATTGACGACAGCACGATGATGAGAACAGAACTCCAGAATATTGTTTATATGGAAAGCGGAGGATTGGCAACTTCCGGAAATTACAGGCAATATTATCATAAGGACGGAAAAAAATATGCACATACGATAAATCCTCATACCGGTTATCCGGTTGACCATAGTTTGTTGAGTGTGACGGTTATAGCTCCAAACTGTATGCTGGCCGATGCATACGCTACTGCTTTCATGGTGATGGGGCTTGAGGAGAGCCTGATTGTGGCTAATTTTATGCCCGATATTGAAGCCTATTTCATTTATTCAACCGCTTATAATTGTTTGGCGGAAAAATATACGGAGGGTTTTAGGAAATACTTTACAGAACAATTGAAAGTTGAAAGTTAAGAATGGCGGTTCGGTTTTAGGGTTCTGATTTATGATTTTAATGAAAAAATATATTTTCATATTTATACTGTTAACCGGGTTTATTGTGCATGCAAATGCGCAATATCAGATTATATCCGAAACTTATTCGGTAGAGAATGGTTTGTCCCAAAATTCGGTGACGGATATGTTGAAAGACGATGAGGGCTTTCTTTGGTTTACCACCGGAGACGGGCTGAGTCGTTTTGACGGATATAATTTTAAAAACTATAAAGCGAGCTCCAAAGAACTGAAACGAAGTATCAGCAACAGGTTTCAGCAAATATTGAAAGACGATTACGGATTTTTCTGGGTGGTCAATTATATGGGGCAGGTTTTTCGTTTCGATTCACGGTCGGAAACATTTCAGTTGTACCCGTCGGCAGACGAGAACAGGGGAGATAATTACATTTCCGTTGAACGTTTGGAAAAAACTTCTTCGGGGGAAATCTGGATGATGGGCTATGATAACGGATGCATACGGGCGGTAACCGATACTTCGGATTTTTCCGTTAAACTGACGCTGTTTTGCTCGCAAAACCAACAAAAAACAGGTCATGAAGTTCATTCTATCTATCAGGATAAAGACCAGCGGATGTGGTTGTTTACGGAACATGGCATTGCAATTGTTTCGGAAGGAGAGGAAGAACCTTCGGGCTATTACCTGACCGAAAGGGAAGATTCGGCAAAGCAAAATGCTCTTTTTGCATCTGTTGAGACAAATGAAGAACTGTTGGTTTCAGGCTCTGAAGGCCGGCTTTTCCGTTATAACAAATCGAAAAAAAGATTTACTGTTTTTCAATTACCGGTTACCTCCAACCTCAATAATATATTAGCGTTAAATGACTCTGTCTGTTTTATTTCTACCGATTCCGACGGCTTTTTTCTATTGAACCACAGCACGAACAAGCTCAGGCATTTTCTTTCCGGTAAAGTAAAAGGGATGCTTTCGGATGAAATAGAAAATTCGTGGAAGGATATGCAAGGCGATATATGGATGAAGCCGGGCGATGTATTTGGATTTATCCGCTATAATCCGAAGGAGGATAAGGTATATTATATGCCGTTTCGTTATTACCAGGAAGATTTTACCTCTTTCCCTTTATCCCGTAAATCATCGTTTTTTCTCTCTTTCAAGGACGATAAAGATAAACTCTGGCTGATGCCCCCGCTGCCGGGAAAAGTTTGGTATAATGATAATTATGCAGGAAGTAAACCCTACTTCAGCCGTGAAAATGGGCAAGGGATGTTTTCTTCGGTTGTTTATAAATCATTTTCCGATACTGCCGGAGTCTTTTGGATGACAACTCATTATGGAGGTATCCGGAAATGTGTTTCATTAAACTCTTCTTTTCATTTTACACAATGCAAAAGTTCGTTGGAATATACGGAAGCTAACGATATTCTGGCTCTTTTCGAAGATGATAAGCACCGGTTATGGATTTCGACGCAGGACAACCGTGTGCGGATTTATGATGAAAACAGGCAGTTCATCGGTTTTTTGAATAAAAAAGGAGAAATAACAAAAACAGAGTCCACCTTTGCCAATGTCCTGTCTATCTATCAGGATCGGAAAGGCATATTTTGGATTGGTGGAAATCCCGGATTATTCAAGTTAACTCCCCGGACTCGCGAGTCCGTTTCATTTACGGTTCAATCATATACCTCTTCTCCAAAAAGCGAATTTTCTCCTATATCATTAGCAATAAATGATATTTTGGAGGATAGCCGGGGGCGAATTTGGCTGACCACTTTGGGAGGCGGTTTGCAACTGTTGGATGAATCAGGAGGAAAAGCGCGTTTTATTAATAAGAATAATCTTTTTAAAAATAATTATCCGCCGGCTGTCCTATTGACAAATTGCCTTTTTGAAGATACCAACGGAAATATATGGGTTGGTTCGAGCGAAGGCATTACTGTGTTTTCAAATGAATTTGAACAACCCG
>JAVBMA010000028.1:0-17169 GCA_031553005.1 Paludibacteraceae bacterium | reverse complement strand
TACTTTGATGAGGAAGTAAGTCGTTCAAGCTAAAAACAAGTTAGAAAGAAATTAAGAATAAAACAAAACAAAACAAGAAAGAGGTTATTACATGAAAATGTGATAACCTCTTTTGTTTGATCGGGAAATTTTTAGAGTAATATGTATTTGATTAGGTAAATCTGTAAAGGAGGGGCTGAGTTTTACATTTGTTTCCAGATAATTCGGTAATATTACCTATATAAAATTTATTTCTTAACCTCTTTGGGTAAGTATTCTGCTTGGATATTGGTAAGCGCCCCCCACATGCTGTGGCGTGCATTCGGATTAATCTCTTCCAATTTTTTCAATATTTCTTTCATATCCGAACGGTTTGAATCTTTTTCGTAAGGACAGTTTTTTTTCTGTTTCGGAAATTGCCGGATTTTTTCCAATTCTATCAAGTCATTTTCTTTTAACAATGCCATTGGTCGAATGATTGAAATATCAAATTTATCCATTTTGAGTAGAGGCGGCATTGTGCTAAAAGAACCTTGAAAAGTAAGGTTCATTAACATCGTTTGCAAAATATCATCTTGATGATGCCCCAAGGCAATTTTATTGCATCCAAGCTCTTTTGCAATAGTAAAAAGAGCTTTTCTTCGATTCCATGAACAAAGAAAACATGGCGATTTGCGATGGTCGGTGCTTATATCGAAAGAGGTTTCAATATGAACAAATTCTATCCCGTACTTTTCGGCATGACTTTTTAAATAATTCAAATCCGATTGATAAGGTATATTTTTCATTGTAATATGAGCAGCTACTATTGAAAAACGGGGATGAAATATTTTTTGCTTTTCACCTAAAAATTCAACCAAAGCCAGAGAGTCTTTTCCTCCTGAGAGTCCGATCAGAATTTTATCATTATCTTCAATTAAGCTGTACAACTCAACCGCTTTTCTGAATTTACGGTGAAGTTTATAAATAAATATTTCCTCTTCCTTTGGTATCATATTTTTGAAAATGTTTTGAACAAAAATAATATCTATATACCGATTTTTCAAAGAGAATTATTTTATTTCGCTTAATATCCTATTTTGGATCTTGGTTTCTCCGCTTCTCTTTTTTGTTCCGCCAATTCCGTTAATGCTTGATAGATGTCACTAAATTGTATATTAGTGTCAATAATGAAGTTATCAAGTTGTTGTTTTAGTTCAGCATACCCTGTGGCAAGTTCCCTTATCCGAACAAAAGCACGCATAATGGCAATATTTACTTCAATAGCAATGTCGCTGTTAAGTAAACCGGATAACATTGCAACCCCCTGTTCTGTAAATACATAAGGATCTTTTCGAGTTCCGCCCCATCTTGATGTCGCATTTTGCGACATCAAGATTTTCCATTCGTCACTTGAAAGTTGAAACATAAAATCGGAAGGAAAACGTTTGATATTACGCTTTACCGCTTCATTAAGCCTTCTTGTTTCTACTTGATACATTTCTGCCAAGTCGAAGTCGAAAATTACCTGGCATCCTCTGATTTCGTAAATTTTACTTTGAATGATTTCTAATTTCATATTCGTTTTATAAAAGATTGAGGTTTTAAATTTATATAGTCAAATTCCTGATGTTACAAACGAAACCAAGCGAACAAACATTCGTAAAAATAACAAGCAAACACGGCAAATGTAGTATTTTTTTACACTACAGACCGAGAAAAATAAATATTTCAGACAAAAGTCTATATTTCGTGGGGAATTGAGAGTTTTAGAATAAAACAGGAGGTGCATTTTGAAAATCAAACAAAGTTTCCGTAGGAGTTATGAATACATAGAAAAATTAGTCGGTCTGTAGTGTATTTTTCACTTTCCACCGACGTTGTTATATATGAAAAAAATGTCAATATTTTCACAAAAATAATTAACTTTGCAGACTTTATAAGTTTATATCAAACAATAAGTTTCTATTATATTATGGCAGAAAAGAAAGAAAAATTATTTGCGGATTTTCCACCTGTTTCAACAGAAGAATGGATGGGAAAAGTGACAGCCGACCTTAAAGGGGCCGACTTTGAAAAGAAACTCGTTTGGCGAACAAACGAAAGTTTCAAGGTAATGCCTTTCTATAGACAGGAAGACATTAAAAATCTTAAAACAACTGATTCTTTGCCGGGAGAATTTCCGTTTGTAAGAGGAACAAAAACCGATAATAAATGGTTTGTTCGTCAGGAAATCGAAGTAACCGATATTAAAGAAGCGAATAAGAAAGCGCTGGATATTTTAGGAAAAGGTATTGATTCCCTTAGTTTCAATATTCCCGGAGATAAAATTTCCAAAGAAAATTTAGCCGCGTTATTGAACGGGATACATCTTGATGCTATTGAAGTTAATTTCCGTTCCTGTCAAAATGAAATTGTTAAGCTGGTAAAAACAGCTATCGAATATTTCAAATCGACAGGCATAAACCCAGAAAAGATTCAAGGTTCGGCAAACTACGATCCGTTTAGCAAAACATTGAGAAAAGGAAAAGAAGTAGGATCAATCGGAAAAGAAATAGCAGAATTGGTTGCACTGGCGTCTGATTTTAAAAACTTCCGTGTGATTGGAGTAAATGCCTTCCAATTCAATAATGCAGGTTCGTATATCTCTCAGGAACTTGGTTTTGCGTTGGCCTACGGAAACGAATTCTTATCACAAGCTGTCGAAGCCGGTGTTGCCATAGACAGTATTGCTAAAAAAATCAAATTTAATTTTGGTGTGGGCTCCAACTATTTTATGGAAATAGCAAAATTCCGCGCAGCCCGTATGTTATGGGCTAATATTGTTTCTGCTTACCAACCTGAATGCAACTGTGCGGCAAAGATGCAGATTCATGCCTTCACATCAGAGTGGAATCAAACCATTTATGATGCGCATGTCAATTTGTTGCGCAGTCAGACAGAAGCTATGTCTGCTACCCTTGCCGGAGTAGATTCATTAACCGTTACTCCTTTTGACAAATCATATAAAAATGCAGATGAGTTTTCAGAAAGAATAGCACGTAACCAACAATTATTATTAAAAGAAGAATCTCATTTTGATAAAATTGTAGACCCTAGCGCAGGTTCCTATTATCTTGAAACTCTTACCTCTTCAATTGCAGAGCAAGCTTGGAAATATTTCCTTGCCGTAGAAGATAAAGGTGGGTTTTATGCCGCATTGAAAGAAGGCTATATTCAAAACGAAATCAAAACCTCTTCAAACAACCGTTTGAGTGATATTGCCAAACGTAAGGAAACCCTTCTTGGAACGAACCAATTCCCTAACTTCAATGAGTTAGCTGCATCCAAAATAGAAAAAACAGGCTGTAGCTGCTGTTGCGGAAGCAACGAAGGCGGACCATTGGCAGCATTGGATTTTAGTCGCGGAGCCGTTCAGTTTGAAGCATTGCGTTTAGCTACCGAAAAATCAGGCAAATGTCCGAAAGTATTTATGTTGACAATCGGAAGCCTGGCTATGCGCCTTGCCCGTTCCCAATTCTCAAGTAATTTCTTTGGTTGTGCAGGTTACGAAATAATTGACAACTTAGGTTTCAATACTCCCGAAGAAGGAGTAGAAGCAGCTCGTAAAGCAAAAGCAGATATTATTGTTATCTGTTCCAGCGACGAAGAGTATGCCGAACTTGCTCCGAAAACATTCAGCGCAATAGCAGGCGGAAAAGAAATCTTTGTTGTTGCCGGTGCCCCTGAATGCATGGAAGAACTTAAAGCACAAGGTATCACCAACTTCATCAACGTTCGTTCGAATGTATTGGATACCCTTCAAGGATTTAATAAACAATTAGGGATTAATTAAACACGAAGGCACTAAGGACACAAAGTTTTTTTTTAAAAGATATGGCGTCGAAAATTGAATACGAGGTATTTGGAAAGACTATTTTGGATTGTGCTTTTGAAGTACATAAAGAATTAGGACCGGGATTACTTGAGTCAATTTATGAGGAGTGTCTTTGTGAAGAATTGCGAAACAGAGGAATAAAAGTTCAAAATCAAGTTTTTTTGCCTGTTTATTATAAAGGAAAACTGTTGAAAAATAAAAATTTCAGAGTTGATGTTTTAGTGGAAGATCTGATTATTGTAGAATTGAAATCGGCAACAAATATATATCCGATAGACGAATCTCAATTGGTTTCTTATTTAAAATTAGCTAAAATGAAACTGGGTTATTTGATAAACTTCAATGAAGTACTTTTAAAAAATGGAATAAGGAGGAGACTTTATGATTATTTTCCTGAAAAATAAAAAACTTCGTGTACTTAGTGTCTTTGTGTTGACAAAAAAAGAAAAAATATGAGACCAAATTTTAAAAATATAGATATTAAAAACATAAATGCCGGTTCCGATGCAAAAGCATGGGAAGCAACTAACGGCATAAAAAAAGATTGGCTCACTCCTGAGCAAATCGCCGTAAAATCAGTCTACACGAAAGAAGACCTCGAAGGAATGGAGCATTTGAATTATGCAGCCGGTGTGGCGCCTTTCCTCCGCGGACCTTACTCTGTGATGTACACGATGCGTCCTTGGACAATTCGTCAATATGCCGGATTCTCTACTGCAGAAGAGTCAAATGCATTTTACCGCAGGAACTTGGCTTCCGGCCAGAAAGGACTTTCCGTTGCTTTTGACTTGGCTACGCACAGAGGTTATGATGCCGACCACGAACGTGTTGTCGGTGACGTAGGAAAAGCCGGGGTTTCTATCTGCTCATTAGAAGATATGAAAGTATTGTTTGACGGAATTCCATTAAACAAAATGTCCGTATCCATGACTATGAATGGTGGCGTACTTCCAGTAATGGCTTTTTACATCAATGCCGGACTTGAGCAAGGAGCAAAATTGGAAGAGATGGCAGGAACCATTCAAAATGATATCCTGAAAGAATTTATGGTGCGTAATACATATATTTATCCGCCGAAATTCTCGATGAAGATCATCGCTGATATATTTGAATACACATCCAAATTTATGCCGAAGTTCAATTCCATTTCAATCTCCGGTTACCACATGCAAGAAGCAGGTGCAACGGCTGATATCGAATTGGCTTACACGTTGGCAGACGGATTGGAATATCTTCGTGCAGGTGTAAATGCGGGTATGGATATTGATACATTTGCACCACGCCTCTCTTTCTTTTGGGCGATCGGGATGAATCACTTTATGGAAATTGCCAAAATGCGTGCTGCACGTATGTTGTGGGCAAAAATTGTTAAGCAATTTAACCCTAAAAATCCGAAATCACTTGCTTTACGTACTCACTCCCAGACTTCAGGCTGGTCATTGACCGAACAGGATCCTTTCAATAACGTAGGACGTACCTGTATCGAAGCTATGGGTGCAGCTCTCGGACATACACAATCACTCCATACCAATGCGTTGGACGAAGCAATTGCGTTGCCGACCGATTTCTCTGCACGTATTGCCCGTAATACCCAGATCTACATTCAGGAAGAAACCTATATTACTAAAGAGGTTGACCCTTGGGCGGGATCATATTATGTAGAATCGTTGACTCAGGAATTGGCAGAAAAAGCATGGGCTCTTATTCAGGAGGTAGAAAGCCTTGGAGGAATGGCAGCTGCTATTGAAACCGGTATTCCTAAAATGCGTATCGAAGAAGCGGCAGCCCGTACTCAGGCTCGTATCGACTCCGGCCAACAAGCTATTGTAGGAGTAAACAAATATCGTTTGGAAAAAGAAGACCCTATCGATATTTTGGAAATTGACAATACGGCAGTACGCAATCAACAGATCGCTCGCTTGGACGAACTGAAAGTGAAACGCAATAATGCAGATGTTCAGAAAGCATTGGAAGCAATTACCCAATGTGTAGAAACAGGCAAAGGTAACTTATTGGAACTGGCAGTAGAAGCTGCCCGCGTGAGAGCTACATTAGGTGAAATTTCTTATGCCTGCGAAAAAATCGTAGGCCGTTATAAAGCAACCATCAGAACTATTTCAGGCGTGTATTCATCAGAAACAAAACAAGATGCGGACTTCCAGAAAGCCACAGCGCTTACCGAAGAATTCGCCAAGAAAGAAGGACGTCGTCCTCGTATAATGATTGCCAAAATGGGTCAGGACGGACATGACCGTGGTGCGAAAGTTGTTGCAACCGGATATGCCGATTGCGGATTTGACGTAGATATGGGGCCTCTGTTCCAAACTCCTGCCGAAGCAGCAAAACAAGCCGTTGAAAATGACGTTAATGTGCTTGGAGTTTCATCATTAGCTGCCGGACACAAGACATTGGTGCCTCAGGTAATTGAAGAGTTGAAAAAACTCGGACGTGAAGATATCATTGTTATTGCCGGAGGAGTTATTCCTGCACAAGACTACGATTTCTTGTATAAATCAGGTGTAGCTGCAATCTTTGGGCCGGGTACTTCTGTAGCTAAGGCCGCAGTTCAGATTATGGATATTTTGTTGGAAAAATAACCCAATAGGGTAAGATATTAAAAAAAAGAGGTTGGCTGAAAATTTTCAGTCCAACCTCTTTTGCTTTTATGACAGTTTAAATACGAACAGTGTTTTTACATGACGACCCTTCCAACGGCACCCGAAATATCTTGTTTCATTGTTTGTAGAAGTCGAGTATCATAACCCTTTATCCATTTTGGATCTCCACCAAATTCAGCTTCGGTTTTAATATCAACTCTTGTTCTGTCAGCAGAAAACTTGAAAATCATACGAGTGCGATATTTTTCGGTATATTTTCCCTTATCATTCCATGTGTAAATCCAATTAGACCTGGCATAACCACCATCTTTGTTTATCATATCCATTTCAAAACGTTTGGCACAAACATCAAGTACTTCGTTAAAAGCTCTGTCGTAAGTCAAATCTTCACGAATTTGAATTGTACTCCAAGTACCACCATCAGTTGCTTTAACAAAAGTCTTGGGACCTGTAGAACCACACGATTGCAATAATGAAACTATAATAAATAAAATAGAAATATTTGCTATTTTTTTCATTCTTTTTTGTGTTTAACGTCTGTTTCCTTTTACAGACAATTTAATTTAGCTATAAATTAATTGCATTTATTCATTTTAGTACCACCCATGTCAACCCATTGAAGCTGTTGGGTTTGATTATTAAAATAATACTTAAAAGAATATATATTGTTACCATTTTCATCATAAAGATTAAGGTAACCATCATCTATGGAATATGTGCCTACCGTTCTTTGCGAATTGTCAAAAAACACCATTCTACCAGTACTCTGTAGAGTTAGCTCTGCGCCTCCTCCACAAACTTTATGAGTTCCTCTCCATACTATGGCGTTCGCACTAAAATTAAGACCGATTACTGTTATTAAAATCACTAAAATTTTTTTCATAATAAAACTGTTTTACGTCCATTCCTTTTTTGGACAATTAATTTATCCATTTTTTACTTTTAGTATCATATACTTTTGCTACTCCACCTGAGGTGCCTTTGGCATTTTCGGTAATTATTCCTACCCAAACTTGACCTTGTGAATCTGTCCATGGGCCATAATTAAATGAAGTAGAAGTAGCAGTTGCTGATAAAGTTTCTATATCAGCATATACACCGCTTATAGGATTTTTTACTCTTAAATATGCTTTAGTAGGAGTTCCGCAACCTGTTGTTTTTGGTACTGTCCATCGCATTGTTATTGTTGTGCCACTTACGGTACAACTACCATAAGTAACAGGACATGGAGCAACACTACTGCTTGGATCATGATTGTAAGAGGTGTAACTACTATAATCGCTTTCTCCGGCGCTGTTAACTGCTTTTACTTTATAATAGTTATATCCGGTAAGAGGAGAATAATCACCTAATGAGGTTGAACTTGTAGCACTACCAATTTGGAAATAAGATCCGGAGGTGCTATTACTACGATAAACTTTGTAGCTTGTAGCATTTGATACACTACTCCATGAAATTTGAATTGTTGGCAAAAGTGCGGAACCTATATTTGTAGCACTCACGTTTGTAGGGGAAGAAGGTTTTGTTGTTGTACCGCCACCACCATTATTACTACCGGAAGAAGTTGTTGCAGAAGTATAAAAAGAATAATCACTTTCCCCTTTACTATTAGTTGCTTTAATGTAATAGTAATAGGAGGTACTAGCCTGTAACCCTGTGTGAGTGTAAGAAGTTGTTGATACTGTACCCGCTAAATTTTTTGTAGCAGAACTTCCTATAGCGTAGTATACATTGTAATTTGTTGCTCCGGATACAGTATTCCACGATATATTTATACTACTTGATGATTGAACTGTTGCAGCTACGCCTGTGGGTGCGGTAGGGACTGTTTCTCCTCCATTATTGTTATTATCATTATTCCAGCCGTTATTATCACTCCATCCATTATCATTTTCATCGTTTTCTTCATCTCTACCGCAAGAAGAAAAACTTAATCCCAGTACAAAAAGCGCCATTATAAATAAATATAATATTTTCTTCATTTTTAAAATTGTTTTACGTCCATTCCTTTTACAGACGATTAATTTAATTTTTTTATGTCCTAATAGTGTTTCCATACGCACATAAAAAAAGCGCGGACCAAACATCTATTACTTTGTTTTATGAGGTTCTCGACTACCTGAACAACTAAAATAAAAGAGTAAAGCCCACGCCAGAAGACGTGAGCGTTAACTACTTTACTCTCAGTTGTTCATTGAAATTGTCGAGATTTCATAAAACAAAGAATAAAAGCTAACGCTTTTTCCGATATATTTTAAAATGCGCGTATTATTTCTACGCTCTTATTTCATAGGCAATATGTATTTTTTTGTATTGTTGATAATACAAAGGTATAATTAGTAAGTTATTATGCAAATATTTTTAATTATTATTCTCACAGAAAGGATGGCTTGAAGATACCTCGTCTGTAGGTAAATATAAGATTTGTATAAGTTTACCTTATCCTTTACTCAAAAAAAATGCGTGCATTGCAAATTCACATTTGTGATTGAAAGCTGTTTTGAATTTTTTATTTGCAAGCCGTTAGGTTTGCATCAATTGGTAGAAAAATGAATATTTTACCAAGCAGCGTGCCGTTAGGTACGCAACCTTCTGTTTTTGGCTGCAAACCCAATGGCTTACTGTTTTTTTTCTACCGGCGATAATGCCTATGGCATATAAAATTCAAAGAATTTTTCTTTTGTTAGAAAAAAATCTAAATATGTATGGTTCATTTTTTTATTTTTCAATCATTTTTTAATCTTTTCTTAGTTAATATTGTTTACTCTATAAGTAAGCAGAAATTATTGGATGTCTGAATATTAAAAATGGTGTCAATGATTTCTTAAAGGCAACTTATATTGAGTATCTTTGGCACGAGTATTGGAATATTATCATGGCTATTCCATTGCTAATAATGTAAGATTTTGATAATTAGAATATTACTTTTTTTAGTTATTTGTATTAGACAAAGCATAGGAGAATAATGCTGCCAAATTGGCATAAATGAATAAATATTGTGACATGACAACAAAAATAGAAGAGATATTTTTAAGTGCAGATAAAGATAATGAATCATCGGATTTTATTCCGTTGATAGCAGACGGTGACGACTCTTTTGAATTTCAGGAGGGCGAAAACGAAAATATTTCCGTTTTAGCCCTGAGAAACATGGTTTTGTTTCCCGGAGTTATCATGCCGGTTTCACTTGGACGTAAAAAATCTTTGTATGCAGTAAAAGATGCCTACAAAAGAGGCGTTTCTCTGGGTGTGTTTACACAAAAGGAAGCAAATGAGGAAAATCCTCAATACGACGACCTTTACCATACCGGAACTGTAGCGCAGGTTATTAAAATATTAGAAATGCCTGATGGTTCCACTTCAGCTATATTGCAGGGAAAGAAACGTATTTTTTTAAATCAGATACTTTCTGAAGAGCCTTTTTTGCGTGGTTCTGTAAAAACATTGGAAGATATAAAGCCTGCTAGTAAAGATAAAAAGGAATTTAATGCCCTGTTAGAGACATTAAAAGATGCAGCAATAAAGATAATCAAGAGTTCCGGCGCTATGCCTGTAGAGGCAACTTTTGCCGTAAAAAATATAGAAAATGCCAATTCGCTGATTAATTTTATCTGTGCCAATCTGAATTTCAAACTGGTAGATAAACAGGCGTTACTCGAAACAAATGAAGTGAAAGAGCGTGGTTACTCCTTACTCGGGCTTTTGAATAAGGAGTTACAAATGCTTGAGCTCAAACTGGCGATTCAATCAAAGACGCAAGAAGGCATAGAGCAACAACAACGCGAATATTACCTGCAACAGCAGATTAAAACTATTCAGGACGAGTTGGGAGGCGATTCTCAGACACAGGACATCCAGAACCTTAGGGAAAAAGCAGCCCATAAGAAATGGACTTCACAGGTAAAGGCTGTTTTTGAAAAAGAGCTGAATAAGTTGGAACGTATTTCTCCGCACTCTCCCGATTACGGAGTGCAGATGAATTATGTAGAAACAATCGTGAATTTGCCTTGGGGAGTTTATTCAAAAGACAACCTGAATCTGAGAAATGCCCAAAAGATATTGGACCGCGATCATTTCGGATTGGAAAAGGTAAAAGAGAGAATCATCGAACATCTGGCTGTATTAAAGCTGAAGGACGATATGAAATCGCCCATTATCTGTCTTTACGGCCCTCCGGGAGTTGGGAAAACTTCGCTTGGGAAGTCCGTGGCAGAAGCGTTAAAACGGAAATATGTCCGTATCTCGCTCGGTGGATTGCACGATGAATCCGAGATTCGCGGACACCGCCGCACCTACATCGGTGCAATGCCCGGTCGCATCATACAAAGCCTTCAAAAAGCCGGTACATCCAATCCGGTGTTTATTTTGGACGAAATAGACAAGGTAAGCAACGACTTCAGAGGAGATCCCGCATCAGCTTTGCTTGAAGTGTTGGATCCTGAACAAAATAATACTTTTCATGATAACTTTCTGGACATTGATTATGACCTGTCTAAAGTAATGTTTATTGCTACTGCCAATAACCTGGGAACTATTTCCCAACCGTTGCTCGATCGCATGGAAATTATTGAAGTAAGCGGATATATATTAGAAGAAAAAGTAGAAATAGCAATCCGTCACCTGATCCCGAAAGAGATGGAAAATCATGGAATCGAGCCGGGACAGTTGGAGATTCCAAAAGAAACGATCGTTAAAATTGTTGATTCCTATACCCGCGAATCCGGAGTTCGTGAACTGGACAAGCAGATTACGAAAGTCATGCGCAAAGTGGCGCGAAAAATAGCCATGAAAGAAAAGTTTGACCCGGTGATCAAAGCAGAGTATTTATGTGAATACCTCGGAGTTGAACGTTACTCGAAAGATAAGTACCAAGGAAATGATTATGCAGGTGTCGCTACCGGATTGGCATGGACGGCAGTAGGAGGGGAGATCCTTTTTGTGGAAACCAGCCTTAGCAAGTCCAAAGCTCCAAAACTGACATTGACCGGAAATCTGGGAGAAGTGATGAAAGAATCGGCGGTATTGGCGTTGGAGTATTTGAGATCGCACGCATCCCTCTGGAATATTCCGGAAAGCGCATTTGAAGAAAACAGTATTCATATACACGTGCCCGAAGGCGCTATCCCGAAAGACGGGCCTTCCGCCGGAATCACCATGGTGACTTCTCTTGCCTCTGCTTTCACAAGACGTAAAGTCAGGAAAAACCTGGCGATGACAGGCGAAATTACAGTGCGAGGAAAAGTCCTTCCCGTAGGTGGCATTAAAGAAAAGATTCTGGCTGCCAAAAGGGCAGGCATAAAAGAGATTATATTATGCCACGAGAACAAAAAGGATATTGATGAAATAAAAGAAACCTATATCAAAGGACTCAAATTCCATTATGTGGAAAACATTAAGGAAGTGTTGGAATTTGCCCTGTTACAAGAAAAGGTGAAAGAAAACTAATAACCGCAGAATAATACTTAAAAGCCATTTTCAATGTTTATATTGAAAGTGGCTTTTTTATTTGTATTCAGTGTTTATTACCCATTATCCAATGATTTTTCACAGCTAGTCTTCATCCAAGTCAAGTGTTATGTGCTTGAAAACCTTTTTCTCCCGATTTTGTTTTATCAAGAGTGGAATTCATTCCGGACAATATCCTGAAATGAATTTCCATAACTTCAGACTATTAAAATCAAGACTTATGGAAGAAAATAAAGACAATCTGCACACTGTGAAGGTACAAAAAGGCGGTCCTCTTGTTATTACCGGAAAATTCAGGTTAATATTAGCCGATGGAAGCAACGAGATCAGGGAAGGAATTACAGCATTTTGCCGCTGTGGCCAAAGCAAAAATATGCCCTACTGTGACGGATCACATGTAAAGTCCAATTTTAAGGATTAAAAACCGGTAAGCAGTATTTATTTAAATTCTTATTAGCTTATTCGAACGACGAAGCATAGTATTGCAGGGATGATTTCAAAAACTCTGTATTACTGTGCTTTTGTATTTAAATTTTAGCCAAAAACAATTATTTTTATTTGGAAATAAGTTAACTTTGTTTGCTAAAAATCATTAATGAATACAAGAGAAATGGTTGAAAATATAAAGGAAGAAGAATCAAAAAAAAGTTTGAATTTCATTGAAATTATAGTTGAAGAAGACCTTAAAGAAGGTAAAAACGAAGGTCGTATTCAAACTCGCTTCCCGCCCGAACCCAACGGATACCTGCATATCGGACATGCTAAAGCTATTTGCCTCGATTTCGGCATTGCTCAAAACTACGGAGGAATATGTAACCTGCGGTTTGACGACACCAATCCCGTAAAAGAAGACGTTGAATATGTAGACTCTATACAGGAAGATATTCAATGGCTTGGTTTTCAGTGGAAAAATATCTATTATGCTTCCGATTATTTTCAACAATTATGGGATTTAGCTGTCCGTTTCATTAAAGAAGGAAAAGCCTACGTAGACGAACAATCTGCCGAAGATATTGCTAAACAAAAAGGCACTCCGACACTTCCCGGCACAAACAGCCCTTACCGAGACCGTTCGGTAGAAGAAAACTTACAGCTCTTTGAAAAAATGAGCGCCGGAGAAATTGCCGAAGGAGCTATGGTATTGCGTGCTAAGATTGATATGGCATCTTCAAATATGCATTTCCGCGACCCGATCATGTATCGTATCATTACATCCCATCCTCACCACCGGACAGGATATAAATGGAAAGTATATCCAATGTATGACTATGCACACGGACAATCCGATTATTTTGAAGGAGTGACTCACTCTCTTTGTACATTGGAATTTGAAGTACACCGTCCGTTATATAATTGGTTTATCGAACAATTTGCAACAGGAAATTATGCTCCCCACCAGACCGAGTTCAATCGGCTGAACATAACCTATATGGTGATGAGTAAGCGTAAAATGCTACGTTTGGTACAAGACGGTTTGGTTCGCGGATGGGATGATCCCCGCATGCCGACTATCTGTGGCTTACGCCGTCGCGGATATACACCCGAATCCATCCATAAATTTATCGGGAAAATCGGTTATACTAAGTTTGACGGGATAATAGATATCTCCTTGCTGGAGCATTCTGTCAGGGAAGATCTGAATGAGAAAGCTATCCGTGTCAGCGCTGTCCTTGATCCAGTTAAGTTGGTAATTACAAACTATCCGGAAGGAGAGTTTGAGATGATGGAAGCCGTTAACAATCCGGAAGATGACTCTATGGGAATGCGCCAGATTCCGTTCGCAAAAGAACTTTATATCGAACGTGAAGATTTTATGGAGGATGCTCCTAAGAAATATTTCAGAATGACTCCCGGACAGGAAGTCCGCCTGAAAAGTGCGTATATAGTAAAATGTACGGGATGTAAAAAAGACGAAAACGGAAATATACTTGAAGTATATGCCGAATACGATCCGGAAACCAAAAGCGGAATGCCGGAAAGTAACCGCAAGGTGAAAGGCACCATACACTGGGTAACCGTACAACATGCACTCCCTGCCGAAGTACGTTTGTACGACCGTTTGTTCAGCATCGAAAACCCGGGAGACGAAAAGGAAAAAGATTTTACCGAACTCTTGAACCCCGGATCGCTGAAAGTTATTACCGCTTATGTCGAACCTTGGTTAAAAGGAGCAAAGACGTTGCAGAATTTTCAGTTTCAACGAATCGGATATTTCAATGTCGATCCCGATTCCACACCTGATAAATTAGTTTTTAACCGTACCGTTGCTCTAAAAGATAGCTGGGCAAAAGAAATTAAAAAATAACCATAGATGTTCAGATAAAAAGATGTTCAGATATTCAGACAAAGACTATTTATCTGAATATCTGAACATCTTTTTATCTGGACATCTTTCTTCAATAGGCATTATCTTCGCCTTTCAGCATATTGCGGATAGTAAGAAAGATAATTTTCATATCCAGCCAGAATGTCCAGTTTTCGATATACCACACATCCCTTTTTATCCGGCCTTCCATATCTGTTAGTTCTTTTGTCTCTCCGCGGTAACCGGAGACTTGTGCCCAACCAGTAATTCCCGGTTTGGCAAAATGACGAACCATATATTTATCGATCAATTGGGAATACATTTCGGTATGTTTCAACATGTGAGGCCTTGGCCCTATAATTGACATGTGACCAAGCAACACATTCAAAAATTGCGGAATTTCATCCAGATTTGTCCTGCGTAAAAAAGCTCCTACCTTCGTGATCCGATCATCATTCTTGCTTGCTTGAACCGAATCCGCAGCTTCATTCGGCTTCATAGTCCGGAATTTTATGCATCCGAACTCCTTGCCTTTTTCTCCCGTCCGTTGTTGCCTGAAAAAAACAGGGCCGGGTGAGGATAACTTAATGGCTATTCCCAGAATAACAGATAATATAGGAAATATTGATATCAAAAAAAAGAAGGAGAAAACAATATCGAATAGACGTTTTATAACCCTATTAGTTATGTTTAGCAGAGGCTCTTCTCTTAAGGATATAATCGGAATCTCTTCCATGAAGGAAAGATTTACCTTTTTTGTTAAAAATCGCCTGAAATCAGGAACAATATAACAGCGAATCATATTGTTCTCTGCAAATTTGATAATAGAGATCGCTTTCCGGTCTTCTCCCGCAGGCAAGGCACAGATAATTTCATCAATATGGTGCTTTTCCGCGAATTCGGGAACATCATTTATTATCCCCTTAACCAAATCACGGTCTACAACATATTCTTTCGGGATACGGTCATCGAAAAATCCCATGAATTTATATCCGTAAGATACATTGGTAATAATGGATTTGTATACTTCATTGGCAACATTTCCTGCTCCAAGTATGATAACACGGCGGAAATTTCCTCCTTTTTTCCGGTATTGTTTCAATGTTAACCGGGCAAAGATGCGCCAGCAGGAGATTCCTCCAAAAAGCAATACCGAAAAGAACAGCCAGAATAGAACCGGGAAAGTATAATCTTGAACAATGGCTAACGAGCCGAATAGTATTAAAAAGTGCAGAATAATGGTCTTGGTCACTTTACCCAGGATGCTTTCAATAAAAACTGTTCGTTTGTCCAGAATAATACCTATATAAGAGATGCTTGTAGCATAAGCCATATTAATAAGGACAAGCAATATCCGTCCTTCCTGAAACAGGTCGATCTGTGGACGATTTCTGCTATATAGTAGAAATGCTAAAATGAAGCATAAGTTGAGGATGATAAAATCCCCAATCACAACTAAGCTTTTGATTGATACTATATTATTGCCTTTGGCAGACTTCATTTATATAAATATTTACTACATTAGACCCCGGAAAAACACAAAGATATTACAATAAATAATATAATATTGGAATAATGAATTAAAAAATACTGGGTGTTGTGTGTTTTTTATCCCTGTTTTTAGGGCAAGGTGATAAAAGTATCCCTCTAATGATTTGATAATAAATGATTTTTTAGTTAAGATTGAAATCCTTTTTGAAATAAAAAAATAAGGATATGCATTAAGCACACCCTTATTTTTTATTTTTTTTTGGTTTGATTAGAAAATGTAAGCGAAACCAATAGCAAAATTATTTGTATTTGCAGCATTGTTTGTATCAATTCCAAGATTAAATCCGAAAGTTGAATCTCCGTCTTTAACTTTAGTGTTGTCAATGCTAAGGCTAAGGAAGTTCAAGTTAGCCAACAAAATGAAATGTTCGGAAACAGTATAACCCAATACCGGAGTTACGCTTAAACCGAAAGAAGTGCTCTTAGTTTCACTTTGATCTTCGTTACCTTTTACATAAAGGCTACCTTTTCCCATTACTTTTAATTTCCCAAACTCAACTACAGAATAACGGATGTAAGGAGCAACTTCCCAGTTATTTGTTTTTTGTTTGTCGCCACCTTCCGGTTTGTAGCTAGTCATTCCGAAACCAACAGAAATACCCAAGTCAATTTTTTCGTTCAATGAAAAACCAACTTCCGGGAAAAGGCTGAAGTTTGTGTTAGTGTACAATTTGTCACCATCATCATTTTTTACAGTTGAAGTACCGAAACCTAAAGATCCACCTACATACAACTGAGCATTTGCAACCATTGTAGCGCAAATTAAACCTACTACCAATAAAATCTTTTTCATATAAAATTCTTTTTAAATTTTAAGCCTTCTTTTATTCTCTATGGTTGAAGAATATAAAAAAACAAAGCGGAAAGAAGACGATAAACACTTTTGTTTTTATGCTTGGTAAATATTTTGTATATGATAACTATTTGATATACAATGTATTTTTATGTTTGATTCTTTGTGATAAAAAAGTAAAAAATTACTTTAACAGTGTTTTTAAAAAATCGTGCAAATATATTCCTTTTTTTACATCAGCGAACCCTTATTCCCGAAAAAAACCAGATATATTGTTAATTAATTTTAAAATAATATGTTATTATATTGATAATTAGCGATCTAAAATAATCCTGTTTTTTGAGCCATATCTTCGTTTTTAGTTTTTTGTAACATAAATTTTAGGGAAAAATCAATGGCTGCTGCTTTATTTTATATACATTTGCGATGCTGTTTTTTAAAGAAAATATTTACTAAAAGTGACTTAATTTATTGGCGGTTTTGAATTGTCATTTTATACTGTCGGTTTTAATTTTTTAACTTATTACATTATAATGTTTTTATGGGGCTTAATTATTTTTTATAAAAAATTTTTGGCAATAAATCTCAAAAGGATATCCGT
>JAVBMA010000029.1:0-47378 GCA_031553005.1 Paludibacteraceae bacterium | reverse complement strand
TTCCAATATATGGTGTTTGGCTTTTTCCGGACTGATAAGTGCACTCAATGTTATAGAACTGTTATCCGAATCAAAGCAAATTGCATCTTGCCCGTTAGCAGTCAGTGTCATGCTATATTTTTCATTAAACTGAATTCCAAGGTTATTACTTTCTGCCGGAGCGCCATCGGAATAACATATATCATCGTATGATTTTACAAGGAAAGAAACGGTTTCACCGGGAACGAACAGAGTAGCAAAATCCGTCTGGTTGATAACCAATACGGTATCAGCTGTGCGTTTGATTTCATTTCCGTTGGCATACCATATATATTCTTTAATATGGTTTTTAGCTTCTTCCGGAGTAACACGCGCAATCAATTCGATTGTATTATTGTCGCCGTCCGAACAAACTACCGATTGGTTGTCTTTTGTAATCAACTCCATTTGATAGGATTCGTTGACCAACACGCTCTCTCCGGTTCCGGTACCTTCGATGAAATCATTGTTACAGTTTGCATCGAATATCCGGACGTTGAATGTAACGGTTTTTCCTGCTATAAACAGATCCGGATAAGTAGCTTGTGATACTACTAATGTAGAATCGGTAGTGGTTTCCAACTCAACACCGTCGGCAAGCCAGATATATTCGGTTATGTTACGGGATGCAGAGGAAGGGGTTACGACAGCGGATAAAGATATTTTGTTGTTATCCGCATCAAGAGGATCAATACAAAGATCATTCCTGTCGGCAAGCAATACCAATGAAACATCGGAAGTGCGGATTTTCAAATCTATGTTTGAGCTTTCTTCCGGAGCGTTACTTTCGATACAGATGCCGTCGAAAGAAGATACTTTGAAAGTCAGGTCGTCACCTTGCTTATCTTTTAAATCGGCATAAGTTAATACCAGGACAGTATCTTGTGTGGTACGGAACAACGTATTGTTCAAATACCAATTGTATTCTTTTATATGTTTTTTTGCATTGGCCGGTGTTATCGAAACAAAAAGTTTCGTCAATTCGGTATCATCCTGCATCGTGCCGTCATTAGATATACATATAATCTCTTCGCTTCTGGATATGGTCATTGTATATTTTTCGTTCAGCGTAATGAGGATATTTCCTTTTGTCTCGTCATTCATTTCATTATAGCAGACGCTGTCTATTGCAGTAACACCAAAGAGCAGGGAAGTTCCGGCATCAATATATTTTGCAAGTAATGCCGGAGGGTTTGTTAATGAAATTGTATGAACATTGGTCGATGTGGTATCAAAAGGAACATCTGCTGCCAGATCGGCATCGTATACCATCCAGATATATTGTTTGATATTGCGTGCAACATCGGTGTTTGCCGGATTTGCGAGTGATTTGGCGGTTGCGGTCAATATCATTTCAACAGGAGCTCCGGAACCGTCTCCGCTTAAGCAGATAGTATCGTTTGGAGCAACTTCCAGTTCCAGACGGTAAGGTTCATTTACTTCAAAGTAGAATGAACCCGGAGCGGAAAGGTTATTGCTATCGAAGCAAACACCATCGGCAACGCGGACTTCAAAATTCAATTTAGCTCCCGGTACAAGGATTCCCGGATATTTCCCGGCAGGGTCGGTACTGATAACCAATGAGTCTTCCGTAGTCGTATCTAACAGTGTCCCGTCCAGATACCAGAAGTATTCTTCAATATCATCAGCCGATTCGGCAGGAGTAACGGTAGCACGCAGGATTATGCTGTCGGTTTCGGCAGGGTTCAGACACAATGCATCGATATCGCCATCAGCCTTCAATGAAACGGACAACGATTCGCCCGCCATTATACGGAATGGTATTTCTATCGGATCCCTTAAACAATATTGAAGAGTCAAAGGATCTATTTCTGCTTTCACTTTTCCGGTTACCGGCAGAGTAGTCGATTTAATGATAACCGAATCGCCCCTTACCTCATAGATGCCGTCGGGAGTTGTTATTCCACTGATTGTCCATAACACGCCTGCTCCGGCTGCAATGTTTTCAGCTTTAATAATTACCGAGTCGCATCCGGTCTGTAAGTCTGTAGGTACATCAAAAGAGGCTTTAGGCTGAACATCTATAATGAATTTTTGATATTGGAAACATCCGCCTTCGTCATATCCATAAAAATAGAGAGTATCGAGGGTAGCCGGAATCACATTATATTGAACCGGTAATGTTCTTTTTAAAGAGTCTTCTTTTGTTGCCGGAATATTACTTTTTTCGTATCCCGGGATAATAAGACCTCTTTTTGTTTTCCATTCCCATTGCCAGGTATGATTCCAACCGGCGCTGTCTTCGCCTTCCCGGCATCCGGTTATTTCAAATTCCTCTTCTATACATGGTTTAAGGAGTTCATCCGGACACATTTTGCCTCCGTATTTATTTGTTATCTTGAAGAAGGAGTAAGCAAGGTTGTATGCATCACATTCGCTCAATTCATCTACTCTTCCTTCTGCGAATTTTAATAGAATCTCTTCGGTAGCGGCTATTACAACACGGTATTCAATATCGCCCATAAAGCGGCTTTCTCCGGTGTGGATGTGGATTGTATCTTTTGCATACGATGAAGCGTCGCGTCCGCTTATGTCTATCCATGTTTGCTCTCCGGCTTTCCTGTATTGGAATAAGTGTAACGGATTGTTTATCAGTTTGACTTCCTGAACAGCCTTGAGTATAATGGTTGAGTCTTTGCAGACACTTATCTCTTCCACTTCATCCGACAGATCCATGCCTTCCGTAACCAGCGTTACTTTCGGAACGCATACGGAGAAAACGATATCGTCCAGCAAAATGTCATTTCCGTTACCGCTGGCTCCGTTATTTATCAACTGTACGAAAAACTCGGTATCACCGCCTGTGTTTTCGAATTGTGTGGATTGGTAATACCATACTCCCGGATTTCTTGGAACATTTTCCGAGTTGTAGCTTCTTAATACAGTTGAAGAATCGGCGGCAAGTATCTTGAACGTCAGGTTAACCGGAGTCGTGCTACTTGATCTTTGAACAGCATTGCTGATAAACGCAGAGAAATTAAATTGGGAGTATGCGCAGTTTACTTTTACTTTTTGTGAATAGATCAAAGCGCCCGGAGTCGACCCGCAATTTACAAAGAGCATTCCGCCGTTATCATTTCCTGTGTGGTCAGGTCCCGACCAATAGTCGTATTCGCCTCCTGCATCGTTTCCGCAATTACTCAGATCCGGATCCTTTAAGATGGCATAGTAGCCGTCTTCTATACGGTAGCCTTTCCCATTTACTTTGAGCGGACACCAGCAGAAGTTATCGGTTACAGAGGATGGACAAGTTGAAATACGAGGATCTTCAAGCGCATATAGATGTCCGTCAAAAGCTCCGAGCGAACTGGCTTCGACAACATATCCGTTAGGGTCGGCCGACCAGTAGTTTTCGATGTTAAAGGTCTTTGAATTGCGTGTTATGCTATTTCTCCATATATTATCTTTACTGTCGACATAAATATTTTCGGACATGAAAAATCCGAATGTTTCATGAAAAACAACTTTTGAATCCAACCCTTGGCAAACCGTATCTTTGCAGGTTTGGGTCTTTTGCGTATATTCATCCTGTAGGGTTCCTAATGTTACCCGGTAGCGTGTATCCCCTTCTTTTTTCGGTACAATGGTTTGTTTGATGGTTGTCGATGACAGTGTTAGCCAGCTAGATGTCTCTTCATCATATTCTTCCCATATGTAATTGGTTGCATCCAGATTCTCTACAGCCCTTTTTCCTGACGCGATCAATACATTGGAGTCGCCCAGGCAAATGAGACTGGAATAGTGGGCATTAATTCTGAAACATTCCAGTTGTGTAAGAACGTTTACAGTGGTTGATACCGTTTGTGTACCTACAGTTAAGCGGTATTCTGTTGTTTCGGTAGGATAAACGGTTATTTCGGGATCGCTCGTTGTGTCTAACATTGTAAAGTCGGTATCACCGCTTCTCTTATATTCCCAAATGAATTCGCTTTCCTCACCTTCGTAATTTTCAAGGGAAAGGGTAACCGCCTCTCCCGGGCATATATTTGTATTTGAGACTTTAAGGGAGGTACAAGGCTGATAGGATATTTGGATATTACGGAGAGCAACTGGAGCACAACTTTTATTCAAATTATTAAGTTGGCTAAAATAAATTAATGCTTTTGTAGGATTACCATTTCCGTTTGCACTTGGATTAAATGAGAGTGTGACGGTCGTTGCTCCGCCTCCATAGGCAGGACTTGTATAATTTGAATTACCGCCACTAATCATATTCATATAAGTACCCCTGGCATTACGGAAGATACTATATTGTATTCCAAAACTACTGGGTTTACACTCCGTACTGCTGTTTAGTATCGGATTCACAATGTCAAACGAGATCGTGTAAACTGTATTTGGCTTCAAATTGATAAATTCAAGGTGCGGAAAATCCATGTCATTCGAGCTTGTTTCACAACGGGTCAACATTAACAGGTTTCCGGCTCCGGGCGATATGTCGGCATAATTGGTAGCGTCGATATCGGCAGGATTATTGACTATAACATACTGGCTCCAATCCAATGGCCCGGTAGTGTTTGACGAGTAACCGCAAGTCCCGGTAGGAAATATAATTTGTACATTTCCCTTTGTACTCGGTTTGGTTTCGGCGAATGAGTATCCGCTGGCAGGAGTAGTTTCATCTTCCAACTGAAAATAGAGAGAATCAGTTACGTTCCAACAAATTTGTTGGGCGTGAACATGAAAAAAAGATGTAAGAAGGAGCAGAAGGAAGATAGGTCTTAATAAAATGGTAACTTTTATATTCATAAAATTTGACTTTTTCAACCCATGATCAGGGTATGATGTAAATAAACGTTTTGTATGTAAACAAAAATTATACCGAAATTAGAAAGTTTGTAAATAATGAATTGAAAAAGTTGAAAAAGATAGCTATGGTTTAATCTGGCTTTTTCTGCTTATTTACAGTGTGTTGAGTAATTAAGGTATTGTTTTTTGTATTCAGAAAAAAGATATTTTGTTTGTAATTTTTTATCCAAAAGTACATAAATTAACTCAATGTTCTCTTTTTTAGTGGAAAATTATCTAACAAATATGACAAATTGTGGTATTATTCCTCTTTTTAATCTTATTTTAATTTAAAAAAGTTTAATATGCGGTTGCTGTTACTCGAATTTTTTAAAATTGTAATCTGTTTTATAATTCTTTGTGAATTAAGGTTCTAGATTTGTTTTGCCGCTATTTGTTTCTTTTTTACTGGCAATTAACTGGAAAATATTTTCCGGTCATTTTTTAACCATTACCTGTTTCTTATAACATAGGCTTTTTTTTAAAGATTTGTCATTTTTGACATATTTATGTATATCCCAATGCGGAAATTTTATTTGAACTAAAATTACTTATATCGTAGGTGCAAAATTATAAATAATTTCCTAAAAATCCGGTATAATATCACTAAGTTAACATGAGTTAGAAATAAAATAATACGATTTCTTCAAATCGGACGAACTCTTTTTTGTTATGAATAACAACTTTATTTTTAAAGAAACAGATGATTACACTTCACTAAATTGCTACCGCTCAAAAAAGCCACCTCTGCGAATTCTCCTTTCATCCCCCCCCTAAAACGAACTTTCCCCTTTCAATTCTCACCTTTCACCTTTCATCTTTCCCCTTTCATCTTTCTAAAATTTAGCAAAAACTCTATCTCTGCCTTCAATAAAATATTACCTTTGCTGTCGGAATGGATATGAAATCAAGCCATATAGAAGAGTATATCCTGCAACACATTGACAGGGAGCCTGCGTTTTTGAGAAAACTGACACGGGAAACTAATCTCCGGACAACAAAAGCCCGGATGATTTCGGGTCATTTGCAAGGTCGTATGTTGAAGATGTTTTGCAATATGGTTGCGCCTGTTTATATTCTGGAAATAGGAACATTTACCGGTTATTCGGCTATTTGCATGGCAGAGTCCCTTCCCGGGAAAGGTGAACTTCACACTATTGAGATAAATGACGAGATGGAGGAGTTTTTGCTCCGGACATTTGAAGAGTCCGGGCAAAGCGGGAAGATTCATTTACATATCGGAGATGCCCTCGAAATTATCCCCAAAATGGATATGATGTTTGATGTCGTTTTTATAGACGGCAATAAAAGGCATTATCCCGAATATTTCAATGCCGTTTATCCCAAATTGCGCCCGGGTGGTATTATTATTGCCGATAATACGCTTTGGGACGGTCATGTTCAGGATATAGAGAGGAACGATGCCCAGACTTTGGGTATTCGTCGTTTTAATGACTTTATAGCATCGGACGAACGGTTGGAAAAAGTTATTGTTCCGGTAAGGGACGGAATGACGCTGATACGGAAGATAAGTTGAAGTTGAAAGGTAATTGGTTGTTGCTGCCAATCGGAGGGCGACTCTAAGTCGCACTCCGAATATAATATGTTGCAAGTCGGAGTGCGACTTAGAGCCGTGCTCCGATTTATAACTGCCAAAATGCAATAAATTACTGCAACAGAAACTTGTTTACTCGTCAACTTGTTAACTCGTTTACTTGAAAATATGACAATAAATTATTTCTAAAACTTATAAAGATTATATGAAGAAAAAACAATTAACATGGTTCGTTATTGCAATGTGCTTTTTCATCGGGTTGACTTCTTGTAGCGAGGACGACGATGATAAGGATCAGCGATTGGTAAATAAGGAAAATAAAGAGGCGGGCGAACAGTTTCTAATAGATAATGCCACACAGGAGGGGGTGAAACAACTTTCTACGGGTTTGCAATATAAAGTTGTATCTTCGGATTCAGAAGGAATCCGTCCGTATACGGAAGATTCTGTAAATGTGACTTATACCGGAAAGTTGATTGACGGGACTTTTTTCATTTCGTTGACCGCCGAAGAGATATTGCTGGCTAATCTTCCGCTTGAAGGTTTTAAGGAAGGTCTTCAGCTAATGCCGGCGGGATCTACCTATATATTTTATATCCCTTATTATTTAGCATATAATGCTTCCTCAAAAACGTTTAGTTATGATGGACGCTCGGTTGTCGTTCAACCTTATTCCGTATTGATTATGGAGGTTACCTTGAACAGTGTAACGCGTAATAGTTACGATTAGATAGGTGATAGTAATAAAAAAAAACCTGTTAAGTTTTTAAAACTTAACAGGTTTAAAATACATCTTTAAAGAAAATTAATTCTGCTCTTTAAGTATTACGTCGTGGGCACCTCCTTCGATAATAGAAGTAGAAGATACCAACGTGATTTTTGCATTTTTCTGTAACTCGGGTATCGAAATAGCGCCGCAACTACACATAGTGGCTTTTGCTTTTCCAAGGGTTACTCTCAGGTTATCTTTCATTTTTCCTGCATACGGAACGTAGCTGTCAACACCTTCTTCGAATTTCAACGCTTCCGAACCTCCCATATCATAACGTTGCCAGTTTTGGGCACGGTTGGAACCTTCTCCCCAGTACTCTTTTACAAAGCGGTTTCCGATCGTTAATTTTTTTGTAGGCGATTCGTCGAATCGTGCGAAATAACGTCCCATCATCAGGAAGTCGGCTCCCATTGCCAAAGCCAGTACCATGTGGTAATCCTGCACCAGTCCGCCATCGCTACAGATAGGAACATAGATGCCTGTTTTTTCAGCATATTCGTCACGGGCTTTAGCAACATCAATAATAGAAGTTGCCTGTCCTCTTCCGATTCCTTTTTGCTCTCTGGTGATACAGATAGAGCCTCCGCCGATACCTACTTTGATAAAGTCGGCTCCGGCATTTACCAGATAATTGAATCCGTCCGGATCAACTACATTCCCTGCACCTACAAGTACTTTATTATTATATGTTTCTTTTATCCATTTCAATGTTTCCATTTGCCATTCGGAATAACCGTCGGACGAATCGATACATAAAACATCCACACCCGCTTCTACTAATGCCGGAACCCGTTCTTTGTAGTCTCTGGAATTAATACCTGCACCAACGATCAGCTTTTTGTTGTTGTCCAACAACTCGTTCGGATTTTCGTGATGACTGTCATAATCTTTGCGGAAAACAAAGTATACCAGATTTTGATTTTCATCAATGATAGGTAATGTATTTAGTTTATGTTCCCAGATTATCTGGTTGGCTTCGCTCAATGTAATACCGACAGGCCCGGTAGTCAACTTCTCATACGGAGTCATAAACACTTTAACCTTGGTGTTGGGATCGTCTTTGGCACGGTAGTCTCGGCTGGTGACAATACCCAACAGTTTGCCGTTAGGGCTTCCGTCGTGAGTAATACCTATAGTAGAGTGTCCTGTTTGTTTTACCAGTTTGAGTACATCGGACAGCGTATTATCAGGTGTAAGGTTGGAATCGCTGATAACAAATCCGGCTTTGAATTTTTTTACTTTTCTTACCATTTCAGCTTGCGACTGAATTGATTGCGAACCGAATATAAACGATAATCCGCCGTTGCGGGCTAACTCGATAGCCAGTCCTGAATCCGAAACCGACTGCATGATAGCCGATACAAGGGGAATATTCAACTTGATTGCAGATTCTTCTCCGTTTTTAATGTTGAATTTTACCAATGGGGTTTTTAGGGAAACATTTTCCGGAATACACTGCTTGGTGGTCAGACTTGGAATAAGGAGATACTCTCCGAAAGTTCTTGAAACATCATTGAAGAAAATAGCCATATCGTACAATATTTATTGAATAAGAAAAATTTTGCAAATATAGCTTTTTCTGCCAATATATCTGCTCCTTTCTTTTTGAAAAATATAAATTCTTGGTAAATACAGGCTGTTATAAGGTGTCGATTCTTACTTAATCGTACTTATGTGAAGAATATATGCCGGAAAAATATAAATTAAGTTTTATAAAGAATTTGTTTTTTAGTAGACAAGTAGACGAGTAAATAAGAATTACTTGTTTACTCAATTCTAAATACCTTATTAAATTTCATCAACTACTTAAAGATTGACTGATAATAGAATTTAGTCCGGATGTCGGATTATCTCTTGTACTTATCTGCCCATTCATGAATAACCGGGCTTTCGATTTTTACCCCGAACTTTTTTGCTTTTGACAATATATTATGTGCCAATGATGCTCTTTTGTCTTCCGGAGCATATCTGAAATATGCTTCTGCTGCATGGACATGAACTGCATCGGGCATCGGATATTCACGTGTTTCCGGTATGCCGAAGTCTGAATCAGGAAGTTCCTTTCTCTCTTCTGTATTCAATTTGTGTGAGGTTGAATTTTTTGTTTGCATAGTTTAAATAGTTATGGTTAGTAATATATAAGGATATGTTTTTTATTGGTCGGTTCAGGCAGTATTGTATGTAGTATTTAACCTTAGGTCGTTGATCGTAAGGTTATGAAAATTAAATCCATCCGGGCTATGGCTAATACATAGCCTTATCCCGAATTCAGGTTATTTAGATTAAAAAATTAAATGCTTATTCGCAATATTATCCCTAAGGTTCGTTCAGGTTGTCAATTGGAGTGCGGCTCTAAGCCGCGCTCCGATTATTCCCTCCCTGGTTCGGGAGCCAAAAAGGAGAAATCCGCATTACAGATTTCTCCCAAGTGTATGTTTATAAGGTATAACTATTTTTCCTCTTCGTTCATTAAGGCATCGACTTTGGCTTCCACGTCGGCTTCTATATCCAATTCCGGAGTGTGAATATATGAATCTTTCACAACCACATTATTGCTTACGACACTTTTTACCCCTTCAATACCTTTTATTTCTTCTTCCGCAAGATATATTTCCTCTCCCGATTCGGCGGTTCCATCAAGTGTGACGACCCCGTCTTTTACGGTAGCATGCATGGTTCCGTATTCCATTTGCAGTATATTATTGACTTTTTTACTTATTCTCTCGTCTTTTGTACTGCATGACTGCAAGGTAATGCCTGCAATAAGAATACAAGCAATCATGAATAATGTTTTTTTCATTGCGTTAAACTTTTTTGTTTTTTTATATTAAGTAGTTACAAGCTATTAGTTACAAGTTTCCAGTCTATTAATGAGGTAGGTAATAAACACCTGAAAGCGCCTCCATTAAACATTTACAATTAATTTCAGCAACCCCTCTTTAATTTTCACCTTTCACTTTTCATCTTTCACTTTTCCCCTTTCAACTTATTTAACAAATCTCAAAGCAATATCCCTGTCTTCCGCTCTTGCCTCATTAGATTCGTTTGCACTATGGATTGCATACTCTTCGCCGTAACCCTGCACTTTTGCCACTTGCGAACCTACGCCTCCTTTTTCAAGCATCATCTCTATTGTTTTTGCCCTGTCTTCGGATATTTTCATATTGCTCTTTTCGCTGCCAATAACATCGGCAAAAGCGCCTATTTTTATTTTAGCGTTCTTGTAATATTTTAATATTTCGATAATATTATTCAGTTGAGTTTTGGAACCGCTTTGAAGCTCAGTTGAACTTCCGAATTCGAAATCAATATTATCAAATTCAAACCATTTATTCTTTAATGTTTCATTTGTTGCCTTTTTGTATTCGTCCGATTCAAGGAATTTAATCATTTTATCTTCAACCCCTCCGGCATAAGCGTTCAACTTAACTCCGTTCGGGAGCGTAAGTTCTTTCATAGTTTTGGTGGAAGCGGTTTTCTTTTCAGGTTCCAATACGATAACCGTTTCTTGTTCGGTGTAAGCAACTTTCTTTTCTCCTCTGCATGATTTCCACCATAAGAAAAGAGCTAAAATGATGAGTAGTAAAATGACCCACATAATCCATTCATTTCTCTTTTTTGCTTTTTCCGGTTTGTTTTCCGAACCTTTGTGCGTAGAAGTGGTTTTTGCTCCGTTATTGGCGGATGCTGTTTTAGCTTTACTATTGCCTGAATCTACGTTATGTAGTTGCAATTTGGAATACAGGTCGAACGATTTAATCAAATCCGTAGGTATAGCACCTTCAAACCCGGCTTTTTCCTTGTCGATTTCATCAACAAGCTGTGCCATAGTCAATTTTTCTTTGATTATCTTATTTCCCAAATATCCGGCAACAATAGGAGCTACCATTGAGATAAGCCTGTTTGTAGCTACCTTGCTCATACCGCTATGCGTTGCTATCGGATTTGTAAAATCAGCAGCTTTATCCCCTAATAAGTGTTGAAGGAAATCGTCTCCGATATTTTGTTGGTTTTCGGTAGGTTTTTCTTCGAAGATATGTTTTGCATGATTTTCGATGTTTAAGTTTCCTGCTTCTTCCAATATGTTTTTTATCTGAGGCGAATGTCCTTTTTTTAGTAAAATGCCCAAAAAGCTCGGGATGATTGTTGCTACTGCATTAGAAACGTCAGAATGTTTTTCTTCAAGTAATGTTGATGCCTTATTAATCATTTCTGAAGTTATAAGCGCCTTAATAGAATTGCAAATTTGTGTCATAGCTGATAGGTATAAAATTGATTCAAAAATTAAGTTATCGTATTTAAAACAATTAAATAATAGTTTGGTTTAAAAAGAGATGAAAAAACTTTTTTAAATAAGAAGTGAAAAAATATAAACTTTATCCGGATAACTCTTGTTGTTTATCTGACATATATAAGTAGTTGATAAGATTTAATGACCTATTTAGAATTGAGTAGACGAGTAAACAAGAATAACTTGTTTACTCGTCTACTAGTCAACTCGTTTACTAAAAATATGACAATAAGCTCTTTATTAAATTTAACTATAAACATTTACCCATAAAATCAAGCCATATGAAAAAATATCCGGAACTCACCTTAGCAGAAGCAATTAAGTACTTTATCCAATACAAAGACGGATTTATGTCCGGTAGTGACAACAGCTCCATAAAAGTTTCGGTTGCAATACCGCTTCGTTCGTTTTCGTCGGAGTATAGGGAAAATAACATAGCGCTGGGAAACCAGGTTTCGGAGGCGGAGAAAATACTTAATGCCAGAGGAACCGATAAACGGGAGATTGCTGAAATTGTAGAAAACATAAAAAGTGCGGAAGCTTCTTTGACCGGTAATACTAATATGAAAAGCCTTATTATCTATGCCGACAAAAATTTTGCTTCGGTGGTGAAACTTCCTGTCGAATTGAAAGCCGAAACCATTGTGGGCGATTATTTTGATACAAGAGCTATCTATAAGGCGAAACAGCAGATTGAAAATTATTATATCGTGTTGGTTTCCCGGCACAGGATACGGCTTATACAAGTTGTCAACGATACGTTGGTACAGGAGTTTTCGGACGAAGATTTCCCATTTTTGAATGTGCGCTATTTTACTACCGAACAAAAGGAACTGGCGCAGGATTCTTTTACAAACAACCTGATAAAGGAGTTTTTTAATGTAGCAGACAAAAGGCTCCAAAAATACATAGCCCAAAATCATTTTCCGGTTATTTTGGCGGGAGATATTAAAAGCACCTCTTATTTCAAAGAGGTGATGGATGACAGCAGTTGCGTTATAGGCCAACCCAGTGGAAACTTTGACCATTTGGCAGCCGGTGAAATTGTCAGGAAAGTATACCCGCTAATAGAGACATATATGCAAAACAAGGTAAAGGGATATATTTCCAATATTGAAGATATCCAGTCTGCTCATTTAGCTTCATACGACTTAAACGAAATATACAGAAGCATCTCTTCCGGCAATGTCAATAAATTATATCTCGGCAACAATCTTTCATTAAAAGGAAAAGTAGTAGATGACAGATTGATAGTTGATGCTCCGGGTATTTCCGGTTCTGATTCGCAGGAACTTACAATTAATATAATAAAAAAGGCAGAAGAAAATAAGGGAAATATTATCTTTGTCGAAGATAAATTACTGGAAGAATACAATGGTATTGTGTTGGTAAGACGTTATCAGTAGTTTTTTTTTCTTTTCTTTTTTTTTAGACTTTCTAAGTTTTCAAAACTTAGAAAGTCTAAAAAAAAAGATGATTCCATATTTTAAAAAATTATTCATTATGCATATACTCGAACAAATGTATTACGGAAATACCCTCGAAAGTTGGGGAATTTCGTTGTTAATTATTATCGGAGCACTTATAGTTAATAAAGGTATCGTGTTGCTCAACAGGCATGTTATCCTAAAGCTAACCGCCAAAAGCAAGAGCCAGTTAGACGATATCCTGTTTAAAACATTGGAAAAGCCTGTTCTGTTGGGGATTATGTTGGCATCTATCTGGATTGCCTCCCGCAGGTTGGATTTAAATCCTACGATAGAAAGCGTTATTTCCAAATCGTACCAATTGCTGGTAGTACTGAATATTACATGGTTTTTTGCCCGTTTTGTGGTTGCTTTCCTCGAAGAGCATACTTATGAGGAAAAAGAGCCAATTAAAAAAAGGGGTATTCGTATCGATGCCCGCTTACTTCCGATTATCAAACGTGTTTTTCTTATCCTTATCTGGATTATCGGGATTGTAATGGCATTAAATAATGCCGGTGTGAAAGTTACAACATTGTTGGGAACGCTGGGAATCGGAGGTATTGCTTTTGCCCTGGCTGCCCAGGACACAATAAAAAATATATTCGGGGGGGTAACTATTTTTACCGACCAGCCTTTCCGTCTGGGAGATGTTGTCAGGTATGATACGATAGAAGGTACAGTACAGGACATCGGACTCCGCAGTACCCGTATCCTCACTTATGATAAACGTGTGGTGACTATTCCTAACTTTAAAATGATGGATGCCGCGGTAATCAATATATCGTCCGAACCCGGCAGGCGCGTAGTTATGACATTGGGTTTGACATACGATATGGATGCCGTGAAGATGCAAAAAGCATTGGATATCCTGAAAAAATTACCCGATGTAGTATCCGAAATACACCATAGGGATTTATCAGCTACATTTTCCGATTTCGGAAGCTCATCACTCAACATTACTTTTATTTATTTTATACGAAAACCTGCAAATATCAGGGAAGCAAATTCAAAAGTAAATTTTGAAATACTCCGCCGTTTCAACGAGGCAGGATTAGATTTTGCATTCCCTTCCCAAACGGTTTACTTGGAAAAATCCAAAGCTTAGTAAATTGAAAGTTGAAAATTGAAAGTTTAGGGTAAATTATAACAGAAGAAAGCGAGGGAGGAGAAAGCGATGGCAAAGTCGCCGCTTTCTCCTCCCTCGGTATATTATAACGCCAGTCATTTCCGAACGAAACGTAGCAGAGTGATAAATCTCTTTTATCCTGAATTTAATTAGATTATTTTCTATAAAATCCCTTTTATTGGAATTTATTCTGAATACATCATCTATATCTTTTCTATAATCTTTCTCATCTGTTTTCTATAATTATTCAACATTATTTCTATAATAATTCAATATTTTCATTGAAAATACCACCTTCCCTTTTCCCTTTTCCCCTTTCATCTTTCACCTTTCCCTTTTCCCCTTTCAACTTTCAAAAACATTTGTATTCAGGAAAATGTTTATTGGTTAAGATTGCAAATAATCATTTCCAAACCTTAATACCCTGTTATGAAAGCATTTTCTTTTAGATTGATAAATAAATACTTATCCTCCGGAAAGGAACAAACAAAAAAAGAAAAGCAAATAGCGCAGGCACTTACCGATGCCGCTGCGAAAACTCCCGAAGAGATATCGCAAGGCTTGGGAACAACCCTGTCCGGACTCTCGGAAGAAGAAGTTGAGCGGCAGACAGCGCAATACGGACATAATACCGTTGTACACGAAAAGACTAAACCATGGTATATTCAATTATTACTGGCATTCAAAAACCCCTTCAATTTTGTCTTGATTCTCCTTGCCGTTATATCGTTCTTTACGAACGACTATAAAGGGATGATTATCATTATTGTAATGATATTGATTTCCGTATTTATAAAGTTTATAGAAGAATATAAATCGGGGAGAAGTGCAGAGTCATTAAGAAAGATGGTACATATAACCTGTACTGTTATCCGGAGGAATAGTTCGGGCGAGTCGGTTATGTCCGAAATACCATTGTCCAGGCTTGTCCCGGGAGACATTGTTCACCTTGCCGCAGGAGATATCATTCCCGCAGATGTCCGCCTGATTCACAGTAAGGATTTATTTATCTCGCAATCCTCCCTTACCGGAGAGTCTGTTCCCATCGAGAAAAATGAAAACATAATCAAATCCGCTCAGGATTCCCCTAAAAATGTCCTTGAGTTGAAAAATATCTGTTTTATGGGGACGAATGTCAATAGCGGAACAGCAACCGCTGTTGTGCTCAGTACCGGTTCGGAAACATATTTTGGCTCCATGGCGGCAACCCTTGCCGGGACTTCCAACCAAACAAGTTTTGACCTTGGTATCAACAAAGTGAGCTGGCTGTTGATAAGGTTTATGGCAGTTATGGTTCCGGTGGTGTTTTTTATTACCGGATTTACGAAAGGCGACTGGCTTGATGCGTTGATGTTTGCCCTTTCCATTGCCGTGGGACTTACTCCGGAAATGCTTCCGATGGTGGTTACAAGTAACTTGGCAAAAGGCGCGGTTTTGATGGCAAAAGAAAAGGTAATCGTGAAAAAACTGAGCGCCATACAGGATTTTGGCGCGATGGATGTGCTTTGTACTGATAAGACGGGCACATTGACCGAAGACCGGATTGTGCTGATGAAATATACGGATGTCTATATCAACGAAAGCATCAAGGCGCTCCGGTATGCTTTTCTGAATAGCCATTTCGAGACAGGATTGAAAAATGCCATGGATATGGCAATCCTGGATAGCGATTACTTGCAGGATAAAGAATTGCTCCGCAAGAGTTGGCAGGTAGTGGACGAACTGCCGTTCGACTTTGAGCGCCGCCGCATGTCGGTCATATTGAAACAGGACGATAAACGTATTTTGATATGTAAAGGAGCCGTGGAAGAGATGTTGTCCTGTGTTGCAAAAATCGATACTCCGCAAGGCGAAGTGGACGCTACGCCCGAAATGAAACAACTGGTTACCCGCAACCTTCAGGGATTATATAGGGATGGGTTAAGGGTATTGGCAGTGGGACATAAATACTTCACCGCCGGACATAATGATGTATACACACCCGCCGAAGAATTTGATTTGGTACTCGATGGTTTTATGTCTTTCCTTGACCCTCCGAAAGAATCTGCAAAAAAAGCGATAAAGGAGTTGAAAGATAACGGGATACGTGTGATGGTGCTTACCGGAGATAATGATGTTATTGCCCGGAAAGTATGCTCCGAGGTCGGACTTAAGGACAAGCACGTAGTGTTGGGCAGCGATATTGAAGAGCTTTCCGACGAAGAGGCAATCACTCTAATTGAGCAAAACCATATATTTGCCAAACTGGCTCCGATGCAAAAAGCACGTATTGTCCGCCTGTTGCGCGAAAAAGGATACGTAGTCGGTTATATGGGCGACGGGATTAACGATGCCGTCGCCCTGCGTGAGGCTGACATTGGCATATCCGTTGACACAGCCGTTGATATAGCCAAAGAGAGCGCCGATATTATCCTTTTGCAAAAAAGCCTTCTTGTATTGAATAAAGGAGTGCTCGAAGGACGCAAAATGTTTGCCAATACGATGAAATATATCAAGATTACAGCCAGTTCCAACTTTGGAAACGTATTTTCGCTGCTTGGGGCAAGCATCCTTTTTCCGTTTCTTCCGATGCTTCCGTTGCAGATTCTTATCCTTAATCTGATTTACGATATTTCACAGATTGCCATCCCTTGGGATAATGTCGATTCCGAATATCTGAAAAAACCTCGTAAATGGCAAGCAAGCGGCATTAAGCGTTTTATGCTGATTATCGGGCCAACAAGCTCCATATTCGATTATGTCACATTTGCCGTTTTATTTTTTGTTTTCGGAGCCAATACCCTTGCTCAGCAATCATTCTTTCAAACAGGTTGGTTTTTGGAAAGCCTTTTTACACAAACATTGATTGTACAGATATTGCGAACCGAAAAAATCCCTTTCATCCAGTCGCGCTCAAGCTGGCAGTTACTCCTTTCCGCTCTTATACTCCTTACTTTAGGTATCGCAATTCCATATACAGCCATAGGGCATTATATTGGTTTTTATCCGGTTCCTCCGGCATTCTATTTTTGGCTTACAGGCATCATGATTGCTTATTGTGTATTGACACAATTTGTAAAAAAATGGTATGTCAGGAAGTTTAATAGTTGGATATAATTAGGAATCTGTTTTTTGAAAATTCAATAATTCGCACAATAAAAAGTGCGTTTTTACGTAAAAACGCACTTTTTATTGTGCGAATTTTATTTTTTTATAAAACTAATCACCTACGGAAACTTTACCTCCTTTTATTCTAAAACTCTCAATCACCCATGAAATATAGACTTTCGTCTAAAATATTTGTTTTTCTCGGTTAGTAGTGATTCCGAATAAAAGATGGATTGGAAAAACAGCCGGGATAATTGTTTTTGTCCTCTTCAGATGCCAACCGCGAGTTGGGTGCAATGATAAAAAACGTACAGGTCGTCTGCAAGCTCGCTCACAAGCAGTCGCCAAACTGTTGGGCATAGTATGTATCACTTAATTTTATTTTTCTTGAAATTTATATAGCGTCATTCTTCTGTCACCTGATTTACTCAATACTCCTTGTTCTGTTGCTTGTTTCAAATCACGACTGGCGGTAGCTGTTGATATGTCTTTGAAATTTCGCATATATTCTTTTCTGCTGAATGTCGCATCTTTTATAATTGTTTTAAACATGGAAATCCTGCTTTCTGCTGTTGGTTGAACAGGTTGTGCGGATAATAACTCTTCAAGCGAATCGTCTATTACAGACAACATAAATTCGATAAACAAGGTAGAATCACCTTTTTTGTCAGACATTTCAAGAGATTTATAATACTCCGTTTGTCGTTTTTTGATAAGACTTTCTACCGGTAAAAAATCAAAAACAGGATATTCTTGTCGCAACAAAACTGTTTGCCACAATCTACCCATGCGTCCATTTCCGTCTATAAAAGGATGAATGAATTCAAATTCATAATGGAAGGCACAGCTTCGTATCAGCAATGGGTCTTTATCGTTTTCAGCATATTTCAGCAAATCCTGTAATTGCGTTTTTACCAAGTGTGCAGGTGGAGCAATATGAGCTACCTGAGAACCTTTCATAATTCCAACACCCCCCGTTCTGATTTTACCTGCCGTTTCGACTAAATCATTCATTAACAATTTATGCGCATTGCAAAGGGATAAAAGACTATATGGCTTGTAACTATCAATTTGTTGATAAGCAAGAATGGCATTTTTTACTTCTAAAATATCTTTTTCGGGTGCCAAAACTCGTTTATTGTTTATAATAGCTGTAATTTGTTCAACTGTAAGAGTATTTCCTTCAATTTCAAGGGATGATTGAATGCTTTTGATACGATTCTGTTTCCGCGATTCTGTTGGAGGTTGTAGTAAATATGCTGTTTTTACTTCACCCATCTTTTCCGATATGGAAACTATCTTATCCAATATTTGGGACGTTATTGAATATGGTGGCTTCATGTTGATACTATCATTTGATACTATCAAAAGTAAAGTTTTTTAATAAAATAAAAAATATTTCATCATCATTAATGTAAAAATGGGACATTTTCCTTTAACAAAAAGAAAGATTTGACATGAAAATACCTGTTTTTCTTTGAAATAAAAACCGGAGAAATTCATTTCGATAAAAATGATTTTTTTCTTGCGAGAAAACTCAAAAAATGAGAAATTTGTAGGTTAATTGTAAAAAAACATACAAAGTGAGTACAAAATATATATTTGTTACCGGAGGAGTTACCTCTTCCCTTGGGAAAGGGATTATTTCGGCATCTCTTGCCAAATTGTTGCAAGCCAGAGGATTGTCTGTTACTATTCAAAAGTTGGACCCTTATATCAATATTGACCCTGATACGCTGAATCCTTATGAACATGGAGAGTGTTATGTCACGGCAGATGGTGCTGTTACCGATTTGGATTTGGGGCATTACGAACGTTTTCTCGGAGAAAATACCTCGCAAGCCAATAACGTAACCACAGGAAGAATATATCAATCTGTAATTCAAAAAGAGCGTAGGGGAGATTACCTCGGAAAGACCGTACAGGTTGTCCCTCACATTACCGACGAAATAAAACGCCATATCAAGCTGTTGGGAAATACCAAAAAATATGATGTGGTGATTACCGAAATAGGAGGTACGGTAGGCGATATAGAATCCCTTCCTTATGTTGAGGCTGTCCGCCAGATGCGTTGGGAGCTGGGTAAAGACTGCCTTTGCATCCATCTGACTTATGTCCCTTATGTAGCCGCTGCTCACGAATTAAAAACGAAACCGACTCAACATTCCGTTAAGTTTCTCTTACAAAGCGGTATTCAGCCTGACATTTTAGTTTTGCGCACTGAACATAAACTGACCGATGATATCCGCCGGAAAGTAGCCCTTTTCTGTAATGTTGAAAAAGATGCGGTTATTGAATCGATTGATGCCCCTACCATCTACGAAGTCCCGTTGCTGATGCGCGAAGAAAAACTGGACGAGGTGGTTTTGCGCAAACTGGAAATTGAAAATACCCAAGAGCCCGATTTGGAACAATGGATAGAATTTATTGAAAAATTCAAAAATCCAGAAAAAAGCGTAGAGATAGCTTTGGTCGGGAAATACGTAGAATTGCCCGATGCTTATAAATCAATTCTCGAATCGCTTATACAAGCCGGAGCTGCTAATCAGTGCAAGGTCAATTTGCACTTGATTCAGTCTGAAAATGTAAATCCCGAAAATGTAGCCGGACAGTTGAAGGGAATGCAAGGCATTCTTGTGGCCCCCGGATTTGGCGACCGCGGCATTGAAGGCAAAATAGAGTCAATCCGTTATGCCCGTGAAAATAATATTCCGTTTTTCGGTATCTGTTTAGGAATGCAATGCGCCGTAATTGAATTTGCCCGCAATGTGCTCGGATACAAAGATGCCCACTCTACCGAAATTAATCCGCAGACCCCATACAAAGTGGTAGACTTGATGGAAAGCCAGAAAAACATTACCGGAATGGGCGGAACCATGCGTTTGGGAGCCTATCTTTGCGAAGTGAAAAAAGATTCACTTGCACATAAAATATACGGAGATACACAGATTAAAGAACGTCATCGCCACCGCTTTGAATTCAACAACGATTATCTTGCCGAATTTGAAAAAAACGGTATGATTGCCTCCGGTATTAATCCCGATACAAAGCTGGTCGAGATTGTTGAAATTCCGTCACACCGTTTCTTTATTGCCGGACAATTCCACCCCGAACTGCAAAGTACGGTATTGAATCCGCATAAACTGTTTGTGGCATTTGTGAAAGAAGCGGGGAAAGTTGAAAGGTGAAAAGTGAAAGATGAGGATTTTGTTTTAAATATATTCAGAAGGAAGCATCGGATTATGAAAAATTCGGTGCTTCTTTTTTTTATGAATTGGGAGTGATTGCTGTTTTTCGGGGTTTTCTAATGAAAAAAATTTTATTATAAGATTAAATTATATCGGATTTTTATCAAAATTTTTATTTAAAAAGATAATTGTGTTATTGTTTTGTGAACAAATGTTCATTTTTGATTGTTGATTATCAATATATTGTGTATTTTATCTTATGGTTAACTTTTATTTGCAATAAAAATTTGCTGGTAAATAAAAATAGAGGCAATTTTGCCGTGAACGATTGTTCAATAAAAATGTAAAAATAGTGCAAGACAAAAAAGAGTACATATTGGAAAAAGCATTCGAAGTTTTCATGGCAAAAGGCTATGATAGCGCTTCGATGACTGTCTTGCAGAAAGAGTTGAAAATAGCCCGCGGTGGCATGTACCGTTATTTCGAAAGTAAAGATGCATTGTTCAGGGCTGTAATCGATAAATATTTTTGGGGATTTATTGAGTTTGTCTCCCCTTATTTTAAAGATGATATGACATTGGCGGAGAGGATTGAGCAAAGTTATAAAAGCCTGAAACAAGTTGCCGAATACCTTGATAAGATAATGCATCATGAAGTCGTATTTTTAAATTACACGGCGTTGATTATTCAAGCCGCAAAGCACTATCCCGGCTTTGCCGAACGCGCATCGAAGTATCGCGATGATGAATTCAAAAAGTGGAAATTAACCATTGAAAATAGTATTGCAAAAGGCGAGGTTCGCAAAGATATTGATGTGAAAATTATTGCTCAGGTTTTTACAAAAGCCGTTGTTTCCGAAGATGAAAGAGGAACGAAAAAAAATTTCAAGCGTTCGGCAGACAATACGAAAAAAACGTTGGATTATATTTACTCCCTGATTAAAACATAAATTTTTTTTAAACAGATGTGAACATTTGTTCATTGTTTCGAATGAATTGAAAATGTGAAATATATTAATTATTAGCGGGTAAATATTTTTTTAGCATATAAGTGAACAATTGTTCACTTATAAAAATAAAACATAATTAAAACTCTTTTTTTAATAAGAAAATGAACAATTGTTCAATATCGAAATAAAAAACATAATCAAAAAATTGTAAATCATGAAGAAAGTAATTTTAGCAGTAGTAGCCTTTGTAGGCTTAGGTTTTACACAGATGAGTGCACAACAAGTTTCAGGTGGTATCAAAGTTGATGCCAACATGTCAAATTTTATTCTGTCCGATGATATCGTTGGAAGTAGTAATTTTGGTTTTGGAGCCACTCTCGGAGGCTTTGGCGTGGTTGGAATTAGTCAGCATTTTGCATTGCAACCCGAGCTGCTATTTCATTTCAAATCTTCAGAAATGGAATCTGAATCTGAATATGATTTTGGAAAAACTGATGATTATCAATATTTTGGAATGGAAATTCCGCTTTATGCCGTTGGACAGATGAGACTGGGTAACGGAAGGGCATTTGTCGGAGTTGGGCCGTATGCCGGATTCGGATTCAGCGCCAAAATGAAAGATGCCGATACTGACTTTTATAAAAAAGAAGGAGAGGCAGACGAAGCAGCCTTAACCCGGTGGGATTTTGGGGCAGGCGTTATGCTTGGCTATGAGTTTATCAATGGATTTATGATTAATGCCGGATATAAAATCGGATTATCGAATAATCTGGATGCCGGAAAAGATGATGCGAAGATGAGGTCTCAAACCATCAGCTTGGGCATTGGATACAGCTTTTAATTAATTGAAAGTTGAAAATTGAAAGCTGAGAGTTATTGAACTTCGCCCCTCTATTCAATTTTCTCACTTTCAACATTCAGCTTTCAATTTTCAATTCTCACTTTTCAACTAAAACAAGATTATGAGGACAAGTATTTTAACGGCAGCAATTATGCTGCTAGCCATTCCTACGCTCTTTTCGCAAGAGAATAAAGTAACAGAACTATCACTTCAAGAGTGTGTTCAAATAGCTGTGGATAAGAATATTAATGTGGTGAGCACTCGCATCGACAAGGAAAAAAGCAGCTATAAAATATCCGAAACCCGCTCGGCATTGTTGCCCCAGGTTAACGCCGGCGGCAGCTTGCAGGATTATTTGAAATTGCCGGTTACCGTTCTTCCCGGCGAATTGATAGGCCAGCCGGGAACTTCCCTTCCTGTCGAAATGGGTGTTCAGTACACAGCAAGTGCATCTATCAATGTAAATCAGGTTTTATACAACCAAACGGCATTGACCGGATTGAAACTATCAAAAGCAAGCGATAACCTCAATCGCTTAGGCATTGAAAAAGCAAGCGAAGAGGTTGCGAAAGAGGTTGCGAAATTATATTTCCTTGCCCTTACCACCGCTCAACAAAAAGCACTGGTGGAAGAGAACCTCGAACGTACGCAACAGATGGCCAATATCACTAAATTATTGGCAGATAATGGTATTGCAAAATCGGTAGATTATGACCGTATCAGCGTGACACTGGAGAATCTCAGAACTCAACTTAGCAATACCGAAGCACTTTATGAGCAGCAACTCAATATGATAAAATACATGTTGGAGATTCCGATTCAAGAAAACATCTCTTTGACAGGTGAAGCCGATATGCTTTTGTTGGCGGGCGAACCCGAAATGATGACGGATTTTTCCGGCCATATAGATATCAAAATACTTGAATCGCAAAAAGAACTAAACCGTTTGAACAAGAAAATGGCAAACAGCGGTTACATACCTTCACTCGCCTTCACCGGACAATATGCTTATCAGGGAATGAGGGACGAGTTTAAAAACTATTTTCATAGCAGCCCCGAAAGCAATTGGTATGGTTCATCTTATATCGGCTTGAGCCTCTCTATCCCGATTTTCGACGGATTGGAAAAACGTTCCAAATATCAGCAGGCAAAGTTGGATTACCGGAAAACCAGCCTGACGCTGGACGATACCAAGGAACGTTTCGGGGTAGATTATAAAAATGCTATGAACAATTATTATAACAATAGGGACAATGTGCAACGCCAGGGAAAAAATATCGACTTAGCCGAAAAGGTGTACAACGAAACGGCATTGCGTTACCGTGAAGGATTAGCGACCATGAGTGACCTGTTGCAGGACGAAATGGGATTGAGCAATGCACAGTCAAACTACCTGAATGCACTGTACAACTTCAAGGATGCCGAACTTAATATTATGTCGTTGAACGGCGGAATAAGAAGTTTACTGAATAAGTAGACAAGTAAACGAGTAAACAAGGTCGGATTCAATCTTGTCAGGAACTTAATGATATATTAAACAAGAAAAATAAATAACAATAAATGGAAGAGTAAACGTAAACAAGGATAAGCACGATATTTCTCGTTTACTTGTCTACTCGTTCACTCGTCAACTAAAAAAACAAACAATGAAAAAGACAATAATTATCGTAGCAACAATATTGGTTGCCGTTGGAGCCATGGGATGGACATTGGCAAGCAACAAACAGGAGATTGACAGCCGCAAGGAAGTAAAAACGACTAATCAGGATATTACCGTGACGGTCGCTCAGGCGCAGATGAAAGCAACCGGAAACGAGCTTCAACTGGTGGGAACCGCAGAAGCCAACCGTGAAGTGATGGTCGCTTCGGAGTCGGGCGGGAAAATTACCCTCGTAAATTTCAAACTGGGCGATTATGTAAGCCAAGGCGCTATATTGGCAACAGTGGACGACACATACAAACGTTTGGCTTATGAGAATGCACAGCTCAGTTTCAATAAATACAAAGACGACTACGAACGTTATCAGGTATTGAGGAAGGGCGATGCCGTTTCCGAAACCCAACTTCGCGATATGAAGCTGGCTTACGAAAATGCTCAGATACAACTGCAAAATGCTAAAAAACAGTTGGATGATACCCGCATTGTCGCTCCTTTCAGTGGTTACATTACTTCTCAGAATGTAGAAATGGGCGCATACGTAAACGTAGGTACGCCTATTGCCGGAATTGCAGATATTTCACGGTTAAAAGTATCATTAGCCGTTTCCGAAAATAATGTATATGAATTGCGCACAGGTCAGGAAGTGGGCGTTTGTACAAGCATTTACCCCGATGTATGTTACAAAGGAACAATTTCAAATATCAGTCCCAAAGGAAGCAGCGCACATACTTACCCTATTGAAATTATTATAAACAATAATTCGAAAAATCCGTTGAAAGCCGGGACATACGTCAATGTAAACGTGAATATGGGAAAATCCGTGCCTGCACTGATGATACCACGCGACGCAATCGTGAGCAGTGTGAAAGACCCTTCGGTTTATGTTGTCAACGGTGAAACCGTGAGCCTTGTAAAAATCAGCAAAGGACGCGACTATAAATCAGACCTTGAAGTATTAGCCGGACTTAAAGAAGGAGACCGCGTAGTCACCAACGGACAGATTAACCTGATGGATGGCGCAAAAGTACAAATCGTGAATAATTGAAAGGGGAAAAATTGAAAAGTGAAAGTTAATACCTCTCATCTTTCATCTTTCATCTTTCACCTCTCACCTTTCACCTATATAATTAAATCTTTCACTTTTCACCTCTCAACTTTCAACTAATTATGTCAATAGTAGAAACCTCAATAAAAAAGCCATTGCTCATCGTCGTAATATTCACGGTGTTGGCACTTGGCGGGATAATTACATACAGCATGCTCAGCCTGAACCTGCTGCCAAAATTCGAATTGCCGATTGTTACCGTTGCAACCGTATATCCCGGAGCAGGCGCTTCGGAAGTGGAAACCTCCGTAACCAAAAAAGTAGAAGATGCCCTTTCGACATTGGAGAACCTGAAGAAAATCAGTTCCACCTCGCAGGAAGGCGTATCCATCGTAGTGGTTGAATTGAACGAAGGAACCGATGTCAATCTCTCCGTTCAGGATGCCCAAAGAAAGATTAATGCTATCAAGTCCGATTTACCTTCCGAAATATTAGACCCGTCGATAGATAAGATTTCTATTGACGAAATGCCGATTCTGAATATCGCGGCTTCATCCTCAATGACCTCGACCGAGTTTTATAAACTCATAGAAGACCGTGTGCAACCCCGGTTGGCTAAAATTCCCGGTGTTGGTTCGGTAAATATTGCCGGAGGTAGCGAACGCGAAATAAAAGTGAATATCGATGCCGAAAAGCTGAAGGCTTACAACCTTTCCATTTTGCAGGTATTGCAAGCTATCCAGACTTCAAATATGGAAATTCCGACAGGAAACATTGAAAATTCAGATGCCGTCTATTCCGTCCGCTTATCTGCCAAATATTCGAGTCTGGACGAACTGCGCAACACTATTGTCCTTGTTTCACCGCAAGGCGGAAAAATAAAGGTGAAAGATGTTGCCGAAGTGGAAGATGGCATTGCCGAGCAAAAACTGATTAACCGTATTGACGGGCGTGATGCTATCGGCATATCAGTCGTAAAACAATCCGATGCAAATGCTGTAAAAGTTGCCGATTTAGCCAAAGCCGAATTATTGGCTATTGAAAAAGAGTATGCAGCCGACAATGTTAAATTTGAAATAGCGACAGACAGTTCCATATACACCAAAGCCTCTGCCAATGCAGTTGTTTTCGACCTTGTTCTCGCTATCCTTATTGTTGCCATCGTATGTTTTGTGTTCCTGCACAACATCCGGAGTGCTATGATTGTGATGATTGCCGTTCCGCTTTCTATCATTCCCGCCTTCATTGTGATGTATATCATGGGCTATTCACTTAATATGATGTCGCTTATGGCGCTGTCGCTGGTGGTTGGTATTTTGGTGGACGACTCCATTGTAGTTATTGAAAACATGTTCCGCCACTTGGAAAAAGGTAAATCGAAAGTTCAGGCAGCTATCGACGGATGTAAACAAATTATGTTTACCTGTATGTCCATTACACTGGTTATTGTAGTTGTTTTCTTGCCGTTGGCTATTACCGGAGGACTTATCGGAAACGTCCTGAAAGAGTTTTCCATTCCGATTATTGTTGCAACCATGTGCAGTTTGCTGGTTTCGTTTACCGTAACCCCATTGTTGATGTCCCGTTTCGGAAAACTGTCCGAAAACACACGCGATAGCCTTTCCGGACGCTTCTCCAACTTTGTTGAAAATACATTCGAATCGCTGCAAAACTGGTATGGCAGAGCGCTGGCTTTCGGATTACGCCACAAAATAACTATTCTGGTATCAACTCTTGTATTGTTGGTTGGCTCTTTCATGCTGTTTCCTTCCGGACTTATCGGATTTGCATTTATGCCGAATACCGACCAGGGCGAATTTGTGGTTACACTTGATATGAATCCGCAGGTTACTGTCTACCAGAATAACCAGATAACCATGCAGGCGGAAAAAATTATCAGCAAGCATCCCGAAGTAGAGCGTATCTATACCAATGTAGGTTCCAACGGAAACTCTATCGGCAATACATCTAAAAATAATATGACTTCAATCTCTGTTAAGATGATTGATAAGGAAAAGAGGGATATTGACGTAAATACTTTTGCCCAAAAAGTAAAAGAAGAAATCATGCAAATACCTGGGATAAGGGCGCGTGCCAGTGTAGCTACAATCGGAGGGGGGAGTGGCAATGAACCTATCCAGTATATTGTACAGGGTACTGATTTTACTCAGGTGCAGCAAACGGCTGCTATGATACTTGAAACAATCCGGAGGACACCCGGAACAGCCGATGCCAAATATTCTATCGACGACCCCCGTCAAGAAGTACAAATAACATTGAATCGTGAGAAAATGGCGGAGTTGGGGCTTTCTGTCAGCGATGTCGGTTCTACCCTCCGCGTTGCCCTCAATGGAAACGATGATTCCAAATATCGTGACGGAAGTTATGAATACGATATCCGCATAGGTGTCGATGATTTTGACCGTACACAACCCGAAGATGTATCGCGGCTGACTTTTATGAATAATAAAGGCGAGATAATCGAGCTTAACCAGATTGCTGATGTTTCTTACGGTTTAGGGCCTTCCACGCTCGAACGTACCGACCGTATCTCTTCCATAACCGTAAAATCGAATGTTGTCGGGCGTCCTTCCGGAACCGTAGGTTCGGAAATCACGGAGGCTATCAAAGGAAAAATACCCGAAGGCATTGCTATCAAAGAAGGTGGGATGATGGAACAGCAAGCTACGGCTTTCGGAAGCCTTGCATTCGCTTTCATTATGGCAATCGTACTGATTTACCTTATCATGGTGGCTTTGTACGACTCGTTGCTCGACCCTGTGGTGGTACTCTTTTCCATTCCTTTGTCTCTGGTGGGCGCTTTCCTTGCACTGGCGTTGACAATGAACGATTTGAATATCTTTAGTATTATCGGATTGATTGTGCTGATTGGCCTGGTTGCCAAAAATGCAATTATGCTGGTCGATTTTACCAACCACATGCGGCGCGATAAGCACATGGATACTTTCAACGCGTTGATTGAAGCAGGGAAGGAGCGTTTACGCCCGATTCTGATGACCACGTTCGCTATGATATTCGGTATGTTGCCTATTGCACTTGCTTCGGGCGATGGCGCCGAAATGAAAAACGGTATGGCTTGGGTAATTATCGGCGGATTGGCAAGTTCTATGGTGCTGACCCTCATAGTTGTGCCGGTAGTATATTATATTTTTGACCGCATATCAAAACGTATTGGAAAGAAAAAAAGCAAAGAAGTAAAGGTTGAATTAGCATCGGAAAATATATAAAATGATTATCCGTAACATTACCTCTAATTTTAAAGATTCCTAACTCCACTTCGTTACGTTCGGAATGACTGGTTTCCTGCTTAGAATGGGGAGTTTAGAGAGGTGGTAAAGCCGCCTCTCTAAACTCTATATCCTTACAAATTGCGCTGTCTTTCCGACCGGAGGGAGGAATCTCTCAAGAAACAATCTTAGGAGGTATAATTGCGGATAATCAAATATCTAATCATTCCTTTCCGCTAATCATTGCTAATAGCAAACAACGGAAATCGTATCCTTTAGTTACAAGCTGTTAATTACAAGTTGCGAGTCTATTAATGAGATAATAAATATCTGAAACTGTGTCATTGAGTATTTGTAATTATTTAACACATAGAATGTTATTTGAATTTTATTGAATTATGTATAAAAATGATATCACTATTAAGGCACACAAAAGTCTGTATAAATTATTAGCATTGATTTTTACCCTATCCTTTTGTGGATGCGAAAAGCTGTTTGAAATCCATCCTTATGACGGTAAAGTCAGTGGTGAAACTAACATAAATGCAAAAAATATCTCGCGGATAGAAAGTGCTTGCAAAGATAAAACGACAATCCGCTTTGTTATGATGGGCGATAGCCAGAGGTGGTACGATGAAACGAAAGATTTTGTGAAAAATGTAAACAACATGGACGACATTGATTTTGTCGTTCATGGCGGCGACATATCGGACTTTGGGCTTACAGATGAATTTATGTGGGTGAGGGATTTGATGAATAAGCTCAAAGTTCCTTATGTAACATTACTGGGTAATCACGACTGTTTAGGTACCGGCAAGCAGGTATACCGGAAGATTTTCGGTGAAGAGAATTTTTCCTTTATGGCGGGCAATATCAAATTTGTATGCTTAAATACAAATGCAATTGAGTACGACTACTCGCATCCGGTGCCCGACTTTGGTTATATCGAAAGCCAATATATAGACCAAAATTCCTCATGGGAAAAAACAGTCTTTGTAATGCACGCACGCCCCTATTCGGAGCAATTTGATAATAATGTAGCACGCGGTTTCCAAGAATTTATAAAAAGGTTTCCTAACCTTCAATTTTGCCTGAATGCACATGGGCATACTGTCAAGCATGATGATTTATTCAATGATGGTGTGATATACCACGGTGTGCAGAACATTGGTAAGCGAGGGTATTTTATATTTACTATAACACCAGATGATTATACATATGAAGAAATTCAATTTTAATATATTGCTGTTATTTGTATCATCTTTTATCTTTACGCCCGATGCTTTTACCCAGGAAAACGGCAAGTACGAAAAACGAATACACAATTATCAAGAGAAATGGAATAAACTGATTCCGCGTTACGCAAAAATTCAATATGCAGGTTCTATGGGCTTAGTGTCAGCAGGTATCGGTTGGAATTACGGGAAGAAAGACCAATGGGAGACCGATATGATGTTTGGGTATATACCTAAATACACCACTGAACATAGTAATTTGAGTTTTACACTGAAAGAAAATTTCATCCCGTGGCATAAGCATATTGGGAACAAAGGATTCTCATTAGAGCCATTAACATGCGGCTTATATGTAAACACCATTTTCGATGATGATTTTTGGGCACAGGAGCCCGATAAATATCCAACGCCCTATTACAATTTTTCTACCAAAATACGTTTATTTGTCTATTTAGGACAGCGAATCCTGTACGAAATACCTGCCGAGAAGCGGAGCCGGGCTAAGTCTTTTTCTTTTTTCTACGAAATAAGTACGAGCGAACTCTACATTATCACCGCATGTAATAACCCTTCATCTATTAAACCAACAGATTATCTTCATTTATCATTTGGATTAAGAATGCAATGGTTTTAAAATTTGTATTTGAAAAGGCTATTTCAAACATTAAATCAGAGAAGAAAAGTTTGAATCGTACCATATAGAATGATTATTCCATATTTATAAAAAACACAACATCGTTTTTTCTCTTTCCCGGCAGATGCGGTTACTCAAAAAAGTAAATCGCATCTGCTTTTTTATGGATGCAAATCGGAGTGCGATTCCAAATTGCGCTCCGATTTTAAGTAAAATCAACACCTTGCATGGAAGGCAGAACTTTTTATATCGTTTAGTCCTGCCTTTTAGGCAGATATTATTATCTTATTTCATAACCACAGGTTGCACTATGTTTACCTGCGGTTATGAAAATTCGGCTTTTCAAGCCAAAGATTATTTATCGGTATTTTTGCGGATAAGCGTAAAAATTAATTCATTTTTTTCGAAATTTCCTTCCGGGCGAGTTGCCGAATTTTCGGCAAATATAAACAAGAGGTCAGGCACACTTGCCGAAACTTCGGCAAGTCGGAACGGAGATAAAAACACACTTGCCGAAGTTCCGGCAAATAAGAATGAGAACTCGGACAGCTTTGCCGAAGTTTCGGCAAGCCCAAACGGGAACCTGGACACATTTGCCGAGGTTTCGGCAAGGGCTGAAGATTCACTAAATGCAAATCGGAGTGCGACTCCAAGTCGCACTCCGAATATAATAATATAACAAGTTATTGAAAAAATCCTGCCTTTAGCTCCACTGACCATTGGTTCAGGCAGCAAAGCAAAGCCTACCCGTATTTCTGAAGAAATGACCTTAGACCGGCTTACCTTTAAACATGGAGATTAAAAAAACAGTAAAATAACTCTTAATTTCAATACCTAACTCCCATTAATAATTAAACAAAAAGTTTCACCTTTCCCCTTTCCCCTAACATCATTCGTCCGACATTCGAACCAACACATCCCTATAAGAATTAAAGATTTTAGCTTTCGAAACAAATCCGATGTACTTTCTCTCATCGTCCAAAACAGGCAGGTTCCATGCTTGTGTCTTTTCAAAAAGAAGCATAACACTTTCCATAGAATCGTTAAGGTTGACAAATCCGGGAGGCGAAATCATTAGTTTAGATACCTTGAAGCGGTTGTATAATTCGGGTCTGAACATAATATTTCGTATTTCGTCCAGACTTATGATTCCCACCAAATTGCCATTGTCGCTGACTACGGGGAATATATTTCTTCTCGATTTGGAAATTAGCTCAATCACATCTTTCAGGTACATATCCGGATGAACAACCTGTAAATCGGTTTCAATCACGTTTTCCGTTTTTAATAAAGTCAGTACGCTTTTATCCTTATGATGTGTCAGTAACTCGCCCTTTTGAGCCAACCGCATGGCATACAAACTATGAGGCTCAAATGCGATAATTGTGATAAAGGCTATTGTAGTGGTAATTATCAATCCCAGAAAGAGGGCATACCCTCCGGTCAGTTCAGCGATAAGGAAAGTCCCCGTCAGCGGAGCGTGCATTACACCCGCCATTACACCCGCCATTCCTGCCAGAGCAAAGTTTTTTTCAGGCAGCTTTGACAGGTTGAAATAGTTGATTATATAAGCCATAATATAACCTGTCACGCACCCGATGAAGAGGCTCGGGGCAAATATTCCTCCCGTACCGCCGCTTCCATTGGTTGCCGCAGAAGCAAATATTTTAAAAAAAACAATCAGGAACAGAAAAAGAGTAATCATCAGGAAATTTTCGCGGAAAGCATAGAACACACTATTTTGAGTTGTCATATCCGCTTGTCCGTTCAGCAGGTATCCGATTGTGTCGTATCCCTCACCATAAAGGGGAGGAAGGAAGAAAATAAGCAAACTCAACATCACACCTCCGACCAGCAACTTTTTAAAAGGAGTATTCAGGCTGGCAAAAAAAGACTCCATTTTTATCATTCCCCTTGTGAAATAAAGGGATACGAATCCGCAGATAACCCCCAGCAGGATATAAAAAGGAACACGTTCGATTATAAAAGGGTCGGTCATCGTAAAACCGAACATAAACTCCGAACCGGACAAAAAGTAGGTAAGCACCGAAGCCGTCGCCGCCGATATCAGCAGCGGAATGATAGATGCCATTGTTAAGTCCAGCATCAACACTTCCAATGTGAAAAGCACTCCCGCAATAGGAGCCTTGAAAATTCCCGCAATAGCGCCCGAAGCCCCGCATCCGACCAGAAGCAACAGCGTTTTTTGATTCATATTAAATAGCCGTCCCAGATTCGAACCTATTGCCGAGCCTGTCAATACGATAGGAGCCTCGGCTCCGACCGACCCTCCGAACCCGATGGTAAGCGAACTGGCAATGACAGACGACCACATGTTATGCGGTTTTATACGCGATTTACGCTGGGATATGGCATATAGAATTTTAGTAACTCCGTGGCTGATATCATCTTTGACGATATACCGCACAAAAAGGCTGGCAAAGGCAATACCAATGATAGGAGTTGCCAGATAGAGATAATTAAGATTTCCTTGTGAGAAACTTTGGCTGACTAAATTATGCAAAATATGAATGATGCTTTTTAGTAGGAACGCAGCTAATGCGCAAAAAAGACCGACAAGGAAGCTTAAAATAAGAACGAACTGTCTTTCACCTATTGTACGTTCCCTCCAAACCAACAATTTAAGATATAATTTTTGAATCATCTCTTTTAAAACAATTGGATGACGAAAGTACAATTAATTTCTCGTCTCTCCATTTTTTTTAATAAAATTAAATGAATATCGAAATTATATCCGCTATTCCTTTGAGTGATAAATGTGAATTGCATAGGAGAAATGATTTATATTGATTTTGTTGGAAGAAAGTTGTGGCTTAGTTTGTGTGTTATTAGGAAAAATCGCAACTTGCGTATATTTATGCGTTTTCCGTAACCGGCCGACATAATCATGCAGTCTTTACGGGCGTAAAAGAGGAGCATATAGGACAATTTTGGCTAACCCGGAAAGCGAACAACAATAAATTTTCATAACACTATAAATAATAAAATGCAGATAAGATTTAAACAAAGAAGTAGATTTGATTTAAGAAAACATAGGGTATACATAGTATTGTTTTTAGGATTATTTATAATGGGTAGTTGCAGTAATCAAGAATATTCAGAAACAGAAAAGTATTATTTGCAAGAAATAGAAACCGGAAGTGTTGATGCAATGAATAATTTAGGGTTATTATATGCAAACCAAGGAAAACTTTTAAAAGCTGAAAAATATTGGTCACAAGCAGTCGAAAATGGACATATTGAAGCAATGCGTAATTTAGGAATTTTATATAAAAAACAAGAGAAATTTTCAGAAGCCGAAAAGTGTTATTTGCAAGCAATAGAAAATAGAAATGTTTTAGCAATGTGTAATTTAGGAGTATTATATCAAGAACAAGGCAATTTTTTAGAAGCTGAAAAATATTGGATTCAAGCAGTCGAAAATGAAGATGCTATGTCAATGTTTAATTTGGGATTGCTATATAAAAAGCAAGGAAAATTTTTAGAAGCTGAAAAGTATTATTTACAAGCAATAGAAAATGGACATATTGAAGCAATTTATGGTTTGGGAATCTTATACGATAATCAAGGAAGAGTTTCAGAAGCTGAAAAATATTTTTTATTAGCAAAAGAAAAAGGATATAAAGAAACTTTTTTTCAACGAATAATATATAAATTTTTAAATAATATGTTGAAATAAAATGTGTAAATGCCCTTGTTAAGCATAGTGTGAAAAGATAAAACGCGAATGTTCGGCATAGCGTCTGTCGCTATGTCGGAGCTAAAAGCGAGCCTCAGGCTTACTCGTTTTACATCCCGTTTTATTTTAATCATCTCAAACTCCTCATTATTTCCGTATGTTTCCCGTGCGTCCGGATCTGATACTGTAAATTGCGTTTATGTTGTTTTTGCCCAAAAACCGAAAAGATTCAATATCCAATCTCGCCTGCTTTCCGGTTCGGTTTGTATTGTTTCCAATATCTGTTTTGCTGTAATTTTTTTAATTTCTAAACATTAAAGCTTTAAAATTGTTATCATTTTTAATGAGGAAGGTAAAACGACCCGAAATAATTTATTTTAAAAAAATATAGTCGTTTTTTGTTTATAATTGTTATTAATTTGTACTTTTAAGAGATTATTGTATATCGGCATTCTCCTTCTATTTTGCAGGAAAATTTCTAATCCGCATTCTTTTTTGAATGTCGTGATTATCAGATATATATAATAATAGATTATTTGTTAAGATAAAATAAAACGAGATTATGAGTTATCTGAAATTTGATAAATCTTTATTAACAAATTTAGAACAGTCTTTAACAAAGGAAATGTTGTTGACAAACAAATCCGGGGCTTACCATTGTACGACAATAATCGGATGCAATACAAGAAAATACCACGGGCTTTTAACTATTCCTATTAAAGGCATGGATAATGATAATCATGTGCTGTTGTCTTCTTTTGATGAAACGGTAATACAACATGGTGCAGAGTTCAACTTGGGAATCCATAAATATGAAGGCGATTATTACGCTCCCAAAGGTCATAAATATTTGAGGGAGTTTAGTTGTGATATGGTTCCTTTCTATATATACCGTGTAGGAGGAGTGATTCTCTCGAAAGAAAAGATTTTCGTCTCATACGAAAACAGGATTTTGATAAAATATACCCTTATAGATGCACATTCTCCGACAACGTTGCGTTTCAGGCCGTTTCTCGCTTTCAGGAATGTAAATGAACTATGTGTTGAAAATAATCAGGCAAATACATCACATAAGAGTGTTAAAAACGGAATATCCACATGCCTTTATAATGGATATCCGGAACTGTTCATGCAGTTCGGCAAAGATGTCAAATTCATTCCTGCACCCGTATGGAACAAAGGGATAGAATATCCGAAAGAGCAGGAGAGAGGCTATAATTACAAAGAAGACCTTTTTGTTCCCGGATATTTTGAAGTGCCGATAAAAAAAGGTGAATCGATTATCTTCTCAGCCGGAATAAGCGAGTTGGATATATGTGAACTGGAAAATATATACGAAGCAGAGATTGAAAAATCCACTCACCGTACAAGTTTCTTCAATTGCCTGAAAAATTCCGTGCAACAATTCTATAACCGCAAAGGCCCGGAAGAATTGTACTTGCTGGCAGGTTATCCGTGGTTTAAATGCCGGGCGCGCGATATGTTTATCTCTCTGCCGGGCGCTTCGTTGGCATTTGACGATTTGTCCGGATTTGAAAAAGTGATGGCGACCGCTATTCCGTCTATTCAGAATTTTATGCGAAACAAACCTACAGATAAGGAAATTTCCGAATTGGAACACCCCGATGTGCTGTTATGGTTTATCTGGGCATTGCAGGAGTATGCCAAGGAGACTTCCGACAAAAAAATGTGGAAAAAATACGGAACGGTTTTGGTCGAGGTTTTAAATTTTATTTTAAAACAAAAACATCCGAACCTATTGCTGCACGATAATGGTTTGCTCTATATGAAAGGAGGCTGGGAGAGAGGATTGACATGGATGAATTCCACATTCAACGGAAGACCTATCACCCCGCGTAGCGGATATGTTGTAGAGATAAATGCTTTGTGGTACAATGCTCTGCGATATTCTGCCGAATTGCTCAAAGAGTCTAAAGAGTTACATTTATCGGATGAATTGGAAAAATGCGCCGATAGGGTAAAGGAAAATTTTGTTTCCGTTTTTTGGAATGGATATTACTTGTACGACTTCGTAGATGGCGACTATAAAGAACTTTCGGTTCGTCCGAATATGATTTTTTCCGCATCTTTGGCATATTCACCTTTGGATAATAAGATGAAAAAAGCTATTTTGGACATCACAACAAAAGAACTTTTGACGCCTAAAGGTTTACGTTCTTTAAGTCCAAAAAGCCCTAATTATCATGGTACGAGCGAAGGTTCGCAGGTAGACCGCGATTATGCAGCTTTTCAAGGCGCTGTCTGGCCTTGGCTGATAGGCGCTTATCTTGAAGCATATCTGAAAGTATATAAAAACAGCGGCGTCTCTTTTGCCGAAAGAACCATGATTGGTTTTGAAGAAGAGATGTACCTCAATTGTATAGGCTCTATTTCAGAAATGTATGATGCTAATCCCCCATTTAAAGGCAGGGGCGGCGTCTCTTTTGCCATGAACGTAGCCGAAATCCTGAGAATTCAGAAGTTATTGAAAAATTATCATAACGAAAACAAGTGATTTTAGTGAACAAGTAAACCGATTGATTTTACACTTTTCACCTTTCAAATATTTGCATATGAAACACATATACATTATATTACAACACTGCAAAGCGAATAAAAATAATGGCACATCTCCCATTATTTATTCTCGTCTTTCGTCTTTTACCTTTCACCTTTCACCTTTCACCTTTCACCTTTCAACTACAAGCCTATGAGAGCATTAATGTTTGGTTGGGAATTTCCCCCTCATATTTTGGGAGGTTTAGGGACTGCAAGTTACGGGCTGACAAAAGGAATGTCCTTGCAGGGAGATATGGATATTACGTTTATGCTTCCGAGACCGACGGGAGACGAAGACCAAAGTTTTTTAAAAATAGTAGGCGCTGATTCCGTGCCGGTTGTTTGGCGTGAGCCGGAATGGAATTACCTGAATAGTCAACTGAGAGGGCGGATTACTCCCGAGCAATATTACCATTACCGGAATTGCATTCGTGAAGATAACCATCATATCGGAACGAGTGGTATCGGGACGGTTGAGTTTTCAGGCCGTTATCCGGACAACTTGCTGGAAGAGATACGCAATTATGACGCTGTAGCCGGAGTCGTTTGCCGCTCTATGGATTTTGATGTTATCCATTCGCACGACTGGCTCACTTATCCTGCCGGTGTACATGCAAAGTTTGTGACGGGAAAACCGTTGGTGATTCACGTACATGCTACCGATTTTGACCGTAGCCGCGGAAATGTCAATCCGATTGTATATAATATAGAAAAACATGGTATGGATATGGCCGACCATATTTTTACCGTGAGCGACTTAACACGCGATACTGTTATTTACCGCTATCATATCGACCCGGCAAAAATAACAACCGTGCATAATGCGGTAGAGCCGATAAGCAAGGAGATTGAGGAGATTCAAACCCTGCGTCAAACCAAAGACAAAGTGGTTACTTTCCTTGGGAGAATTACCATGCAGAAAGGCCCCGAATATTTTGTTGAGGCTGCCCACCGCGTTTTACAAAGAACAAATAATGTACGCTTTGTAATGGCGGGAAGTGGAGATATGATGGATAAAATGATTCGTCATGTGGCTTATCGTAATATATCGGATAAATTTCATTTTACCGGATTTCTGAAAGGTAAAGATGTCTATAAGATGTTGAAATCGAGCGATGTTTATGTAATGCCATCCGTTTCCGAACCTTTCGGTATTTCTCCGCTCGAAGCCATGCAGGTAGGTGTACCGACTATTATTTCGAAGCAGTCCGGTTGTGCGGAAATCCTGGATAATGCCATTAAAGTCGATTACTGGGATATTGACGGCATGGCAGATGCGATTTACTCTATCATAACTTGTCCTACGATGTCCGAATTCCTTAAGACAGAAGGGAAAAAAGAGGTAGATGAGATAAAATGGGAATATGCAGCATTAAAAGTGCGCAAAGTATACGATAACATTTTAAGAAGATAAAAAATGAATGATTAGTGATAAATGATAAGTGATAAATCACTAATCGTTTATCACTCATCACTAATATATATTGTACATGAAATCGATTTGTTTTTATTTTCAGATTCACCAACCGTTTCGTTTAAGAAAATACCGGTTCTTTGATATTGGCAGTGACCATTACTATTATGACGATTATAATAATGAAGAGATAATCCGCCGTATTGCCGAGCACTGTTATTTGCCCGCCAACCAGACAATATTGCAGATGATTAAGGATACAAACGGAAAATTTAAAGTTGCGTATTCTATCTCGGGAGTTGCTTTGGAGCAGTTGGAACTCTATGTTCCGGAAGTGATTGATAGTTTTAAAGAACTTGCAAAAACGGGATGTGTTGAATTTCTTGCCGAGACGTATGCCCACTCGCTCTCTTCTTTGATGGAAGATGGTGATGAGTTTGAATTGCAGGTAAAACAACATTCGCAGAAAATACAAAGTTTATTCGGATTAAAACCCCGTGTATTCCGTAATACCGAGTTAATTTATTCCGATGAAATCGGGGAACGCGTGGCCAATCTCGGATTCAGGGGAATCATAACCGAAGGGGCAAAACATATTTTGGGATGGAAGAGCCCGAATTATCTCTATTGCTGTGCCAATAACCCGCGATTGAATATTTTGCTGAAAAATTTCAAACTTAGCGACGATATAACTTTCCGTTTCTCAGATTGGCGATGGGACCAATATCCTCTTAATGCTGATAAGTTTATGGACTGGATTGCCGAAACTCCGGCTTCGGAAAAAATAGTCAACCTGTTTATGAATTATGAAACTTTCGGCGAGTTGCAAAATGCCCAAACCGGAATATTCGATTTCCTGAAAGCATTGCCTTATTTTGCAGAACAAAAAGGAATTACGTTTGCTACGCCTTCGGATATTATCAGCAAGTTGAAACCGGTAGACCAGATTTCGGTTATTTATCCTATCTCTTGGGCAGATGAAGAACGCGATGTCTCTGCCTGGCTCGGAAACGAATTGCAAAAAGAAGCTTTCCGCAAAGTATATGACATCGGAGAGCGGGTACGCCTTTCGCAAGACCGCCGACTGATGCAGGATTGGTACTACTTGCAGACTAGTGACCATCTTTATTACATGTCGACCAAGCATTTCTCCGATGGCGTTGTTCATCGTCATTACAGCCCTTATGATTCACCTTATGAGGCATTTATGAACTATATGAATGTGTTGAGTGATTTTATTGACCGTGTGAATTCCCAGTTTCCGGAAGGGGTGGACAATGAAGAACTACACTCTTTGCTTCAGACCATTAATGCACAGGAAAACCTGATTGATAAGCTGAAAACGGAGAATAAAACATTGAAACAAAAATGTAAGCCTTCGCCTGATGCCCCAAAAGAGGAAAGCGGCGGAAAAAAAGCGCCCAAAAAGAAGAGCCTGGCAAAGGCGTAATAACATATTGTGTTAAGTGATAAACGGTAAAGTGATGAATATTGAGTAGCATATTGCAAAACAATACGACTTGTTTTATCGTTTATCACTTATTATTTTTATTCATAATCATTTCATATTTAAATGAAACACCCACGTCAAAAAAATGATATACGAGCATATAATTTATATGGGTGTTCCATCTGGCATTAATGTAAAATAAATTATGAACAGATGAAAAAGTTTTTTATACTGGTTCTATTTATAGCTACTATTACCTGCGCGAAAGCCGAAAAGCTTAAAAATACGGTATGGAGTATTGATAAAGTAGAGTGTACTGTACTTGCCGAAGATACTACCATGCAATTTTTTTTGGATAGCCTTTTTAATGCATTCAAACAAAAAATGATTGTTCCTGCCGACCAATATACTTATGAGTTTACTCCTGATGAATTATTAAGAAAAATAAAGGGAAAAGAGTCCCGTTGGAAATATAAAGAAGCAGATGATAATCTTATCGTCGATATGGGCAAAGGAATCATCCTTATTCAGAAGTATGAAATAAAAAAAGATACATTGATTTTAGAAATGGATAAACCTCTCTTTTTCTTATCCGAATTTGGATCTAAAGTAGAAAACGTAAAATCAATGGTCAAAGATATCTCTTTGAAGTACTACTATAAAAAGAATTGAAAGTTTATTTTTATAGTTTATTAGCATTAATTTTAATGCCTATCCGCAAAAATACCCCCAAGTATACCTTCAGAGGTTCCTCATTACGTTCAGAATGACGCCTTGCGCGTATATAAAAACAGTAAACATCTATCATCCGGATGGAACGAAAGAGGAATGAAAAATCCCAAAAATGACAGTCTGAAAAGTAGATATATTTTTGCTGACAAGCATTTCTTTTTTCTATAAATATCATTGATAATCCCCTTCTCCTTTATATCAAATCCACATTAATTCCTGCTTAATCAGACTGTTATTTAATATGGTCCCTGAAAATTTTCATTGTGATAATCTGTTAAAAAACATAGGGTTTAATATTGTAAAAGCAATTAATGTTTTTTATATTTAAAGAATATAAAAAAATAAAAAGCTATTGGCTAATAGCATACAGTAGGGGGAAGCATTATGAAAGCAATAGGATTTTATCAGAAGTCTATTTTAAGTTTTTTCTTTTTAATGTTAAGCGGGTGGTATTTATCTGCCCAAACATGTACCGCTATAGTAGGGGGAACAAATTTTGAACCGTTGCTTTCTGCCGGTACTGCTTGGCATTATCTGGATAAAAATCAGATTACTTATCTCGGGCCATCCGGAAATTCATTGAATCCGTCGCCGTCTTTGGCTTCCACTGATGCCAGTTTCGGAGGCGCAGGCAGTGCATACGGAATTGTCAATAATCCCAGTATTGTTAATCCCAATTATATAGATATTGATGTCCCGATGATGATTTTATCGGGAATAGGTGGAAATGAAGAGCTCTTCTCTTATGATGTGTGGGGATTGAAGCCTGGAAGCACATTTACTATTACGGTGGAGGGGTATCTGCTTAATACCGAATCATCTGCTTGCGCGACTACTGCCATCTATCTTGATCCTCAGTTGCAATTAATGTTTGATCCGCAATCTAATTATGGTAATGCTGCCAGTTGGCCTAATGATAATGGAAACAGCTTCCCTAAAGACCGTTCTATTCAAGCACAAAAGTGGGGCGGCAAATTTTCGTTTACCAATACACTGACATTAGAAGCTACGGCGACAGGATTTTCTTTTGTAATGAAATCCGGATATAATTACAATACTTGCCTGGCTATTGGTATCTCAAAAATAGAAATTAAAGGTTGCCTTAATCCTAAAATCAGTTCCACCCAAGGAAATGAAGTTTGTACAGGCGAGCAAGTTGTTTTGTCCTTGGACAGGCAATATTATGCAACCTCCTATCAATGGCAGAAAAAGGTTAGTTCGGGAACATGGACAAATGTTGGTGGGAATAATCCTGTATTGATGGACGCCGTTTCGGAAAATACCTCTTACCGCTGCCTCGTAGATGGTAGTGAGTCCGATGTGTTTAATATTACTACCGTGGTATGTTGTGAAATAAGTCCGGGTATATCCTCCTCCCGGAGAACAATTTATTATGATAATTTCGGGCTGTTTTCAGGCGCACGTTCCTATACCGATGCGTTTGGCGTTTCCCGGATTTGTGGAAATGATTGGCAGACAGATGTTGCTACCCCTTCAGACCTTTTACCGCATACGCTTGCTTATGGTTCTCCCGACGACGGATATTACGTAGTGAGTACGATGGCCAGAAGTGTATTGAATTATTTAAATGCAACAATTGGTGTTGACGCTTCGGGCGATCCCCGCGGAGGTGTACTTTGTATAAATATTGCTGAAAATTATAAAGGAGTAATATATAAACGCCAGATTGATAATCTTTGTCCCAATACCAATCTCTATTTTGAAGTCTCTGTTGCTAATGCGAGTTATGGACAATCTACCTCTACTCCGCCGGAAGTAGAAATTAGAATGGAGACAACGTCAGGAACTCTGGTGACGCCGGCTTCTTTTGCCTCTGTTTCTCCCGATGGATATGGTTGGTATAAAGTATCCATACCACCTTTCTCTACGCCGTTAACGTCGGTTGTGCTGGTTGTAAACAGTACCGGAGAGGGTTGGAAACATGGAAATGACCTGTTGATAGACGATATTATTTTCCGTGTTTGCGCTCCGCCTGTGGTGGAGACCTATTCTAATCTTGCTACTTTGATGAAAGATACTGTAATATGCAGTAATTCAAGTGTTAAACTTGAAACAAAAGTAAGTGACTTGTTGACAAACTATTATGGTGCAGCCAATATCCGGTATCTGTATCAAATGAGTGAGGACGGTGTAACATGGAAAAATATTACGGGAAAACTAACCTCTTTTTCTTATACTCATGCAATAAGCAGTATAGCTCCTCAACCTGCACTTGGAAGTAAACTTTATTTTCGTATGATTGTAGCATCGAATACCGGGTTGGATAAATTTGTTGCAGATCCGAATGCAGAAGAAGACACGGAGTGTGTAACCGCATCTATTTCCCAGCCGATTACAATTACCATAGATTGCCCTTGCCTGACTCCTGACGGTGTACGGATAAATGCGAATAAAACAATTGGTACAAAAGACAGGACTATTACATTGTGTATGGATGAAAGTGTGGTATTAAGTGCAACTCCGACTCCATCAGCCCAATGTGAAGCCGTTTGGTTTAAAACGCCAACAAGAGCGGGAACTACCGGAACTCCATTGGCAACAGGAAATACTTTTACTGTTACCGCTAATACCGTAGGAACATTAATCTATTTTGTAAAAGTACGCGAAACCGGAGATCCGGCACGGACAGATTGCTGGCGGTTTGACAGCATACTTGTAAAAGTTAATCCGGTTCCCGCAATTAGCGATACTATACAGTCGTGCGTTGCAACCCCATTGTCTCCGGGTGCAGGTGATGATATTTGTTTCCAATTTAAATCCAATTATGCAAATGGCACCTACGGCGGACTACCGGCAGAAAGCCACTTTATTCCGTATCAACAACCGACAGGTGCAAACCGTATCGGTACGGATACAATTAAAGTTGCAGTCGGAGAAACTGATGCGGGGATATGTTTTAAAGGAAATCAAATCTCCTCGGCTGAAGTGGAAGCGAGACCGGGAGTAGATACACTTTATCATATTTATTTGGAAGATGTAACTACTATGCCCGGAACGTTGTTGCCGGGTGATTTTGCATCCTGGAATACAACTCAGAATACAGGAGACCAGAGACAGACTATGTATCTGGAGGTAACACAGACAATAAAACTCGAATCGGTAAATATTTATGCTCAAACTTATAGTGGTTCCAAAAACCTAAGCGTTACTCCTGTTATTTATTCTGTCAAGAAAAATAATGGCAGATATGTGCCTGATGCAGGGACAAACATAACAGCGCAACAATCATTTACTTATTCTAATGATAAAATTTATGAAATCACTGTTGATTTGGGTAATTACACATTGACACCGGGCACTTACTTTTTAGGATTTACCTTTAATAATTTAGATAAATTGTTCAATAATACAAGCCCTGTTGGTTCCGGAACGAATGATTATCTTTTTACTACACCTTTTGAAGATAATATAAAAGCCGGAGGAATGGCTTTGTATGGATTAGGGGCGATATGGCAAGGACAAAATGCTACAAGTTCTTATATAATTTCCGATTTAAAGTTTAGTACATCTGTTGCCAGCAATTGCGGTCGTGTAAAACTGACTTCTAAATATTACTGTCCACCATGCATTCGTCCTGACGTTCAAGATGGCAAGAGGGTAGAGATTACAATCCCGATAGGTACGAAAAAAGAGGGTAGTGTAGTTGTTTTATGTCCCGATGAAAGTGTGGTTTTAACTGCCAGGCAATTATTATATAACAGTTTTGATGCTACTGACCAATTTGATATTCTTTGGTATCAGGCTGCAAGCGAAGCTGCCGCTATAACACCATTAAAACCTTTAGTCAATGCAGGTTCCGATACATATACTATAACCTCATGGAATCCTTCAGTAGCCGAAACAAGGAGATATTACGTTAAAGTGCAAGACCATGCCAAGCCAACTTCAAACTCTTGCTGGGTATGGGATTATATAGAAGTAAAGGCATTATCGGCATTAGATGGAGGTACAGTAGCCACTAACCAAACAATTTGCTACGATTCTGCACCCAATGAGCTGACTTCAACAGTAGCCGCCAGTGGTGGTACTGGTACTTATACCTACCAGTGGCAGATAAGCACGGACAATGGTACAACTTGGACAAATATAAGCGGGGCAATAACTGCTACCTATACTCCCGGAACACTGACTGCTACAACACAATATCGTCGTGAGGCAAAAAATTCGGATGGTACATGCGAGCCGGCTTATTCCAATGCCGTAACGATAACTGTCAATCCGGAACTAGAACCGGGTACAATCTCTGCAAACCAGACAATCTGCTATAATGCTACACCGGATGAATTGACCTCAACAACAACTGCCAGCGGTGGTACCGGGACATATACTTATCAATGGCAGATCACTACGGATAATGGTGCAACATGGGCAAATATAAGTAGCGCAACAGCTGCAACCTATACTCCCGGAGCATTAACTTCTATAACCCAATATCGCCGCGAGGCAAAGAATTCAAACGGTACATGTGATGCCGTTTATTCCAATGCCGTAACAATAACAGTCAATCCGGAATTACAGCCGGGTATAATAGCCAATAATCAAACTATCTGCTATAATGCTGTACCGGATGAATTGACTTCAACTACAATAGCTAGTGGTGGTACAGGAACATATACTTACCAATGGCAGATCAGTACGGATAATGGTACGACATGGACAAATATTGGCAGTGCTACTGCTACGAACTATGCCCCGGGTGCATTAACAGCTACAACGCAATATCGTCGCGAGGCAAGGAATTCGGACGGTACATGTACTCCTGTTTATTCCAATGCTGTAACAATAACTGTTAATCCGGAGCTAGAACCTGCTTCAATTTCCGATGATCAAACTATTTGTTACAACGGCACACCGGATGCATTAACTTTGGCAACAGAAGCCAGTGGCGGTACCGGAGATTATACATATCAATGGCAGATAAGCACAGACAATAGCGCTACTTGGACAAATATCTCAAGTGCAACAGCTACAACTTATACATCCGGAGCATTAATTTCTACTACACAATTCCGTCTTCAGGCAAGCAATTCGAATGGTACGTGTACATCTGTTTATTCCAATATTGTAACGGTAACTGTTAATTCCGAACTACAACCGGGTGCAATCTCCGGAAATCAGACTATTTGTTATAATGCCATACCGGAAGAGTTGACTTCTACAACTGCTGCCAGTGGCGGTATTGGTACTTATTCTTACCAATGGCAGGTAAGTACTGATAATGGTACAACATGGACAAATATAGGTGGCGCTACGGCTACTACGTATACTCCGGGAGCATTAATTGCTACAACACAATATCGTCGTGGAGCAAGCAATTCGGATGCTACTTGCGCCACTGTTTATTCCAGTGCAGTGACAGTAACAGTCAATCCGGAATTAGAACCTGGTACAATAGCTAACAATCAAACTATCTGCTACAATTCAACTCCTGAAGCATTGACCTCAGCAACAACTGCGACAGGCGGTACAGGAACATATGCTTACCAATGGCAGATTAGTACAGACGGTGGTACGACATGGACAAATATAAATAGTGCTACTGCTACTACTTATGCTCCGGGTACATTAACCGCTACCACTCAATATCGTCGTGAAGCAAGCAATTCGGATGGGACATGTGACCCTGTTTATTCCAATGCCGTAACAATAACTGTTAATCCGGAATTGGAACCTGCTTCAATTTCTGATGACCAAACTATTTGTTATAATGGGATACCGGACGCATTTGCTTTGGCAACATCCGCCAGTGGTGGTACCGGAACTTATACTTATCAATGGCAAAGCAGTACGGATAATGGCATAACATGGACAAATATCTCAAGTGAAACAGCTACAACTTATACATCCGGAGCATTAATTTCTACCACACAATTCCGTCTTCAGGCAAGCAATTCGAACGGTACGTGTGCATCTGTTTATTCTAATGCAGTAACAATAACAGTTAATTCGGAATTACAACCGGGTACAATCTCCGGAAATCAGACTATTTGTTATAATGCCATACCGGATGAATTGACTTCAACAACTGCTGCCAGCGGTGGTGCCGGAACATATGCTTACCAATGGCAGGTAAGTACTGATAATGGCACAACATGGACAAATATAGGTAGCGCAACAGCTATTACCTATGTTCCGGGTACATTGACTACGACAACACAATATCGTCGCGAGGCAAAAAATTCAGACGGCACTTGTGATGCAGTTTATTCTAATGCAGTAACGGTAACAGTCAATCCGGAATTAGAACCTGGTATAATAGCTAACAATCAAACTATCTGCTACAATTCAATTCCTGAAGCATTGACCTCAACAACTGCGACAGGCGGAACCGGAACGTATGTTTACCAATGGCAGATTACTACAGACGGTGGTACGACATGGACAAATATAAATAGTGCTACTGCTACTACTTATGCTCCGGGTACATTAACCACTACAACACAATATCGTCGTGAAGCAAGCAATTCGAATGGTACATGTGACCCTGTTTATTCCAATGCCGTAACAATAACTGTTAATCCGGAATTGGAACCTGGTTCAATCTCTGATAATCAAACTATTTGTTACAATGCCATACCGGATGAATTGACTTCGGCTGCCACCGCCAGTGGCGGTATAGGAACGTATGTTTACCAGTGGCAGAACAGTACGGATAATGGAGTAACATGGACAAATATAGATGGTGCTACGGCATCTGCATATACTCCCGTTGCATTAACTACGACAACACAATATCGCCGCGAGGCAAGAAATTCGGACGGTGCATGTGATGCTGTTTATTCCAATGCAATAACAATCACAGTCAAACCCAAATTACAGCCGGGTGTTATCGCTGATAATCAAACTATCTGTTATAATGCAATGGCGGATGAACTAACATCAACAGCGGCTGCCAGTGGCGGTTTTGGAACTTATGCCTATCAATGGCAATATAGTACGGACAATGGTACTACATGGGCTGATATTGCTGGTGCTACAGCAATTACTTACGCTCCGGGAATATTAACCTCTACTATGCAATTTCGTAGAGCTGCGACCGGAGGTGATTGTGGAACGGTTTATAGTGATGATATTACGATTACTGTGAATTCACTACCAACCGATAAGCTGACCAATCCGGCCTCCTTCTGTGAAGGCACGTTGACCACAGAACCAAGTAAAACAATGGGAGGCTATAACATTATTTGGTATGATGATGCACTCGGCAGTTCCGTAAGCACGGAACCGTCTGTTGTCACCCAAACAGCAACTAACTCGCCTTATACCTTCTATTACAAGGTTCAAGATGCGTTAACCCTTTGTTATGGCAGCATGAACACCTATGAAGTAACGGTAGATGCAATACCGTTAGCACCTAACACCACTCCGGTAGACATGTTGAAAGACTCGTCCCCCAATCCGGAAACCATAGCTTCAGGTGCAACAGCAGATTCCGGTCATACCCTCTATTGGTATGCCACAGAAACCTCCCCATCGGGAAGCACTAGCGCCCCTAGCCAGGACAAGAGCACCGCCGGTACCTACTATTACTGGGTAAGCCAAAAAAATGACAGCGGTTGCGAAAGCGAACGAGTG
>JAVBMA010000053.1:0-23109 GCA_031553005.1 Paludibacteraceae bacterium | reverse complement strand
AGGACTGATTTATTTAGCTTGCCTTCTTTTACGAGTTTCTGCTTCTCGACTTTAATTTGTTCAAGTAATTCTTGCGCTGTCCCTTCTGAAGCAATTTGAGGAACAAGCCGTCCTTGAATTGCCTCTTGGAGGATAGATTTTTTTAATCTATCCTGTATCTTGTCATTTAAGTTATCTAACGCTTTTTGATATTTATCATATTTGTTAACTATGGGTATTAGTTCTTCAATTTTTGTTACGATGCGAGCTTGTTCTGTAAGTGGAGGGATTGGAATTAATGTTGTTGAAATTCTCTCAATAGCCAACTTAGGTTGAGCCATTTGTTTTGTCTTATCAACAAATTGTAATTGAACAAATTGTGAGGAAATTTCATGAACTAAAAAAAGTTTATTAACTAGAATATTAGTGAGCTTTACAGCATTTTCTGTAAGATTCATTCCATCAAATTCTTCTGGTACAATACCTACAGATCCAATAGTTCCTGCAATAGTCAAATATAAATCATTTTTGTTTATTGTATAATTCTTTATCTTGTTGTAAACTGAGTCGCTGATGTATTTTAAACCAGAAGCCACCAAAGTATTATTCTTCATTTCGGTGATGCGAATGTATATATGTGAGGTCGCTTTTGTCGAAAAGGTGGCTCCTAAAGGTATTCGTTTCCCTCCTTTGATTGTCAGAATCTGCCCTAGCCTACACCATTCCCACCTCTCCGGAATCTCAAACGGTATCTCCTTATCAATACATTTTACCTCTCCAGTAGTGATAAACTTCTCATAATAGGAATTCAATGAATTTATAGTAGTTTGTTAATGGGGCAATGTCGTTCCCAATAAAATAATTAATATGACAAAAGAGACATTTGAAACGTTACTCGTGCAAGCGAATATGGCGAAAAACACCGTTGCAGCGTATTCGTATGCCGTAAATGAGTACAACAAGAGGCACAAGGATTTGAATAAACGAAACCTCTTGATTTATAAAACGTATCTGATTGAGACCTATAAACCTAAGACTGTTAATCTTAGAATTCAGGCAATCAATAAGTACCTTGAATATTTGGGTAAGTCGAAACTTCGCCTTAAATCTGTGAAAGTACAACAGCGTTCTTACTTGGAAAATGTAATCACCAATGCGGATTATATGTTCCTAAAGAAGAAGTTGAAGAAGGAAGAAAACCTAACATGGTACTTTGTTGTTCGTTTCTTAGCCGCTACCGGGGCGAGAATAAGCGAACTTATTCAGCTAAAAGTGGAACATATCTATTTTGGCTACTACGATATTTATACGAAAGGTGGTAAAATCAGGCGAATCTACATCCCAAAGTTGCTCAAAGACGAAACCATCGTTTGGATGGAAGAGCACCGGAGAAACTCCGGTTATCTTTTCCGGAATAGGTATGGTGAAAGAATTACAACACGTGGAATATCCCAACAGCTTAAAAACTATGCCAATAAGTACGGAATGAATGAGAAAGTAGTTTATCCCCACTCGTTCAGGCATAGATTTGCTAAGAACTTTTTGGAGAAATTTAATGATATTTCTTTACTGGCTGACCTGATGGGGCATGAAAGCATAGAAACCACCCGTATTTATCTGCGAAGAAGCAGTTCTGAACAACAAGCTATCATAGATAAGATAATCACTTGGTAGATAATAGTATCAGTAGATTAGTCAAACAGCTAATCTACTGATAGATAAATTTATCTTCTCTTTAAATATTCTTGTTTTTGTAGATGATTTTAGAATACGGTAATCCATAGGTGCAAACGTAGTACAAGTTTTAAAAAGAAAAGAGCTAATTTCTTTATTTTTTAAAGAATTAGCTCTCTTGGATGTACCCAGACCCGGGGTCGAACCGGGATGGAAGTGAATCCACTGGTGTTTGAGACCAGCGCGTCTACCGATTCCGCCATCTGGGCATTGTTTCAAATGCGTTGCAAAGGTAAACCATTTTTCTAAACCGACAAATACTTTGGGTATTTTTTCTGTTTATATAAACTATTTTTCTTTTTCGTTGCGCAAAAACATAAAATGATTTATCTTCGTTGATAAGCAGTAAACAGCTAATGAAAGAGTTATTCATTAAACATTTCTTAGTCGGAAAATAAGTAGTTAATCCAATTAAAAGTTAAAGATATATATTAGTAAGGCTCCGGATATGAGGGCTTTAATTAATTTGTAGTGTAAAAATAAATTATAATTTATATGAAAGATAATTTTTGTGTAATTATGGCCGGAGGAGTCGGTAGTCGTTTTTGGCCTTTCAGTACAGACAAAAGGCCAAAACAGTTCTTGGATTTTTTCGGAACGGGAAGGACATTGCTTCAGATGACATTTGACCGGTTTCGCAGGGTAGTGCCTGTCGAAAATATCTATATCGCATCCAATCTGAGGTATAAAAACCTGATTTTAGAGCAACTGCCCGAGCTTAGCGAAAACCAGGTATTGCTGGAGCCTGCCAGAAGAAATACGGCTCCATGTATTGCCTACGCCATAAATAAAATCAAAGCGGTAAATGATAATGCCAATATTATTGTCTCACCTTCTGACCATTTGATATTAAAGGAAGACGAATTTGTAGATAAAATCAATCAGGGACTTGCATTCACGGCCGAAAACAAATGTTTGCTGACATTGGGAATCAAACCAAGCAGACCGGAAACCGGATACGGTTATATTCAGGTAGGCGAAAAAAGTGAGACACATAGCAATCTGTTTAAAGTAAAAACTTTTACGGAAAAACCGAATCTGGAACTGGCAAAGATATTTTTTGAAAGTGGTGAATTTTACTGGAATTCAGGTATGTTTATATGGAATGTAAATGCGATTGCAGAAGCCTTCGATTTATATTTGCCCGAGATGGCTGGAAAATTCAAATCCGGAAAAGAGTATTATAATACGCCTCAGGAACAAAGTTTTATCAACGAAATTTACTCTTCCTGCACAAATATTTCCATTGACTACGGAATCTTGGAAAAAGCCCAGAATGTATATGTACTTTCTGCCGACTTTGGTTGGTCTGACCTTGGAACTTGGGGGTCGTTGTACGAACTTTCGGATAAGGACCAACAAAAAAATGTAACTCTAAAATGTAAATCCCTGTTATACGAAAGCAAAAACAATATCATTGTGCTTCCGGAAGGGAAACTGGCAGTAGTGCAAGGTGTTGAGGATTTTATCATTGCCGAAGCCGATAATGTGCTCCTTATCTGTAAGAAAAGTCAAGAACAACGGATACGCCAATTTGTAAACGATACGAAAGTTCAGATTGGAGAAGAATACGTCTAAATTTAGAATTATCAATAACGAAAAAAGTCCATTGTATCAATGGACTTTTTTCGTTACAAGACACGGAGAACATGGACGTTATTTGTTTTTTTCTATCGTGTTGCCCGTACCTACGTGGTTTATTTTATTATGATAAATCTAAACTCGTATAACTTTCCCTGTAGTAGTTTCTTCAAATTTATTTACAAATAAAATCTGTTTAGGAATCTCGTATTTTGTCAGTCGGGATGTTAGTTGCTCCAAAAGTAAACTCTTCTTCTCTTCACTCCATGGCAAGCCTTCGACTTTTAGTACAATCTGTTGCCCGAGTAGTGTATGAGGAAGAGAAGTAATATAAAAGCGAACTTCTATCAAATCTACAATCTTTCGTTCAATCTCTTCAGGGAAAAATTTTATTCCGCCCGAGTTTATTACATTATCCCACCGTCCCAACCAAGAGAAAGATGTTGCGGAAAGAAGTTTTACCACATCATTAGTTACAAAAGGCTCATGTTGAAGATACGAAGCATTGATTACAAGGCAATCCCTGTCATCTGTCCTGAAAGTAACATCCGGCAGTGCATTATAGATTTTTTCTTTTACTCCATTATCCTCAATCCGGCAAAGAGCAACATGCGAAACCGTTTCGGTCATTCCATAACTTAAATACGCAGCTACCGGAAGTTTATATAACTCTTTCTCCAGCAAATCCGAAACCGGACTTCCCCCAATAAGCAACTTATCAATAGAACCGAGCCGTTTCCGTCCCTCCTCCGTATTAAGCAACGCTTGCGCCTGCAATGGGACCATTGCCGCAAATCTTACAGAACCCTCCCATTGAGGAGCCGAAGAGGGAGAAACCGTAATTAAATTAAGTCCGCCGACAATAGCCCGCACTATCATCATTTTTCCTGCGATATAATTGGCAGACAAGCAAAGCAGCGCATTATCACCATTTTGCAATTGAAAAAAACGATTAGTCTGCAATGCCGAAGCAATCATTGCTTTTTTTGACAGACGGATTGTTTTTGGTATTCCGGTAGAACCTGAAGTTTTTCCCGTCACATACTCACTATCATCCATCCACTCTCTCAGGAAAAAGAGTAAATCCTTTTCCCATTCCGCGCCGGAATTAAACAAAGCTCCTGCTTCAATTGCCCGCTTCAAATCAGAGAAGCTATACGAACAATTATTTATCTTAAGAGTTGAATACATTTGGAGTAATAAAGTTACGAGTTACAAAGTTACGAGTTACAAGTATTGAAAACAAGTTAGTATATATGGTAAATGAAAGAAGAATAAAACATCAAAATACAAAGCCCGAAGGGCTGACATTATATAGCTCTGTGTGTAAACACAGGGAAAAAATAGAAATTGGAGCTGCTCTCAATAAATTTAGAAATATTACTCTCGAACTTGCCTGATTATCCTCTTGTTTCCTTTTCATTTTCTTGTAACTTTGTAACAAGTAACTCGTAACTTAAAATACTTTTTAACCGCGAACACAGATAGATGATAGAAAAAATAATTCTGATAGAAAACGCTGACCCTGTTATATTTTACGGGGCAAACAATACCAATATCCATTTAATAAAAGACCTTTTCCCGAAAATAAAAATCATAGCCCGAGGCAATGCCATAAAAGCAATTGGCGAGGAGAGTGAAATAGCCTGCTTTGAAGAGATTATATTATCACTTGAACAATATTGTGCTAAGCATAATTCGCTGTCCGAAGAAGTAATTATCGATTATGTAAAAGGAAAAGCGCCTTCCGAAACCAAACAAAATGATTTGATTATCTATGGGATAAACGGAAAACCCATTATTGCCCGCACGCCTAACCAGAAAAAACTGGTGAAGGATTTTGAATCACACGATTTACTTTTTGCTATTGGTCCGGCAGGCTCCGGAAAGACGTATACGGCCATTGCTTTAGCTGTCAGGTCATTGAAAAATAAAGAGATACGAAAAATAATATTGAGCCGTCCGGCAGTAGAAGCCGGAGAAAAGCTCGGATTTCTTCCCGGAGACATGAAGGAAAAAATAGACCCGTACCTGCAACCGCTTTATGATGCCTTGCAAGATATGATACCCAATTCCAAACTGAAAGAGTTTTTGGAAAACGGTACGATACAGATTGCTCCATTGGCTTTTATGCGCGGAAGAACATTAAATGATGCTTTTATCATCTTGGACGAAGCCCAGAACACGACTACTCAACAAATCAAAATGTTCCTTACCCGTATGGGAATGAACAGCAAAATCGTAGTAACCGGCGATATGTCGCAGATAGACCTGCCGTCTCACCAACGTTCAGGTCTGGTCGAGGCATTACAGATATTGAAAGACGTAAAAGGAATTGCCAAAGTAGAGTTTGATGTAAAGGATATTGTTCGCCATAAATTGGTACAACGAATTGTCGAAGCATACGATGCCCATGAAGAGAAATTGAAAAATATAAAAAAAGAGGTCAAAAAGAAAGCTTGATTTTCGTTGAAAATATCACAGGGTTTGAAATACGATAATCCGTGATAATAATTAATTTTGGCATCGGAAAACAGACAATATATTTAAAGCAATTAATATTCAGCATATGGAAACTGCATTAACAAGAACAGATTTTAATTTCCCCGGACAAAAAAGTGTTTATCACGGAAAAGTACGCGACGTTTACAACATCAACGACGAATTGTTGGTAATGGTTGTAACCGACCGTATCTCCGCATTTGACGTAATTCTTCCTGAAGGAATCCCTTTCAAAGGACAAGTATTAAACCAGATTGCAGCCAGATTTTTAGATGCGACTTCTGATATTGTCTCTAACTGGAAAGTGGCAACGCCCGACCCGATGATAACCGTAGGGTTGAAGTGTGAACCGTTTAAAGTGGAAATGGTAATTCGTGGTTACCTGACAGGAAGCGCATGGCGGGAATATAAAGCAGGAGCACGCGAACTTTGCGGCATCAAATTGCCGGAAGGGATGAAAGAAAATCAGAAATTTCCCTCGCCTATTATCACTCCTACGACCAAGGCTGATGAAGGTCACGATGAAAATATCTCCAAAGAAGAGATTATCGCCCAAGGACTTGTTAGTAAAGAAGATTACGAACAACTTGAAAAATATACACAAGCTCTTTTTGCAAGAGGTACACAGATGGCAGACGAAAAAGGATTGATTCTTGTTGATACTAAATATGAATTCGGTAAAAAAGACGGAAAAATCATTTTAATCGATGAAATCCACACGCCGGATTCTTCCCGCTATTTTTATAAAAACAGCTACCAATCCCTTTTTGAAAAAGGAGAAGCCCAAAAACAACTCTCCAAAGAATTTGTAAGAGAATGGCTGATGGCTAATGGTTTCCAGGGTAAAGATGGTCAAAAAGTGCCCGAAATGACTCCGGAATACTGTCAAAGCGTTTCCGACCGCTACATAGAATTATATGAAAACATTGTAGGTGAAAAATTCATAAAAGCAGATTCCAATTCATTAAAAGAACGCATTGAAAAAAATGTAACTGAATTTCTGAAAAGTCGCTAATAATAAATAACTTATAAATTAAATAAAAGCACGGAGACACAGAGAATAATTAAAAAGCACTGTGGTCCCGTGCTTTTGTATTTATTGTTTTTTTGAAATAAAATACTACATTTGGTCTATAAGTTAAGTAAACCAGTTAACGAGTAGACAAGTAAACAGCTTTTCTATTTATCGGATAATCAGAATATTTTTTCGTTTACTTGTCTACTCGTTAACTGGTTTACTTGTTTACTTAACATAGAAAAATAATATATTGCACAACAGTGCCAATTATTAAAAAAAAGACACCCGTTCATGGAAACAACCGCGAAACTTTATTCTTTAAATTATCGTGAAGCAAAAACATATCTGTTTGCTTTATTATTTATTACAGGCAATATCATTTTGCCTCAACTTTGCCATCTTATTCCCGGAGGCGGATTAGTATGGTTGCCCATCTATTTTTTTACTTTAATTGCTTCTTATAAATATGGATTGAGGGTAGGGTTGCTGACAGCCATACTTTCACCACTTGTGAATAGTGCATTGTTCGGGATGCCGGCAGTTGCAGTATTGCCTGTAATCCTTGCCAAATCCACCCTTCTGGCAGGAGCGGCCGCTTACGCAGCCCACAAGACCGGAAAAATTTCAATCCTTGCCTTGCTCTGCACCGTATTATCCTATCAGCTGATAGGTACGCTTGTCGAATGGATTGTAGTAAAAGACTTTTTTGTAGCTATACAAGACTTCCGAATAGGAATACCCGGAATGCTGATTCAGGTATTCGGAGGTTATTATATATTGAAAATAATCGCTAAACTCTGATTTATTATGGAAGGTAGAACGTTCGAAGAGATAATGGAGCGATTTCGTACCATTACCTTTAATGAAAATTTTGATATGATTGTAGCCATAGCGAATGGTGGAATTATTCCGGCAGCTATACTTAACCAGCGGCTCAATATCGATATTCATCTATTAAAGATTAACCTGCGCGATAGCAACCAGAAACCCAAATATAACAGTCCTCAATTAATGTCGTCGATTGATTTTGAATTTAAAAACAAAACAATTTTACTGGTAGACGATAGGGTGAGGACTGGGGCATCGATGCATTTGGCCTGTGACCTGTTACGTGATGCAAAGCTGATAAAAACATTTGCAGTAAACGGTAAAGCCGATTATGCTTTGTATAATGAAAGCTGTTTCCGGTTTCCTTGGATATTATAAAAAGCAGACAAGTGAACGAGTAAACCGATAGATAAGTATATTCAATAGATATACTTCTTCGTTTCCTCGTCTACTGGTCTACTTGTCAACTAAATAAATATGGATAGACGCGATTTTTTAAAAGCAGTAGCTCTCACCGGAGCTGCATTTACACTGAAAGCGAATGGCGGATTGGACATATTAGCCCAGACTGTCAAAAGTTCACAAACAGGACGTTCTGTGGATTTGGTGGCAGTGATGGGAGGGGAACCCGACGAAATGTTCAAACGCGCCATAACCGAAGTCGGAGGGATGAGCCGCTTTGTGAAAAAAGGCTATAAGGTAGTGGTGAAACCCAATATCGGTTGGGATAAAACGCCCGAATTGGCAGGAAATACCAATCCGAAATTAGTTTCCGAGATTGTGCGCCAATGCATTGCAGCCGGAGCAAAAGAGGTAATTGTATTTGACCATACTTGCGACGATTGGGTAAAATGTTACAAAAACAGTGGCATAGAAGATGCTGCAAAGGCTGCCGGAGCAAAGGTGATTCCTGCCAATGAAGAGTCCTATTATAGCCCAATATCGCTTCCCGAAGGGAAAAAACTTAAAAATGCGAAAGTCCACAAAGCACTGTTGGATAGTGATATTTGGATTAATGTTCCTATTTTAAAACATCACGGAGGAGCTAATCTTACTATCTCGATGAAAAACCTGATGGGGATTTGCTGGGACAGGAGAATTTTTCACAATACCGACCTGCAACAATGTATTGCCGATATGTGTACATTGCAGAAAAAACCTGCACTTAACGTAGTTGATGCCTACCGGGTTTTAAAAGAAAACGGTCCGCGGGGAAAATCGGAAGCCGACGTAGTTAATCCGAAAGCACTTTTCATGTCACAAGACATCGTAGCCGTAGATACTGCCGCTGCCAAATTTTTCAATCAAATACGTGAAATGCCTCTGGATCACGTCGGACATTTAGCCAACGGACAAAACCTGAAGCTCGGAACTATGGACATTCAAAGTATAAATGTCAAACGGATAAAAATGTAACTTAGAAAGTGAAGAATTAAGAATGAAGAGTGAAGAATATTTTCGTTTTTTTATTCTTCACTCTTCACTCTTAATTCTTAATTTATTTCAAATGCTCAAAAAGATACGTGTAGTTTTATCGGTAATATTATTTACGCTGATAACTTTTTATTTTCTTGATTTTGCAGGAATTCTACCCAACCAATTTCATGCACTGGCACACATTCAATTTGTGCCGGCCTTATTAGCACATAATTTTGTTGTCCTGATATTTCTTATCCTGCTGACTCTCTTTTTCGGACGCATTTATTGTTCTTTCATTTGTCCGATGGGAGTATTTCAGGACGTTGTTGGCCGGCTATCCCGCCGAGTAGTAAAAAAGAGGAAAAAATACACTTACAGCAAACCGAAAACAATTCTACGCTGGTCTGTATTAGTTATTACCGTTGTATTGTTTTTATTTGGCATCACCTCTCTACTTGGATTAATAGACCCTTACAGCGCTTTCGGCAGGATGGTTACGCATCTTTTCAAGCCTCTGTATATGGCAGGAAATAATTTGTTAGCCTATCTTTTTACAAGTTTCGGAAATTACACTTTCTATATAGTGGATATATTTATATTCAGTGTGTATTCTTTTGTTGTAGCAATTATCACTTTTCTTGCCATTGGCTTTTTCGCCTGGAGATACGGACGCACGTTCTGTAACACAATCTGTCCGGTCGGTACTATTTTAGGATTTTTGGGAAAATACTCATTCTTTAAAATACGCATTGACACGGATAAATGCACCAGTTGCGGCCTTTGTGCAACCAAATGTAAAGCATCCTGTATTGATACCAAAGGAAAAGCGGTTGACAACAGCCGTTGTGTAGATTGTTTCAATTGTATAGGTACTTGCAAATTTAATGCCCTGAAATACACTTCGTTGAAAAAAGCAACAGCAAACACCGAAACAGCAGCAGTTGTCGATGAAGGAAGACGAAAATTCCTGCTGGCAGGCGTTACGGCAGCAATAGCAACTCCTTCTATACTGGCAAAAGAGAAAGCAAATCTTTTGGCAGGAGGAAAAGCCTATACGCACCAGACTCCAATCAGTCCGCCGGGAGCCCTCAGTACTGAGCATTTGTTGAGGCATTGCTCATCTTGTCATTTATGCATAAGCAAATGCCCGACAAAAGTATTAAAACCCGCTTTTATGGAATATGGTATTGGCGGTATGATGCAACCCATTATGTTTTTTGAAAAAGGTTTTTGCAATTTTGATTGTACCATTTGTTCGAATGTGTGTCCGAATCATGCCCTCAAACCTTTGACTAAAGAGGAAAAACATAAAACACAAATGGGGTACGTAGTCTTCATCGAAGATATTTGCATTGTCCCGACCAAACTCCAAAGTTGCGGAGCGTGTGCTGAACACTGTCCGACACAAGCCGTAAAAATGGTTCCATATAAGGATGGCTTAACAATTCCGGAAATTAATACCGATATTTGTGTCGGATGCGGAGGTTGTGAATTTATCTGTCCGGTTCGTCCTTACCGTGCCATTTATGTCGAAGGAAATAAAGTACATCAGGAAGCAAAACCTTTTGTTACAGAAACAAAAGAAGATATAAAAATAGACGATTTCGGATTTTAAAATCAAAAAATAATTGAGACGTGCGCTTGTACGTTTTTGATACAAAATATTTATAAAAATGAATACATTACTGTTTTTGGGAATTGGAGGGCAAGAGATTATCGTGATTGCTCTTGTTGTATTATTATTTTTCGGAGGAAGGAAAATTCCGGAAATGATGAGAGGCCTTGGCAAAGGAGTCAAGAGTTTTAAAGACGGGCTCAACGGATTGGATGAAGATAAAAGTAAACCGAATTCTGAGCCTGAAAAAGAATGAAACACCCACGTCAAAAAAATGACACACGAACCAACGATTATATGGGTGTTCCATCTGGCATCGAAGTGAAAAATAAATTATAAACAGATGAATGAAAGTGTAGAAAAAGAACTTACTTTCTGGGACCATTTGGACGAACTCAGGAAAGTTCTCTTTCGGATAATAATCGTTGTCGTAGCTGTGATGCTTGTTGCATTTCTGAATAAAGAATTGCTTTTCAACATCATATTGGCTCCCTACAAATCCGATTTTATTATCTATCGCTTTTTTTGTTACTTATCGCAGATCGTTTCCTTGCCCGAGATCTGTCCGGGCGAATTTCATGCCGAACTGATAAACACGGAATTACCTTCTCAATTTCTCATTCATATGAGCACTGCCTTTTACGTTGGTGTCTTGTTGGTTTTTCCTTATATCCTTTATCAAATCTACCGGTTCGTATCTCCCGCCTTATATGAAAATGAACGAAAATATTCGGGCAGAGTAATTTTTTTCGCCTGCTTGCTCTTTTTCTTCGGAGTACTTCTCAATTACTTTCTTATTTTTCCTCTTTCGTTCCGGTTTTTAGCTACTTATCAGGTCAGTGGAGAGGTGAAAAACATGATCAACATCTCCTCCTACATTGATACATTGATGATGCTTTCGCTGATGATTGGCATCATGTCCGAATTACCCGTTCTATCGTGGCTTTTCTCCAAGTTGGGATTTCTTTCCGCCTCCTTTATGAAAAAATATCGCAAACATGCCATTGTTCTTATTCTGATTATAGCTGCTATTATCACTCCCACCACCGATGCTTTTACATTAATGCTTGTTTTTGTCCCGATTTACATATTATACGAACTAAGCATCGGAGTAGTAAAAATAACGGAACGAAATAAGAAAACAGAAAAAATGCAGAAAGAAGAGAAATGGGAAAGTCCTTATGAATTAAAGAATTGAATAATAGTAAGAAGATGTTTAAATTTTGTATAGAAAAGCATAAATTGTATTTTTGAAAAAACTAAAGTAAAATGAAACACCCACATCAAAAAATTGACACACGAGCCTATGATTATATGGGTGTTCCATCTGGCATTAATGTGAAAAATAAATTATAAGCAGATGAATAAACTAAATAGAAACATTGAAATAATAACAGGAAATTTTTTTCATGCATGGGTATTTGCTTTTCTTTTTGTTATGCTGATTGCAGCCATCATAGCAGTATATCAGATAGGAGCGTACCTTTTTCTGGCAGTCAGCATTCTTCTCTCCATAATAACATGGTTTTCAAAGAAATTCTTTGAGTTCAATCCCGATACAAAAGAATACCGGAACGGATTTTATCTGTTTGGATTCAAACTGGGAAAATGGAAACCGTTGGAAATCGAACGCGGATATATTGCATTCCAACGTTATGATGAAAATGTACATTATACTTATGGTGGACTGTTCAACAAAAATGTGGAAGATAAAGTTTTTGAACTCCGTCTGGTCTATCCCGACCTGACTTTTAAAAAACTGGTCAACGGACGCGATTTTCGATCGGTTGCCATGATGGTACAACTCGGGAAGATATTGAGTTTGCTTTACTATGTTGAATTTAAAGATTTTGTAAAAGGAACCGTTCATAAAGATATGAAAAGGGAGCGGTCAAACGACAATCCTCTGCTTTTGGACGAAAGGAAAAAAATGCCGTCCAAACTAAAATGATTAAACGCTGATGAGAAAAATAGGTTTATTATCGGACACGCACGGATATTGGGATGACAAATATTACCAATATTTTGCCGAATGCGATGAAATATGGCATGCCGGAGATATCGGCTCCAACGAAATTGCCGACAAACTAGCTGCATTCAAGCCGTTACGGGCTGTTTACGGGAATGTTGATGGTCACCAGTTGCGAATCATCTATCCACAACACCAACGTTTTATGTGCGAGGGTGTAGATGTCTGGTTAACCCATATCGGCGGATATCCGGGTAGATATGCACCCGAAGTAAAACCCGAAATTTACAACCATCCTCCGAATCTCTTTATTTGCGGTCATTCGCATATACTAAAAGTTACCTACGACAAGCGAAATAAAATACTTTGTATGAATCCCGGCGCTGCCGGAAAATATGGATTCCATAAAGTGCGGACACTTCTCCGCTTTGAAATTGACGGAAGTTCGATTCAAAATTTAGAGGTTATCGAAATCGGAAATTTAATCTGAAAGTTTATATAGACAAATAAACCGCGAAGGTACAGAGGATACAGAAAATATTTGTTAAAATTCTGTATCCTCTGTACCTTCGCGGTTTAATAAATAAAAGTTTGTTTGGCATGTAATCGTAACGTAATATTCCTGTTTTAACAACGAAATAATAAATACGTTTTTTTGTATAACTAAAAAAGAAAAAGTTATGACATTAAGAACGTATTACCCTACAATTGTCCTTTCGGATATTCACTTAGGGTCGGAACATTCTAAAACGAAGGAAGTAACCGGTTTCCTTCAATCCGTCGATTGCGACAAACTTATCTTAAACGGAGATATTATTGACGGATGGCAGCTGAGAAAATCGGGCAAGAAATGGAAAAAAGAACACACTCAGTTCTTTAAAATCCTGATGAAGATGATGGAAAACTACGGAACAGAGATTATCTATATCCGTGGAAATCACGATGATTTTCTTGACCTGTTGGCTCCTTTTGCCTTTGCCAATTTCTCTATTGTGAAGGATTATACCTATGAGAGCCACGGCAAGTCCTATTATGTAACTCATGGCGATATTTTTGATGCTGTTACGTCCAAAATGCGTTGGCTAGCCATGCTGGGCGATGTGGGATATACATTTCTGCTTTGGCTGAATAGATTATATAATCATTACAGGATGAAACAAGGAAAAAGTTATTTTTCTCTTTCTCAGGAAATTAAGAAAAAAGTTAAATCAGCAGTCTCTTATATTTCCGATTTTGAAAAAGAGTTGGTTTCACTTGCGAAAATAAAACATTGCCACGGCATCATCTGCGGGCACATTCATCAGCCCGCCAATACTTATTACGGAGATATACACTATCTGAATTCCGGCGATTGGGTAGAAACCATGTCAGCTTTAGTTCAAAGGGAAGATGGCGAATGGTATGTGAAACTTTATTCCGATATGCAAAAAACAGAGGATATTAACCTGTTGCAAAAAGTTTCTTAAGGTATTGATTATTATGAATTTAAAACAAAGCAAGTTAGGCCAATCGTAATTGATTGCAATAAACCTTTTTATCCTTTGTAAATATTCATAGAATCCAACTCAATCGAAAAATTATTTTCACCTTTCAATTCTCAATTATTTAATTATGAGAGTTTTATTTATAATACAAGGAGAGGGTAGGGGGCATTTTACACAAGCACTCTCTTTGAAATCTATGTTGGAGCGAAACGGACATCAAGTCGTCGACGTTCTTGTAGGAAAAAGCAAAGCCCGGCAGTTGCCCGACTTTTTTGTAAAGAAAATAAATGCACCTGTTAACTCTTTCGAAAGCCCCAATTTTCTTCCCACAGCAAAAAATAAACAAATGAATATAACAGGAAGCATCCTTTATAATTTATTCAAATTGCCTGTTTATCTGAAAAGTATGTGTTTTATTTCGAAGAAAATAAAAGAGACGGATGCCGATTTGGTAATCAATTTTTATGAATTGTTGGCAGGCCTGACTTATGGTTTTTTCTGCCCGGAAACTCCTTATATATGTATTGCCCACCAATATCTTTTTTTGCATCCCGAATTTAAATTTCCGGAAGAAAATCGCCCCGAATTACGACTTTTATTGTTTTTTACCAAACTGACATCTTTGAGAGCCTCGCGGTTGCTGGCACTCTCTTTCCGGCCGATGCCTTCGTTGCCAGATAAGAAACTGGTTGTAGTTCCGCCATTATTACGTAAAGAAGTATTACAAATGGATGCTTCACAAGGAGACTATCTGCATGGTTATATGGTAAATAGCGGATTTTCGGAAGAAATTATCCTCTGGCACGAAAAACATCCGGAATTGCCTCTTCATTTCTTTTGGGACAAGAAGAACGTAGAAAAAGAGACGAAAGTGGATGAATATTTGTCTTTTCATACCTTGGATGATATGCTGTTTTTGCAATATATGTCCGGTTGTAAAGGATATGCTACGACAGCCGGTTTTGAATCCGTTTGTGAAGCCATGTATTTTGGAAAACCTGTATTGATGATACCTACGCATATAGAACAGGCTTGCAATGCATACGATGCATCCCTATCCAGCGCCGGGGTTATTGCCAACGAATTTGATTTGGATAAGTTACTCAACTTTTTACCTCAACATAAACCCAATTCCGCTTTTCATTTATGGGCATTACAATCCGAATCCATGTTTATGAGGGAAATTTGTTTGGAAGATTACTATAATGAATATTATCCTGCCATTTTCTCTTTTTTGAGATAGTAAATAAATAAGTCTGCCAGTCAGGGGAAATCTATTATTATACCCTTGCCAGCCATTAAAATTTGCTCTGGCTGTTTTTATACTTCACTCTCAGGCAAAAAGATATGCCGTCAGAATAAATGGTTTGATTCTGACGGCATATGACTTTCTTTGTTTTGTGTAAGATTTTTATTTTTAATCTACTCTTTTTATGCTTGTGAAAATTCATTGCGGATAACCGACAAGTCATGCAATATATCCTTATCTGAATAATTTGTAATTCTGGCAGCTCTTTCAACGAATTCGATACCTTCTTGAGATTTTCCCTGTTTATGGAGTGCAAGACCAAGACCTTTCATTGCATAGGTGTCTTCCGGGAATATCTCAAGGATTTTCCTGTTGGCGCGTTCACTTAAATCATAATTTCCACACATAAATTCGGCAAAACCTTGTAGCTTTAATGCATCCGGATTGCCCGACTGCAATTCCAGATAGCGATTAATGATAAGAGAGGTTTCCTGAAAATTGTTTTCTTTTGCATTTCTTAAAGCTATTTCGAATAATTCTTCATGATTACTTTTAGAGGCAAGAACTTTTTTTAGTTTTTTAAGAGCTATATTATACGAACAATAGTTGTTTTCAGAATAAATACTGCCTTTGATTGTCAGCCGGGTATTCGGACACCCTCCCAAACATTTGCTTCCGTAGGCACAGTTTGAGCATTCTCCTTCGAGCTTATTTTTCTTCAGGTTACGTCTCCAGGTAAACTTTGTGGGATCTTCCCATATATCAATTAATTTCCTTTCTCTTATATTACCTTCTATAAATTCAGCACTCCGGATTGAGGTGCAGCCGAGGATATCTCCATTCTGTAATATTCCAAAACCTCTGATTCCTGCATTACAACCGTCCCACAAGTGAGCATAATTTGTCTCATAAGTTCTTTGTCTCACAATAATCTCTTTTTCAGTATAATATCCGATACAGTCAGCCGGGAAAACCTTAATTTTGCCCTGCATTGAAGTTTCATAGCAAAAATCGATAATGGAATTAACCTGTTCCGGTTCAATCAGCCAATCTGGCTGCTTTACAAAGTTTCCCATAGGTAGACCAATCTGAAGCTGCCATGAATTAACTCCCATTTCTATTAATTGATCACGCAATTCTGGTAAAATATCAATATTCTTTTTAGATACCGTAGTAACAGCGCCTACGGTTATTCCAAAGGATCGGAGTATCCGGAAAGCATTAACAGCACGGGCAAATGATCCTTTTCTCCGGATCGAATCATGTATTTTTTCGGTACCATCAATACTAATAGCAATGGTCGAAATTCCATTCTCTTTTAAAATTCCGGCAATATTTTCATTCATTAACCAGCCGTTAGTAATCATATTCACAATGATTGAATGTTGTGACAGACGTTTGACCAATAAAGGCAAATCTTTTCTGGTCAAAGGCTCTCCGCCTGAAAGAGTAATCCACTTCAGACCGATCTGTTTTAACTGGTCGATCAGATAAAAAGCTTCCTCTGTATTCAATTCATCGGACAATGGTTCGGTACACGAAGATCCGCAATGCCCGCATCGCATATTGCATCCCATAGTAACTTCCCAAACGCAGGTAAGAGGTTGGTATTTCATTTTTTTAATATTATAGATTGATATGACTTTATTTGAATAAGTAATGTATTGACTTATATGTGATTATGCGTCTTATTTTTGAATTAACTTGGGGCGCTACTTTTTACATTAATAAGTTTAAAAATAGCATTTTAGATCTATGTAGGTAAATTGCCGATAACCAGCTTGTCTTTGTTGTAGCCAATTCGATTGACATATATTTAGAATTTCTATTTTCCCGGATATCTCATTGAAAACAAAATCTAACATTCCCTTTTTTTTCAGTTAGTTGACAAAAATATTTTTTTTGAAATATGGGTTACCCCCCTTTAAGAGTAACCCATTATAACAACCAGACGCCCCTTATTCACAATCAGGGTAGCCATATTTCACAGTCGTCGGTGGATAGCCATATTTAAATTCTACCGGAGGATAACCATATTTTTCGATTGGCGGGTAACCATATAAAGTATTGCAATTATCATTACAGCAATCCCCATAACCTTGTGGATATGGAGCAGCATAAGCTATTACCATACTTGGAGACCATTTTTTTGAAGGTCCTTCGTAAATAGCTGAATTTTCACTATAGCGAACAAAGTCGCCTAAGCCCCTTACTTTATCCGTATTTGAGATGAACACGTTTATAGATAATTCTTTTTCTACCTTATCTGGCTCTGACAAACAAAGTAGCTTGAATTCTATTTTCATATCTTTTGCCGGAATGATAGCCAGAAAATGAAAAATCTGATTTACAGGTCCTATTCCACTACTTGCAGGTTCATTGCATTGAGCAAACAAGGATATGCCTTTAGGCATTGATGTCATACACCATCCATAATTTGTAGATCCGATCATCGACTGTAATGTCACAGAGAATATTTCTCCGCGATTTACATTAATTGCTTGTTTTTGATTTTCATTCATAATTTTAATTTTTTAGTTTGGTTAAAAATAAGAATTAATTAATGGTTATTTTGTATTTATATGAATACAATGATTTCTCATATATTAGGTATTTTATATTAAGTAATAAATATATAAATCAATACAAATGTATATGGATTTCTAATTTTTTTTGTAAGATTAAATAGTTGATATTTATAATTTTAATATATTGATCGGTTTAATTATAGCGGAAATATCTTTAATGAGAAAAATCAAATATAATAAAATATTACATTTATAAATGATAATTCATTTAAATTATTATAATAATTTAACTATATATAATATAATCTGGATTAAATAATATTACATATAGTGTTTCTGATAAATTAATGTATATTTCTCCTCGTAATTGTTTTCTTACCTACTTGTTTTTTTTGAAGCAGGTCTGATACGAAATAATCCCACTACTTAAAGTGAAATCCTTAAAATTTTCATAACTTTGCCGCTCAATTTAGTTTAAAATCAGAGATGGCAAAACCTTCTATACCCAAGGGAACGAGAGATTTTGCACCGTTGGAAATGGTGCGCCGTAATTATATTTTTGACACCATAAAAGACGTTTTCCGTCTTTACGGTTTTCAGCAGATAGAAACACCTGCAATGGAAAACCTTTCGACATTGATGGGGAAATATGGAGAAGAAGGAGATAAGTTGCTGTTTAAAATTTTAAATTCGGGTGATTTCCTTGCCGGTGTTCCGCTCAATGTAGAGACGGGGCACGCCTCGTCTCTGCTGGCAAATAAAATCTGCGAAAAAGGTCTGCGTTATGACCTGACCGTTCCCTTTGCCCGCTTTGTGGTGATGAACCGCGATAAAATCAGTTTCCCCTTCAAACGTTATCAGATACAGCCTGTATGGCGTGCCGACCGACCGCAAAAAGGACGTTACCGCGAGTTTTATCAATGCGATGTAGATATGGTCGGAAGCGACTCATTGTTGAACGAAGTGGAGTTGATACAGATTGTCGATGAAGTTTATCGTCGTTTGAAAATAAATGTTTGCCTTAAAATAAATAATCGCAAAATTCTTTCCGGAATAGCCGAAGTAATCGGAGAATCGGAAAAAATAATTGATATTACCGTTGCTATTGATAAACTGGACAAAATCGGTTTGGAAAAGGTGAACGAAGAACTTGCTTCCAAAGGAATTTCAGAAGAAGCCATTGCCCGGTTGCAGCCGATCATTCTTTTACAAGGCTCTAACAGGGAAAAATTGGAAATAATCCGCAATGTTTTATCTGCCTCCGAAACCGGATTGAAAGGAGTGGAAGAGATTGCAACTATTTTGGATTATGCAGATTTGTTGGATATAAAGACTGAAATTGAATTGGACTTGACTCTTGCCCGTGGTTTGAATTATTATACAGGGGCAATTTTTGAAGTAAAAGCCAAAGATGTTGAAATCGGAAGCATAACAGGTGGTGGGCGCTACGATAACTTAACAGGCGTATTTGGTCTTCCCGGCGTGTCGGGTGTGGGCATTTCATTCGGAGCCGACCGCATTTATGATGTGTTGAATCAATTAGACCTATATCCGAAGGAAACGGATCATTCGACAAAGTTGATTTTCGTAACTTTTGGAGAAGACGAACTAAAATACGCGTTAACTTGTTTGAAAAAAGTGCGCGATGCCGGAATCTCTGCCGAGATTTATCCGGAACCCGGAAAGATGAAAAAGCAAATGGGATATGCCGATAGCAAAAATATCCCTTTTGTAGCCATTATTGGCGAAACAGAAATGAAAGAGAACAAAATAATGTTGAAAAATATGATTTCCGGTGAACAAAAATTACTATCACTTATGGAGGTGGTATCGACGATAAATAGCAATGTTTAACGCAAAGGCACGAAGAACACAAAGTTTTAATTTTTCTTTGTATTCTTCGTGCCTTTGTGTTAAGTTATAATATTAAATTTTACATAACACTCGTAACTAAAAAAATATGTCAAAAGTTCTTATTATCGGAGCAGGAGGTGTAGGTACCGTAGTTGCTCATAAGGTGGCGCAAAATTCGAAAATCTTTACCGATATCGTTTTGGCGAGCCGCACAAAATCGAAATGTGATGCTATTGCTACGGAAATAGAAAAACGTTACGGCGTCAAAATAAAAACCGATAGTGTTGATGCGGATAATGTTCCTGAATTAGTAACCCTGTTTAAGAAATATCAACCGGAGTTGGTTATCAATGTAGCTCTTCCGTATCAGGATTTGACTATTATGGACGCATGTCTGGAGTGTGGTGTGAATTATTTGGATACAGCCAATTACGAACCGAAAGACGAAGCCCACTTTGAATATAGTTGGCAATGGGCCTATCAGGATAAATTCAAAAAAGCAGGTTTAACCGCTATTTTGGGTTGTGGTTTCGATCCCGGAGTAACAAGTGTATTTACTGCCTATGCAGCAAAACATCATTTTGATGAAATCCAATATCTCGATATTGTTGATTGCAATGCCGGAGACCATGGAAAAGCTTTTGCAACCAACTTTAATCCGGAAATTAATATCCGTGAAGTAACCCAGAAAGGCAAATATTACGAAAATGGTAAATGGGTAGAAACGGAACCACATGCAATTCATAAACCGTTGGATTATCCGAATATCGGGCCTAAAGAATCCTATGTGATTTATCATGAAGAGCTGGAATCATTAGTTAAGAATTTTCCAACTCTCAAACGTGCACGTTTTTGGATGACTTTTGGACAAGAATACCTCACTCACTTGCGTGTGATTCAGAATATCGGTATGGCACGTATCGACGAGGTTGACTATAATGGTGTAAAAATCGTTCCTATTCAGTTTTTGAAAGCCGTACTTCCTAATCCGGGTGAGCTTGGCGAAAACTATACCGGTGAAACTTCTATCGGTTGCCGTATCCGCGGTTTGAAAGATGGCAAAGAACTGACTTATTATGTTTACAATAATTGTAGCCACGAAGCTGCCTATAAAGAGACCGGAGCGCAAGGCGTAAGCTATACCACGGGAGTTCCCGCTATGATTGGAGCCATGATGTTCGTTACCGGAGAATGGCGCAAACCGGGAGTTTACAATGTCGAAGAATTTAATCCGGATCCGTTCATGGAACAGTTAAACAAACAAGGATTACCTTGGCATGAATTGAAAAATATAGATTTGGAGTTGTAATCTATTGCAATTGTATATAAAAACAAAAAGCCCGGAAATCGAAGTTTCCGGGCTTTTATTTTCTATATAAATTCTATGTTTTTATTGAAAATTTTTAAACCTGCTCTCCAATCAGAGCTTCATACAATTCCGAAGTTTCAAAGTCCAACGATTCTATTTTATCAAAAAGTTTCTTCATTTCGGCAATTTCATAACTAGTAGGTTCTACAATATTATTAGCCGTAAGGCTGATGCGGTCTTCATATTCCAATATTAATTTGTTCAGTTTTTCAAAATCGGCAATTAATTTGTTACAAATCTCTTTCTCTTTTTCTTCCTGAGCTTCAAACCGTTTTACAGCATCCCTGTATTCTAACATAAGGTTTGCCTCCTGTGACGTGTAAAGAAGTTCATCACAATCCTGGATTTCCATTAATAAATCTTCTGCTGACATCATAGCGATTATAAATTTAAAGGGTTAGTATATTTTGTATTTATAAAAATATCTTTATTACTCAGTTAGTTCTATTTCAGTTAAGGCATTATTCTGTTTAACAAATGTATGGAGACATAAAAACGCTCGGGAAAGAAGAATACTTTATTTTTCCGCGACCCGGCGTTTGAGTTTTAAATTAAAATGATACCGTTTTAAATATAACGATAAAAATAAAAATATCTTATGCCTTTTTCCCAAAATTAGGATCTATTTTCAAATATTTGGTAAGGATAAATCCCGGAATCGTACATAAACAAATCCAGATAAAAAAGTTAGAATATCCGATAGATTCCTGAATCCATCCGGCTACCATTCCGGGAAGCATCATTCCCAATGCCATGAATCCTGTGCATATTGCGTAGTGTGAAGTCTGGTGCTCTCCTTGCGAAATATAAATAAGATAAAGCATAAATGCCGTGAACCCAAATCCATATCCGAATTGCTCAATACCGACCATGCTACAAACAACGATGTAGTTTTGAGGTTGGAAAAGCGACATATATACGTAAACCAGATTCGGTAAATTCATGCTGAAAATCATAGGCCAAAGCCATTTTTTTAAACCACCCCTCGATGCCATTATTCCTCCCGCAATTCCACCGATGGTAAGACATATAACCCCTACCGTACCATAAGCAAAACCAACTTGGGAGGTTGAAAGCCCCAATCCCCCGATATCGCGCGGATCTAATAAGAACGGAGACGCTATTTTGACCAACTGAGCTTCGCCCAATCTGTAGAACAGAATAAAAACAATAGAAAGAACAATTCCTTTTTTAGAAAAGAAACTGCCGAAAGTAGAAAAAAAACCTATCAACGCATTTTTATTCTGAGCAGGCTTATCGCTCTCCGGTTTGGGTAAAACAAAAAAATGGTATATGGCGAATGCGATAAACAATCCGGCACAAACATAAAAAGTGAGGCTCCACGACAACGGTATATTCCCGGTGCTTTCTTCCAAATGACCTGCAAACATAACTAAAGCCCCTTGTCCCACAATCATGGATATACGATAAAAAGTACTTCTTATACCAACAAAAAAAGATTGTTTTTCCTGATCCAGTCCGAGCATATAAAAGCCATCAGCGGCAATATCATGCGTGGCGGAACTGAACGCAACCAACCACAAAATAGCTAAAGTAGTTTGCAAAAAGTAGGGTAGAGGAATACAAAATGCAACTCCGGCAAGTCCCGCCCCAATCAATAATTGCATAGTAACAATCCACCACCGTTTTGTCTTGATTAAATCAACAAAAGGGCTCCAGAATGGTTTTATAACCCAAGGCAGATAAAGCCAACTGGTATAAACGGCAGCATCGGCATTAGAGATTCCCAACCGCTTATACATAATTAATGAAAATGTTGTTGCTGCTACCACATATGGTATTCCTTCTGCAAAATATAGGGATGGAACCCAGGCCCAAGGAGATATTTTTTTCTTATTCATCTTATGAATATATTTTTATTTCGCTGAGGATAAATATAGGTAATTTTTTCTTTTCATATTTTATTCTTTCCATTTATACTTTCCAAGTTTTTAAAACTTGGAAAGTATAAATGGAAAG